>CAZPBY010000016.1:0-113286 GCA_964584785.1 uncultured Solibacteraceae bacterium
GGAATCTAACAACGACATGTAAGCGTTTGAGACTGGACATCCCGACAGTTGACGTCTTCAGAAGCGGCGTCCGAAATATCCGATCTCCAACATCAACTTTTGTTGTTCGATCTCTGCAATGCTAATTCAGTGCGCGGCAGCTTCAGCGAGCGGCCGCCGCAGCCAGGCGAATACGATGGCGGCTGCCGCCTGCATCGTGAGACCGAAAGCCACCAGCGGAATAATCAGATTCGCGTTGTAGAGCAGGCCCATGGTGCTGCTGCCGATGAACCAAAGCACGCCGAAGAAGCCGTTGAAGGCGCCGAACGCATGGCCCCGTTTGTTCATCGACACGACCTGGGCAATTCCGGATCGCAGCGTCGCGTCCTGAACGCCCATGCCGGCTCCCCAACACAGCACGGCAATTGCGCCGCCGACCTGCCCGCCTAAGAAACCGAGCGGCAAAGTCAGCATGGTGGCGAGCACGCCGAAGACGAGCACCGGAATTCCGTAACGGTCGAACAGGTGCCCACAGATAAGCGCCGTGAGTCCGATGACGCCGTTGGACGCCGCGTACAGCAAAGGAATCATCGCCGGGGTGAACAAACCCGTGTGTTCGAAGTGGTATCCAAGCAACGTGAAGTCCACGAAACCGCAGGCCAGCAGGCCGGAAGCCACGACGTACATCCAGAAGAGGCGGGTGAGCGGTTCGTTCGCTTTCGGTTTTGGCGGATGACCTTTATCCGGACGGAAGTGCCGCGCCAGGACCAGGGAAGTCAGCGCCAGCACCGCTGGACCTCCGAGAGCCAGGAAAGCATTTGCGAAAACGTGGGACCGCGCGACGATGTAAGCCACGATGAGGGGGCCGATGATCGCGCCGGTCTGATCCATCGCCGCGTGAATCCCAAATCCTTTTCCGTGTCCCACGACCTCCGTGGCCTCGGACAGCAGGACGTCGCGAGCGGGTCCGCGAATCGCCTTGCCGGTGCGTTCGATGGCGATGAGAATCGCCGCACCCTGCCAGGAATGAACAAACGCGAGTCCGGGGATCGCAATGAGGTTGAGCGCGTAACCGGTGATCACGATCGGCCAGTAGGCGCGTGTCCGATCCGCGAAGCGCCCGGAAAAATAGCGAAGGCTCGCCGCGACCATCTCGCCAAAACCCGAAATGATGCCGACAAGAGCAGCGCTAACCCCCAGATCGTTCAGGAACGGACCGATGCCGCTGTACGCACCCTCGTACGTCATGTCGGCGAACAGACTGACGATGCCGAGACAAACGATGAATCTGTACGCGGCCTTACGATCGATCGAGCGGATTGACATTACTGCGCCTCAGTCAACAAGGATTCCCATGACCTCAAGTACCGACAGGATGCCGAGAACCACAAGCGCGGTGACGGCAAGGTGCTTCACCCGGCGCGGAGAAATGTTTTTGGCGATCCACTGCCGGATGCTCGCACCGAGTGTGATGGCGAGGCCGCCCTTCGTGACCATGGCGCCCACCGCGGCAATCCAACAGATCAGGATCACGGTGGTGCGCGACAAATGACGCGATGACGCCGCCGAGACGAACGCTGCGGACCAGACGCCCGCAGTGATCATTCCCTTGTCGCCCCATTCCGAAAAAAAAATGGTGGCGAAAGCGATCATGGCGCCGCGCAGCATCCTCTCGTCTTTCTCTTTGGGCGTTCGGATATCGGGGACGCGCCACATCGCGATCGCAACGCCGACGAAGCTGATGGCCGTCATGAGAGCCACAAGCCACGGCGGCAGCAGCTTTCCGATGGCGGCGCCGACCAGTACTGCAACAGCCATCTTGCCCATGAAGGCCGCGCTCATTCCGCATACAACCGCGCCCCACCTGAACCGCGTCGCCAACACTCCCGACGTATAAAGAAGTTTGTCGCCGACGATTTCGGCAACAAAAACCGCTGCGTAAGTGGCAAGCAGTACTTCCAGCATCGCCGGGAGAATAGGGGAACTGGGTACAGCCAAGCAAGTGTTTATACACCGACTCTGTGAAACGGAACGTTGCACGAATCATCTTGGTAATTGTCGCCGGAGCGATTGACATTTAGAGCGTCTTTATATATAGACTGCCTTTATATTGGCTGGATCGCGCGCGATATCGCGGAGCATGGGACCGCCATCCAGTCTGGTCAAGAAATAGTGTTGTGGCAGCGGCTCAAATCCTTATTCCCTTCTTACCGCCGCGCGGCTGAGCGCGATATGCAGGAGGAGTTCGACTCTTTGCGCGCGATCGCCGAGCCCCACGAACTTGGCAACCTTGCCCTGGCGGCTGAAGACGCTCGGAGCACCTGGGGGTGGGGCTTCATCGAGATCCTGGCGCAGGATGTGAAATACGCCTTGCGTCAGCTCCGGCAACGTCCCGGATTCACCGCCGTGGTCGTTCTTTCGCTGGCTTTAGGCATCGGCGCCAACACGGCGATTTTCAGCGTTGTTGACGTGCTGATGTTGCGCAGATTGCCGGTTCGAAGTCCGGAGGAACTGGTCGCCGTCAAGATCGATGACGGTACCGTGAAGGCAGACTTTTGGTATTACGTCAACCACTCCTATCCGGACTATTTGAAGTTGCGGGAACGGACGGATGTGTTCTCCGACGTGTCGGCGATCAGCCTGCTGGACCGTACAGGTGTGACGGTGGATGGCGCCGCAATGCCGGATTCGACTCCGGTGCGTGTGGCGCTGACTTCAGGAAACTATTTTCGAATGCTTGGCATTGAAGCGGCGATCGGCAGAACCTTCAGGGTTGACGATGACCGGACCGCCGGAGCTCATCCCGTCGCGGTCATCAGTGACGCCTATTGGCGGCGTCGTTTTTCCGGCAGCCGTGACGTTGCCGGCCGCAAGCTCGCGTTGAACGGAACAACATTCATTATTCTCGGCGTGATGCCATCTGGTTTTTCCGGTGATTGGGTAGGCCGGCCGACGGACATCTGGATACCGATCATGATGCAGTCCCAGGTGATGATCGAGATGCCCGGATTGCTGACGCGTGGGAACGGCTGGCTTCGACTTGTCGCTCGCCTGAAGCCTGGCGTGACGTTGGAGCAGGCGGAAGCCGTGATCGAAGTGGTCGGGCTGCGGATCGCCCGTGAACACGCAGGACCTGACGCAACTCCGCAACAACTCCGTTTGGCCGAATCCGATCGAATGTCCCTGGTGAGCGCGGCACGTGGGTACTCGTCGCAACGCGCAACCTACGGTCCGGCATTGCCGATATTGATGTCCGTCGTCGGACTGGTATTGCTGATCGCATGCGTCAATGTGGCGAACCTTCTGCTCGCGCGTTCAACAGCAAGACAGCGCGAGATTGCCGTACGGCTTGCCATCGGTGCCGGCCGAGGCCGCATTCTGCGGCAATTGTTCACCGAAGGTGTCCTCCTGGCGGTGCTCGGAGGTGCGCTCGCTGTTCTTCTCTCGATGTGGTGCACGAAGGCCCTGTCCGCCGTATCTCTTGCGCCCGTGCAGATGGATTCAAGGGCAGCTTCCTCGTGGGTCTCCTACGATCTTCATCCAGACCTCCGAATTCTGGGATTTGCCGCCGTTTTATCGGGCCTGACTGCGATCGTGTTTGCGCTCGGCCCCGCATTTCGCTCTTCGAGGATATCGTTGACGCCGGCATTAACCGGACGCGGAACGCAATCTCCACGCCACGGCGTCGTCGATCTCACCAGGCTGCTGGTGATTGCGGAGGTGGCGGTATCCGTCGTTCTTCTGATTGGTGCTGGACTCTTCCTGCGCACACTGTGGAGCCTGAGGTCGGTGAATCTCGGACTAGACCGCCAGCACGTCCTCCTGGTGTGGACGGCGCCCGGCCAGGCTGGCCGCAGCGGCAACGCCATCATTTCGACGTGTCGCAGGATATTGCAGGGACTCTCTGAACTGCCGGGAGTCATGTCCGTTGGCGCATCGAGCGGCGGGCTGCTGTTAGGCAGCGTCGGCGGCGTGCCCAGCGAGTTCATCAAAATTCCGGGTCAGCCGCCAAAACCAGGTCAGATCGAGGCCTCCACTGCAGTCGTACCCGGCTATTTCGCGGCGCTTGGCTTGCCCCTCGTCGCAGGCCGTGATTTCACGGAGTTTGACACGGCAACCAGTCCGCGAGTGTCGATCGTCAACGAGACGTTCGCAAAGTTCTTCTTTGGCGATCAAAACCCGATCGGTCAGCACTACGGTGCTCTGCCGAACGATACGGCGTTTTCGATCGAGATCATTGGGGTTGTTAAAGACACCAAGTACGGTTCCCCGCGTGACAAGAATCGAATGTGGACGTATTCGCCTTACCTGCAAGGCATCGGACTGCTGAGAAACATGCAAGTGGCGGTACGAGTGGCGGGAAACCCGGTGAATATGGTGGGCATCGTGCGCCGCGAGATCGAACGACTCGATCCGGCTCTGCCGGTGCTCAGGATCGACACGGTCGAGGAACAAGTCGACGACGTCATCGCACCAGAGCGGCTGACGGCAACGCTGACCAGCAGTTTCGGCGCCCTTGCGACCTTAATGGCATGTCTCGGCCTGTATGGAGTGATTTCTTACACGATCGGTCGCCGTACCAATGAGATCGGTATCCGCATGGCGCTCGGCGCCACGCGGCCTGATGTCTTCCGAATGGTTTTCGCCGAAAGCGCATCGCTTGTCTTCGCTGGCCTGGTGGTTGGCCTGTCCTTGTCTTTGGCCACAAGCAGAGTCCTCATGAGTTGGCTATTCGGCGTCCGCGCCACCGATCCTGTCACCTTCGCCGCAGCAACGCTCTTGACGATCCTGGTGTCCGTTCTCGCCGTGTGGATTCCAGCAAGACGCGCTTCGAGCGTTGATCCAATGATTGCCCTGCGATGTGAATAAATGCGTGTCTACAAAAGGTCTTCGCGAAACCTGCCCGTTCGGGTACTGTTTGAATTCCTCATCAGGACTTTTGAGGCAAAGCTTTTCTCACCCTTCAAACGGACCGGTGAGCGAAGATCGGACAGACACCCAAAAGAAGAAAGATCGGTGCAAAAGAAAAAAGTGTGGGCGCAAAGAAGAAAGTTAGCGCGCAAAGAAGAGTGTTTGGTCGCAAGAGAAGAAAGTTTGAGCGAAAAGAACAAAGTTTGGGCCCAAAGAAGAAAGTTTAGCCGTAAAGAAGAAAGTTAAACCGCAGAGAAGAAAGTTAAACCGGTTGGGTGTCCGGTTTTTGTGCAATCGTTTCCGCTCTCTTGCGGCGACCAGGATGTCCGTTCTTCCCTTCGAAGTGGCTTTGCACGATCAACGGATCGGCGTCGCGCGCGTGTTCACCCTGACTGTAACGTTGATTCCAATCGCTCACGCGTTCGCTCCGTTTTCTTAAAGCCGAACAGCATACCAGCCAGAATTCCTGCCGATCCCACGGACAGAATCAAGCCGACCCTTATGGGAAGGGATATGAAGACAAATCGGACGTGATGCCGGCCGGTCGATACGAAAACTGCCGGGAGCGCGTAATTCGCGGTCGTGATCGGGGTGATTTGACTGTCGACATAGGCGCGCCAACCCGGATAGTCGGTTTGGCTGATCACGAGGATGCTGGGTTGATCGGTCTCGATATCCAGTTCGAAATCGTTGGTGTGCCGGGCTACCCACCGGACACTGGAATGGACGGCGGCGTTCCTTCCGGTTTCAGGAGGTTTTTCTCCCAGAACCACTTTCCGCGCCGGGTCGAAGGCCGGATCCTTCACTCGCTGCAACTGACCTTCTTCATCAGGAATCACCTCGGCTCCGAGTGCCGGTATCAGGAACGCAGCCGGCAAGGCTCGCAGGTTTTCGTACACCTCGGTATCGTCCAGCGCGTATTGCAACCGAAAACGGCCGGGTTGTTTGCGGAAGTCGGCGTATCTGGAGTCCCAATCCGTCACGATAATGTACTTCACGTTCAGCATGTCGATACGGCGATCCAATTTATCCAGAACACCGCCGGTGGTCAGCATGACCGAATCCATCTCATTCCGGGTGATGTCGAAAAGAAGCATCTTCAGTCGTCTCAAACTCAACTCGTAGCCACCCATTGCCGACAGGCCGTAGGGCAATTCAAAATTGGTACCGTACGCATAGCTGAGGCTGCCGATTCGATATGGATTTTCCGCGTCCTTCGGCAGCTGATCGAAAAGCTCGATACGGGGAAAGACGTCTTTGGGTCTTGCGTGCGGGATCCCGCCATAACTCACCGTCACGACGTCGAATGCCGTCAGGCCGATCACACACGCTCGAAACGCCCGGCGACCCAGCATCCCGGTCAGCCTGGCCATCACCATCGCGGCGCCGGCCGCCAGCAGGAAAAATGAAAACTTTGGCAGCCGGACGTACTCGATGGGTTCATCCGCAAAGATGTGCGCCAGGTAGAAAAGCGCGCACCCGGCGCTGACTCCAATCGCGACGAGGGCGGCTGCTCGGCGGCGGACGTAAGCCGGCATATCGTATGCAAGTTCCTCGAGCCAGGAAATCCCGAAGCCTGCCAGCACCGAGAGTCCGAAGCTGAAGATGAGAATCATTCGCGCGTTCTTGAGCGACTTCAGGCCCGGGAGATGATGGGCCAGCCAGGCTCCCGGCCCGGCGCCGTAAACGGTGGACATGGCCAGGACCGTCCCCAGAATCCAGAACGCGACAAGACGCCGCGAGCGGTGACGCAGGGAAAGAGGCGCTGCGACCAGCGCGATCATTCCCACGTAAGCGGCCTCCTCCGGCATCTTCAAACCTATCGAGCTGACCGGCCGGATGATGTCACGCGAGATGAGAGCCACGATTTTCCAGGGAGTCAGCAGCGGCCAGATATCGAAGCCATGGTAAATGTAGCGAAGCCACTCCAGCGTCGGCAGAACCTGAATAGCGGCAAGGCCTAACGACAGCAGTCCCGCGACGGCGAAACATCCGGCGAAGGCTCTCGCCCGTACGCCCGGCCAGACCACCGCGGCGAGCAGGACGCCGGTCAGCGTCAAATGAGCTGCGGTTTCAGGATGGCCCGCCAGAACGGGCATGGCGAAAGCGAGCGCCGTGATCCCGATGGAAGCCAAACTGAGATCGTCGCGCAAGCGAACGATCGAATAGGAAATCAACGGAAGCCAGATCGCGGTATCGGCCATCGCGCTTCCTTGCCAACCCGTCATGAACCCGCAAAACGAAAACAAAAGACCGGCGCAAATCGCGCCGGCTTGGGAACAGCCGATTCGGCGCGCGAACAGCACTGTGAAAAGCATCGCCAGGACGCGCCTCAACACGAATCCGATCGCCCACGCCAGCGTCACGGGCAAGACGCAGTACAGCCAGTTTGGCGGATAAAACACGGCGGACTGCGCGCTGGCGACAAACGGGGAGCCGGACATCATATAAGGATTCCAGAACGGCAACGTTCCTTCGCGAGCGGCTCTGGCGAGCAAAGTGCGATAGGGATAAAAAGACATCACGAGATCGCCAATGTCCCCGTGCAGCGGCGGCGGGCCCGGCGGAGCAACTTTCGCGTATGGCGGAAAGCCGAGCACGAGATCCGCGGGAAAAGGGATTCTCCCGATCAGCATCGGCGCATGAACGATCATTGTCGCAGCCAGAGCGATGACAACTGTCGTCAGCCAGAATGATCCGTTTCGCGTTTTCATCAATTACAATCGCCTGCAATGACGTCTGAAGAAATGTTGCTCGCACGCTTCCCGAAAGAGCGGCCCAGGCTGCCGGAAGCATACCGCGCCATATACGCAGCGCACTACAAACAGAATCGGGAAGGAGGCTCTCCGGCTTCATTGCTTTCGAAAACGATGGAGTCGTGGATGCACCGTAAGGTCGCCGATGATGTTGCGCGCAGCAAGTCCGATCACAGCACCCTGGAGATCGGTTGTGGCGCTCTGAATCACTTGTCATACGAAACGGGGTCGAGCCGGTACGACGTTGTCGAGCCAATCGCGGAGCTCGTCGCGAAATCGCCCCATCGACCGCGTGTGCGGAACGCTTATCGGGACGTGGCCGAGATCCACGGCGAGCATTTCGACAGGATCGTGTCTATCGCAGCCTTTGAGCACTATTGCGACCTGCCACGCATCGTCGCTACGTGCGGCTTGCTTCTTGCGCCCGGCGGGAGCCTTCGAGTGGCGATCCCAAGCGAAGGAACGTTGCTGTGGACGCTTGGCTGGCGCCTGACGACGGGAATCGAATTCCGCCTGAAACACGGTTTGGACTACGGCACACTTATGACACACGAACACGTGAACACCGCGGAAGAAATCGGGGGAGTCTTAAAGGTTTTTTTTGCCTCGGTACGCCGATCGGTGTTCGGCATTGCCGCCGCCCTCTCGGTCTACCAGTTCTTCGAATGTTCAAGTCCGGATATCGCACGGTGCCGAACCTACGTGTGAGGTGGCATCACAAAGCCCGTCGCTTCGCTCGGGGTTCTGACTGTTTCGGCACCATGTGCAGAACCCGGAGCGGAGCGACGGGCTTCGTGACGTAACCTACTTCTTGATCAGGTAAACCGGCCGGCGCTTGACCTCTTTGAAAATCATGCCGATGTAAATCCCGAGGATGCCTTGAAGGATCATCGTGATTGCGCTTGCCAGAGTGAGAATCAGCACAAGCGACGTCCATCCGGGAACGAGCCGATCCCGGTGTCCGCCGAACCAGCTGTATGCGATGTATCCGAGTTCGCCGGCTGACAGCCCGATGAATACCAGGCCCATAAGGAGTCCGATCCAGAGGGGAACCAGCGAAAACGAAAAGAAACCGTCGGACGCGAGACGAATCATTCGAACGAAAGAATATTTGGGTTTGCCGGCAATTCGCGGATTCGGCTTGTAGGGCAGCATGACATTGGGAAATCCGATCCACACGATCATGCCGCGAAGAAAACGATGGTATTCCGGCAGACGTTTGAGCGCTTCAAGCGCCTGGCGAGAGATCAGCCGGAAATCCGAGGTTCCCGGCGCGAGATTCACTTCTCCGACGTAGCTGACCAGGCCATAAAACAGCCGGCTCGTCGCTCGTTTGAAAACGGATCCGGAGTCGGGATCATCGAGACGTTGCGCCTGAACGATGTCGTAGCCGGCGGCATGAAGTCTCAGCATCTCCGGAATGATCGAAGCCGGGTGCTGGCCGTCGCCGTCCATCGAAATGACGATGTCCGCGGACGCTGCGTCCAATCCTGCACTCAGCGCGGCCTGATGTCCGAAGTTTCGAGTCAGGTGAATGGCCGTGATTTTGGAGTCATTCGCGGCGAGCCGATCCAGTACCGTTGAGGTCTGATCAACCGAACCGTCGTCGATGTAAACGTAACGGCGGACGTATCCATCGGGCAGCCGGGTTTCTTCCAACATTTTGTGGAACCCTGCGAGGCCCTCGGCCTCATTGAACACAGGAATGACGAAGTCAATCGTGGGCATGTGTGAAGGTTACCGCACGAAGCCCGTCACGGCGACGGGCTTCGTGCGGAAAGGCTCGGCAAGGTCAGCTTAGAACTTCCACTGGGCCTGAAGCCTGAAGATGCGGGGGTTCAGGATCGACGTCGCTCGGCGGAACGTGGGGACGAGCGTCGTATCGCCGGGGTTCGTCGTCGTGGAACTGGTGGTTGTCCAGCCGCGGACCGTGTTGCTGTTCAGCGCGTTGAACAACTGGAAATTCGCAACGAGCTTCCCGAATTTCTCCAGCGCAAACTCCTTGCCGACGCTGAAGTCCACCAGTTTCACCGTGGGATAAAAGTCTCCGTGAGAGCCATCGGGTTCAACCGTCAGATCGAACGATCCCTGCGTCGGCGCTTTGCCGCCGGCTTGCGCGCAAGTCTGCCCGGCGCCCACAACGCGGTCGCAATCCACGCGGACCGTGCGGCTGTGCGCTTCGCCCACCTGCGGCCGGAACGCTGTCGATAACTTGAGACCGAATGGGGCGTCGTAGGTTCCGAGCACCTTGCCTGTCCATTCCCAGTAATGCGCGCCGCCGGTCGAGTTATAGAAAATCACCGTGTTGGGATCGGTCGTGTTGTAGTTCGGGCCGAGATCACGTTTCGTCCAATCCCATCCGGTCACGAGCTGCCATTTTTTCGCGTACCGTTTTGTCAGAGTGACTTCCCACGTTCGGAACAGGTTTCCGGAAGCTTCGTTAAACCGAACGAGCGGATCCTGAGGACGTGTCGCCACCGCTCTGTTAAAGGCGGTGACGATGCTGTCATCCGGCGTTCCGACAACTCCATCGCGGCCCGGATCGCGGAACTGGAAGGGAGTGTAGTCCGTGATGGCATATTCCTGATTGATGGTGCCGTACGCTCCTTCGTCGATCTTTCGAACAAAGTCAAAGCGGAGATTCCATTCCGGGAACAACTGTTGATCGATACCGAACGTGTATTCGGAGACGTAGTTGTTGCGAAGGTTCGGATCGATACGCGTCTGAGTCAAATTCGGTTGGGTGATGATCGAACACGTTTTGGCAAGCATGCACGAGCGGAGGTAATCCACGGTGAACGGTAGCGTGCCGTTCCACGAATACGTCGCGCTGCGCAGCGTGTTGTCGAGCCCCTGCCCTGCCAGGCTATCGGCCGGATTCTGGCTAAACCGCCCATAACTCGCTTTGACTGCCGTGTGGCCGTTGCCGAACACGTCATAAATCAGAGCGAAGCGGGGAACGGGATTGTTGAAAGTCGCGATCTTGCGTTCCGTCCACTCCTGATTCTTGAAAGTCTCGAGCCCGGGAATGTCATTGGCCGCGTTGAACGGATTGCCGGCGGCGGATTCGCGAACCTGCCGCGGCAGGAAACTGGTGTATCGATCGAAACGGAATCCGATGTTGAGAGTGAGCCGGCGCCGGACCTGCCACTTGTCCTGAATGTAAACGTAATTCTGAACGAGGTTCTGCTGTGCCCACTGAACGGGCGTGTTCTCGACAACCACACGATCGGGGACTCCGTTGTTGAACTGATACAGGACGTGTCCCTTGTAGCCGACCCAGGAATTACGATCGTCTTCCCATTGGAAGGTGTAGCCGCCCTTTAAATTGTGGGTACCGCCCAATCCATTGACGAAATGGGAGAGCGCGATGTTTTCGTGCCAGCGGCGCCGGTTCACGATGTTGGCTCGAAAACCGCCCTGGAGATAGCCTGCCGTCACGCCGGTGGTCCCACGATCCTGGATCCGGTATTCGTCGACGTGCGAACTGTTACGCCAGTAATAACCGAAATTGTTCACGGAGACATCGAGCGTGGTCCGATTCGACAACGTCGAAAGCCACTGCGCTTTCCAGATGTGGAACCACGAATCCTGGATCTGCGTGGTATCCGGAGTCTGAAGATACGCGTTCGTCCCATCACCGCCGCGGAACGGCTGGTACTTGTGGCGAATGTTCGCATCGGTGACGAGCTGATTGTTTCCGTTCAGTTGGTAATTCAGTTTTACGGTGAGATTGCGCAACCGCGTATAGAAGTCCGCTCCCTGAGGTGCGCCGTCGGCCGTACCTGAGCAGGGCAATTGCGCGCACAGGTTCGGAGCGATCCCGGATGCGGGCAATTTATAACGCGCCCCGTTGTTCTGGCGCATCTGGGTTTGAAGTCCGATGTACTCGTGACGGAACGAGGTGTAGTACCAGAGCTTGTCCTTCTTGATTGGGCCGCCCAGATCTCCATTGAAGTCGTGCAGATGTGTGAACCGGTCGGTCACACTGAAACCTTGCTTCTGCAACGCAGCGTCCAGATTGTCACTCTGGAACTTCTTGTCTTCGACGCCGTACAGCAAACCGCCATGCAGTGTGTTGCTTCCGCTTCGGATGACCGCGACGAACGAGGCTCCTGCGGTATTCATTTCGGCATTGTTCCCGGCAGCAGATACTTCAACTTCCTCCCAGGAGCCGAAATCCCCGTAGATACTCGCGCTGCTGTTGCTCTCGGTGCTGTTCACACCATCCAGCAGAAACTGCACCTGGCCGGAGTATCCGTAAGCCCGGTAGCCGGCGCCGGTTCCGACGGTACTTCCACCGACATCGATGGTCGTGCTCTTGAATCCCGGCGTCATTCCTGCGAGCTGATAGTAATCGCGAGCACTGATCAGGTTGTCTTTCAGGATCGATGAGAAATTGATTCCGATCGTTGCCTGCTCGAGATCGACGACGGGCGATTCGCCGCTGACGGTAATCGTTTCCGCTTTTGTTGCCACTTCAAGAGTGACGGGCAGCGTGACCGTGCGTCCGATTTCAACGATGATTCCTTCGCGAATGAATGTGGAGAATCCCGGCAGTTCGAATTTCACGGTGTAAGTGCCGGGCGGCAAACCAGGGAATCGGTAGTTTCCATTCTCGTCCGTGACGACGGTTCTATCACCCTGCAAAGCGCGCGAAGACAGTGTGACCGAAACGCCTGGAATTCTAGCTCCCGAAGAATCGTCGACCCGGCCGGTGATAATGCCTTCGACTGTTTGTGCGAATCCAGCCGAACATAGGCATAAAGCAAGGATGCTGCAGACAACAACCCACTTCCGCATTGATTCCTCCCTCTGGGACTGCTTTCTTTGTTGTTTTAATTAAAGACTCGACAGTTCTATGGCGACGCGGGAACAAAAGTCAAGTTGTATGAGCCTTTGGTAGTGTCCGTTTGAAATCCAGCGGCGCTGCACGAAGCCCGTCGCTGCGCTCGGGTTCTGCACATTGAGACTCGCGCGCCAAATTGTCAGAACCCGGAGCGCAGCGACGGGCTTCGTGCTGCGGCGTCGGCGTTATCCTGGCGCGTTCGGCTCGCATGGGCTTGCTCGATTCGTGAAAACCGGATAACCCACCATACGCTCTTCGAAGCGCAATGGTGCCGCCACCTTCTTCCGAAAAAAAAGTAGCGTCAAACGCTCGTGCGACGCGCGTTTGTCACTCATAGTCTGTTGTCGCGCGTTAAACTCTCATTACTATAGTTGCGGGCATCTGGACAACTTGTGGCGGCGACTAATGTGAAAAGGCGCTTCGGAAGCTTTGTTCGAGCATGGAGAACTCGACTTGACATATCTCAAGAGGAGCTGGCGGGGCGAGCAGGTTTGCATCGCACTTACATTGCGGATATCGAGCGCGGAGCTCGCAATGTCTCGCTGGGAAGCATCGAGAAGCTTGCAAAAGCGCTGGAGATCTCCGTTTCCGAACTGTTTGCAGAGCCAATCGACGCTGGAACGCCCGTAATCAACCAACTCGTCGACATCCTTCTTGTCGAGGACAATCCGGACGACGTGAAACTCACGCTCTCCGCCCTTAAAGAAGCCCATTTCAGCAACACAATCCATGTCGTAGAAGACGGCGCCGAGGCACTGGACTTCGTGTTCCGCACTGGAAACTACGTCAATCGCGAAACAGGCCATTTCGCGCAGCTCGTCCTGCTCGATCTGGAATTGCCGAAGATGGGCGGCCTCGAGGTATTGCGGCGAATCAAAGGAGACTCGCGAACAAGCTCGATTCCGGTGGTGGTGCTCACGGGATCGCAGCGCGGAGTCGATCTGTTAGGCAGCAAGCGCCTCGGGGCGGATGGCTACATCGTGAAACCCGTTGGCTTTCAGAATCTGAGCGAAGTAACCCCTCAGCTGGATTTGCAGTGGGCCTTACTGAAATCCGGCACTGGAAATACCGGGCCTTACCGTGTCGCCGGTAACAAAGGGAAGCTTTAGTTCGAAACAGCCGATTCAAATCTTCAAGTCGAAATGAGCTGGAAATTTGACAAGCTGCTGCTCGACGAAAACCCCGACGCCATTCTCGCGACAACTCTCGAAGGTGAAATCCTGTTTTGGAACAAAGGTGCCGAAAGCGTCTTCGGCTTTACCAGTTCGGAGACGGTCGGCCGGTTCCTGAGTGAAACGATCGTCCCATCAGACAAGCTGCACGAAGAAGAAACCATTCTGCAGAAGACACTGCAGACCCCTGTCTCGAATTACGAATCGTTTCGAAGGAAAAAGGACGGATCCCTTGTCTACGTGAACATCTCCTCGAAGGCGATTCGTGATCCGAATGGCGCGTTCCAGTTCATTCTTCAAAGCACGAAGGACGTCACGGACCGGAAAGTTCAGCGCGACTCCGGATTACTGCAGGCCAAGTTCGGCGAATTCATCGAATCGACACCCGATGCGATCGTCATGTCCGATGTGACGGGGCATATCGTCCTGGTCAACACTCAAGCCGAAAGAGTATTCGGCTACGGACCCGGCGAACTGTTGGGATCTCTCGTTGAGGCTCTCATACCGCAACGTTATGCCGCCACTCATGTCGGCCATCGCGCGGCGTACCTGGAGCAGCCCCGAAGGCGAGCGATGGGCGCGGGCCTCGAACTGTACGGCCTCCGCAAGAATGGCCAGGAATTCCCGGTCGAGATCAGCCTGAGCCCTCTAAAGACCGATGAAGGGACGTTCGTGATGAGCGCGATTCGCGATATTACCGATCGCAAGCGGTTCGAGCGCGAATTGCAGGCCAAGAACGCGCAACTCGCCGCGGCCAATGAAGAGCTGGAATCCTTTTCCTACTCGATATCTCACGATCTGCGCGCGCCCGTTCGCGCGATGGGCGGTTTTGCCCACATTTTGAGCAAGCGTCTTGGCGATGAACTGCCGGCCGAATCCAAACACGCATTGGACCGAATCCGCGATAACGCCGCACGCATGAGCCAACTCATCGACGGACTGCTTTCGTTTTCAAGTTTGAGCAAGCAGCCGCTGGTCAAGAAAACGCTCTCTGTCGAACCTATCGTCCGCACGGTTCTGGAAGAGTTGCGGGGCGAATTCGCGAACCGCCGGGTGAACGTCGAAATCGGCGAGCTTCCCATGTGCGAGGCGGACTCGACATTGCTTCAACAGGTCTACACCAACCTTCTCTCCAACGCCATCAAGTACACACGAGACCGCGATCCCGCAATCATCAAAATCGGTTCCCGCTGGGAAGACGGCCGGTTCATCTATTTCGTCAAGGATAACGGCACCGGTTTCGACATGCAGTATGCCGGCAAATTGTTCGGCGTTTTTCAGCGGCTGCACTCCCAGCAAGAGTTTGAGGGAACGGGCGTGGGGCTCGCCATTGTGCAGCGAATCATCCACCGCCATGGCGGAGGTGTCTGGGCCGAAGCCCAGGAGAATCGCGGCGCTGCTTTTTATTTCACGCTCAATGATTCAGTAAAGGCATGATGAAGATGTGGCGCAGGACAACATGCCTACTCCTCTCAATATCCTGATTGTTGAAGATTCCGCCGAGGACGCTGCGCTGCTTGTCTATGAACTGCGGAAGGCCGGCTATGATCCGCAGTGGGAACGCGTGGAGAACGAAAGCGATTATTCCGCGAGCCTCGGGCCCCATGTCGACGTCATCTTTTCGGATTTCAGCCTTCCCGGATTCTCAGCGCAACGCGCGCTTCAATTGTTTCAGCAAAGCCGCCTCGACATACCCTTCATCATTGTTTCCGGAGTGATCGGCGAAGAACTCGCCGTGGAAAGCCTGCGGGCCGGCGCTACCGATTACGTTTTGAAAGACCACCTGTCTCGTCTTGTGCCGGTGGTGCAAAGGGCGCTGCGTGAAAAGAGGGACCGCGCGGATCGCCAAAAGCTGGAGTCGGAACTTGCGGCGCGGGATGAACAGCTGACGTCTTTTTTCAGCAATGCGGCCGCCGGTCTGAGCATCCTGGACAGGGATCTCCGGTTTGTTCGCATCAATCAAACGCTGGCGCAGATCAATGGCCTGCCGGCGGAGGCTCACATCGGCAAGACTGTCCGTGAAGTCTTGCCGGATATGGCTCCGGAGCTGGAACCCCTTCTACATAACGTCCTCGCGACATCGCAACCGATCCTCAACCTGGAGATCAGCGGCGAAACACGCGCCGAGCCCGGCGTTGTTCGGCACTGGGTAGCGTCCGACTTTCCACTCCTCGGCGACGACGGAAAACCTGACGGCGTCGGTTGCGTGGTTGTTGAAGTCACCGAAAGGAAACGAGCCGAGGAATCTCTGCGTGCCAGTGAAGAAAAGTTCCGTTTGATTGCGGAGACGATCGACGAAGTGTTCTGGGCCACGGACGTCGATAAGAACACCCTCCTCTATGTCAGCCCGGCGTATGAACGAATCTGGGGGCGTTCCACCCAAAGTCTGTACGAGAACCCGCGGTCCTTCATAGAGGCCGTCCACGTTGACGATCGAGAGCACGTGCTGGCCGCACTCGAGACACAGAAGCAAGGCCAACCTCATGCATTGGAATACCGCGTGGTTCGTCCGGATGGTTCCGTCCGGTGGATTTGGAGCCGTGGATTCCCCGTGCGCGCTGCGACAGGCGCCGTGACGCAGTTTATCGGACTTGCCGAGGACGTTACCGAACGCAAACACCTCGAGGAGCAACTACGGCACGCACAAAAAATGGAATCGATCGGTCAGCTGGCTGGCGGCATTGCGCACGATTTCAACAATCTGTTGATGTTGATTCTGGGGCACGCCCAGCTCCTGACCATGGAACCCCGGCTCAGCTCCAAAGCTAAAGAGTGCGCTCAACAGATCACGCTTGCCGGCGAGCGTGCCGCAGGCCTGACGAGGCAGTTGCTCACGTTCAGCCGACGGCAGGTGATTCAATCCAGGCTGCTCGATCTCAACGCTGTCATCGAAGGAGTCGCCAGGATGCTTCGCCGCGTTATGGGCGAAGACCTTGCTGTCGAAGTCGCTCCGGGAAAGTTGCCGCTCATTCTGGCCGATGCCGGCATGCTGGAACAGGTTCTCGTGAATCTTGCCGTCAACGCGCGAGACGCCATGCAGGCTGGTGGAACGTTCCGAATTCTAACGGGCGTGGAATACATCAAGGACGCAGCCGAACAAAACCCGGACGCCGGCGCGGGGGATTATGTCTGGCTCAAGGTCAGCGATACCGGTTCCGGCATCTCCGGCGAAAACATGTCCAAAATATTTGAACCGTTCTTTACGACAAAGGACGTCGGCAAAGGCACAGGCCTGGGCCTGGCGACGGTTTACGGAATCGTGCGACAGCATCGCGGCTGGATCGTCGTCGACAGCAAGGTCAACGAAGGAACCACGTTCAAGATCTACCTTCCTGCCACTCGGACACAAACATCGTCGAACCGTCCCGTAGCTGCCGACGAGAGGATTCACGGCGGATCGGAAACGGTGCTGGTTGTCGAAGACGAAGCGCCTCTGCGGCAGATGGTGCGCACTCTTCTGGAATCGCGCGGCTATCACGTCCTCGAAGCGGGATCGGGAAGAAGCGCTCTCGACGAATGGGGAAACGATGCCGGCAGGATTGACCTGCTGGTGACCGATCTCGTCATGCCCGGAGGCGTCAGCGGCCGCGATCTCGCGGATAAATTGAAAACGCAAAATCCAAACATGAAAATCATCTTCATGAGCGGCTACAGCGTGGAAGTCGCGGGAAAGGACTTCGAGCTTAACGACGGCATGCGCTTTCTCCAGAAACCTTACGTCCTCCATTCGCTCGCCAAATGCGTCCGCGAAAGCCTCGATAGTTCACCGTAATAAACGTCAGCGGGATTCCAGAAGTGCCAGCGTCGCGAACGCGGTTGCGGCGTCCTGCATAAAGCGGATCTGCATGGAGTCCGGCTCAAAGACTTTGTTCATCGATGTCGCGGCCCACGTACCGGACTGACGGTCCTGATGAGATTTCAGCCAATCCAATGCACGGCCGACTTGTTTGTTCGAACGAAGGCCGGCCGATTGCTGAAGAACGTAAGCGACGAAAGCCGTCGCGTACCCATTGCTTCCGGACGACGCAGGAGCGTTGGGGTGAGGCGCCCATTTGCCGAGAGATTCGATGGTCCAACCTCCGTCCGGCTGTTGTTGCTTTAGAACTTCACTGATTATGGCCTTCCGCTCCGATTCCGACAGAACGTCCGGAAACGTTGAGCTCGCCCAGAGCACCGCGACGCGGTTATGAAGCGGCTGCGAGGCCTGTTCGCGTTTCAAGTATTCCCTTAACGCTGTGACCCGTTCGCGGACATCGGGACGGTTTCGATACTCCGCCGGAGTGTTCGCCACCGCCATTGCCGCAAGGCTGGCGCCATAAAACGCAGATTCAGGCATCTCCCACGGATCCAGCTCGAGACTGAACCACGGCCATGCCCCACGGTTGGATCCATCACGAATTTGCATCGCCCAGAGTTGATCAAAAGCGCGCGATGTATCCGGACTCAGCGTGGGTTTGTGGGTGTCCTGCTGCGAAAGAAACAGCGCGGACAGGATTGCCTCCACTCCCAATGCCTGCGTCGGCTTTTTCGCGAGTTCCTCCGCCTCTTTTCTTCGAACTCTCGAGCGCATTCCGTCGAGCAGACCTGTTTCGAAGGACGTTGGCGCGTTCTCACCAAGGGATCGGCGAAGTGCGGGTCTCGCCAGCAGGTACGTCAATCCCGTGTGGCACGAAACACACGGCCCGTCTGGAGTTTTGGCAGTCGGCCACTCGAACCACTCCTTCTGGCGCGAGTCCAGGTACTGTGCGGTGATCTTCGGATTCCAGTCCTGGGCGACAGCAGGCACGGCAAACAAGAGAGACAGGATGGCCGAACGGGCGAAGATATTCATTGAGTGATTGGGCATCCCGAATTATCTTCCTGCACATGAAAAGAAGACAATTCATTTTGATGGCAGGCGTGTCGCCGCTCGCTCGTTCGCGGACCGGAGTCACTGCCGAACAGGGCGATCGGCGATTCGATGAACTGGCAAACCTGATCTCGACAAAGATGACCGAGCATCATGTGCCGGGCGTGGCCTTCGGCGTCATGAAGAACGGTCAGGTCACCACGCGTGGTTTCGGTGTGACCCACATCGAAGATCCGTTGCCGGTGACCGCCGACACCGTTTTTCCGATCGCGTCGATTTCCAAAACCGTCGCCACAACGGCGATGATGAATCTTGTGAATCAGGGTCGCGTCGAAGTAAAGGCGCCGGTTCAGCGATATCTGCCGGACTTTCGAGTCGTGGACGAGAAGGTCAGCAAGGAGGTTCAGATCTGGCATCTCCTGACGCACTCGCCGGGATGGGAAGGGCAGCTGAACACCGATGATCGCGGCAGCGAAAGCCTCAACGTTTTCACGGCCGAGATGAAAGACAAGCCCCAGCTTGCGGCGCCGGGAGCGGTGTGGAGCTACAACAACGCCGGGTTTGGCGTCGCCGGCCGTGTGATTGAAGTGGTCAGCGGAAAGAATATTCACGATGCGTTGCGCGAGCTGGTTTTCAATCCGGTCGGCATGCCGCGAGCATTTTCCAGGACCGGTGAAGCGATGACCTATCGATTTGCGGTCCCGCACCGCCAGCAACAGGACAAGACCGTCGTCATCCGTCCTTTCGATCTCCCCGCAAACGTCACTGCGGGCGGCGTCGCAACCACCGTGTCGGATCTGCTGAAGTACGCTGCATTTCACCTTGGTGGCGGCAATGCGTCCATCCCTCGATCGCTTGTCGAACAGATGCGGACGCCGCAAATGAAGAAGAACAGCACCGACGACGAGATCGGCCTTGGATGGCAACTCCGGCGGCTTAACGGAGTGATGACCGCCGCGCATGGCGGCACGCTGGGCGGTCACTGCCTGCACCTCCAGCTTGTGCCTGAACGAAATCTTGCATTCTCGATTCTCACGAATCACGCCGACGGCTGGCGTTTGATTCAGTCGGTCGAGCGGGCCACGCTTCAAGCGTACGAAGGGCTGGCACTCGCGCCGGATCAGGCGATCGGGCATCGAGGCGTGAGCGAAGACATGACCGGTCATGCGAAGCCTCTGCCGCAGCAACCCGCTCTCGAACAGTATTTAGGTAAGTATCAAAGACCGCCTGTGGGTTCCGTCGAGGTGAGATTGCAGGACGGCAAACTTTTCGTCGCGAACGGGAATAACGCGGGCAACGGAACGTCGCTCGTGTTTTACGGGAAGGATATCGCGTACGCCGCATCCGGATCGGCGTATGTCGGTCAACCGTACGAGTTCATACGAAAACCCGATGGAAACGTCGGCTGGATACGGATCAACGGGCGTATTGCATACAAAGCCTGATGCGGTTCATAGGTGAAAGGCCGTCGATCTATGAAGGCAGCTTCGACAGTTCGCTTCGTGCGTCTTTAAGCACGGACAGATCGGGGTCGGGGTTCTTGAAGAACGCAAGAAACTTTTGGTAATACTCGCGTGCCTTTGCCGTGTCGCCCATCGCCGCATGGGCACGCGCGATCTGCAGGTGAGACATTTCATAGGTTACCGGCTCGGTGACGAGCGCGAAACCGTAGTGATCGATCACTTTTTGGAATTCTGCGGCAGCTTCCTTTGGACGGCCTGACTTGAGCTGTGCCAATCCGCGAAGGTAGTCCAGCTCGGTAGCTTTGTATGGCTCCACGTCTTTCAACAGGGCCAGCGCTTCCTCGGGTTTGTTGTGTGTGACAGCGGCCAGGGCGCGGATCGAAGCCATCGTGACTTTTTGAAGACGCCTGTCGTTCGGAAACTTTGCGCTCAGTTCGGTGAGGACCGAGTCCATCGCTGCATTGTCACCGGCTTCAGCGAAAGTGGTCGCACTCTCCGCCAGCACGTTTCGAGAGTGACTCGACTTCAATACTTCCGTGACCAGAGCAACACCTTTGGTGCAGTTGCCGAACATACAATAAGCAGGACCTGCGATGGTTTTGAACCGGTCCGGCTCACCGCTATCCGATTTCGACGCCATCTCCGCGCTTCGCTTGAAGAAGGTCTCCGCTTCGCGAAGACGTCCTTCGCGAAGCGACCGGCCGCCCTGAACGCCGACGAAGAACCATTCGAAGATGTTGCCCTTCCACCATGCCGCTTCGTGTGCCAGCGACGCCTGATCCCCGCGTTCCTGAGCGATCACATAAAGGTAGTAATGCAGGTCGGGATTCTCCTGCTTCTCGGTGAGCGCCTTTTCGGCCGTAGCCTTCGCCTCGTCGAATTTGTTGACGTAAAAGTAGGCCCGGGTCAATCCGGCGTAATGATTCGGAACGGGCTCGAGCTCCACGGCGCGTTTCGCTTCGCTGACCGCGTTGTCGTAGTCCCCAATCGCGGCATAGAAATTCGACCGGCCGAAGTGCGGGCTGCCATCGGAGGGAATTTTTTCGATCCACGTGTTGTACGTGTTCAACAATTTGTCGGTCTCGCCGAGTGCCGAGTACACACCGGCGAGATTGACGTACCCGGAGGGTGACGGCATGATCTGGAGGCTTTCTTCCAATTGCTGTGTCGCTTCTGTGAGACGTCCCGAATTCTGATAAATGTTTCCGAGGTTCACCGCCGGAATGTAATCGTGCGGATACGCCTGTCGCCAGAGTTTGTAGGTGGCAATGGCTTTTTCAGCGTCACCTTCGACGATGCGATGGTAATGAGCGGTCACATAAAAACGCTCACGCTCGCTGACACGATCCCGAAGTTCGTAAGCCTTGCTGATGAGCTTCCTGGCCTCCGGTTTGTCGCCGGCGTTGCTGGTGATCACGCCCAACCGGCCGTAGGCCATCGCAAACGCCGGATCGAGTTCGATGGCGCGGCGATAAAGCGTCATCGATTCGGCTTCCGCTCCCTGCGCCCGCAGGGTTTCCGCCGCGCTGAAAGCCTTCAACGCCTCCAGCGAAGCCGTTGTGGCTTGTTCAATGGGTGCGTTCATTCGTTGGACCGAGGGTAACGATTCACCCAACTTGCCGCGCATGTGGACTGCCGCTTCGCCGACGGCTTTGAGAACGGTCTCTTTGGACGGCGCTTGAACCTGATCGCGTGCCAGCACATTCCCTTTGTCGCAGTCGATGGCGTTCAGCGTGATCACGTATTGACTGCCGAGCGGTGCGATCTCCGACGTCAGCATGGCTTTCAGGTTCTGACGCTGGCAGATTTCACGTCCGATATCCGCCGTCACCTTCTCGTCGGGCAACCGCCGCATGTAGCTCAGCGTTTCGCGAACCTGCGGCTCCGGAAAAATATTGAGAAAGGGCGATTCTTCGAACTTCACGGCCAGTGCCTGCTTCAATGTTCCGTCGAACGCCGTGTCGCCGGTGGTGTTCGTGAAGTCGGTCAGCAAAATGACATCCGTCTCTTTCATTCCATCCGCGCGACTCCGCAGACGTGGAATGAACAATACGGCCGCCGCAAGGAGCACGATGGCGGTCGCGCCCAGACTGACACGCCGCACCATTCCGGCCGGCCGGCGAGGAACCGCTGTGGTGGCGATACCGGATTCCGTGTCTCGCTTCAGGCGCTTCAAGTCCGCTCGCAGCGCGGCCGCGTTCGGATAGCGAAGCTCTTTCTTCTTTTCCAGGCACTTCGAAATAATCCCGTCCAGTTCCCGCGAAACGGATGGATTCAACTGTGCGAGAGGCGCGGGCCGCCCGCTAAGGATCGCGTTATAGATCACGGGCGGCGTATTGCCCGCAAACGCCAACTTGCCCGAAGCCATTTCATAAAGAACCGCACCGACACTGAAGATGTCACTGCCCGGATCGAGTTCTTCGCCCCGCGCCTGTTCCGGCGACATGTAGGAAACCGTTCCGGCGGTCGTTCCAGCTCCCGTGAGCTGGTTGCTGTCCAGTGTGGACTGATCGTCGGACGTCAAATCCTGTGTCTGTTTGGCCAGGCCGAAATCGAGAATCTTCAGCTGATCCGATCGTGTGACGAAAATGTTCGCGGGTTTGATGTCTCGATGAACCAGGTGCCGGTCGTGCGCGGCAGCCAATCCGTCCGCGAGTTGAATGGCAAGTTCCAGCACGAACTCTTCACGCATCGGCTTTCCGGCGATGCGATCGCGAAGCGTCTCGCCTTCGAGATACTCCATCGCGATGAAAGGCTCCGGCGCGCTGCCATTCACTTCGTAAATCGTGCAGATGTGCGGATGATTCAGTGCTGCGGCAGAACGCGCCTCGCGTACCAGACGTTCCAATGCCTGCGCGTCGTCCGTGCCTGCAGGGAGGAACTTGAGGGCTGCGTAGCGGCCGAGTTCCGTATCCTGGGCCTTGTACACGACGCCCATGCCGCCGGACCCCAGCCGCTCGATGATCCGATATCGCGAGATCTGCCGCCCGATCATGGTTCGGCAACGATACCACCAAAAACGGCATTCCACAGTCGCGATAATGATGTCTTTGTGACATTCTTGTGATGAACTCATCACACCGTTGTCATCTCACGGCGTGGTACGCTCCGCGATCCAATGGAATTCAGGTGTCGCCGCGATGAGTTGATAACCATGCCGGACGAATCTGTTTACATAAATCGCGAGCTCAGCTGGATCGAGTTCAACCTTCGCGTTCTCGAAGAAGCTCTCGATCCTTCCCTGCCGCTTCTGGAGAGACTGAAGTTCCTTTCCATTTTTTCCACCAACCTCGATGAGTTTTTCATGGTGCGCGTCAGCGGCTTGCAAGAGCAGCTCGAGACCAATCCGACGTTGTTATCGGCAGATGGCTTGACCCCTGCCGCCCAGCTCAAATGGATCAGCGAGCGGCTGCGGCCGCTTCTCAAGCAGCAGACCGACTGTTTGTTGAACGATGTATTGCCGGGATTGAAGTCGCTCGGTGTACAGATCATCGGATACGAACACCTGGCGGACGGCGACAAGCGCGATCTGGAACGGTTCTTTTACGAACGTGTTTTCCCCGTGTTGACGCCGCTCGCAGTCGATCCCGGCCATCCCTTTCCATACATTTCGAACATCAGCTTGAACCTCGGCGTTCTGCTTGCACCCTCGTCGGACGGTATCGAGGAGAAACCGAGGTTTGCTCGGGTCAAGGTGCCGCCCAACGTTCCGCGGCTGATTCCGATAAAGGAAGGGCAGAGTTTCATTCTCCTGGAGCAGCTGATGTCGGCGCACATCGGCTCGCTGTTTCCGCATTGCGAGGTGCTGGAATGCCAGCCCTTCCGTATCACACGCGACGCCGACGTCGAGATTGAAGAGGACGAAGCGGAAGACCTGTTGAAGTCGGTGGAACAGACGCTGAGGCAGCGGCGTTTCGGTTTTGGTGTTCGGCTCGAAGTCGCGTCGGCAATGAGCGCGCCAATCGCGGAATTGCTGCGGCGATCACTTCAGCTTGAAAACCAGGATGTCTATTCGGTCGATGGCCCATTGAATATCCCCGACCTCATGTCGCTTTACAAGCTGGACCTGCACAGCGCAAAAGACAAGCCGTTCGAGCCCGTGAACCCCTCGGCATTTCGGACCGGCGAGAGCATGTTCGATGTTATCCGTCATCAGGATGTGTTGTTGCATCATCCTTACGAATCCTTCGCACCCGTCGTGGAATTCGTGCGCGCCGCGGCAAGAGATCCGCATGTGCTGGCCATCAAGCAGACGCTGTACCGGGTCGGACCGGATTCACCGATCGTCAAGGCGCTTATCGAGGCGGCGGAACAAGGTAAACAGGTTGCGGTTCTGGTGGAATTGAAAGCGCGGTTCGACGAAGAGAACAACATCATTTGGGCGCGGCGTCTGGAGCAGGCCGGTGCTCACGTGATTTATGGTGTCGTTGGTTTGAAGACTCACGCAAAGCTTGCGCTGGTTGTGCGGCAGGAAGGCAATACTCTGCGGCGGTATGTGCACCTGAGTACCGGCAACTACAATACGAGTACCGCTCGAGTTTACACCGACATCGGGTTGTTCACGAGCAACCACGAGTTCGGTGTCGACTGCTCCGAGTTCTTCAATTTCCTGACCGGCTATTCCGGCCAGCGCGACTACCGAAAGCTGATCGTGGCGCCGGTGCGGCTACGCGAGCGGCTGATCACCATGATTCGTCGTGAAGTGGCACATCAGGTTGCGGGAAGACCTGCGGGAATTATCGTGAAATGCAACAGCCTGACGGACACGACGCTGATTGATGAGCTGTACGCCGCATCCGCTGCCGGCGTCCAGATCACGTTGATCCTTCGCGGAGTTTGCTGCCTCCGTCCGGGGCTGCCGAATCGAAGCGAAAACATACGCGTTGCAAGTGTCGTGGGACGATTCCTTGAACACTCGCGCCTTTTCGTTTTTGCCAACGCCGGCAATGTGGAGATGTTTCTGTCGAGCGCAGACGTCATGCACCGGAATCTGGATCGCCGCGTCGAGATCATGTTTCCTGTCGAAGATGACCAGCTGCGCCGGCGGATTCACTTCGAAGTCATCAATAATGCGCTTGTGGACAACACTAAAATCCGCTGGCTGCGCCCCGACGGAAGTTACTACCGGCCGGATCCAAACGGTCTACCGCTGCACGATTCCCAATCCGACCTGATGTCGAAGTATCAAACTGTTCTCACCACAACATAGGGGGAACGGCTTGTGACTATTCGTGCTTGATTTCCTCTTCCGGTAACGGCTTCTTACGGGATCGCCTTGGAGTCGGGCCTTTGGCTTTTCCAGCCGCCTTCTTTCGAACAGCGGCCACTTTCTTTTTGCGAGCGTGCCTGACTTCTTCTACGACGGCCGGTCCTTCCGGCTGCGGTTCTTCGATGACTGGCTCTGCAGGAAGAACATCGATCACGTCCTGAACGGGCGCTGCTTCGATGATCGGTTCAGCTTCAACGGTGACGGGTTCTTCTGCCAGCTCTTCCGTCAGCATCGGTTCTTCGGGGCGAACGGCCTCGTCGGGCGGCTGCAGTGGACGCAACGACTGCGATATGAGATTGCCCGGGTAAACTCGCAGGATGCCCTGACGGTTCCTTTCCAGCTTCAATATTCCGGCTCTTTGAGCGGCTCGAACGGCTTCGAGAAAACTGACGAACCCATACTTACGTTCATCCCATGACGGCGCCGCATTCTTGATGAACTGTTTCACATTGCGCAGATACATCGGCCAGTGCGGAGCGAACTTTGGATTCTGGAACGCGTCCTGAATGATGCGAATGCCTTCCTCGCTCAGCGCGGATGAAGCTTGCGCCGGCGTGTGTGACGTTGCTCCATGATGACGTGGTGCATGCGGCTCCGGTGGAAAGGGAGGCTGCATCTCGGATTCAACGTCCTCCTGCATCGTCGGCTCCCGGTCTTTCATCTCGACGAGCAGGCTGCGGTCAACCTGCTTCAATGTGACATAACCCGCCGCCGCCATCTTTTCGATGAAATCGCGAAAGGTTCCGGCGCCGTAGTCACGTTCCGAAAATGTGGAGTCGAGTTGCAGGAGTGTGCTTTTCAGCAGCCCGAGCTGGGGTGATACCTCGCGATCGGCCAGCACCTTCAGCGCGCGCCGGACCAGCGGTTCGGCCTTCGACAAATTGCCCGCATCCGAGAAGCCGGCGCCACGGCTTTTTTCCGTCTGACGGCGGTGTGATTGCTGAGCCGGCGCGGGAATCAGGTTTTCGTAAGCGATGAATTCGTGGCAGTTTTTCTGAAGAATGACGCTGGTGAAGGCGCGTCCGCCGACGATGAATACCTGTTTGTCGTACTGCTTCAGTTTCTCGACGAGTGCGATGAAGTCGCTGTCGCCGCCGACGATCACGAACGTGTTGATGTGATTCCGGGTGAATGCCATTTCGAGCGCGTCCAACGCCAGATTGATGTCGGCGCCGTTCTTGTCGCCGCCGGGCGTCAGGTTCCGTTGAACCATCTGGATGGCATGCTGGGTCATCCCCCGGCTATGCTCGCCTGCCCGCTTCCAGTCGCCGTAGGCAATCTTCGTAACGACCTCGCCCTTCTCCTTGATGGCCTCGAGCACGGCTCCAATGTCGAAATGACGGTTAAGCGTGCTCTTCACGCCAATTTCAATGTTGTCGAAGTCAATGAATACAGCGATTTTCAGTCGATCCTGATCTCCATTCATAAACAGAGGATAGCTTAGGTAAGGATCGATTCGCGTTCAAATCTTGCGAGACCGGTTTGTAGGGAAGCCTCTTACTTTTTGAACAGGTTATCGAAGGCGCTGCGCGCATCTGAAGGATTCGTCGGCGATGCGGCCGGTGTGTTCGCACTTCCGCCGGAATCTCTGGTTTCGCGTTCAATCGATGTTTTCGCCATGAACAAATCGCAGCTGTTGCGAAGGTCCTTTTTGGTGATGCGTTCGGGAATTTGTTCCGTGCATTCGAACCTGGCGCCTGTGTCAAAGTGTTGGCAGTTTTTGCAGGTTCGGAGGTCGGCTTTACATTTTGGACATTGACTGTCCGGTTGAATCTCGATCGGTGGAATGATGACGCCGCAGAGCGAGCACCGCAGAACTTCCTGAAACCCGGGCATTTTAACCGTCCGAGGGATATCGCGAAGCGCTCCCTTCGGTGCCCCTTTGGGCTTCTCTTTTGGCCGCTCGGCTTTTCCGCGCTCGCGTCCCTCGCCGTCATTCATATAGCCGCGCTGGCCATATTTTCTATCCATGGAATCCCCTCTAAGACATGTTACGTGTTTGAAAAGGTTTACGACGGCCTCGACTCAAAGGTTACATCTGGGAAATTGTTTTCGCGGAAGCTCGGACTAACGTTCATTCGACAGCCTTTTAACCGCTTGCCGGAGATAATCCGTCAGCGCGGCGTAGGGATCCGGCTCATTCGTAAATTGCTGCGGATCAATCGGCTTCCCAAAGGCAATTTCGATCGGGTGAAACCGGAATCCGCCGCCTCGCGGCCAGGACTCGAATGTGCCATTGATCCCCACGGGCAAAATAAGCACTCCAAGTTCCGCGGCAAGGATTGCGGCGCCTTTCTTGAATTCCGCGATATGACCGTCGATCGAACGCGTTCCCTCCGGGAAAATAATGAGGTTCTTCTTTCCTTTCAAACCCGCGGCCCCGGCTTGCAAGGCTCGAACCAGATTAGCGTTCGAATCGATGGCAACGATATTGCACGACTCCGCAATCTTCCGCGAAAACCAACCTTCCCAGTAATCGCTGTACCCGAGACTGAAGGCATTCGCGATGACTCTCGACGGCATCACGGCATACATCATCGGCGCATCGAGGAACGATTCGTGATTCGGACAAATCAGCAGCGGTCCCGACTTCGGAATGTTTTCAAGGCCGCGCCATTTCAGCCGGAAGAGCGGCAAGCTCAGCAACATCAGAAGTCGCGACAGGAAGATAATGACGGCCGTCGCGAACGGTTTCGATTTGAAGATGTAGTGCCCGTCCCATTCCTCTGAAGGCGAACGAGCGAGAATCTCTTTCCATCCGCGGGCGCTGCTTGTCGCGGTGCCGGTCTTGCTCTCGAGTGCGTCCAGCAATTCTCCGAGAGTGTAGATGCGGGCCGCCTCTTCATCGTCGAGGTGGATTCCGGTTTTCGATTCGATTTCCGTCAACAGTTCCACACGCGCCAGCGAGTCGAATCCCAGATCGAGTTCGATGTTCAACGATGGTTGCAGGCTCACGGCGTCCGCCTTTTCATGACGTATCAGCGACGCGACGATCTCTCCCATCCCCGACGCAAACCGGGGATGATCCACCGCTTTGGATTGGGCAACGCAGGACTGGCGTCGGCTCTCTTCTTCTTTTTGTATCTCGAAGCGCTTCAGCTTGCGGGTTACCGTTCGAGGAAGAGGTTCGTTGCGGATCGAAAGAGAGAGCACGTGCTGGTAAGACGCGAGGTCCTTCGACAGATTCTCCATCTCAAACCGGATCATTTCCATGATCGCGCTTTGACCGCGCCTGCGAAATTCATCCATGTCGGGGACGACAATCGCGTGGAGTCGTTCACCCTCCGGCCCGGATTCATCCACTACTCCAAGCACGCACAGTTCTTTGATGAAAGGTGATTTGGCGTAGTGTGTTTCAATCTCTTCAGGATAGATGTTCTTCCCGTTCGCGAGGACGATGACGTCCTTGCTTCGGCCCGTGATCGTCAGGTTCCCGTCGCTGTCTATAAAACCCAGGTCGCCGCTGTGAAACCATCCGTCGCGGAGCGCTTCGGTTGTGCGGGCTTCGTCGCGGTAGTAGCCTCTCATCAAAAGCGGACCGCCAATCCAGACCTCGCCGATTCCTTCGTCGTTCGGATTGTCGATTCGAACGGTCACGCCACGAAGGGGTTTGCCGACGGTTCCGATTCGATTCGATGAAACCGGCGTGACCGTTGCCGCCGCCGATGTTTCCGTCAAACCGTAGGCATTGACGACGGTATAACCCAGCTCGCTGAGATCAGTCGCGATCCGCGCATCGAATCGTGAACCGCCGCTCGCAAAAAGACGCAGGTCCTCACCGATCGTTTTATGGATTCGCGCGAATAGTTTACGCCGCATCTCGATGTTGTTTGTTCGCCGCGCAAGGCCTCGCAGCAATCCGAAGGCTTTTCGCGCGGGCCACGGCTGCGCTTCGACCTGAGTAAAAATTCGTTTGTGCAGCAGATAGAAGAACTGCGGCACGCAGATAAAACAGGTGATGCGGTGTTTGTGGAACGATTCGGTGATGCGTTGCGGCGAAATCGACGAAAGGAATACCACGCCTGCGCCGACGCACAACGGGCCGAGCGCGTTCGCAACCAGAGGCAGAACGTGCGAGAACGGCAGCACCGAAAGAATGCGATTGTCGGGAGAAAACTCCAGGAGTTCGACGATTGCGCTGATTTCGTAGTTCAGATTTGTGATCGTGAGCTGAACGCCCTTCGGATCGCCCGTCGTTCCGGATGTGTAAATGATCAGCGCGGTCGATTCGTCCGAAATGGGTCGCGTTGCCGGAGAGCGCCTGTCGCGGACCTGGAATTGAGGCCACTCCGAAAGCCCGACCACCACGGCGCCGCACCGCTCAGCCACGTTGCGCGCCGTTTCCAGATTCGTTTCGTCGGCGAAGATCATGCGGCATTCGGCATGTTGGACAATTCGATCCAGATGCGATTCGGGAAGCAGGGTTGCGAGCGGCACGGTAACAGCGCCACGCCGCATCGCGCCGAGAAGAACGAAAACCCATTGCGGAATGTTCTCCATCAGAATGCCGACGCGGTCGCCGGGATTGATCCCATGTGACGCGAGTCCTGCGGCGATGGCGTCCGATTCACTCAGCACATCCGCGTAGCGGTATTCGCGAACCGTCTGCTGATCGTCCAGCGCAAATGCGAAACGATCCGGAAAACGCGCCGCCCATTGCTCGATGCGATCGAAGATCCATGAAGGAGGCAGCGACTCCTCCCATGGAGGTCCTGAAATCTCGGTACGGAAGTGCATCACCATTTATTTGGGGTAGTGTCTCAGTCTGAAATTCGGACAGAAACGTCGAAGAAGCGAATTCCCCTCCTTGGCTAAGGAGGGAATTTTGCTTTCACATCGGTGTCCGCATTCACAAAAACTCAAACTGAGACTACCTTATTTTGTGCCAGGTTGCTGGACTTCGCCTCACAGCATGGCTTCGTCGAAAAACGGTTCATTGCGCTCGAAGCGCCGGTACGACAACGGCGAGGCGTCGATTGTTTGAAACCGTCCGAGACGGATCAGGTCGGACATCGCTTTCCCGGTCGCCGGCGACGTCATCAAACCATGTCCGCTGAATCCGCAGGCAAAGTACAAACCGTGAATGGCGGGATGTTCGTCGATGATGCCGTTTTGATCGGGCGTCATTTCGTACAAACCGCCCCAGCCGAAAACGAGCTTCAGATCCTTGAACTCGGGTAAACGCCGGATCAAATCCGGCATGAATTCATTTCGAAAACGATCCAGATCCGCGCCAAATCGAATTCCCGGAGGCTCGTCGTGTTTGGTTTTCACGACGACAATCTCGTTTTCGCCGTACGATCGCCAGTGAATGCCGCCGGGATCGATCGTCATCGGGAATTCGTAGGTCCAGCGTCTCGGCAGTTCGCAGCGAAAGACCTGCTGGCGCACCGGCGTTACCGGCACATCGACGCCCGCCATCTCTCCGATTGAGCCGGAGTAAGCACCTGCGGCGATGACGACGCGATTGGTTTCAATGCGGCCTTCCCGGGTAACGTAGACCGCTTTGATTTCGCCGTGTGCCACATCGATGCGCTTCACTTCATCGGCGACATAAACGCAGCCCGACTGTTCAGCCTGTGTCCGAAGGAACCTCAAGACTTTTCGCGCGTCGACATAGCCATCCCGCTGTCCGATCAACCCGCCGACGAGATCGTCCAAACGAAGCTCGGGCACGAGTCTTTGAATGTCGCGCACCTCCAGAAGTTCCACGCTGACGCCAAGCGATTTCTCGACTTCATAACGGCGCAGCAGGCTCGGCCAATTCTCGCGATTCCCGAGGAAGAGATAGCCGCGCTGATGAAAATCGACGTCGAGTGTTTTTTCGTACAGCGCGATGCTGTATTGCGCCATCGCGACATTGACTCGAGACATGTACTGTTCGCGTACGCCGCCCATCGCGAGAGCACTCGACGCGAATTGATAACTCGGGTCGCGCTCGATCACGGCGACACGGCCCGTGAATCCGTCTTTCTTCAGATGAAGAGCGATGCTGGATCCAATGACGCCGCCGCCGATGATGAGAACGTCTGCGGATGGATTCACGAGCGAAGTGTAGCACGCGGTATATGAAATAATTGTTGCATGCTCAGCTGGGTCGAACTGGATTCCTCGCGTTTCAAATCGAATGTTCATGCGTTCCGCAATATCGCCGGAGCCGCCACAGCGGTCATGATCGTCGTGAAGGCGAACGCATATGGTCACGGACTGCGTGAAATTGCGCCGGTAGCCGCGGAAGCGGGCGACTGGCTTGGCGTCAACTCGATCGACGAAGCGGTGTCGATCACCGGACTGGGTATTCACAACACGATCGCCGTTCTCGGACACACGGAAGTGAGTCAGGCGGGAATGATCGTTGCGAACGATTACCGCCAGGTCCTCTATCGAATCGACCTCGCCGAGGCGTTGTCGCGCGAAGCACAGCGTGAAGGCCGTCATGCGAAGGTTCATTTAAAGGTGGAAACCGGCACCAATCGTCAGGGTATTGCGCTCGGAGATCTCAAAGAATTCGTCGGCAGGATTCGCGACTTGCCGGGCATCCATATCGAAGGCATCTATACGCATTTCGCGAATATCGAAGACACCCTCGACCCTTCCTTCGCGCACGTGCAACTTCAACGGTTCAATGAAGCCCTAAACGTTTTACAGGGCTTCGGGATTCGTCCCTCTCACATTCATGCCGCGGCGAGCGCGGGAGCCCTGCTTTATCCCGAGACGAATTTCACGATGATCCGCCTCGGTATCGGTGCCTACGGAATCTGGCCGTCGCGGGAAACTCAAATCGCTTCACGCGAGCGCGGACGGCAGGTTCGTCTCGTGCCTGTGCTGGCCTGGAAGACGCGGATCGTCCAGGTGAAGAACGTCGCCGCGGGTGACTATGTCGGGTATGGCCTGACGTATCAGGCCGGCCGGCCGATGCGCATCGGAGTCTTGCCGGTCGGTTATTACGATGGCTACGACCGCAAACTCTCCAACGCGGCTCGCGTCCTGGTCCGGGGACAGTTCGCCCCGGTCATCGGCCGCGTCGCGATGAACATGACCATGATCGATGTGACAGACGTCGCGGCTGAGAATGACGACGAAGTGGTTTTGATTGGCCGGCAGGGACGCAACGAGATCCGCGTGGAAGAACTCGCCGAGAAATGCGGCACCATCGCATACGAGTTTCTGTCGCGAATCAACCCTCTTCTGCCACGCAAGACCCTTTAAACGACGGAGTCCGTGCCCGGCCTTTCCTTTAAACCCGGTGATACTTGCCGCGGAAATACAACAACGCGCCAACCCCGGTGGTCGCTTCGAGCGTGCTTGCGTTGAGCACCTTTCCGACGAAGATCTGATGGTCCCCGCCCGGATAAATGTGAACAGTTTCACATTCCATGAAGGCAAGGCAGTTGCGAAGGAGGGGCTGACCTTCCGAACCTTCAAAATACAGGCTGGCAGGCCGTTCGCTGTCTTTCTTTGCAAAAATCCTCGACAGATCTTCCTGATTTGCGGAGAGCAGGCTCACTCCAAACCGCTTCGATTCCTTGAAGTGCTGCAGACTGCTCAATCGATTATCGAAGCAGACCAGAACAAGAAGCGGATCGAGCGAAACGCTGGTGAAGGAATTCACGGTCAGGCCATAAACACGGCCATCCTTGCCTCGCGTGGTAACGACCGTGATGCCGGTGGCGAAGTTGCCCATCACGTCGCGAAATTTCTCCGATGTGACCATTGCCGGTCTATCATAGCTCAACACGATGAAGCGTTGGTTGATGCTCCTGTTGTTGGCGTTTCCGGGTACGCAGCAGAATCTCCGAGTTGACGTTCGTCTCGTCAACGTGTACGCCACCGTCACAAACGTCAATGGGCATCATGTCAGCGGCCTGACGAAGGACGACTTTGTTGTCGAAGAAGACGGCGTGGCCCAGGAGATTTCGCACTTCAGCCAGGACGATCGCATTCCCGTGAGCGTCGGCATCTTGTTCGACGCCAGCGGGAGCATGATCAACAAGCTCAAGACCGCTGTCAGCGCGGTCGATCGATTTATCCGGACCATCCACACGGACGACGATATCTTTCTCATGACGTTTTCCGCCCACACGGATCTGAAGCAGGACTTCACCGACAATCGAGATAAGTTGTCGAAGGCTTTGCACTCGATCGAGGCGAACGGCGGAACATCCCTATACGATGCAATCGAACAGGGATTACTCAAGATCAAGTCCGGCCGCCATCAAAAGCGCGCGATTCTCCTGATCACCGACGGCGAGGACACGAGCAGTCACTCCAGGTTTCAGGACGTCCTGCAGAATCTCCGCGAGTCGGAACTGCTGGTTTATCCCCTGGGCATCAGCCCGGTAACGTATGCGGATCGATCCGAACATGTTCCGTTCAACTGGCCGCCGGCATTGGGCGGGGCACCGCGGCGGTCGTTGCCGTCGCGCCGGGACAGCGTCGACATGAATGTTCTGGAGTCGCTGGCAACGGAGAGCGGCGGCCGTGCGTTTCTCTTGACCGACAGCGTTATTTCGAACGGAAATCAAATTGATAAGGTACTCACTCAGATTGCGGATGAACTCCGGAGTCAGTACACGCTGGCTTTTTACCCGACACATCCGGACGACGGGAAGTTTCACTCGTTGAAGGTACACACGAAGTCCGGATTGTTTGTTCGAGCTCGTCTGGGCTATACGGCAGGCTGAAGTCCGGCGCGTCACTTTCCCCAATGCGTCGTGAGATACTCGGTCAGTTCATCCTTCCGGCCGCTCGGCACATACGCACCCCAGCGCACCATTTGATCGACGATTCCCGTCCAGCCGGCCTTATCCAGTTTGCGTGATGTCACGACGCGATCGTCATGACAGGCAAGACAGTAGGTCTGAAAGAGGTCTGAACCCTTTCCGGCGGGAACCGCTTTCGAACTGTTCGGCATCGGGCGATTCCCATTGAAGGTGCGCGCCAGGTAAGCAACCAGCGCGTCTTTGTCTTCGGGCGCGACCCTGGCGCCCCACCGGATCATTTTGTCGACTTCCCGGGTCCAGCCGTTGCGGTCGACGCGTTGTTGCGCGATCAACGAAGGTCCATGACACGCCATCGTGCAGGTGGCTTCCATCTTCTTCGCCATATCGGCGGCGGCCTGACCGAAAGACAGCGCCGGCAGCGTGAAAAATAAAACGGCGAGTTTAAGCTTCGACATTGATCCGCACCTTGTCGACAACGTTATAGACATAACCGGAAGGATTCCAGTTCGGAACCACCGGTTGCGACCGTCCCTGCGAGTCCGTGGCACGCGAAAGCAGCATGTACGATCCGATCTTCGAAGGTCTGAAGGTGTGACGGAACCGCCGCCACGCGTATTTCGCTTTTTCGGAACCAAGTTCGGCAGCCGTCCAGGTGCGTCCGAAATCGGTGGAGATCTCGACGCGTGTGATGTCCGCTTCGCCCGCCCATGCGAATCCGCGAAGCTCGATTGCCGTGCCGGCTTTGAATGTCGCGTCATCCAACGGTGAAGTGAAGATCGATTTCACGTCCAGCGCCGTGTACGGAATCATGTCCTTCGCGTCGACCGCGCTTCCCGGCGCGACGTTGTGGTTCGGGATCCGGTACGCCGTCTGCATGAAAAAGCCCTGAGCCTCTTCCGTCGAGACACGAATGCTCGTCAGCCATTTGCATGAACCTGCGGCTTCCCATCCCGGCACGATGAGTCGCAGCGGACGGCCGTGAATCAGCGGAATTTCGACGTCGTTCATCTTGTAAGCCAGCAGTGTGTCCGGATGCATGGCTTTCTCGATGGGAATGCTTCGAACGAAATCCGGCACCGATAAAAGCGGTTCGTCATAGCCGTTCTGCACGGCATGTTTTCCGGTGGGTTTGAGACCGGCCTTCAGCAAAACCTCACGCAGGGAGACGCCGGTCCACTTTGCCGTGCCGACCGCTCCTTTTTCCCATTGCAAGCCGGGGACGTTCGGGTTCGCATAGACGCGCCCGTTGCCGGAACATTCGAGCGTCACCGTCTGGCTAACCTCGCGATACTTACGCAAGTCATCCATCGTCAGCTTGAGCGGTTGGTTGACTTCGCCGTCGATGGTCAGCGTCCAGGCCTTCGCGGTCGCATCGTCGATCTTCGGTGTGGGAAGGTGGCAGCGCACGTAATGATCTTCGATGGCGGTGAGCCATGCTTTATCCAGAGTCGCAACCGGCGTTTCCAGATCGATGGGGCCGTCGGAACGCACGATCAGTCCGGGTTTGAATCCCGGCATCTGAAACAGGAATCCGGCGCTCGAAATCAAAAACGCACGTCTGTCCAATGGCATGGGCCGATAAGTTATCAGAACTCCAGAACGAGTTGATGAATGATTTCGCTGAGGGATTCGAGGTCGTTTCGGTCGACCACTTCGATGGGCGAATGCGAATAGCGGCCGGGCCATGAGAGCGGGATGTTGATCGCGCCGTAGCGAGTGAATGTCGAGCCGTCATTGCCGCCATTCGTCGTGCCGGTTTGCACGGGGATGTTATGCCGGCGAGCGATCTCGATTACGCGATTCACGACCGGCAACGGCGTGATTCCGCTGGTGTCGAGCGCACGAATCACAAAGCCATGACCAAGTTGGGCATCGGCGAACCGCTTGTCTTCGCGTGGGGAATCCGATGAGACAAATGTATCGACGGCGAAAACATAATCCGCTTTTGTCTTCTCTGCCAGCGCGCGCGCGCCGTTCAATCCGACTTCCTCTTCCACGGTCCATGCAAACGTGATTTTCTTTTTCACTTTGCTGGGATCGAGCCGCATCAACGCCAGCAGCATTGCCGTACATCCCGTCCTGTCGTCCGACGACCGCGCGGCCGCGCGGTCACCGGAAAGTGGAACAAACCGCTTCGGTACGGTGATGGAATCGCCGATCTTGAGTCCGAGGTCTTCCGTATCCTTCTTCGTGTCGGTGCCGAGATAGACCCGGACATCTTTAACGTCGTACGCGTCCTCGCCGCCCGGCAGTCGAAAGTAGTCCAGTCGCGGCGTGATGATTCCGGAAACCGGACCGCGGTTGGTGTAAAGCATCACAGGCCGTGCTTCGTAATACTTGTCGTAGAAGCCTCCGCGACGCTCAACGCTCAAGGTGCCGTCATCGTTGATTTTTGTAACGACGTACCCGACTTCATCGAGATGCCCGACGAAGAGCAGATGCTCGGGGCCCGAGCCAAACGTCACCACCAGATTGCCTTTGCCATCGACTTCCGGCTTCGTCCATGCTGGAAGATGCGCGCGCACTTTTTGACGGACAGGTTCCTCCGAGCCCGAGACGCCGGGCATTTCGATCAAATCCTTCAAGACGCGAAACGAATCCTGAGCCACCGCCATGCGGATGATCGAAACAACAGCCACGAAGATCAGAACAAACCGTTTCGCCATATTACGAGAGGCCAAACTGAACGATTGTTCGGAGAAACTGAATGGTCGATTGCAGAAGCTTCAAATCCAAAACTTCAACAGGCGTTTGGTAGAACATGATCGGCACACCGACGCGAGTGACCGGCGTCCCGCGGCGCCATTGGGGCGTCTGTGGAATCGGCTGCAGCGTTGCATCGCGTAAACCGGCGAATCGTTGCAGCATCCGTCGCACGGCCGGCGCGGCCTGCGTGTCGATCGCGACGGAATTTCTCTGCGTGGAAGTCATCGTTTCCTGCGACAGCCCGACGTTGAGCGGTTCGAGAATGTAGACTTCGTCCGGTTCGTAGGCCACGGTCAACCGATCCAGTCCCTTCCGTCCGAAGTGTTCCTGTGCCGTGAAGGCGAACGTCACGGTGCCGTTGATTTGATTCTTCGGCGTCGTGGTCAGGATCGAGAGCAGAACGGATGCTCCGGCCCGGTCCGAAATAAACGGTCCCGAAATATGATCCTGCGCGAGAGTCGTGACGGTCTTTTCAATGGAAACGGGATCGAGGATCCGGATGCCGGCATCGCGGACTTCAGCGGCGGACTTCACTCCCATATCAATGTAGCCGTCGGATAGATCGAAGGCGCGCTCGACACGATTGCCGCCGCGAGCGAGGTGAGTCGACGGTATGGCAAGCACGCCAGTCAGCGATTTACCGGAAGTGGTCCGGATCGTCAGGCGCTGGCCTTCGAAGTACTGATCGAAGTAGGCGAAAGGTTTTGAGGTCCCGATTCGCTGGATGCGCAGATAACCGTCGTCGGTAATGCCCGACACCATGAAGCCCGGTTCGTCGAGGTTGGCGACGAGTAACCGATGCGGCTTGCCGGAACCGATCGTCACGGTGATATTCGACATCGCATCGGCTTTGGGCTCCAGCCCACGCTGCTGGAGTTGATCGACGATCAAAGCGGCCAGCGCTTCTTCGTGCCCCGTCACGGCGGACACCTCTGAAAGCCTGGTCAGGCTGTCACGGACTTCACTTAAGGACTGTGCGTGAGAAACGCTCGTCAAAAACAGTGATGCGACCAGAGCGATTCGAATGAGCGGCCTCATGATTGGGCACATCATACCACTTGCCCCGCACGCTGGAGGTGTCCGCACGCCTGCGGACTTTCAGACGATCTGACCAACACGGTCCGCGGCGAGTTTGATTCTGCTTTCGATCGAGGGGTGGCTGTAAAAGATGAATTCGATGACGGGATTGGGACATTTGTTCGCCAGATTGAGATCGCCGAGCTTTTCCATGGACGATACAAACGCCAGCGAGTCGCCTGTGATGTCGATGGCATAGATGTCCGCGGCGCGTTCGAGAAAACGCGAAAACCCATTGACGAGCGGCAACACCAGGACCGACACACCGATGATGGTCAAGCCCAGAACCGGAAAGTTCGCGACGTCCGCCAAACTTTGAAACCGGCCCCCCATCGTGCTCAGCACCCGCCCCATGATGAAAAAGCACGCAAACGCCAGGGTGGACTGCAGGCCGATTTGCCACCAGATGTGCGCTTTCACGTGATGGCACAACTCATGCGCCATGATCACTTCGATTTCTTCCGGCTCGAAGTTCTCCAGCAAAGTGTCCGAAACCAGGATTCGACGTGTATTTCCCCAGCCCACAACCGCCGCGTTCGCCTTGCGCGTTTTCTCTCCGAGCGACCATTCGAACAGCCCTCGAACGTGCGTATTGGCGCGGCGGGCCAGCTTTTCGACGCGACGCTGTAATTCGGCGTTTTCGACCGGCTTGAATTTAAAGAACAGCGGAAGAAGCAGTATGGGAGCGAGATTGGCCATCAGCACGAAAACGGCAACGAACGCAATCGAAGCGAAAATGGTCCATCGATCCGGAAAACTCCGCATCAATCCGTAAATGCCTTCTACTGCGATCGTGCCGAGAACGGCGGTCACCAACAGACCCTTCACCTGATCCCAGATCCACCCGCCGAGCGATTGACGCGACAGACCGAAACGGTGTTCCAGATAAAAGCCGGACAGGACGTCCAATGGCAGCTGAAGAAGAGTAAAAAGGATTCCGATGGCGCCGAAGTAAACCAGGACCACCATCCAGGGCGACGCCGTTATCGCGCGCGCAAAGTCGCGTATGCGGTACGTCCAACCGGATGCGAGTAGATAAAAGAGGAAGAACGCATTCAGGAGAAATCCGGCAGCACCGACGATGTACTTGGCGGCTTCATATTTCCTTGAGTCTTCCATAACGTTCGCGGCCAGATATAAAAGCTATATGCGATGAGCTTTTCCATTTCAATGGCGAAGACGCGAGTTCCGTCCTGAGTCTTCCACCATGCGTCCGGCCGGAAATTTCCGTACGGCGACGCTATGACAGTGACATGCGCTTCCGGTTCCAGAACGAACCGCGCCACCATTCGCGTCCGGCGCGAATGGTAATTCGACGTCACGATCAGAAGCCGCTGCCAATGTTTGGCGCGAGCAAAATCCCGCACAAGCAGCATTTCACCATACGTGTCCGAAACGTAATCCTCAATGCGGTGAATCCGCGATGCCGGGACGCCATATCCTTCGAGCACACGGACGTAATTTTCATAACTCATCACCAGCGAGATCCCGTTTTTTTTGACTTGCTCGTAAATCGACGGCGGCTCTTCCGTCGTGATCACGACTTGCGGGGCGATTCCCGAGTTGAACAGCTCTGCAGCTTTGAGCGCACGGCCGGGTTCGCTGCCTGCCAGAACGACGATAGCGTCTGCGGGCGCCGGCTTTTCGTTGACGATGAGGAATTTTGCGAGTGCTGTAAAGGCCGTTGCGTAACCGAAATACGTCAGCGGGATCATCAGCAGGACAAAGTTCAAGAAATAGATTCGTCTGCGCGTTTTCGGTTTGAGAGTGTTGACGGCTTTTACTGCTTTCCCCAACCGCCACCTCCCGGCGATTGTATGGATACCGTATCACCGGGCTCGACCCACGCCGTGAACTTGGATGGAAACGTGTCTTCGCGGCCATCCTTCCGGATGATGACGTTCTTCCCCGCGCTTCCCGGCGCGCCGCCGTTCAACCCGTACGGCGGAAACTTGCGGCGCTCCGAAAGTACGGTCACCTGCGCTTTGGTGAGGAATCGCACTTCCCGCACAACGCCGTCACCGCCGCGGTACTTGCCGGTCCCGCCGGAACCATGACGAAGCGAGTATCGAATCACGCGAACCGGATACGCGTACTCCAGTGCCTCGACCGGTGTGTTCATCGAATTCGTCATATGCGTGTGAATTCCGGAAATGCCGTCCATCGTGGGCCGCGCGCCCATGCCTCCCGAAACCGTTTCGTAGTAGGCAACGGGCTTATTCGTTCGCGGGTCGATACCTCCGAACGTGAAATTGTTCATCGTGCCCTGGCTTGCCGCGGGCACCACGTTGGGCAAAGCTTTCGACAGACATTTGTAGAGGACGTCGACAATCCGGGTGGATGTTTCGACATTACCGCCGCAGACCGCCGAGGGTGGCAGCGCATTCACGATCGTTCCTTCCGGTGCGATGATTTCGAGCGGCCGCATTCCTCCGGCATTCGATGGGATCTGTATCCCCACAAGCGTTCGAAAAATGTAAAACACCACCGACGCCGTAATCGCGTAGACGGCGTTCACGCTCCCCGCCGTTTGAGGATCCGAACCCGTGAAATCAATCACGGCGGTGTCACCCTTGATGCGCACTTTCACGCGAATGGCGATGGGTTTGTCGTTGATGCCGTCGTTGTCGAGATAGTCCTCCGCTTCGTACGTGCCGTCGGGAATCAACGAAATCGCATGACGCGTCATTCGCTCGCTGTAGTTCAGGATCTCCGTGATGTACCGGCACACTTCCTTCCATCCGTATTTCTCGACGATCTCCATCAGCCGGCGCTCGCCCGTCCGATTCGCTCCAAACATCGCCGCAAGATCGCCTTCGCGCTCCTGCGGCGTTCGGACGTTGTACAAAACGAGGTCCCAGACGTCAGGATTGATCTTGCCTCCGGACATCAGCTTGATCGGGGGAATCCTCAATCCTTCCTGATAAATTTCTTCCGCGAGTGGCATGGATCCCGGCGACATGCCGCCGACATCCGAGTGATGAGCGCGATTGGCGACATAGAAAAGAAGCTTGCGCTTGTGAAATACGCCGGAAACCAGCGTGATATCCGGCAGGTGTGTTCCGCCCGCATAAGGATCGTTCAGAACGATCATGTCGCCGGGCTGAATTTTGCGATTGTCGATAGCGGCGCGCACGGACAGCGGCATCGAGCCGAGATGCACAGGCATATGATCGCCCTGTGCCAGCATGTCGCCGTTGTTGTCGAACACGGCGCACGAGTAATCGCGCCGCTCCTTGATGTTCGGCGAGAACGCCGTTCGCTTTAGAGTCGCGCCCATCTCCTCCGCGATCGCGTGGAAAAGGCTTTTGAAGATTTCCAATCGAACCGGATCTGTCTTCACGTCAACGCTGCTCCAGTACCAGATTCAAATACGGATCGACGCGGCAAATGAATTGAGGCGGCACCAGCGTCGTCGAGCTGTATTCGCCGATGATTGCCGGTCCCTTGATTACCTGGCCGCGCGACAGAATATCGCGATCGTAAATGGCCGTTTTGACTTTCCTGCCGCCGATCGACACCAACTTCGTTTCAACCGGCCGCGGCGTGCCGTGTCCTTTCGGCGACTTCTCGAGCTGCGGCTTGTCCGTCCGCCCAAAGAATGTCGAGCGAACGTTGACCAACTCGATGGGCTTGTCGGGATTGGCGTAACCGTAGCGGCGCTCATGCGTCCGGTGAAAGCTCTCGATGAAATCGGAACTCAAAGGGATGGTCAATTCGTACGATTGGCCGCGATAGCGCAGATCCACGAAGTCCAGATATCGAATGTCCCGGTTGCGGAAGCCTTCGGCTGTCAATTCCGATCGCCCCAGCCGGTGGAGTTCGGTGAGAGCCTTTTTCAGTTTGTCCGCGGCGTCCTCGACTCCGACCAGCAAAGTGCGTGAGTAATCTCTTCGAGCATCCGCCAGCAACAGGCCCAGCGCGGAAAGGGCGCCGGGAAAGCGCGGTACGACGACGCGCGGAATTCCCAGGCCCTGAGCCAGGCTCGCGGTATGCAAGCCGCCGGCGCCGCCGAAGCAAAAGAGCGCGAAGTCATGAGGATCGTATCCGCGTTCGACCGAAATCAAGCGGATGGCCTGCTCCATGTTGTTGTTCACGACATCAACCACGCCTTGCGCGATCTGCTCGGGACTTTTCCACTTCTTTGTCCACGCCAGCTTTCGCAATGCAGGTTCGATGCGATCGGCAGCGAGCGGCATCGTTCCGCCGAGGAAGAATCGAGGCAGAAGCCGCCCGAGCATGAGGTTGGCGTCCGTCACGGTGAGCTGGTCGCCTTTGCCGTAGCAGATCGGACCCGGGTCCGCTCCCGCGCTCCCCGGCCCGACACGCAGGGCGCCGCCGGCGTCGAGATGAGCGATGGAACCACCGCCGGCGCCGACCGTGTGAATATCCATCATCGGGACGCCGACGGGCATACCGTCCAACTGGCTTTCGTGAGTCACCTTGATGTCGCCTTCGCACAGAGCGACGTCAGTCGATGTCCCACCCATGTCGAACGTGATGATGTTTTCGTAACCGCACACCGATCCGACATGAAACGCGCCGACCACTCCGCCGGCAGGCCCCGAAAGAATCGTTCGCACCGGAGAGGACGCGGCCGTCTCGGCTTGAACTGCGCCGCCATTCGATTGCATCACCCGGAGCTTCGATCCCGACAAGCGGTCCTGAAGACGCCGGAGATACTGGCTCATCAGCGGGGCCAGGTAGGCATTGATAACGGTCGTCGACGTCCGTTCGAACTCCCGGTATTCGGGCATCACTTCTGAAGACAGCGAAACGGGCACTCCAACAGCCTTCAACGCCTGGAGGACGGCGCGCTCGTGATTGGGATTCGCAAACGAGAACAAGAGCGAGACCGCCACCGATTCCACATTCTCGCGCCGCAGTTTTTCGATGAGCCCGGCAAGTTGACTGCTATCGAGTGCGGTTTCTATGGAGCCGTCATAAAGGATACGTTCGCGTACGCCCAGCCGTAGATTCTTCGACACGAGGGGCTCGGGCCGCGTGACAAAAATGTTGTAGAGCTCGCGCCGCGTTTGTCTTCCGATGACGAGAACATCCTCGAAGCCTTCAGTCGTCAGAAGCGCGGTCTTTGCGCCCTTTCTTTCGAGCAGCGCATTGGTCGCGACAGTCGAACCGTGGATGACGTCCGGCGATTCCCGCACTCGAGCCATTCCTTTCATGATGGCTTCTTCCGGGGATTGCGGAGTCGAGAGTTCCTTGAACATCTCGATCATGCCGTCGCGAATGATGATGAAGTCGGTGAACGTCCCGCCCGTGTCGATCCCGATTCGAAGTCGATTCGTCATGAGGCTAGTCACGTTTTGGCACAAAGCCCGTCGCTGCGCTCCGGGTTCTGCACATGGTTGCCATGACAACGTTCAGAACCCTGAGGGCAGCGACGGGCTTCGTGCCGTAGCTGTTCGTCAAAAGTAGAGTTTAGCGACATCTTGTACCTGCGTCGGCTGAATTGTGGACAGATCGGTAAGGACGTAACCGGGTACGCGCTGCCACAGCAACATTTGGACATCCGGCAATACGTCGTTCAAATGATGGATCGCGACTTCGCGCGCCCAGTTGAAGTCCGTTTCGTTCATTGGACCGTCGCCGACAGCCTTGATCCACTCCAGAACCTGATTTCGAATCTCCGGCGACGCATCAATCTGCAATGCGGCGCCTTGCGCGGCGTCGATGCGAAGAGACGCGTCGTGCCACCATCCCGACTCGATGAGCTTCCGATCCAGCATCGCCTTGAGAATAATCAAGGCCGGCAAATCGATATTGGCGACCTTGCCGACCGGATCGGGTACGAACGAATTGGCGCGCGTGCTTTTGAAGGCGTTCCACACCGAACGTGTCTTATCTCGCAGCGCGGCGGGATACAAAACAAGGATGCGCTCGGCTCGATATTTTTGAAACGCGCGGACAACGTTCTCATCGGCCGGTCCGATCTGCGTCCAAACGGAACCATTCGGTCCGTCGCGGCGGTTTCCTTCCGGGAGTCCCACTTTTTCCGAACCGGCAAGGAAGATCATGGGCTCGGTGCTTGCCGCGACCCACACTCCAGAGTTCAAGCGTTCCGGGGTGGTGAAATCCGGGGCCGGATGGTTGTGATTGGGAAACGGAGCCACAGTCACGGGACTCAGCGGCTTCAAAGCCATTCCGGCAAATCCGCCGCTGCCGGATGTATCACTGATGTTTTCCACCTGTACTCCATTTTGTTTCGGTTTCGGCGACCATGACGCGATGACCCGGTTCATGATCAGAAGATCGCGCGCTGTGGATCGCATGTCATCCGCGGTGAATGAAGCGATCCATGCAAGGCCTTCCTGGCGCCGCGGTTCGATTCCCTGACTGGCAAACCATTCCTGGACGTATCTGCTGTTGATGTATTCGGTGGCATCCCGTCGAGCGGTCTCGAGGTCATCGGCTTTGGCGCGCGCAAACTGAAGCCGGTTGATCTCCTGAAGCACGTTGTCCTGAACGGTTTCAGCGAACTGTCCGGGCGGAACCGGCACTTCGAGGCGCCAATAATAGGGATCCAGGGTGGGAATGATCGACGTTACAGGTTTGCCTGGAACGGCTCGCCGAATCAGACCGTCGAGCATCAACACCGCATACCAGCCGCGATAAAAGACACCGGGAAGAGGTGACGCGAAAATCATCGCACCTGCATTCTCTTCAGAGGGGAATCGCAGGATACGCTCGGCGTTCCCGGCGCGTATCGCTGATTCCGAGATCTTTCGAGACTTTCGTTCAGGAATAGCGGAAAGCTTCTGACGAAACTCGTCCATGACGGGCGAGGCCGTCAGAACGAATGCTCGATCGGTGCCGTAGTTCTCGTTGAAAAAGCGCACGACGTGTTCGTTCGTGATCTGCTGGACGTCCGCGGCCCAGCCATCCATCGGGTGATGGTACGGATGCGAACTGAGGAGACCGATCCGAATCTCGTCTTCGACTCTCGAACGAAATGTCGACGGGCGGTCGGCGCGGCGCGCGCGATCGAGCAAGTCGGAGCTGTTCTCAGGCGTTTCACCGAGGAGCGCGGCAACGTGTGCGAGAACCATCGGCTTTGCCCAATCCGGAACGTTGACGCGAATGGCGGTCCGGTCCAGTTCGTTGATGAATTGCATTTCGCCGCCGGCGCCGTATGCGGCAAGCGAAAGTGCGCGAGCGGCATCGCTCGAAGCAAGAAAACGGGAAACGATCGAAGCGAGCCCGCTCATCCCTTCGTTTTCGTTTCGGACGCCCGACTGGTACCCCACGACCATCTCAAATCGGGTGTTGCCGGATGAAGGAATGTCGGAGATTCGAATGCCGTTAGGGAGCGTGGAATCGGCCGAGAGGACCACGCTCAGAACCACGCAAAGCCGCGCAAACACTCGTTGAGACTATCTGGTGCCCTGTAGTGTTTTCAAGGATGAATGTGTTAGATTGCAGAACTTTGACAAAACAACCAGGAGTATTCCGTGAACGTCTACGAAGGAAAGAATATCCGCAATGTCGGTGTGGTCGGACATGGCGGAAGTGGAAAAACCTCCCTCATATCGGCAATCCTGTTCGACACCGGAGCAACGACGAGACTGGGTCGCGTCGAGGACGGAAATACACCGACCGATTACGACGACGAGGAAATCGAACGCAAAACCACAATCTCCTCCAAACTTGCGTTCGCCGAATTCAATAAGCACAAGATCAATCTGCTCGACACTCCAGGTTTCGGCAATTTCGTGCAGGAAGCACGCGGCGCGCTGCGCGTCGCGGATGCCGCACTCGTTGTGGTCGACGCGATTTCGGGTGTGATGGTGCAAACGGAAAAGACGTGGGCATACGCGGATGAGTTTCAACTGCCACGCATTGTGGTGGTCAACCGGTTGGACAAAGACACGGCAAGCTTCGAACGATCCCTCGAATCGATTCAGCAAACCCTCGGCCGCATGTGCGTGCCGATCCAGGTGCCGGCCGGCGAGGAAAAGAACTTCAAAGGTGTGGTTGATCTCGTCAACCACAAGGCCTACATGTTTGCAGGCGATGGCACCGCGAAATTCACGGAGTCCGACCCTTCCGGCGACGCCGCTCAACGCGCGAAAGAGTACCGCGACAAGCTTGTCGAAGCAGTCGCGGAAGGCGATGAAGGGTTGATGGAAAAGTTCTTCGATTCCGGGACGCTGACGAATGACGACCTGCTGGCGGGATTGAAGAAGCAGGTGGCGGAAGGAAAACTGTTTCCGGTGATTTATACCTCGGCCGTCGCCAACATCGGCATCCCGCAATTGTTGAACACGATCATCAACTACTTTCCCGATGCGGTTTCGCGAGGTTCGGTTACGGGAAAAGACGGTTCGGGCGCCGATGTTCAACGCAAGATGTCGGATTCGGAATCGTTTTCCGCGTTCGTATACAAAACGTTCTCGGATCCATTCACGGGACGCATTTCAATGTTTCGCGTCTACTCCGGAGTCCTCACACCCGAGACGCAGCCTTATAACGTCAACAAGTCGGCGTCCGAACGCTTCGCCCAGATCGCGACGATGCAGGGGAAAACGTTTGTCCAGGTTGCGAAGCTGCATGCCGGCGACATCGGCGGTGTCGCCAAGCTCAAAGAGACGGTCACGGGCGACACCCTCGCGGACAAGGTCCATCCGGTCACTTATCCCGGGGTGAAGTGGGTGGAGCCGGTAATCTCCTTCGCCATCGAACCGAAGTCACGCGGCGACGAAGACAAGATCAGCCAGGCCATCCATAAATTAATGGACGAAGACCTCGGCCTCGGATACACGCGCGAACCGCAAACGAAGGAATTCCTGCTGTCCGGCCAGGGACAGATGCATGTTGAAGTCGCGGTCGCCCGGCTTCAAAAGCGGTACGGCGTCGGCGTTTTGCTGCATCCGCCCAAGGTTCCGTATCGCGAAACCATCAAAGGAAGGTCCGATGTGCAGGGAAAGCACAAAAAACAGAGTGGCGGTCACGGCCAGTACGGCGATTGCAAAATCAGGATGGAGCCGCTTCCGCGCGGCAGCGATTTCGAATTCAAGAACGAAATCTTCGGCGGGGCAATCCCGAGGAATTTCATTCCGGCCGTTGAAAAGGGGATTCAGGAATCGCGGCAGAAAGGCGTTCTTGCGGGATTTCCCACCGTCGATTTCCGTGTGATCCTGTACGACGGTTCCTATCACGACGTCGACTCATCGGAAATGGCGTTCAAAATCGCCGGGTCGCTGGCATTCAAGAAAGGTATTCGGGAAGCAAAACCCATCCTTCTGGAACCTGTCATGAACGTCGAGGTCGTCGCGCCCGAGGATTGCGCGGGCGACCTCATGGGTGACTTGAACAGCCGTCGCGGCCGGGTGCAGGGCATGGAAATGCGCGGCCGCAACACCGTCATCAAAGCGCAGGTTCCACTCGCCGAAATGTTGACGTACGCGTCGGATCTCACTTCAAAGACCGGCGCTCGCGGAAGCTACAGCATGGAGTTCGATCATTACGACGAAGTTCCCGGACATCTTGCCGACAAAATCATCGAGAAGGCGAAAGCGGCGGCGTCCGGTGAAGAGGAAGAAGAAACATAAACCCGCGACGGTTTCATCGAGTCTTCGGATTGCTTCTCGCCGTCCCGCTGTTCTTATGGATGTTGACCGGCATCCTTTTCAACGTGAAGTACCGGTATGCCGAGGCGTACGAGGCCTTGCACGTCCCGGTGCGATTCGGCGATGTCCCATGGCGCGAAGCGCGATTGGCACCGGCGGATCTCATCGAGCGCGGGACGTTCGATGCGAGCGCGAAGCTTGGGTTGCTGACGCACCCATCGCATCGTCCGGCGTATGTGGGATCAAGGGGGAAGAAACCTGTCGTGATCGACGCAGTGACCGGAACACCGATCGAACCTGCAGTCGAAAGTGAAGCACGCATCTGGGCGAAGGTCGCCATCGACGCGTCTCCAAATGCGAACCGTTACGGGAATGTGATTTCCATTCACGATGGCGTTCGCCTTTCGCCGTTGACGGGCGTGTCCGATCCGGCCTTTGTACTGGAATATTCGGGCGGCAAAACCGTCACGATCGATCGCTTGACCGGCGAGATCTCCCAAACGGGACGCCTCAACGATTGGATCGACTTCACCTACCGCGTTCACTATCTCCAGTGGACGCCCTGGAAACCCGTCAATATTGCGCTTGTCCTGATTGCGGCACCGCTCGCATTCGCTCTCGCCATTTCAGGTCTGAGAATGTTTTTCAGCAAGTGATATTGGTGGTGACTATCGTCACGAAGCCCGCGCTGCGCTCCGGGTTCTGCCCGTTGGCATAGCGACCATGTACGGAACCCGGAAGCGCAGCGACGGGCTTCGTGACGATAGCGTCAGTTCGAGGACGATTTGGGTATCTCCGGAGTGGCCCAGGTGTATTTCCGGTTGTTGACGTATTTTTCGAACCAATCGAGTTCGATATTGATCTTGAACAGCTGATGCCGCAGCTCGGTCCATCCATGCGGCTCCCGCGGGGCAATATACAAATGAGTGGGAACGCCGTTCGACTTCAGCGCGCGATACATCTCCACCGATTGCGGTGACGGCACTCGAACGTCCTTCTCTCCGACAAGGAACAGTGTGGGCGTCTTGACCTTGTATACATCCTTCAGCGGCGAATTATTCCAGTAGGCATCGATGGGCGCGTCCTTCTGCCACGGCGTGCCTCCGAACCACGGTGTGCGATAGATCCGGACGTCGCTCTGCGCGTACATCGATATCCAGTTCGCCGCGCCGGCGCCTGATGACGCGGCCTTGAATCGATCGGTGAACGTGATCAGCTTGTTCGTCATGTGACCGCCGCCGCTCCATCCCATTTTGACGAGCTTGTCCGGATCGGCCATTCCGCGGGCGATAAGGTAGTCCACGCCGGTCATGACGTCGAGATGAGCCTGTTCGAAATAGTGTCCGACCATGTTGCGAAGAAAGTCGTCGCCATAACCCGTACTGCCCCGATAGTTCGGTTGCAGGACCATGTATCCCATCGCGGCCAGGACCGGTCGATAAGCGCTCCATCCGCCGAATCCGAATTTGTCGGATGCGGCGGGACCGCCATGAGTGTGAACGACCAGTGGGTAGCGTTTGCCGGCCGTGTAGCCCAGCGGATACGTCAGGATTCCTTCCACAGTCGCACCGTCGGCGCCCTTCCATTGAACCGCTTCAACGCGGGGAAGATCGAAGTCGCGGCTGAGGTAATCGAAAACAGTCGTGATTTTGCGGAGACGCGGATTCGCTTCGTCTGCAATCCACAGGTCGCCCGGATCGGCCGGCTGGTCCAGGCTCACGAGATGCCGCTTCGACTTCGGTTCGAATTGCCACGACCGTATGGCGCTGTCTCCTTCCGTGATTTGTTCGAGTTGATTGGTATCGACCGTAACCCGGAACAACTGGCCGCGCACACCGGTGTTGGCTGTGAAGTAAATGGATTTGCCGTCGGCGTTCCAGTCTGCTTTTTCGACCTCGTACTTCATGTTGGAAAGCAGCAGCTTGGGTGTGCCGCCGGTTGCGGGAATGATGAACAGTTTCTGGTTGTAATAGTTCTCGGCCAGCTTTTCGGTCGTTTCGCTCAAAAACAGGACGCGCGAATCGTCGGGGGAAACGGTGGCGCCGGTCTCGGCGAGAGAATTTCGGGTGAGCTGAAGAGCGTTGCTGCCGTCGCTGTCCATGATCCACACTTCACCGTCGTCGGAGTCATCGATGAGAGGAGAGGGCGAGCGGTGCGACGCGATCTTTTTGCCGCTTCGCGACAGGCTGTAGTCGAGAATGGAGTAGTTACCGGAAGTCAGACGTTTCTCCGCTCCGTTCTCGAGACGCACGGTCCAAAGGTGGCGCTGCTTGTAATTCTCGTCGAAGGCAAAGACGTCATCTTTCGCGTCGTCTCTCTCCTTCTCTTCTTTCGTCTTCGCGTCGGCCGCGATGAAATAAAGCGACGCGCCATCGCGCGACCACGTGATGTTCGACACCGAGGTTTCGTGCATGGTCAGACGGCGCGCTTCGCCGCCGTCGGGATTGAGAAGGTAGATCTGTTCCTGTTTGTCGTCACCGCGTTTGGTGACGAAAGCGATCTGACGTCCGTCCGGGGACCATTTCGGCTGTTGTTCTCCTTCGGTTCCTGCCGTCAGTTGAAGCATTCCGGTCCCATCCGCGCGCACACGCCAGATGTGACTGATCCGCTTGTCGGCCTTCCAATCCGCAACGGACAACGTGAAAACGGCCTGACTGCCATCGGGCGATAGCTGCGGCCCGCCGAGATTAGGCACGTTCAAGAGGTCGATCACCGTCATCGCTTTCTTGCCCTGCGCAAGGGCCGGTGTGACGAACAGGATGGAAACCAAAACAGTAATCAGGAAGGTCTGACGCGTCATAGGTCCCCCTTTTTTGTCGAATCCTATATCGCGACCGGTCAAAAGCACAACGTGCTGCACACCGGCGTGCACAAAACGACGTCACTACGCTGTGGCCAAAACAACCTTGACTTGATTCCGGCTTGGGTATAAATCCCGTCCAAGCAAAACCGCCGATCCATCAACTTGAATTGTGCCTTGTACTGCGGACCACGTGGAGGAGGAGAGTTTATGCGCCGTGGAGTCTCGGGAATCGCCCTAGCAATCTGTGCGTGTGTCGTCTTGTCGATGAGTGCGCCGAGTGTTTTCAGCCAAAACGTCTCCGCCCGCCTGGAGGGATTGGTTCAAGATCCGAGCGGCGCCGTGATTCCTGGGGTGACGGTGGCGGTGACGAATGAGGGCACGAACATTACGGCCGAGTCCGTCACCAATGAAACCGGCCGCTATATCTTTGTGACCCTGCCGCCCGGTTCATACAAGATACAAGCCGAACTGCCCAGTTTTAAGCGCGCGATTCGTACGGGAGTGGTTCTCCAGGTCGGTGATGCGCGGACGGTCAATATCATTCTCGAACCCGGCGATCTCAGTGAGAGCGTCTCCGTCATTGCGGAAGCGCCGCTGATGGACCTCACGACAACGAAGATCGGTGCGGTCATTGAAACGCGGCAGATCGTGGACCTTCCACTGAACGGCAGAAATGCCATGAACCTTTTTTACCTCGCGCCCGGAGTGAACCCGCTGGATGCGCTGGGCAGCCAGCAGCAGAGGGGCACGGTTGACGGGCTGGCGCCGAATACGAACAACCTCAAAGTCGAAGGGATTTTTTCGAGCGCTACCAACTTTGATCAGTCGCCCGCGAACTCGTCGACGCCGGTTCCGATGGAAGCGGTCGGTGAATACCGCATAACGACTTCGGCAAGTCTGGCGGATGCCGGACGAGGCTCCGGTGCGAAAGTGTCGGTATTCCTGAAATCCGGAAGCAATCAGCTTCATGGCTCCGTGTTGGAGTTCAACCGCAACACGATCATGGCGGCCAATACTTTTTTCAACAATCGTGCGGGCCTCCCGCGCCCCGTCATCAATCGTAACCAGTTTGGTTTTAGCCTGGGCGGACCGATCATCAAGAACCGGACGTTTTTCTTCGGGACCTTTGAACAGTCGATCCAGGCGACGACGTCGACGTCGAATCGTCTGGTTTATACCCGGTCACTTCGCGACGGGACGTTCCGCTTCAACACTCAAAAGGCGAACTCGATCTTTGATGTGGATGCCAACGGAAATCCGTTGGTGCCGTATGGAACGATTAACCTTTTGACCGTCGATTCCACGCGCCAGGGGCTGGATCCGTTTTTCGTCGAGCCGATGCTGAAGGTTCTGCCGTTGCCGAACAACTATGACGTCGGCGACGGTTTGAACACGGCCGGCTATCGATATGTGACTCCGGACAGCACGAAGACGGACCAGGAACTTTTTAAAATCGATCACGAGCTCAACAACCGGCATCACTTGTCGTTTTCCTATTCGTCGTCGCATACAAGCTCGCCCAGTTTTCTTCCCTACAACCTGCCGGTCGATGGAAAAATCGTCACGGGACCGGCCGTGCCGACCGGAAGCAAGAAACGCGGCGGGTCGCTGCGTTTGGTGTCCACGTTTTCGCCTCACCTGAACAACGAATTCAGCATCGGCGGAAACCTCACGAAGAGCAGGTCGCCGGTAGCCGATATCGGCCAGAACACACCCGGCGGAAAGGGCAACATCCAACTGACCGGCCTTGGCAGCGGCAATATCTATTCGACGAGCGTCGCGCAATTCCACGCCGGGACCAATATCGGCTTTTCAAACGTGCTGAGTTGGATCAAAGGGAATCACACGATGAGTTTCGGCGGGGAGTTCTGGTCAAAGATCTACAACCGCATTTCAGGCGCGTTCAATCCGTGGCCGGTGCTGCGAACGGATAATGCCAGCAACCCCGCGACGGTTCCCGCGACGACCGGGCTTTCGAGCACCGACAGGTCTGCAGCACAGCAGTTCGTTAATGACCTGACGGGAACGATCGGCAGCATCACGCAGAACTTCAACGTCCGTCGTGACGGTTACCAACAGTATTTGGGGAACTACATGCCCGTCCGAAACCGCGAGTGGTCGATGTTTGTGCAGGACATCTGGAAAGCCCGGCCGGGTCTGTCTTTGAACATGGGGTTGCGTTACGAACTGTTGCCGGCCGCGTGGCTGGCTGACGGAACATTCATTCAACCCATCGGTGGTGTCGACGGGGCGCTCGGCATTCAGGGGCCGACAGGAAAACCGACGCAGTGGGGATTCGCGCCAAACAATGGGCGAAATCTCGTCAAGACCGACAAGAACAACTTCGGGCCGACGCTCGGATTTTCATGGGATCCGTTTGGCAAGGGAACTTCGACGGTCGGCGGTTCGTTCGGGATTGCCTACGACGTTCTTCCCGGCACGACCTACGCCCAGTTCTCGCAGGCGAATTACGGATCAACCACGACAGTGACTCTGACGCCTTTCGCTCGGCTCTCGGATCCCGGGTTCTACGGAAGGATCATGCCCGTGCCGACGCCGCAGCTTTTCGCGAATCTCGGCTTCACGCGCGACAGCCGAGCGTACGCCGTGGATCCGAACATTCGGACTCCGTATGTTGAAAGCTGGTCGTTCCGGATCGGTCACCAGTTCGGGGCATCGTGGAAAGTCGAAGCGGCTTACGTCGGCAATCATGCCGTCGGTGAATGGCGGGCCGAGAACCTGGATCAGGTGGAGATCCGGAAGAACGGCTTCCTCGACGCCTTCCGCACCGCTCAACGCAATCTGGCGGCGAACGGCAGTCCGACTCGCGGCGAGAGCCTGGGCGCCCTTCAATCGTTGTTTGCGCTCGTGCCGACGTCGCAAAACAACACGATCTCGACCGGGCAGGTTGCGGCGCTCGCCGATTTCCTCGACACCACGACGTTGAACACCGGCGTTCGCGGCGGTTTGATCACGCAGGCCGGCTTGCCCAACACGTTCTTCCGGTTCAATCCGCAAGTGACGAACCTGAATATCGTCGGCAATCGTTCCCACTCCACGTGGGATGGCCTGAAGCTGACCATCGCTAAACAGATGCAGAAGGGCGTTCATATCCAGGGGAATTACACGCTGGGCAAGGGTTTCACCGATTACATCCCCGCGCAGGGTTTGTACGAAGACTACCGCGACACCGCGAATCCGAAAGCCGACAAGGCGATCATGGATCTCGATTCCACCCACACGCTCACCGTCAACTGGATTTATGAACTCCCGATCGGTCGCGGCCGATCGCTGATGACGAACGCTCCAACGCTGGTGCAAGGCATCCTGGGCGGCTGGCAAATCAACGGCATCGAAACCTGGGTGACGGGACGGCCGATGCGCGTTTCCACGGGCGTCTGTGCGTACAACATCGTTTCGACGACATGCAGTTCCGGTAGGTTCAACCTGAACCAGGTGATCGCCAGTACGCCAAACTTCACCGGCGACTGGTTCCACATGTCGACGGTGACCAAGGGTGCGCAGATCGTGAGTCTGACCGATGCGCAAAAGGCACAGTTCAGCAATCCCGGCCCCGGAGAGATCGGGAACCTGCCGCGAGTTTCGATGCGAGGACCCGCTTACACCAACGTGGATCTGAGCCTCTTCAAGAAGTTCGGCCTGCCTTTCCTGGGTGAAGGCGGCGAGGCGCAGTTCCGCATCCAGCTTTACAACGCCCTCAACCAGGTGAATTGGAGCGAGCCCAACACGAATATCAACAGCGGCAGCTTTGGTGTCATCACCGGAACCCGCTCGGCGCGCATCGGCGAGCTTGCGCTGAAGATCCAATTCTGACGGAAGCGCGAATGTTCGGTTGGCGTTCCGCGCGTTGCAGAAGGCGCGGAAGCTGACGCTCGAAAATATGCCGGAAAGACTGGCGCCATCCACCCGCTGGATTTTCAATCCGGCTGTGGATCTGATCTGCATTCTTCTCACACCCGTTCCGATCCTTCTCGCGTTTGCGGCGGCGACGCGCGGCGGTTGGCCGGACGCCCTTGTTGCATTCGTCTTCTCATTGGCGATGGCGCACTACTTCCCGGGCATACTGCGCGCTTACGCCGATCGAGAACTATTCCTGCGCTTTCGAACTCGCTTGATTGTCGCGCCCCTCTTTCTGATCACAACGACGGCCTCACTCGCTTATCTCGATTTCAAATTCATGTTTCTGCTGGTGACGCTCTGGGGCGCGTGGCACTGGTTGATGCAGGTCTATGGATTCGCGCGGATCTACGACGCGAAATCGGGGGCTCGAACTTCAGCCCGGGTGGATCAGGTGCTTTGCATCCTCTTATTCGGCTTTTGCATGTTCGTTCTCAGCAATGCGATGCCGATGTACGTCACCAGGTTCTATGAAAGCGGCGGCCCGCGTGTATCCGCGTCGATCATCGAATGGCTGTCGAGGATCTGGCTCGCGCTCACCATCGCGTTTGCGTCGTTCTATATCGTTTGGACGATCCGGAATGTGCGCCGAGGCCTATCACCGAATCCATTGAAGCTCGTGTTCATCGCGGTAACTTTTGCTTATCTGAGTTACACGGTAAGCCGAATCGATCAACCATTGTTGGGATACGCGATGTTCGAATCGTGGCACGACGTCCAATACCTTGCGATCGTATGGATGTTCAATCTGAACCGCGCGCGGATAAGTCCCGCTGCCGGCCGCTGGATAGGTTTCCTCTTCAGACCGCGCGCCGAGCGGCTGCTGGTCTACCTGGTGTTGTGCCTCGCATTCGGATCGCTCACCCATGCGTGGCGATTGCTCGACAACGCCGCGGCCGCGCGCGTTGCCTTGTCTTTGGTCATGGCGGCCGCGCTTCTGCATTACTACCTGGACGGATTTATCTGGAAGATCCGCGAAACGCAAACGCAGCAAGCCCTGGGCGTGGATTCAACCTCAAGCGTGAACGCTGCGCCCCCGCTCGTTCCGGCATGGACCAGACATGCCGTTCTCTGGTTGTTGTTCGCCGTACCTGCGTGTTTGTTGTTCGTGATGGAAGCGCGCAGCACCGCCACGCCCGTTCAGATATTTCAAAATCTGGTGGACACTTTTCCGCGTTCGGCCCAGGCGCACTACGAATTGGGTCGATCGCTTCAGGAGTCGGGAAAAGCGGAGGAAGCAAAGCCTCATCTCCTATTGGCTGTGACCCTGAACCCTGGATTGCTTCCGGCGCGTACGCTGCTCGGCGGTCTACTGGCGTCGCAAGGCGATTTGGCGGAGGCCCGGAGTCATCTGGAACGTGTTTTGAAGGCGGAACCGCAAAACGCTCAGGCGCATAACAACCTCGGGATTGTGTACGATCGGGAAGAGGACTTGACGGGGGCGAGGCGCGAATTTGAACTCGCGGTGCAAGCCGATCCGTCTTACGCGCTTGCTCACAACAACCTGGGCATCGTCCTCGCCAAGCTTGGAAGAGCGGCCGAAGCCCGCGCTCATTATGAATCCGCGCTTCGTATCGCGCCGAACTTTGGCGATGCGCACTACCAACTCGGTCTGGCGCTGGCCGCACAAGGTGATTGGAATGGAGCCGCCGCTCACTTCGAGCAGTCGCTGCGCATTAATCCTGGAGAATACCTCACGTATAACAGCCTCGGAGCGGTGCTAGCCAGTCAGGGGAGATTGCTTGAAGCGAAGCAGCGCTTCGAGCAGGCGCTGCAACTCAAACCCGACTTCAGGGACGCTCAACAAAATCTTCTGTCGGCGGAAATGAAGCTGTCCGGGCAAAAATGAATCAGTGACTCAGACGCTTTTCGATTCTGCGATCCGGGACGAGCCAGATCGACGCAACCAGGACGTAAAGAGTGATGGCGAGCGAGGGATAAGCGAACGACAACGGAATGGCGGTGGCGTAAAGCGCCAAAGAAGCTTTTGCCTTGACGTCGCTTCCAAGCGCCGCTTTGAGCTTCGAGTTCTCGCCCTGCGACGAAATGATCACGGTTTGAAGAATCGTATAGGCGACCGCCGCCAGGATCAGCACACCTCCGTAGACGGCCGTCGGCAGCGGGGCGAGGCTTTCGCCCATCCATCCGGTGACGAACGGAACGAGCGACAGCCAGAAAAGCAGATGCAGATTCGCCCACAGGATCTTGCCGTTGACGCGGTCGGCAGCGTGGAGAAGATGGTGATGGTTGTTCCAGTAAATGCCCAGGAAGATGAAGCTCAACAGGTAAGTCAGGAAGATGGGAAGCAGCGGGCGCAATGCCTGAGCATCGGAGCCGTGGGGCACCTTCAACTCGAGCACCATGATTGTGATCAGGATCGCAATGACGCCGTCACTGAATGCCTCCAGACGCGTTTTACTCATGCTCCGAGCTATCAATTCGGATGATACATAATGAACAACATGAAAACTATCGCAGATGATTTGGAACGAAGACTTGGCATCGCCGGCCGATTGCGGGAGATCAGCGAAGACGCTGCTTCACGTCGGCCCGCGCCCGGCAAATGGTCGGCAAAGGAAACCATCGGGCATCTCATCGACTCCGCAGCGAATAATCACCAGCGTTTCGTTCGCATGCAGATGTTGCCGCATCTCGAGCTCGTCGGCTACGACGGTGATGCATGGGTCCGCGTGGAACGTTATCAGGATCGGGCGTGGACGGACCTCCTGGCGTTGTGGGAGAGCTATAACCGGCATCTCGCCCACGTGATCCGTGGCGTGGATCCGGCCGTGCTCAAGCACACATGGACATCGCCGGAAGGCAACGTTGTCGATCTGGAGTTTGTGATCACCGATTACGTCCTCCACATGCAGCATCACCTGGACCAGATCGTGTAAGGTGACGCTTGTAACCGGGCGCATTTCCCGCAGTTTTCACCTTCATCCCGATGGACGGAGGTGTGTGCGAAATGGAAACCCTGATCAGCGACGTCAAACACGGATGCAGACTTCTGTTGCGAAACCCCGGTTTCACGCTCGTCGTTATTCTGGCTCTCGCGCTCGGAATCGGCGCGAACACGGCGGTGTTCAGTGTGATGAATGCCGTACTGCTGAAGCCGCTCCCGTATCCGAATTCCGATCACATCGTTTCAGTGGCCGGCCGTTTCACAGGAATCGGAATCCCGGACGACCGGAACGCGATCTCTCCGCCGGAATTCATGGACCTGCGCAAGTTCTCGACGTCATTCTCGGACATCACGGCCCTGCAGGGCGCCAGCTACAACATTCGAGTGACGGACTCGCCCGAGCGGGTTTCCGGCGCGATCGTGAGTGCGAATTTTTTCCGTATGCTCGGAGTCAACGCGGAGGCCGGACGCACATTCGCGGAAGACGAAGACCAGCCGGGGAAGGACGGCGTGGTCGTCATCGCGCATCTGCTCTGGCAGCAACGCTTCGCTTCGGATCGAAACGTGATCGGGCGATCCATTCAAATCAGCGGCCGGGCGTTTCAAATCATCGGCGTCGCTCCGCCGGGATTTCAATTCCCGGCTCTTGCCGAAATGTGGACGCCACTTGTCATCCCCGACGCACAGCTCACGCCGAACTTCCGCGGTAGTCACGGCCTGAGTGTTTACGCGCGGATCAAACCGGAATGGACGCTTCCTCAAGCCCTGACCGATATGGAGCGCGTTTCGCAGCAGATCGTGGAAAACGCGTCTCAATATCCTTACAAGAACTTCAACTTCGCCGTTCTGATCCGTCCATTGCTTGAAGATTACGTCGGTGATATCCGGCCGGCATTGTTGATGCTCATGGGAGCCGTCGGCCTGGTCCTGCTGATCGCATGTTGCAACGTTGCGAACATGCTGATGGTCCGCGCTTCGGCGCGCGATCGGGAGATCGGTGTCCGGGCTGCACTTGGAGCGAGCCGGTCACGCCTGATCCGCCAGCTTTTGACCGAGAGTCTTCTGCTGTCGGGGGTCGGCGCGATCTTTGGAATCATCCTCGCGCGATCCGGCCTTTCCACGATCGCGTCGATGGGCGGCTCGGCTTTCCCGCGACTGGCAACCGCGACACTCGATCTTCAAACACTGGCGTTTACCGTCGGCGTGACCTTCTTAACGGGTTTGGTATTCGGTGTCGTGCCGGCGCTGCAGATTTCTCAAGGGCGAACACACGAGTCCCTCAAGGAAGGTGGCCGCGGTTCGTCGGCCGGGAGCGGCCACCAGCGGCTGCGAAAGCTTCTGGTCATCGGTGAAGTGGCGCTGTCGCTGGCGTTGCTTGCAGGATCGGGACTTCTCATCAAGAGCTTCATGAAACTCCAGGAAGTCGACCCCGGTTTTAAATCGGATGGCGTGCTTACGATCCGTGTCGCGTTGCCTGGCGCGCGATATTCTCAAGCCGATCCGATCCGAACGTTCTTCCGCGACCTGTTGGATCGTGTTCGAAAAGTTCCGGGAGTGCAGTTCGCCGGGGCGACGAATGGGTTGCCTCTCAGCGGGAACGGAGGCTCGGGTACGACGACACCGGACAGCAACGCGGGACCGCCGGGCCAGCCGTTCCTCGAAGCCGACTGGCGATTCATCACACCCGGCTACTTTGAAGCCGTGAGCACGAAGCTTCTTGCCGGGCGGTTCTTCGACGAACACGACAACGAAACCGGCGCGCTTGTCGCGATAATCGACGAGTCGATGGCCAAAATGTTCTGGCCCACGGAAGATCCCATCGGAAAGAGAATCAAACGGGGCGGCGCTCAGTCGACGGCGCCATGGATGACGATCGTCGGTGTGGTGAAGCACGTCCGGCTTGGATCGCTGGAAAGAGCGTCACGCGTGGAGCTGTATATGCCGCACGCTCAGACGCCGTTGAATGCTATGAGTTTGGCGATCAAGGCCAGTGGCGACCCGGCCGCCATTGCGACGGCAGTTCAGCGAGCGACGATGGCCATCGATCCCGATCAGCCGATTTACGCTGTGCGTCCGTTTGATGAATTGCTCGCGGACTCCGTGATGCGTCGCCGGCTCATCATGGTGCTGCTTGCGGTATTCGCAGGAATCGCACTGACACTGGCTTCGTTGGGCATCTATGGAGTCATTTCCTACTGGGTGACGCAGCGGTCGCACGAGATCGGGATTCGCGTCGCATTGGGAGCGTCAGGCGGAGATGTCATCCGAATGGTCCTCGGTCAGAGCTTATCGGTGGTTGCGGCGGGCGTGCTTGCCGGACTGGCCGGCTCACTGGCGGTGATGCGTTTGATCGCGAGCATGCTCTTCAACGTCAATACCGGAGATCCCACAACCTTTGTAGTCGTCTGCGCCGGCCTGCTTGGCGTGGGCCTCATCGCGAGCCTGATCCCGGCTCTGCGCGCGACACTCGTGGATCCGGTTCATACGCTTCGCCGCGAATAGAGTCAAAACGAAATCCGTTCATTCGTAACGCAGCGCGGTAATCGGGTTCACGCGGCTGGCACGTCGCGCCGGAATGTAACTCGCGAGCAAGGTGACGCTGACAACCACAAGCACAGCGGCACCGAGCGTGAGCGGATCGACTGGTTTGACCTGGAAAAGCAATGTCCTGAGAAGCCGCGTGAATGCGAGCGATAACGCCAGGCCGCATGCCGCGCCGATCAAAGCCAGACGCAGCCCCTGCAGCAGCACCATCCGAAGAATCGTGCGCTCGCGCGCCCCGACGGCCATCCGGATGCCGAATTCCGACGTCCTTCGCGAAACGGAGTGGGCAATGATGCCGTAGAGTCCGAGACTCACGAAGAGAACGGCCATCAACGCACACGTGGCCGCCATCGTCGTGTAGAAACGAGGTTCGTCGAGCGATTGATGAATACGATCCTCGAGCAATTGAAAATCGGTGAGCGGTACCTCGGCGTCAAGTCTGGCAAGCCGCCGGCGGATCTCGGGAGCAAGGCCGCCCCACGGCACCCGCGACCGTACGGCGATGCTCCCGTAAGGCAAGGCGAATTGCTGAAACGGAATGTAAACCGTCGGAATGGCGTTGGCCTGCAGCCCCCGGTCGTGACTGTCTTTCACGATGCCGACGATTTCACGCACCGGTTTGCTGTGGTCGAATACGGTGCCGATCTTCTTCCCGACCGCATCCTCGTTCGGAAAATAGCGCCGAGCGAGCGCTTCGTTCACGATGATCACGGGCGAACTCCCGGCGTTATCGGCCGCCGTGAGGTCACGGCCGCGGACGATCGGCATTCTCATTGTCGAAAAATACTCGGGGCTCGAAATCATGTGATTCGCGACATGGGGCGTTGGGCTCTCGTGACCGTCATCGAAGGAGAGCCCCATGAACATTCCGGCGCGTGTTTCGGGGGGAAGGAACGTGATCCATCCCGCGGACGTCACGCCTGGAATACTTCTCACTTCTTCCAGCGCCAGCTGATAAAACCGCTTTCGTTGATCCATCTCGCGATCAGTCGGGACGGAGAGCGAAAACCCGAATACGCCTTCGGCATTGAACCCGGGATCGACGCTGTTCAACCGCCACAGACTGTGGGTCAGCAATCCGGCCGCGGCCAGCAGTGCGACACCCAGAGCCATCTGTGTGACGCAAAGGGCCTGCTGCACGCGCGTGAGCGTGCGGCCGGAGGTGGCGCGCGCGCCGGGATTTCGCACGGCTTCCTCGCATTTGATGCTGACGTGAAGCGCGGGGAAGAAGCCGGCCACGAGGGCAGCTCCCGCGCAAATAACGAATGTAAACACAAGCACGCTCGAATCGATGCCGATCCGCTGTGTCACCGGAAGGTGAACGGGTGAGAGCTCGACGAGTACGTCGATCGCAATGGAAGCAATGTAGAGGCCGCCGATGCCACCGCCGATCGCCAGACACAGGCTCTCCGTCAATAGTTGCCGGATCAGAAGCCACGTCGTACTGCCGATCGCTTTGCGAATCGCCATCTCGCGAAGCCGCGCAGCTCCTCGCGAAAAAAGCAAATTCATGAGATTGGTCGAAGCGATGAGCAACAACACGATCGAGATGCCGAGAGTCAGCATCAACGCCGTCCTCGAACTGCGCGCGGTTTCTTCAGCGAGTGGTGTCAGGCGGACGGACCAATCCTTTTTATCCGGTTGCGCCTGGCTGATCGCGGCGGCAATTCTCTGAAGCTCGGACTCCGCCTGCGTCAAACGGAGACCGGGCTTCAGCCTCGCAATGCCGAACCACTGTCGCGAGTCTGCCGGAAAGCCTGGAAAACTGGCCGCCGGCATCAGCAACTCGATGTCCCTGGTGAAATAGGAGGCATCCGCGCGCGGGAATTGAAAATCGCGACGAAGCACACCGCGGACTGTGAACGGACTGCCATCGACCGTGATTTGACGGCCGATCACGGCGTTGTCGCCGTTGAAAGCATCGATCCAGAGCCGGTGTGTGATGATCACGGTCTTGTCGACGCCGTTTGTTCCGGCACGATCGGCGAAGGGTGTTCCCATCGCAAGGTCGTTCCCGATCGTCGGCAGAAACTCGGGATCCATCAGAGCCGTGATCGGGAAAAACGCCTGCTCACCCACTCGCAGGGGCAGTTCGGTGTACGCAAATGCGCCCATGGATTCCAGTGTCGTGCTCTGCTTGCGCCATTCCGCCATGTCGGAAAGAGAGATGACGGACACGTTGCGATTGGATTTGCCGGGTTCGAACACGCTGGTGACTGCAACGAGACGTTCGGGATCCCGATAAGGCAGAGGCCGCAGCAGAACGGCATTCACGACGCTGAACACAGCCGTCGTGGCGCCGATGGCAAGAGCGAGAATGAGCACCGCGTCGACGGTAAATCCCGGATTCTTCAAAAGCGTTCTCAGCGCAAAACGGATTTCTTGAAAGAGGTTGTCCATGATATGTCCCATTACCGTAAATGACGTCATGGAGCCCGTCGCTGCGCTCCGGGTTCTGAACGGCTCGGCTCGCATGCGAAATGTCAGAACCCGGAGCGCAGCGACAGGCTCCGTGACGGTATGTTGACGCTAAGAGTCGCGGAGCACGATCATCGGATCGACGCGACCGGCGATTCTTGCAGGAAGATACGACGCCACAAGAGCGACGATCATCAGAATAACGGCCGTTCCGGCGAAGATGGCGGGGTCCGTCGGCTTCACATCATTCAACAATGTTCGAAGCACACCCGTCAGCAGCCGCGCGCCGGCGGCCCCAGTACCAACTCCAGCCACTGCAAGAATCAAACCGCGTTTCACGACCAGCCTGCTCATGCGGCTTTTATCCGCGCCCAGCGCCAGTCGAATACCGAACTCGCGCCGCTGACGCCGGACGTTGTAAGCCATCACTCCGTAAACTCCGACTGTGGCCAGTAATCCGGCAAGCGCGGCAAACAGCGCCGTCAGGGCGGAAATGAGGCGTGGCTGTCCGACGGAGGCGGCAACGACCTGGTCCATCGTCTGAATCGACATGATCGGCAGCTTCGGATCGATGGACGCGATGACCTGCCGCACTGTCGGCATGATCGTTGTCGGCTCTGCGCTTCGCGTGTGAATGACGACGGTCATGGGAATGTACTGATCGCGATCGTTGACCTTCAGCGTGAACGGCGACTCTTCAATCGTTCGGAAGAATTCGTACGGCGCAGTCTGGGCGAGTCCGAACGAGCGGATGTCACCGACGACGCCGACCACTTCGAACCATTGGGTAACGTCTTTACCCTGGCCGAATCGCTTGCCGATCGGGTCTTTCCCGGGCCAGAACTTGTTAGCCATTCGCTGATTGATGAGGACGGCCAACGATCCCTTGCCGTCGCGTTCGTCGAGCATGCGTCCGCGAAGGACGGGAATGCCCATCGTTTTCAAGTAATCGCCAAACATCCACCGGTTTTCAACGAGCGGCGCTTCATTGGGCCCCCACGGCATTTCGCCTTCGATCTGGTATTCGCCGTTCCATCCGAAGTTGTACATCGGCAGATGACTCGTCACGCCGGCGCTTTCGACGGTGTCCATCCGGATCAGACGTTGATAGAGCCGGCGAAAAAAGTCGGTACCTCTATCGGCGGTTTCGTACTGCTGGCCTGTTGGCGCGATATCGAATGCGACGATGCGATCCGTGCGGATGCCGGCGTCGCGCTTCATCAGGAAGGTCAGGTTCTTCACCAGCAAACCCGCGCCGACAAGGAGAGTAAACGCGACGGCAATTTCGGCGACGACCAGCCCGTTGCCAAAACGGCGGCCGGCTCCCGTACCCGTGCGCGTGTCGCCTTCACGCACGAGCGGAGCCAATTCTCGAGTCCTCAACACCACGAGGGGCCAGACTCCGCAAAAGATGCCGACGCCGACCGACAGCAATGCGCTGAAAGCCAGCACGCTGGCATCGATCGTCACGAAAGTGGAACGCGGAAGTTGATTCCCGGCGAGCTTCACGAACGTGTCGATGATCCACTGAGCCAGGAGGATTCCCAGTCCGCCGCCGATCAGCGAAAGCATCAGGCTCTCCGCCGTCAGTTGCCGCGCCAGATCTCGTCCGCCGGCACCGAGCGCAAGACGAATCGCCAGCTCGCGCCGCCGCGCCATGCCGGAAGCCAAAAGCAAATTGGCGACGTTCGCGCATGCAATCAACAAAACCAGAAAGACGGCTCCCATCAACACGCGAAGTGGAGGACGAACACCGCCGACCACAGCCTCATGCAGGGAACGGACGTCGATGCCGTGGTTGTAGTTGTACTCCCGCGCCAACACCTGACCGAGGTCGCGCATTTCCTTGATCGCGCGTTCGAGCGGAACCTCCGGTTTGAGCCGCGCATACGTCGCGAGAAAGTGATTGCCGCGCGTCGCCGGATCCAGTTTCCGCTGAAGCGGTATGAAGAATTCCGCACGACGATGAGTGAAAGTCTTCGGCATGACGCCGATGATTTCGTAGGGTTGGCCGTCGAATAAGATTGTCTGACCGAGAACGGAAGGATCGGCACCCAATCGCGTGTTCCACAGCTCGTAGGCCAGGACAACGAGCTTCGGCCCGTTGGGCTGATCCTCTTCGTCCGTGTACCGCCGGCCGATCATGGGCTCCACGCCGAAGACGTCGAACAGCGACGCCGTTGTCGATACTCCTGAAAGCCGAGCGGGCTCGCCGCGGCCTGTGATCACGAAGGAAGCCGGCGTCGATCCTCCCATCGCGGAAAACACATGGTTTCGGGTTTTCCAATCGTAATACTTCGGGAACGAGGCGGGACACGTCGAGCATGCCGGCTGCGTGCCGTACACCGCCACCAGCTGCTCCGGATGCGGATAAGGCAATGGCTGCAGCAGAACTCCATTGAATATGCTGAACACCGCCGTCGTGATCCCGATACCCAGCGCAAATGCCACGATTGCGAGAACGGATACGAAACGCGACCGGACCACAGTCCGAACGGCAGACTTGATCTCCAGAATCATCGGAGCGGCCTCCCTCTGAGGAAAAGGTTGTCGGCTATATAGAACCGGTGGCTATGAATAAGGTGACATCGTCGAATGACAAATTACGACGCGCACCCCAGCCCCTGAAAACGTGGATCGATGACGGTCTTGCCGGAATCTTAGAAATCGAAATGGACCTGGGCGAGCATGCCCGGACGGACACGGCCGGTGGGGTTGGGGATTTCGATTTTGACTTTGAAGGTGCGGCTTGCGGCGTCGATTTTCGGATTCACGTAAATGACTTTTCCATCGACGCGGCCGATACGTAATGACTCACTTTCGACATCGACTTTGATTTTTTCATCCTTGTGAATCCTGTCGACGTAACTGCTGGGGAGGAGCACTTCGGCGTACAGCGGTTCGAGAGCGACCAGTTCCAGAACCTGCGTTTCCAGCGGCCGTAACGTGTCTCCACGATAGATGAAAATCTGAGTGACCGTTCCGGCGAACGGCGCAACCAATCGCGTATCGTTGAGTTCCTGCTCGCGGAATCGGACTTCCTCTTTGGCTTCGGCGATCGTTGCGGACTGCACTTGAAGATTTGCGCGAAGGCGGCGGACCTGGTCTTCTTTCTCTTCGAGTTCTTTTCGCGGCAGCGCGTTGCCGGCGATCTGCGTTCGGTTCAACTCCTTTTCGGCGGCGTCCAGTAAAACCTGCGTCTCCTGCTGCGACGCTTCCGCTTTGGCAACGCCGGCCTGAGCCACCTGCAGGTTGATTTTCTGCCGCGTATTTCGTAACTCGACCAGCAGCTGTCCCTGGGTGACCGCGTCACCTTCGTGCACGGCGATGCGTTCGACGATGCCCGAGTATTCGCTTCGTATGATCACTTCTTCTTCGGCGCGGATGACTCCCGTGACGTTCGATTGAGCGCATAACGGAAGGCTCAACCACAGAAACAGCAATGCGGAAAAAACGAGGCCTCGGCTATCGCGGGTTGATTGCGTCAAAAACATATCGCGGAGGTGTTGTCAATTCGACGTTGTATCTTGCCAGGTTCGACGCTTCGGCGAGCCTTAATTTGCTTTGGCCGACGTTGTAATCCATGACCGCCTTTCGTTCGTTGCTCCTCGCCCTGTCGAGATCCGCCAGAACACGCAGTACATCATAACTTGAAGCCAGGCCGGCCTCTAATCTCTTCCGGGTTCCGTCGAGCTGATCCTCGAGAAACTTGATCGTTTCGCGTGCCGCGTCGATGCGTTTTCGCGATGTCTGAATTTCGCGAAAGGCGTCGCGAATCTCCATCGCAATCTGATCGCGGACCGCGTGAAGCCTCGTGCCGGATTCCAGCACCTGAAGGCTTGCCTGGGATTTGCGTGCGTCGGCCGTCCGGTTTCCGATGGGAATCTGCAGTTTCATTTCAACGGTCCAATTGTCGAAGGGATGACGCGAAAAGATTCTCGAGAACGGATCGTCCACTTGCGTCAAACCGGCGAACACGGATCCGGAAATGGTGTTGCCTACCGGTTCGCAGATGACCGAGTTGGGGTCGATACACGTGGTGCTGGGTCTGCCGGAGATCCCCGACTGTCCGTACTGACCCGTCAGGTCGAGCCGCGGCTTGGTCTGGTTCTCGGCGTATTTCAGTTCGATTTCACGCTGCTCGACTTCCTTTTGCAGTCCCAGAAGTTCCGGCCGTTGGCGCAATGCGTTGTCGATGATGGCTGCTTCATCAAAGTCGACGGGGGCTTCGAGCGGAGCGTCTTTGGGTGTGACATCCACTTGAGCAAGATCGATCCACAACAGAATCTTGAGGCGATCTTCAAATCGCTTCATCTCACTCTCGGACGTGATGACGTCTTCCTCACGGCCGGCCACTCCCGATTGCGCTTCGAGAACGCTGACCGGCGCGACAATTCCTGCGCGCAGCAGCCCCTCGCTCTGCGTCAGCAGCCCCTGAGCGACGTCGAGGCTGCTCTTCTTGATCTCCAGGTTCTCGCGAAGGAAAACAAGATTCCAGTAGCTCTCTTCGACGGACTGGATCAGTTGGGAGATGCGTTGGAACAAATTGTTCTCCGCGATCTCGGTTCCTTTCTGGGCCACCTGAATACGCGTGTTGTTCACGCTCCGGCCGAAATCGCGAAGGAGCGGCTGCATGAACGAGAAAGTAAGGTTCGCGCTGTACTGAGGGCTGAGTGTCTGGGTATTGGATGTCGATACAAGCCGCTTATAGTCGAGTCCGGCGGTAAACCGCCCTCCGCTGAACGAGTGAGCCTCGATGCTGACGCTCGGCGATTGCTCGGAATCGAAATAGAAGCCGGTCGGATAGAAACGGCTCGCGACCAGGTTGTCGCGTCGCGCGGCGGTGCCTTTGACGTTGATCAAGGTATCGAACCCCCCCTGCTCTTCAACGATCTTTCCGCGCGACTGCTCGATATGGATCTTTTCAACCTTGAGCGAAGGATTCCGCTCGAGAGCCAGCGTCACGGCGTCGCTCAGCGTCAGCGTCAACGGACCGCTGATCGGTCTCTGATTGAGATCGACGTGTGCCGGGACAACCTGTGCCTGAACCTCGGACGTCACATTCAAAAAACCAGCCAGCATCGCGATGCAACATATCCTTTTGATCATGAAAAATTTCCTCAGCAAGGTATGAGTCTGTAAACGAATCGGAACCGCCGACGTGTTTCGCTGAATTGCAGGTTCACTCGGCCTTACCCGAAAAGGCGAGTGTCGAGTCGAGTTGTTCGTCCATTTCCAGAAGGTCGTGACGCATCTGAAAATGCAAACGCTCCGCCGAACGCTGCGCCATCTGCACGACTTTCGCTCGAGCCCGTGCCGACGCATTGCGGTTGGAGAAACCCGGTCCCAGTTTGCGAATGAACTTGTGGATGTAGACCTGGGCGAGTTCATCTTCGAGCGAGACCATGGCTTCGCAGCTTCCGGGATCCCCCTGGCGGCCGCAGCGGCCGAAAAGTTGACGATCGATTCTTCTCGCTTCGTGCAGTTCGGTGGCGATGACGTGGAGTCCGCCGAGCTCCGCCACACCGGGTGCCAGTTTGATATCGGTGCCGCGGCCCGCCATGTTCGTTGCAACCGTGATGAATCCCTTGCCGCCGGCCTCCGCAACGATCTGCGCTTCCTCGGAATCCTGTCTGGCATTCAGCAGCTGGTGGCGCAATCCGCGCTTCTTCAGCAGTCCGCTCAGGAGTTCCGACGCGCCAACCGAGCGCGTTCCCACGAGCACGGGACGGCCGGTCTTGTGAATCTCCTCGATGCGGTCGACAACAGCGCGCCATTTTTCGTCCAGGGTTTCGTAAATGCGATCCGGCCGGCGCTGCCGCTGCACTGGACGATTCGTGGGAATACATGCGGTAGCGAGGTGATAAACCGACCAGATCTCGCCCGTGACCTCGCGGGCGGTGCCGGTCATTCCCGAAAGCCAGAGGTAACGCCGGAAGAAGCGCTGGTAACTGATTCGCGCCAGATTGTCGATACGCTCGGTCATGTCGCAGTCTTCCTTTGCCTCGATCATCTGGTGCAGACCGTGCTCCCACGAGCGGTCCGCCATCACGCGGCCCGTGTATTCGTCGATGATTTGAACCTTTCCATCGCGAATCAGGTATTGCTTGTCGAGGAAGAAGAGATGTTGAGCGGACAATGCCTGGCGCACCAGCTGTTCGCGCCAGTGTCGGCGAACCCACACGCCGCCGAGTTGTTCCGTAAGCTCTGAAATCCGGTCCAAACCTTCCGGCAGAAGACGAATCGCGCGATCGCGCTCTTCAATGACGAAATCCTGATCCTTCTCCATTTGCGAGGCGATCGAGAGCGCCGTTTGATACATCTCGCGTTCCGACTCGCCGGCGTTGGCTGGGCCGGAGATGATGAGCGGCGTTCGCGCTTCGTCAACGAGCACGCTGTCCGCTTCGTCGACGATGCCGAAAAACAGCCCGCGCAACAGCAGTTGATCCAGACGCGGCCGGCTCTGGTAGAGCCGTTCGACCTGAAGCTGAATGCGTCCCGCTTCGCGGCCCAGCACGATGCGATCTTTCAAGTAATCGAAAGCGACCTCTTTATTGGTGCAGTACGTCACGTTGCAACGGTAGGCATGCCGGCGCTGGTCCGGGTCGAGCCCATGAACGATCGTGCCGACACTCAGACCGAGCCCGTTGTAAATCGGCGACATCCACTCGGCGTCGCGGCTGGCGAGGTAATCGTTAACGGTGATCACATGAACCGGAATGCCGGCAAGCGCGGCTGCGGAAGCGGCGAGAGTGGCTGTGAGAGTCTTGCCTTCGCCGGTTTCCATTTCAGCGATCAATCCGCTGAGGAGAACGCGTCCACCGATCAATTGCACGTCATAGTGACGTTGCCCGAGCGTGCGAGTGGCAACCTCGCGGGTGAGGGCGAAGCTTTTCGCTACAAGCGTTTCGTGAAACCCATGGCGCCGCAGGTTCAGACCAATCTCGGCGGCTCCTTCCTTGATCTGCTGCTCGTCGAGCGTCGCCGCCCATTTCCCGAATGTTGCGACCGCGCGGACGAATCCGCGGCTGCGGACCCGCCGAGCCTGGTTCCACCGGAGAAGCGGTCCAACAATGCGCCGCCCGGCTTTGTCGAGCCAGCCTTCGCGAGGAATGATCCATTCCGGATAGGCGCCCTGAGACGATTTGATTCTGGTTGCGATATCAGACATTGAATCGGGATAAGAAAACCTGGCGGATCTGGAAATACCACTGCACCGCCAGCGGGGCGTAGCCGTGATCGAAACGAACGTAGCCGCGGCTGCCTGCGTTGACGAATTGAGAGTTGGAGGGAATCTCGAGGTCGATCTGAAAGACCTTCTGAACGGCCGTCAGTCCCTGCTTGTCTGTCGGGTCGATTGCGATCCCGCCGCCGCCGACCGTTCCCAATGCTTTGGCGGGCAACTGTTCGCTTGCACCCGGAATGATGCGCTTGATGACGGCATGAATGGGCTCCGAAAGCCGCTCCGACAACCGCACGTCGGCGCCGTAGGTATGCGATCGCACCATGTCGATGATGGACTGCGACACCACCGTGCGGACGGTGATTTTCTGCAACTCGAGAACATAGCCGAGCAACTCGCCTTTACGGACGTACCTGCCGGGCATGTCTTCAGGCGAGGGCACGACGAATGATCCGTGCGTCGTGCTGCGCACCGTCAACGCCTCAATTTCTTCGCGAATCCGGTTGAGCCGGTTCCGATCCTGCTGAAGATCGTCCTGCGTCATCTGCGCCTTGACCGGATCCGTCGACAAGAATTTGATGTACCGTGCCTGTAGTTCCCGTTCACGGGAAGCCAGAACTTCACCCTGAGATCTCAGTAATGGATTCGAAAGAGTGATGAGCGCGGCATTCTTTTCGACGCGGCTGCCGGGGGGGACCGCCACTTTCTCGATGAACCCATCGGCGCCGGCCCGCACGAGGGACTCTTCAGGAATCCAGATCACGCCTTCGGCGCCGGTTCGATAGGGCATCGGCACAAAACCGATAAAGCCACCGATCAGAATCACGAGAATCGCCGTCACCGTGATCGCGCGAACTCGCACCGGACGAATCCGCGGGCTTGTGAACAGGAAATGCGCACCTTTCAATATGGGAAACACCAGCCACGCTCCAGCTGCGGCAATCGCGAGCACCATCCCGAGCGTAAACAGCTTCGTTGCGACAAACAACAGAATCGCAACCACCACAAACATGCGATACACGAAAGAAAGAATGCCGAAGGATATCAGCCACGCGCGCTCCGAGGCGTCACTTTCAGAGGTCTCTGCGCGAAAGTTACCGAACAAATACCGTTCACATAAATACAAAAGATAAAGGTTGGCGCGGCTTCGAAGATTGGGAATCTCGAGAAGGTCGCCGAGAATGTAGTAGCCGTCATATCGCAGAAGCGGGTTTCCATTGAAGAGCAGTGTCGAAATCCCCGCGATGAAGATCGCATTGTAGGCCAATGTCCGCACCGGACCGGGCTGTGCGTTCAGCCAGACGAATAAAGCAAATGCGGCAATGAGCAGCTCGACAATCATGCCGGCCGCCCCAACGACGACGCGGCGCCATCTCTCGCGAAACGCCGACGCCGAAGATGCATCGACATATGGAACCGGCGCGAAGACCAGGAGCATCACTCCCATTTCGTGAACTTCGCCGCCGAAAACACGTGTCGCGAACGCGTGACCGAACTCGTGAAACGCTTTGATGACGGGAAACAGGAGCCACAGAAGCACAACGTTCTCCGGCACGAACACGCGATCCAGGACGTCTCGGGTCAGGTCCGTCCAATGCGAAGCGAAGACGATGACCGCAGGCACGATCACCGCCAGCCACGCGATCGCTCCAAACCAGCCGAAGAGGGGTCTCACCACCGGCAGCGCAAAACGAAGGAAACGGTCGGGATCCAATAACGGAAAGCGCCACGAGAAAAAGCTGAACAGCCGGACGTTCCGCTCACGTTTAACCTGTTTTTCGTAGCGTTCGAGGATTTCGGCAGCGTCGGGCGTGACGTCGCATTGAAGCACGTCGGTCTGGTAGAGGCGGCTCAGGAGATGGATCATTTCGTCCTGCGTCGGCGCATCGTCGCCCAGGCGCGTGCACGCCGCTTCCCAGATGTCCTCCACCGTTCGACGGCCGTCCATGAGTCCGATGATCGAATAAGCGGCGGGAGAGAAGCGCAGGAATCGCTCCATGCTGAGATCCTGCAGGACGAACCACGTTTCGCCGCGATACTGGTGCCGGTGGATTTGCGCGTGACTGCGAAGTCGAGGCTTCAACGGGCCGACCCGATACCAGGATGCGCTAAAGATCGATTTCGACATGACTAACCAGCGGCGGTTTCAGCTACGGGAGCCAATTCCAGATTTTCAGACGCAGCCAATCGATGACCTCGTGCGTCCAGATCCAGATCAGTCGTCGACGATCGATCTCGATTTTGCCGACGCCTTCCATTCCGGGACGCAGCCGTTCTGGAACGTTCTGAAGAGAAGCCTCGACGCGGAAGAAGTTGCGCCCTTCGGTCGTTGTTGAAACGGGGGTCAATCGGCCGACGGCGAAATCCACGGGATCATCGGCGAATCCCGACAACACGAGCCGTCCCTTTTGTCCGACCGCGACATCCGCGATCTCCCGCTCATCCACTTGAAGAATGATTCGATAGGAATCCAGCGGTGCAAGTTCAAAGAGGACCTGCCCGCGTTGAACGGGCGAACCGATGGACTGGCTGAGATCACCGGTCACGATGACACCGTCAAACGGCGCCGTAATTTGAGTTCGCGCAAGCTGTTCGTCGAGCAGTGCGACCTGCGCTTTCGCCTGCTCGATTTGCGCGGTCAAAATCTGAACATCCGCTGCGTTGCGATTGCCGAGCGCCTCGTAATATTGCTTCTGGTTTTGTTCCTGCTGGCTTTGCCACTTTCCGCGCTCGAGCTTCATCTCGCGATCGTCCAGCCCAGCCAGTGTTTGCCCCTTGCGGACCACGTCTCCTGCACGGAACGGCGCCGTCCGAATATATCCGTCGAAAGCCGCGACCATGGCCTGCCGCGCGGAGGGCTCGATCACCGTTTTGGCAGTCACGCGGTAAATGCCCGTGGCGAAATAGAAGAAGAGAACGATCGCCAAAGCACCGACCACCGTGAGTTTGGTCGCAACGTGCCGCGGTCCAATGAAGTGGCCCAGCTGGACCGTGGTGGAATCGAGGACTTTTCGCGCCAGCCATCGATCGTCACGACGGTGGACCTCGAGGATCGGTCCCGCCAATGCCGCAATCGATTCACAGACCGCGACGGTTTCCGGATCAAAAGCTTGTCCGCTCCGTTCGAGCGTCATGACGCCGACAATCCCGCGCTGCCCTCTCAATGGGATGGAGCAGATGAATCCGTTGCCGTGTTGCCGAGACAGGTCGGCATGTCCACGCGTGACAATAGATTTGGTGGGTGACGCCTCGGGAAAAATGACAGTCGCGTCCTGATCGACAGTTTCGTCCATCGCTACGCCGATCGCGCGAATCAACGTGGTGTCTTTTCCGAAATGCGCGCTGTGGGACAGGCCCTCGACGCGAACGCTGCCGCGTTTGAGGAATCCAACGCTGACGCGATCGCAGTCCAGACGGGTCGCGAGGGCAGTCACGAGCGCCGTCGCCGATCCGCGAAACTTCTCTTCGCCGACGAGCACCGCGAGCATGTTGACAACGACGTCCAGGCGGTCGCGCACGGACCTGGACGATTGACCGCGATAAAACAGCACCTCCATCCACGCCGAACCCCACTGAAGTTGACGGACCACCTCGCGAATTTCGTCTTCAGGGCGGGAATCGACGTCGAGCGCGACGACGGCGTAGGTGCGTCCCGCGGCTTGAATCGGGGAGGCGATGTCGTAACGCAACCGGGACTAACCGGTCTGCGCGGTTCGCTTGAGTACGAGTCCGCGGTGTTCGACCAGCGCTCGTTCTGCAACCTCCGCCAGATGTTTCAGATCATGAGATTTGTCCGGCCAGAACGCGGCGGGGGAAAATGGCCGGTTGTCCTCCGGAGCAACCAGCACCACGCCACCGGCAACTCCCCGGATCAGACGGCATTGCAGGGCAAGCCACTTCGTACAGTAGGCATCCAGCGACGCCGCAGACGCAAATTGCCGCCAAAGCGCATCCTGATCTTCCACGGGTTCTCCTGCGCTTCCTTTATTAATAGTTCGAGGGTCTGCCGCGGGTGGTTCAAAGCGAGTCATAAAGCCGCCATATCCTACCGCAAAGGCACTCGTTCAGTCCTGTAGATGTGGGGCCGTGGCGGCGTTATTTTTCGCCGCCGCGTCCCCACATCTCCAATTTGCTGTGAGATACTATGGCGCCGCAATTCTCAGTTGCGCCAATGAATTAAGCAAGAAGGAGAGAGTGATGTCGAAAGATCAGTCGAGTGCAGACCAGGCAACTCAGATGCAAGTCAAGTGGGACGACAGCAACATGAAGAGCTCATATGCGAACGTGTGCAACGTCATGAGCACCCGCGAGGAAGTGGTCCTCATGTTCGGCGTGAATCAGGCGTGGCATGCCGGGCAAAAAGAGGTGACGGTGCAGCTCACCGACCGCATTATCCTGAGCCCTCATGCAGCGAAACGGTTGTCGATTCTCCTGGGCAACCTGATGAAGCAGCACGAAGAGCGCTTCGGTGCACTCAACGTGGAAGGTCCGCGGTAACCCTCAAGCCATTCAACGACGCGACGCCATGCGCCGGCCTCGACCGGCGCGCGCGCCGATATGCAGATTCTCTTCATTCATTCCACCTTCCCAGCACAGTTCGGACCGGTTCTGGAAAAACTTGCGGGTCGCGACGACGTCGAATGCATCTTCGTCACGAAAGCAACTTCCGGAATGCAACAGGGCGTGCGCTGCCTCCGGTTTGAAGCCAAAGGAGGCGCGACCGCATCAACGCATTACTGCTCGAGGACGTTCGAAAACCAAATATGGCATGCTCACTCCGTTTACGAAGTGTGCAAGGCCCATCCGGATTTACAGCCGGATTTGATCGTTGGCCACAGCGGTTTTGGATCGACCATCTTTCTTCCTGAACTCTACAGCTGTCCGATCATCAACTTGTTCGAGTACTACTACCACGGCCACGACAGCGACCTGGATTTTCGGTCATGGAATCCGCCGGAGTTGAACGTGCTTCGGTCGCGGGCACGGAATGCGATGATCCTTTTGGACCTGCAAAACTGTACCCGGGGCTATACAGCCACGGAATTCCAATGGGGTTTGTTTCCGGAAAACTGGCAATCCAAGATCGAAGTCATTCACGACGGCATCGACACCGCTTTTTGGCGCCGCAGGAGCGGCCTTCGCAAGCTTCGCGACGAAGCCATCGCCGAGGACACGCGTGTTGTGACTTATGTGGCGCGCGGACTCGAATCGATGCGCGGTTTCGATATTTTTGTGCGCGTCGCAAATCGGATCGCCGCGGAGATGCCGAACGTTATTTTCGTCGTCGTCGGATCCGACCGAATCCATTACGGCAACGATGAAACGCAGATCAAAACGAAAACCTATCGGGAACACGTTATTCTCCAGGAAAAACCGGACCTGAGCCGGTTCCGATTTGTTGGAACCGTTCCGAAGTCGGAGCTAGTCGAGATTCTTTCGCTCGGCGACGTTCACATTTATTTAACAGCGCCGTTTGTTCTGTCCTGGTCGGTGCTCAACGCCATGTCGTGCGAGTGCGTTGTGGTGGGTTCGGACACGGCGCCGGTTCGAGAGGTGATCCGGCACGAGGAAAACGGGCTGCTCGCGGGGTTCTTCGACGTCGAAGGGTTGGCGAATCAGGCCCTCCGTGTGTTGAAACAACCCGATGAATATCGCGCGCTGGCCATGAATGGCCGCGCCACTATCGCGGAACGCTTTGATGTGAATGTGGTGTTCCCGCGAATCTGGGACTTGTATCTTCGCACTATCCGCGACGCCGCTCGATGAACACGGGGTGAACTAACGCTGGGTAAGCTGATCGATGCGGGTTTCGATGAACGTTTTGAGGGAAGGTCGAAGTTCGATGGATCGGGCAAAGTCGCGCTCGGCTTCGGCCTTCTGTCGAAGCTGAAGCCGGACGAGTCCGCGGTTGACGTAAGCGTCGGCGAACTTGGAATTGATTTTGATGGCCTGATTAAAGTCGGTGATTGCCCCCGCAACGTCTCCCTTTTCAAGTTTCACAATGCCGCGGTTGTTGTACGCCGTGACGTAATTCGAGTCGATTTGAAGTACTTTGTTGAAGTCTTCCATCGCGTCGTCCAGTTCACGGTTTCGGAGTCGAAGGTTCCCCCGGTTGTACAGAGCGTTCGTTAACTTCGGGTTGATTTCGAGGGCTACAGCCCAATCGGTGAGCGCCTTTTCCCTCTCTTGCAGTAGTGCAAAAATGTAGGCTCGATTAGCGTAAGCCTCCGCGCATTTCGGGACGACTTCAATTGTTTTTCCGTAATCCGTGACGGCCGCCGAGAAATCGCCCCTCGCCTGTTGCGCCAGACCGCGCTTGAAGTACGCTTCTCCGAGGTCCGGTGCGAACTGAAGCGCAATGTTGTACGCGGCGATCGCCCGATCAAACTGTTCGTCGTGTGAATACTTGTCGCCAAGTTGGATATAGGAGGCGGCGGTGGCCGTGCGGGTTTCAGCGCCGGCTACCATCGGCGTGAACAGGCAAAGAGCAAGGCTGAGACTTCGAATGATTTGCGAATGAACTGTCACTCGAAGTTTCATGGGTTCTTTTGTACTCGATAGGCGCCGACAGTGATAGCAAATTAATTAAATTGTAATAAATTTGTAACAGATGAGGCCTATTGGCGGGCCGGCGTTAACAAATTATTCATGAACCTTTCATGAAAGATTGAACGGCCCTGCCTACGTTAATCTTTCCAGAGCTGCATTCCTGACTTTGAACAAACCTGATTGGATGAACAAGGAGGACTTCTTGATAAGGCACTCGAACGCGGTAATGCGTATCGTCGCACTTGGGCTGATTCTGTCGACTGCCCTTATTGCCCAGGGCGATCAAGGCCGAATCGGCGGCACAGTGAAGGACACATCGGGCGCGGTAATTCCGGGTGTGACCGTTACTGTTAAGAACGAACGAACCGGTGAGGAGCGGATGGCGGTCACGGCGGATCGCGGCGACTTCATGATAGCCGGTTTGAAGCCCTCAACTTATACCGTCACAACCGACCTGTCTGGTTTTGCTGCAACCTCCGTACCCGAACTTCAACTGGTCGTAGGTAAGACTGTTATGCTGGACCTCACGATCAAGCCCGCCTCGATTTCCGAATCCGTGGTCGTGGAAGCAGCGGCGCAAGCGCTGGTGGATACGACTTCCGCGAGTATCGGTGCCAACGTCGACCTGCGAGAAGTCGGTACGTTGCCGATCAACGGCAGACAACTGTCGCAGTTGTATCTCCAGGCGCCGGGCGCTCAAAACACTGGTTCCGGTACGTTTGGCGATATTCGATTCAGCGGCCGCGCGGTTGAGCAAAACGCTGTTCGCTATGACGGCATCGAAGGATCCGGGATCGTCGACGCTGCTCCCGGCGTCATTGGTGGCGAACTGGCGTCGCCATTTCGTCTTCAAAGCAGTCTCGAGAATGTCCAGGAATTCCGAGTCGATTCCAATAATTATCCGGCGGAGTATGGTACCGGGACCGGTGGACAGGTCAGCGTCATCACCAAATCCGGTTCCAACGATTTCCATGGCTCGCTGTTTGAATATGTTCGAAACGACAGGTTCGATGCGCGAAACTTTTTTGATCGCGAATCGGTCGGCGGCTTGACGAAGAGTCCCCTGCGGCTGAATCAGTTTGGCGGCTCCATCGGTGGACCGATCGTTAAGAATAAAGCCTTCTTCTTTGGAAGCTTCGAAGCCTATCGTCTTCGCAACTCGGTAAACCTGATCGAATCAGCTCCCAGTGCTGTTGCCAAAGCGAGAGCAGTGGACTCGATTAAACCGGTCATCGATGCCTTTCATGATCCAAGGGCTGTTCTCCTTGCGGGCGCTTCGACCAATGCAGACTACGACATTTACCAGCTTCTCGCTCCGACCATTGTCAACGAGAATGCTTTCAGCGCTCGAATCGATTACAAATTGAACGACAAGCACTCCATGTACGCCCGCTTCTTCCGCGATCAGGGCTACAACGTTCAACCCCAGAGCATCGCCGGCAGAACGTTATCCATCCGCACGTTCCCTCAAAACGGTGTGCTGGCGCTTCAATCGGTTCCTTCAGCCCATATCGTCAACGAAGCGAAATTCGGTTACAACGGAGCGCTGACGCGGGGCTTTGGAAAAGGCCCGACCATTAACGGCATTGACACCACGTTCTTCACAATTAATTTCACTGGGAGCGCGTCCAACGCGGGCATTCCGGGACAGGGCTCGAGTACTGGAGTCTCAACGGCCGGCGGATTGGTTCGACTCAACAGTCAGGCAAACGGTCGTGGAGCTCCGTACACGCCGTGGACGCTTTCATTTATCGACAACCTGACGTGGATGACCGGAAAGCACACCGCAAAATTCGGCGGCGAGGTTCGTCCGGTACGCTTCTACACGGATCGTAATGGTGGAACACAATACACGTTCAGTAACCTGAACGCTCTTTTGAGTAACACCGGCGCCAGTATCCGTTACGTCGGAGACCTTTCGGATCCCAGCGTATTCAACAGCGGAGCGACGGGGCAACGCGAAGGAAAGCAGGAGTACTATATCGCCTACGCTCAGGACGAATGGAAGATCACTCCGAAGGTGAGTTTGAACTATGGACTTCGGTATGAGTACTACAGCCCTCTGCGTGAGGCCAGAAATTTGACGGTTCAGTTCGACATTAATAACGGCAAGCTGTTGCCCCCCGATCATCAGTTTTACCAGGCGAACCACAACTTCGGTCCGAGAGTTGGCCTGAGCTACTCGCCCACTTCAAGTACGGCGTTGCGCGGTGGATTTGGAATCTTCTATGGCCCCGGGCAGACCGAAGATCTTCTGCAACCCATCGAGAGCGACCTTATTAATACGGTGTTCAGTGGTTCGTTCCCAATCGACGTAGCGACAGTCCGCTCCAATTTCATCAATAATCCCACCAACCGGCAGTTTGCGCCACGCGCGTATTCGCCGGATTACAGTGTGCCGGAAAGGGTTTATCAGTACAGTTTCTCAGTGCAGCAGGAGTTGCCCGGTAAACTCGTTGCATCGGCGGCATTCGTGGGCAGCCAGGGACGGAATCTCTTTATCCGCAGCGTGGCCAATCGGATCGTTTCCGTCGATCCTGCGACGGGCGTCGTGACACGGGAATTCGATATCCCCGTGCCCGGTTCTACCACGCCGTTACGGCCCTTTGCCGAAATCGACTATAAAAGCAGCGGCGGTCACGACAACTACCGGGCGCTCCAACTCTCCGTGGTCAAGCGGTCGAACAAAGGTCTGACGATGAATTCGCAGTACACGCTGGGACGAAGCTTTGGCAACAGCGCCGGTTCCAATGAAGCGATTACCGTCGGCAACAACGCGCGGAATGTTACGAACTTCGATTACGACGATGGTTATAACAACTTTGATATCCGTCACAATTTCAACACCAGCCTCGTGTATGCGCTGCCAATCGGCCACGGACGGACCTATGGGTCCAACATGAACTCCGGTGCCAATGCCATCCTTGGCAACTGGGAAGTCGGTGGCATATCGAATGGCCGCAGCGGGCTTCCGGTGAACGTACTCGTCACGCGTCCCGACATTGTCTTCGTTGACGCTGCCGGAGTTGTCTATGCCACGGCCGGAGCGGGACGAACGGCGGTTATCAATACGCCTGGCGGTGGCTCCACGAGAGGAACACGCCGTCCGGATCTGCTTCCGAACGCCAACGTCTTCCTGAACAACGACCGGACGCTTTTGAATGTTGCGGCGTTCACCATGCCGAAGCCGGGACAGTTTGGTAATTTCCCTCGAAACGGCGCGCGGGGTCCCAAGTTCCGTCAGATCGACTTGATGTTGAACAAGAAGTTTCCAATCCGGGAAACAACCAACGTCGAGTTCCGTGCCGAAATATTCAATATCTTCAACTTCACGAACTTTGCCACCCCGGCTCCTTCGATCACTCCGGCTACCGACGCGGCCACGGGCAGATACGTCTCGCAGCCCGGCGATCCGCTAACGAGTTCCACCTTCGGCGTCGTGACGTCCACGGTGGAACGTGGTGTTGGCCTCGGCACGAACCGTCAAATCCAGTTCGCACTTCGTCTGAACTTCTAGAACCTCGGCGCGGGCAAAAAAGCCCGCGCCTCCTCTCTAACCGGCGCAAAGTTTTTTCATTCCGGCCCGACTCAAACGGAGCGCGAATAAAGACGCTGCCGACTAATTGTGTTAAGCTAACGAATCCCGTTTCGACCTTCGTGATGAATGGAGGCCTTGCCTGAAAAGGAAAGTTCTGTTTCTGTGCGAATCGAACAGTGTGTACGCGCCGATGGCTCAGGCGCTGCTTCACCGAATTGATTCGGAACACTTCGAAGCGATAAGCGCCGGCGCATCGCATGCCGAGCCGCACCGTATGACAGTTGAAGTCATGAACGAAATCGGCCTCGAACTGGACGACCGGCCCGGCCGGGTTGTTGAAGAGCTGGCTGCTGAAGCATTCGACTACGTCATCACGCTCGACGAGGGTACGGCTTCTTTGAGTCGTCACTTTCCTCAAGCGGAAGCCATTCACTGGAAGTTCGATAATCCGCTTGAACTCGACACTGCGGAAAAGCAAGTGCGTGCGTTCCGCGCAGTTCGCGACCAGATCGCTCAACGGCTGCGACTCTTCGTGATCGTCGAGACCCGGTCGCGTTCGATTTCCGCGCCGGCGTATTCGCGGATGGCTGCGGGGAGCGGCCGATAGCGGACGCTACAACCCTATTGGGGATTCACGCCCAAGGTCTTGAGGATGTCAGGCTTCTCTTCGCTGACAGCCAGCAGTTCGTGGCACGCGGCGCAATCCTGCGTGATCGCCTTTCCGGAGTCGCTCTTGTGACTCTCGTCGTGGCATCGAAAACAGCCGGGGAATTGCTCGTGGCCCAGGTTGTTGGGATAGGAGCCCCACGAAATCTTCATGGATGGGTAAATATTGCGATCGTAGATTGCCTTCACTCCCGGCGGCAACTGTTCCAACGGTTTTTTTCCTGTCAATGCCAGCACGGCATCGCGCTTCACAAAAGGGACGGACCGATCAATTAGTCCGGATTCCAGCGCCGCGTCGACCGCGGGGGCGGGCATATCAAAGGTGTGCGTCGGGCGATTGTGACAGTCGATGCAATCCATCTTGCGGCGATCACCGATAGCATCACCGGTCTTGTACGTTGTGCCGTTTGAAGAGACCCATGGGATCTGCTGCCGCTCGCTATCCGTCGCGATGTATTCAATATCCCTGCCGACATGCACTTTGTGAATCTTCGTTCCGACGTGTAAAAGAAGAACCGTGTCCTTCTCGGTATTGCGTTCGTCCTCATCGTACCGGCGAATCACCTTCAACTTGTCGCCGCTCATTTTCGCCGGCCAATGACACTGTTCGCAGGTGTCGCGCGAGGGGCGGAGCCGATCGGTCGCTGCGGGAATTGGGCGGCGATAAGTATTGAACGTCAGTGCATACATCTGTCGCAGTCCCGACAGCTTGTAGTGCACAAACCATGCGGCGCCCGGTCCAATGTGGCAATGAACGCACTCGACGCGCGAATGGGGTGAGTTCTGGTATGCCGTGTACTGCGGAATCATCACGGAGTGGCAGACGGTACCGCAGAACTGATTCGAGTCCATGTATTGCACGCTCGAATACGTGCCCGCCGACACGATCGCCACGTTGATCACCGTCAGCAGTGAAACGATACCGAAGAGCCGCATTGCGGCCGGTCCCCTCAATTCCATTCTCGGGACGTTCGTCAGTCCGCCTTTTTTTCGGGAGCAGCGCCAAATGCCCAGAGGAATCAAAATCAAACCGAACACGAAGAATGCGGGGAAAACGAGAAAGACAATAATCCCGTAATAGGGATTCGCGAAGCCTTGAAAAGCAAACGTCAGGAAAACTACCGCCGACGTTGTGGTGATAATCGCACCAAGACTCGAGAGCCAGTCACAAAGCAGATACGAAATGAACGACTGAAAGACGCCGCGCATGAGATTTCGCAGAATACCTCGCTGCAGAGTCCTTTGCCAGCGCAGTTAGAGTTGGAGATGGGACTTGAGGTTACTCGGCTGCCATCGCGAATCGATATCCCACACCGTGGACGGTCTGCACATACTTTGGATCCTGCGGTTGTGGTTCGATCTTTTCCCGAACGCGGCGGATATACACGTCGACGCTTCGTTGCGTGACGCTGCGATCATTGCCCCAGACACGATCGAGCAGTTGATCGCGCGAAAACACCATGCCCGGGTGTGACGCCAATTGATGCAACAGCCTGAATTCGAGCGCGCTGAGTTCGACTTCGCGGCCGGCAATGGCAACGCTGTGGGCGGATGGATCGATCAGAAGGTTTCCACGTTGAATCGTCGCCCGATTCACGGTGACAGGCTCATGACGGCGAAGCAGTGCGCGCACTCGAGCGATCAACTCGCGCATGCTGAACGGCTTGGTAACGTAATCGTCGGCGCCGATCTCCAGACCAACGACACGATCCGCTTCCTCGCCGCGTGCAGTCAGCATGAGAATGGGGATCGCTGCGTATTTGTCGTGACGGCGAAGCTGGCGGCACACTTCCAAACCGTCCATGCCGGGTAACATCAGATCCAGCATGACGAGATCCGGCGCGTCGCGACGGATTTCGGCGAGGGCAAGACTGCCATCCGTCGTGTAGGCGACTTTGAATCCTTCTTTCTCGAGGTTGTATTTGAGAAGCTTGATCAAATCCTGCTCGTCTTCGACGATCAAAATTTTCTTAAACATGCATGTTCATCATTGCCATGGCTGTTACCAAAAAATTGTGACAACTCCGTGAAATGTTTATCACTCCGCCAATGTCTGCAATGCGAATAGTTCACCGGCAGTTCACCTATCCGTAACATTCGTGAGATATCCTCCCCCTATGAAGAAACTGGGCTGGTGGTTGTGCGTGACCTCACTCGCGGTTATCGCGGGATGCGCAAAGCCCCCGGACCAGCAACGCAACGGACAGACTCAGTCCATTACCGTAAAAGGGTCCGATACGATGGTGCAACTCGGACAGCGTTGGGCTGAGGTCTTTATGAAGGGGCATCCTGCAGTGACTATCCAGGTCACAGGCGGTGGCAGTGGTACCGGGATTGCCGCTTTGATCAACGGGTCAACGCAGATTTGCCAGTCCTCCCGTCCGATGAAAGAGGAGGAAAAGGTTTCCGTTAAACAGCAGCGAAATACCGACGTCATGGAAATACCCGTCGCGTTGGACGCTTTGTCGGTCTATCTCAACAAGCGGAATCCGGTAGATCGATTGACGATGGATCAGATTCGCCGGATATATCGAGGTGAGATCACAAACTGGAAGGATGTTGGTGGATCGAACGCATCGATTGTGCTCTATGGCCGCGAGAACAGCTCTGGAACTTATGTTTTCTTTAAGGAGCATGTCCTCGCCAATGCAGACTTTCCGGAAAAGTATCAATCGCTTCCCGGCACCGCTGCCGTCACGAACGCGGTAGCCAAGGACATTTCGGGAGTTGGTTACGGCGGAATTGGCTATGCAACCGATATCAAGACCGTTCCGATCGCACGGGACGAAGCGTCTCCCGCGATTGCTCCTTCCATGGAAAATGTTTACAGCAATGCATACCCTCTGAGTAGATCGCTGTTTTGGTATACGGCTGGCCAGCCTTCCGGTGTCGCGAAGGAATTTCAAGAGTGGGTCCTGTCTCCCGGAGGGCAGGACATTGTTACTGAGGCCGGCTATTACCCGTTGAAACCATCAAACTAAGGATTTCATGAAGATTGATCCCATCGCCGACGGCGGTGCTTCGGCCGTTTCGGAACAACGAATGTCTGCAAGGCCTCCGGCCACATTCCGATGGCGCCGGTTCTTCGATATGGTTGCAGAGCGATTAATTTTTGCCGTCGCCTTCCTTGCAATTGCCATCATCTTTTTAATTTTCATTTACGTCGCTCGGGAAGCGATGCCGCTCGTTTTCCGTTCCGCGGAAGGCGTGTCGCTGGCTTCGCCATTCAAGTCGCCCGTCTCCTGGCAGCCGGTTTCCGCAGTTCCCAAATACAACGTGCTGCCTTTGCTCCTGGGAACTTTCAAAGTAACGCTGATCGCGTTGTTGATCGCGACACCGCTGGCCCTGGCGGCCGCGCTGTACACATCCGAATTTGCTCCAGGATTCACACGGGAACTGATCAAGCCCGTGATCGAGCTGCTCGCTGGTATTCCATCCGTAGTGATCGGATTCTTCGTGTTGATCGTTCTTGCGTCATGGTTACAGGCGGCGTTCGGATTCCAATACCGGCTGAATGCGCTAACCGCGGGGATCGGCCTTTCGCTGGCGATTATCCCCATCATTTACACGATCACGGAAGATGCGATGACTGCGGTGCCGCGACACTTTCGCGAAGCGTCACTCGCTCTCGGAGCATCCAAGACTCAAACGGCTTTCCGCGTTGTGATGCCTGCCGCCATGCCCGGCATTGCCGCTGCGATAGTCCTCGGATTTGGGCGGGCGATCGGCGAAACGATGATCGTGCTGATGGTGTCCGGCAACGCCGCCGTTCTATCTCTGGACCCGGCCATGCCAGCCCGAACACTGTCGGCGACGATCGCCGCGGAGCTGGGTGAGGTGGTTTTCGGAAGCGGACATTATCGAATACTGTTCTTCATCGGAACGCTGCTGTTCGTGATCACCTCTATATTGAATTGGGCCGGCGACCGATTGAAACGAAGCCTTCGTCTGAGGCTCTTTGGTTCCGCATGAGTAAGACCGTGGATCGAACTTTCGTTACGCTCACTCTCGCGGCGACGCTGTTGATCATCGTTATGGTTGCGATTGTGATCGGCGATATTCTCGTTCGCGGCAAGGACCGAATCAGCTGGGAATTCATCAGCGCGCCACCGGACAAAGGTATGACTGCCGGTGGAATCTTCCCTGCGATCTTTGGAACGATGCTTCTCGTGATGCTCATGTCCGTGGCTGCCGTCCCCTTTGGCGTGCTCGTTGCCATCTATTTCGCCGAGTACGCCCGAGCCGAGTCGCGGTTATATCGGTGGACCCGCATGGCAGTGAACAATCTTGCCGGCGTTCCGTCGATCGTGTTCGGATTATTTGGATTGGGCTTTTTCATTCAGACGATCGGCCGCGGCATCGATCGTGGTTTTTATGGCGGTCAGCCGGTCTACGGACAGCCCTCGATTCTCTGGGCTTCGATGACGATGGCGGTTCTCACGCTGCCCGTGGTTATCATTACTGTTGAAGAGACGATGCGCGCCGTTCCTCGAGAGTATCGCGAGGCTTCGCTTGCCGTGGGCGCAACCCGCCTGCAAACGATCACTCGCGTCATTCTCCCGCAGTCATGGTCGGGCGTGATGACGGGAACCATTCTCGCGGTGAGCCGGGGCGCCGGTGAAGTCGCGCCGGTATTATTTACGGGGGCCGCCTATTTTCTTCCGCAACTTCCCACGCGTCTCAATCATCAGTTTATGCAGCTGGGGTATCACATCTGGGTGCTGACGACGCAATCGCCGGACGTCGAAGCGACGAAGCCCATTCTCTACTCGACGGTGCTGGTGCTGCTCGTTCTGACCTTTCTTCTCAATATCACAGCAATCCTGATCAGGAACCGGATGCGGCGATGGGCGATGCGATAAAAATCGGCGTCCACGGTGTCGACTTCTTTTACGGACCGAACAAAGCGCTGCAAAACGTCACCGTTCAGATTCGCGACCGATTCGTCACGGCGCTGATCGGGCCGTCGGGATGCGGAAAATCCACGTTTCTGCGGTCGCTGAATCGAATGAACGATCTCATCCCAGGTACCCGGCTTGTCGGGCGGGTGGAACTGGACGGCGTCGACGTTTACTCCTCGGCGATGGATGTCATACAGCTTCGCCGCCGCGTCGGGATGATCTTTCAGAAATCAAACCCGTTTCCAATGTCGATCTACGAAAACGTTGCCTACGGTCCGCGGGTCAATGCCATTACAAGAAAGCGCGCGGACCTGGATGAAATCGTCGAACGCACCCTGCGGGAGGCGGCGCTGTGGGACGAGGTGAAAGACCGTCTTGGACGCTCGGCGATGTCGTTATCCGGCGGCCAGCAGCAACGGCTTTGCATTGCCCGCGCCCTCGCGGTTTCGCCGGAGGTCATCCTGATGGATGAGCCGGCATCCGCTCTGGATCCCATTTCAACCGCAAAAATCGAGGAGTTGATTTACGACCTGAAGCGCGACTATTCCATCGTGATCGTCACACACAACATGCAGCAGGCCGCTCGTGTTTCGGACGAAACCGGATTCTTTCTCAACGGGCGTTTGATAGAGTTCAGTGGCACGAAGAAACTTTTTACAGCGCCGATTAAGCGGGAAACCGAAGACTATATTACGGGAAGATTCGGGTAGGTGATTGCATATGGTTGAGCGAGAACATACGAGCAAACACTACGAACAGCAGTTAAGGTTTTTGAAAGACAAGCTGCTGTTGATGAGCCACCAGGCCGAGCAAATGGTGTCCGACTCGATCCGCGCGCTCGTGGAGCGGCGGCCGACTCTCGCTGAAGAAGTCATCCTGCGTGATGACACGCTCGACGGCCTCGAAGTAGAGATCGACACGCTGTGTTACGAGATTCTCGCGCTCGAGCAGCCCGTTGCCCGCGACTTGCGTTTCATCGCGACCGCTCTCAAGATCGTGCGCGACATCGAACGCATCGGGGACATTGCCGTCAATATCGCCGAACGTGCGCGCGAATTGATTCAGGAGCCTGAATTGAAGCGGCTGATCGCTCTGCCGATAATGACAGATGCCACGCAGCAGATGTTCAAGGAAAGCCTGGACGCTTTCGTCAATGAGGACCCGGAACTCGCCGAAAAGGTCATCGAACACGATCGCGCGATCGACGATTTGTTTCAGCAGATCTTCCGCGAGCTGCTCACCTACATGATTGAAGATACCCGGAACATTTCGCGCGCCATCAAACTGATCTTCATCGCCAAGCACCTCGAGCGAGTGGGCGATCATTCTTCGAACGTCGCGGAAATGGTTGTTTTCATGGTTCGGGGACAGGATATCCGGCATGGAACGCGTTCTGATCGTGGATGACGACCCGGATATCGTCCGGCTCGTCACTTACAATCTCACGCAATCGGCTTTCGAGGTTATCAACGCCGGCACCGGCCGTCAGGCGTTGGAGATTGTCCAGAACCGGCCTCCCGATCTCATCATTCTGGATCTGATGCTGCCCGACGTCGACGGCATCGAGGTGTGCCGCAGCCTTCGCTCACATCAGGTGTCGATGCAAATTCCCATCATCATGCTGACCGCGCGGAGCGAGGAGATCGATCGCGTGATCGGATTCGAACTCGGCGCGGACGACTACGTGATGAAACCGTTCAGCCCCCGGGAGCTGGTATTGCGCGTGAAATCGATTCTTCGGCGAACACGAGCCGAACGGACGGAGATGCTGCGCGTCGGCCGGGTCCAGCTCTATCCCGATCGCCGCCAGTGCTTTTGCGGCAAGGATGCCGTCCCGCTGACCGTCAAAGAATTCGATCTTCTGTATGAGCTGATGCGCGCTCGCGGCAACGTGCTTACGCGCGATGTCTTGATGGACCGCATCTGGGGCTATCACACCGAAGCAACCTCACGGACGCTGGACACACACGTCCGTCGGTTGCGGGAAAAGTTGGGAGCCGATGGCGTATACGTCGAAACGGTTCGCGGCGTCGGCTATCGCATCGGTTCGCCGGTTGAAACAACGTGACCTTCCGGCTGCACTCTCGCGTCGTTTTCTGGAATCTGGTGGTTGTTGCCATCATGGTCGGGATGATGGCGTATGGAACACAGTTGTTCTTTGTCGCTCTGGCCGGCGTTGGCCTGGTTCTCACGTTCGGTTATATCGTCCGCGGTTTGATCTCGGTGCCCCTCATCGAGATTTCCGCCGCATCAACGAGGCTCGCCGCAGGCGACCTGGATCAACGGCTGCCGATCAGCGGTGACGAGGAGATTGCGGCTCTCGGGAATTCACTCAATACGATGGCGAAGAATCTTAGCTCGCAAATGGAAGCTTTGGCCGAGGGCAAGCGGCGGCTGGAGTCGATCGTCGGCGCCATGTCGGAAGGCGTCATGGTTCTTGATAAGAGCGCGCGCATCTCTCTGGTCAACCAGGCACTCCTGAGTCTCTTATCCACCGACCGCGATCTGATCGGTAAGACTCCGCTCGAGGTATTCCGGCTTCCGCAAATCGAGGAGGCGGTTCGCGGTGTCCTCCAGTTCGGCAACTGGCGGGTGATCGAACTCAAGCTCGGCAACGCGCGAACGATCCAGGCGAATATCGCCTCCGTTCCGAATACGTCGGGTGGTGTGGATGCCGTGGTGGTTGTCTTTCACGATTTGACGGAGATTCGCCGTAGTGAGCAAATGCGCCGCGACTTTGTGGCCAACGTGTCGCATGAATTCAAAACGCCGCTGACGTCCATCAAGGGATATACCGAGACGCTTCTTTCGGGCGCCATGAACGATGCGAGCATCGCCGGCGACTTCCTTCGTACGATCGAGCGCAACGCCGAACATCTGGAGGCACTCGTCACCGACCTGTTGACCTTGGCCCGCATCGAATCCGAATTACCGGTTTCGCTCGACGAAGTGAGGCTGAAACCTGTAATCGACGAGGAGTTGGCATTGCGCCGCTCGCTGATTGCCGAGAGACAGCTGAAAGTCGCCAACGACTGTCCGGATGTCGAGATTCGCGCGGATCGGGCTCGGCTTGCCGCGGCGTGCTCGAACCTGCTCGATAACGCGATCTTCTATAACCGGCCGGGCGGCGAAATCCGCATCAACGGTCAGGTCAACAGCGGTACCTTCGAACTTGACATATCCGACAGCGGCGTCGGCATCAAGAGCGAAGATCTGCCGCGGATTTTCGAGCGTTTCTATCGAGTCGATAAGGCGCGATCACGCGAGTCCGGCCGAACCGGCCTCGGACTCTCGATCGTGAAGCATGCGATCGAGAGCCAGGGCGGCACCATCTCCGTCAGCAGCCGTCTCGGATTGGGGTCGACCTTCACCATCAAGCTGCCGGCCGCGCGTTAGAGGGAATCGTCAAATTGGAAATGCTCAGCAACAAATGATCGACGGTTCATTTTTTGGACTTCACCGCCGGGGCTTTTTCGCGTTCATCGTCATCGAGGTCGAGTGCGAAGGGGGCAAAGGCCGATTGGAAAGTTCGCGGATATGGTGTTGACCAACCCTTCACATCGTGCCACAGGATTCGATTGAGCCTGTCGGCCGGAGCGGCATCCGGTTGGCGGAAGTTCATGCGTGATGAATCCTGCGCCGCGCGCCTCCGTTCTCCCTGCAGCGACGAGGCAGGCGGATTCACTTCGAAAAGAGATTGCGCCGGCATGGAGGCGTCGTAGGGTTTGAAGTCCGGATCCGACTGAAAGCTGTTGCGCATGTCATTCGCGATCAAATCGAAAACCGACAGCGTCGGCAGACCCAGCATCAGTTCGATCGTCTTCAGCATGCTTGGCTGCGAATAAAACGTGGAATCCACGGAGCCGCGCTGGACGTACGGACTGATGGCCAAAGCGACGGTCCTGTGGCCGTCCACATGATCCACGCCGCCCTGAGCGTCATCCTCGACCACAAAAATCGCCATGCTTTTCCAGAACCGCGAATGCGACAGTCCCTCGACGATTTTCCCGAGAGCCAGATCATTGTCCGCGACCGCCGCTTTTGGCGTCGAGTATCCCGGCGACGTTCCGCCCGTGTGGTCGCTTGGAAGTTGAACGATCACCAGGTTCGGCATCTTGCTGCTGTTTTCCCATCCCTCCAGGTGCTTCAAGAAGATCTGGGCGCGTACCACATCGGGCACGGAACCGCTATATGCGGGAAAGTCCGAGGCAAGGAGTCTGTTGACGGCGGGATTGGGAGCAACGGTCCGGAACTTTCCGGAAAAACTTGCGCCCTGTTTCCACTGGTCGAGAAACGCAATTCTTCCATTGAGTGTCAATTTGTTTGTCCCGGCATACTCACCGAAGATCTCCACGGTTTGCTTTCGAGCAAGGGCCGCGTCCCAGATGAATCCGCCACTCGCGGGGGCGATCGGGTCATCACCGTCGAACGGGTAGCTGCGGCCGAGGTAACCGGGCCAGTAACAATACGCGGTCTCGGCGGCCTGAGTGACCCACTGGTGTCCGTCGCCGCTGTTTCCGCCTGTAGCGAAGAAGTTATCGAGCAGAACAAAGTCTTCCGCGAGCTTGTGGTGATTGGGCGTGACGTTCCGGCCATACATCGTGAAATCAGGATCGCCGTTCCCTCTGGCGATATCGCCAAAGAGTTGATCGTATGTTCGATTCTCCTTCACGATGTAGACGACGTGTGCAATAGACGACGGATCTCCTGAGCGGACCGGCACCGGAAGCGCCGTCAACGGCCGTGCGGCGGCCGTTCGAACGGCATTTGCGGTCTCGCCGCGCAGCCGGAGATGATTGTTCTCAGCAACTGCCGTCGTGTAGTTCGCCAGTTGGGACGTGTCGGGAATCGTTACCATCTGTATCGATCCCCGATTCGAGTGGACGTAGCGGCCACGCCGTTCATCGACAGTGCCGTTGCCCGAACCCACACCAAGGAGCGTTGCAATTGCCAACGACTTCCCATCACGGCTAAGCGCGAGGTGATCGGGATACCACGCTGTTGGAATCAGTCCTTCAACAGTTGAAGTATCCAAACGTATGACGGCAACCGCGTTGATGCCTCCGCAGGCCACATACAAACGCTTTCCATCGGCGTCCAGCGCCAGCGCGGTCGGCGCAATCCCCCGAATTGCGGTTTGGAAGGGTTGGATCTCAATCGTCTGAGTAACGGCGTCCCTGGAGGTGTCGATTACGGAGATCGTGTCCGAATTATTGTTGGCGACATAGAGACGCGCGTGCGCTTCGTCCCACGCCACCGCGGTGGGATGAAGTCCGACGGAAAGGGAGTTTGTGGTTTTCAACGAAGCGATGTCGACGCGGCTGACGGTTCCCGTGGACGCGATTCCCCGGTTATCGATGAGCACCTGATCCGTGCTGTCCTGGTGACCGGTCTGAGCCGTCGGTTCACCGGGTCTCGCGAAACGGCCTCCCCAGTTGCTCACATACGCGATAGTTCCGGCGCGATTGACAACAGCTGCGAACGGGGCGATGCCGGCCTTGACTCTTCCGGTCACGGATCCGGACTTTAGATCGATGACCGCAACCTCATTGTCGAAAGTCAACGCAACCACACCGCGACCGCTGTTTTCGCCTGCGACGGAAACTGTGCCGGCCGCGAAGCGTCCGAGTCCCGCAGCCAGCGGTATGAGCTCGCCATTGTCCGGAGTGAGCAGCACGACTTCCTGCAGCCGGGTTCCGTTCTTGGTCGTCGTCCTGATGGCGGAAATCACGACGCGCTGGCGGGCAGCGTCCCACGCTATTCCTTGTATTCCGGCGCGTGCTTCGTTGTGAAACACGCCATCGATCCTGTTCTCCTTCCAGTTGATGCGATAGAGCGGAGTCTTGGCGACACCGCTGAGCACATAGATTTCGGAGTCGGTTTTTCCAAACGCCAAGCCGTAGACTCTACCGGCGAACACGGTTTGAGTACCGGCAGGCGTGATCTGCTGACGGGTCGTGACGACACCGGGATCCAGAATCGACTGCATGGGCACGTCGGGAGATTGAGCCGACGCGACAGCAACAAATACTCCTGCGACCGCGAGAAATCGAAACGTATTCAATATTCGATCCATATTTGAAAACCTCCGGGATGCCAAGGTGCGCTCGCCAGCGAAGCTGTCAGACGCGATTGAAAGATCGCATCACAGTCTTATTACATGATCGTTAAGAGACGATTCAACGACTTGGTACGCGCCTTCGAGATTTGTTGTATTCTTTTTTCTTTAACCACAACGCTACAAGTTTGAAAGCCAGCCTTCACAGGTTTATGGAGTCATTCAGGTATGTACACCACCAAGAGCCAACAGAAAGTCCCCTTTCTTTCAACGGCTGCCGTAGCACGGTGGCTTGGCATATCGCCACGGACAGTCTGCTTCTGGGCAGAATGCGGAGAAATTCCCGCACTTAAAGTCGGCCGCCAATGGCGTTTTCGAGAAGAGGAGCTTCAAACCTGGTTGAATACGACAAAAACCAGACTCCTCGGCGAGCGCCGGCTTCCGAACAGCGCCTGAACTGGGCGTGATCCACGAGTGATTTGCAAACAAATGCGGCAATTGCGGCAGGAGTCGCATACAGATCGAACAATGTGCGCCCACAATCGTCCTCTCAGCGTCGTGTGTGCGATGCTGCGCATTTCAACACCAGAGGAGGCAAGATGATGTTTGATCCGTATGCTCAATTCAATCCGTGGAATGCCGGCGTGTATGGAACTCCACAGCCGTACGGCTTCGGTACGCAACAACTCATCCCGACCCACTTCGGATTTGGGTACGGCACACAATCTCCAATGTTTGGCGCGATGCCGCAGATTCCGGCGCAAACCTGGTTCGGAAATCCTATCGGGTTTGGTCAAAACGGTCCATTCGTGAGTCCGTTGGCGCAGCAGGCAATCCAGCAGATTCCACAGCTGGTGCACAACGCCTATCAGATCGCTCAGCAGGTACCTTCGATCATTCAGCAGTTCCCGCAGATTATCCAGCAGAACCCGCAACTGGTGCAGCAGGCGCCGCAGCTTCAACAGGTTCCTCAATTGCTTCAGCAGGCGGCGACGCTCGCTCAACAGGTTCCTCAAGTTTTGCAGGCCTTGTGCACGCCTCAACAGACGCAACGCTTCGGCCAGAACCTTCTAGCCTGAGCGTGGATTAAGTCGGGAAGCGGACTGCGAGGCGATCTCTCTTGCCGAGCCGTTTCGCTTCCTGCCCACGATGTGACTTCGGAGGATACGCCCATGACAACTATGCTTTTCGGATCGCAGAGACCCGTCGAAGGATTAACGGTGGTGGGCGAGGCTACCCGGGACGCACCGCCTGAAATCGTCGAGTTCTACATTGATGTGCATTCCGCGGCTCCGACCGCGGCGATGGCAACGCAGGAGAACGCCAACAAGATTATGCAAATTCGGCAGGCCCTGACGCTTGCCGGCAACGACCAGGTGGACTTGCTTGCGGGGGCGACCGGCGTCTGGCCGATTCTTCAGTCGCCGGCGATCCCGGGCATGTTCATGCCGCGGCCGCCTCTTCTTTCACCGCCCGTCGGCTTTGCCGCGGCGCCATTGACGCCGATGCCCGCCGGTATGCCGGATGGTCCCAGCCTGCTTGGCTATCACGCTTTCAATTCGGTGAAGGTGACGGTGCGGGATAGCCTTCAGCTGGGAGAGGTCATTGACGCCATCTCCAGGTCCGGAGCGCTGCCATCCGGGAGCGTACGCTTCCTCGCGCGCAATGAAGCGGAACTCCGTCGCAATTTGCTCGAAGAGGCAATTCAGGATGCACGGGGCAAAGCGAACACGTTGGCGGCCGCCTCGGGCCGCTCGACGGGAAACGCCGTTTCGATCAGCGAAGATTTTGCAGCTTACCAACCACAATATTTTTACGGAAACGGCTACCGAGCGAATCCATTCGGTGTCAATACAGCCCGGTTGCCGTTCCTGCCGGGCCAGCTCACATTTTCGGCGAGAGTGTTCGTGACCTACCAGCTCCAGTAGAAAAATTAAGTACGGGGTCGGACAATAACGTCAGACCCCGCACCCAGTCCTCGAAGGCCTGAAGCCGATCGGTCTCTTGCGCGATTCGGGCTGCTTCTGAGCCGATTGGCCGATCGCTGTCAAAACCAGGCTCAAAACGACTTCATGCTCGGTAATCTTTTTCTCGAGATCCTGAATGCGGGTCGCGCTCTCCACGCCCTCTTGCGCAAATTCAAGATTGCCGATTGGCGCGTACTGCCGGATCAGATCGGTTTTCAGACTGCCGAAGTGCGATCCTTGCCGCAAAGGCATTGCATGCGCCGCAATAAAAAGATTTCTACCGGCGGCCACTCTCAAACAACGCAGCTGTTTCTCCGGGCTGATTTGTAGCTCGCCTGCGATTCCGAATTCACCGAAGTAAAGAGGCTGAAACGGACGCGGAGTCCATGTGGGATCGGGAGTCAGAAGGACGTAAATTCCACCGGATGCCGGATACATTCCGCCATCCATCAGCGTGGGTTCGCCGAAGATAACGTCTCCGAACCGGATTCCGAACTGTGGCGTGACCACCACTCGATTTGTCACGATGAAGCCCGCTTCATGCCGTAACAACGGATTACATCCATGTAAATTGGCAATCATCATTCGTCACTTCGCAGCGCTATCTTGCCACAAAAGCCGAAATGCGCAAGTCAGTTTTGAAAAAAGTGTGAACGAACCGCTTACAGCGGTATTTAGTCCTGGCCTTACGCAAACGCGCCGTCGAAGTCGAACACGAACCCGAGTCGGACAGAAACTCTTCGATGGATTGTAATAATTCTGTAATTTCCGCTTCGTAGCCTCTGTCTCTCTCTCACTTTGACTGCGAGATCGACAGAGTCCAATTAAAATGACACTACTTGGGGAAGCCGTCAGTCTGAGCACTGGAGTCTTTCTGTTGCTGGCGCTTACCCTCGCGCTCAGCTTCGAATTCGTCAACGGATTCCATGACACCGCAAATGCGGTCGCGACTGTCATCTACACGCACACTCTCAAACCGAACTTCGCGGTGGTTTGGTCCGGCTGTTGGAATCTGATCGGTGTGCTCTTGTCGAGCGGTGCGGTTGCGTTTGGTGTTGTTTCGCTATTGCCGGTCGAACTCGTGCTCAACGTCGGATCCGGCGCGGGTTTCGCGATGGTGTTCGCGCTGCTGGTTTCGGCAATCCTCTGGAATCTGGGCACATGGTATTTCGGATTGCCGGCATCGAGTTCCCATGCCTTGATCGGCTCCATTATGGGTGTCGGCCTCGCCAATTCCCTCCTCATGGCGGGTCATCAGTTTGGGGAGGGCGTGGACTGGGGAAAGGCCAGGGAAGTCGGATCTTCGCTGTTCCTGTCGCCGCTCGTGGGTTTCACGTGTGCCGCCGGGTTGCTGCTGCTCTCGAAGTCTCTGATCCGGCGCGACGATTTGTTCCGCGCCCCCGGCGAAGGCGGCGTTCCTCCGTTGTGGATACGATGTTTGCTGATTCTGACCTGTACGGGAGTGAGCTTCGGGCACGGCTCCAACGACGGTCAGAAAGGAATGGGTCTGATCATGCTCATTCTGATCGGCATCCTGCCGGGTGCCTACGCTGTGAATGTCGATCTCGGTTCCGCAAATCTCGATCATCTGGCACGGACAGCGCAACAGGTCTCCATGGAGCTGAGCAATCATTCGCCGATGGGAAGCCTTATGCTGCCCGACGACGCGACGGTCGATGTTTCCGCCTTTCTTAAATCCACGGGAGAAGCCAGTGATCGAACGTTTGCCGCGATCGCGACGAAGTGTGGGGAAATTTCCAGAGCTGTGTCCGGCAAAGCAACGTTGCGGACTCTGCGGCCCGAAGAACGCCGTCGGCTCCGAAGCGATCTTTACCTGACTTCGGAAGCTCTCGGGAAGTTGATGCGTCTTAAAAAATTGCCGACTGCGGCGGAGCAGCAGTCTGCCGCCGAACTCAAGCGAAGCATTGATCAAGTGACGAAGTTCATTCCCAGCTGGGTAAAGGTCACGGTGGCTCTTGTACTGGGTCTGGGCACAATGATTGGTTGGAAGCGCATTGTGGTGACCGTCGGCGAAAAAATCGGGAAAGAGCATTTGACTTACGCGCAGGGAGCCGCAGCGGAACTTGTCGCGGCGGGAACTATTCTGGCTGCCGACAATTTCGGCTTGCCGGTGAGCACAACGCATGTGCTCTCGTCGGGGGTCGCGGGCACCATGGCCGCGAATCACTCGGGTCTGCAAACCGCGACGGTGCGGAACCTGATGCTGGCGTGGGTACTGACACTGCCGGTAACCGTCATCCTGGGGGCGGCGATCTTCGCCTTCGTCTTGAATGTCCTGCTTCGTCTGGGCCTTGCCTAGCCGAACACCGGATGGGCTCAGGCGACGCGGAATCGGAGCTTTTCCTCTTCCGGCGCATTCACACACGCCGCTGAGATGCACAGATTCCCGTTTGAGAACTGGGCGGAAGCCTCCACGTTGTCGAGTGGCTTCTCAAAGCGCAGGTAACCGAAGAGCCAGCGATCCAGCCCCGAACTATTCAGTGGTGCAAGTACCAGCAGCTCCCTGGGAGACATGAACAAACGAATGCTGGAAGGCTCCACATTGACGCAGGGAATCTGGATCAGAACTCCGTGAGCCCAGTCGCGGACCTCGGTATTCGGTCTGCAAAACAACTCGCGCTCGGCCGCTGCCCAAAACTCCACAGGCGTTTGTCCTGGTGCCCGGCGGTTCAACCATCGTTCGTAGGCTCTCTGAGTGATCCTGTTGTGCACAGCCTCGATTTTTTCGGTGAGAGTATCGGTGCAGTGAACTTGAATGCGAGTACTGTCAACTGTGCTCATAAATGTCGAGGCCTCTTTTCGGTTTTATGGGACAGGCATTACGCCGTTGTGAACAGGTCTTTAATAATTGTCCCTCGGTGACGCGCCGTTGTCAGCAACTTACGTACGTGATTGTGACGTCCTGAAACCCCTATTTCATTATTTCGTAACATGACAGAAACATTGAGCGCCAACGATGTTGCTTCACGGCCGATCGCTTTCATCATCAACCAACGGTTAATCCGGGAGGTGTAGGATGCTCAGGTTTGCAAGTCGCCGGCATATGCCGCTTGTCTTGTTGGGTCTGCTGTTGTGTATTGTCGCGTCGAGTCGATTGGCGGCGCAGACTGCCGGCAGTGTTGCAACGATTTCGGGAACAGTGCTGGATCCGGACGGAAAGGTTGTTCCGGGTGCGTCCGTTACCATCAAGAACAGTTTGACGGGAACGGTTCATAACGCTCAAAGCGACGCGGTAGGACGCTTTGTCGCGAGCATGCTTCCGGTCGGGAGCTATACCCTCGAAGTAACCGCCCCCGGATTTTCCACGGCTCGAAGCGCCGGATTGAATCTGGCAGCCAATGGTCTGGAAAACATTCCCATCACTCTCACGGTTGCCGGAGTCAGCGAGGAAGTCCTGGTTTCGGAATTTCTGCCGCTACCCGCGACGTTGGCGCCATCCCAAAGTTCATTGGATGCGCGCTCCGCGCAATCGGTGATCAGCCCCGTCTACATCGAGAATTTCATCTCCCCGAACGCCGATTACACCGAAGTGGTACAAATGGCTCCCGGAACGTTCAGCTTCGCTCCGAATGGGGCGGGATTGGGCGACAGCAAGACCTTTTTCCGCGGTTTTCAGGACGGCGACTACACCATCACCTTCGATGGAATCCCGTTTAACGATACGAATACGCCGACCCATCATTCATGGGCGTTCTTTCCAAGCCAGTTTATCGGCCAGACCGTCTTTGACCGCAGTCCCGGATCGGCGTCGACGATCGGACCGACGAACTTCGGCGGCTCGATCAATATGATGTCTCGCAGCCTGCGTCCGGAGCAGAATGTGCGAGCGACGGTGTCCTACGGCTCCTTCAATACGCGTCTGTATGAGGCGGCTTTCGATTCGGGTCAGTTCGGACCGTCAGGCCGATCGAACTTCCTGATAGATGTTCATCAGATGAAGTCCGATGGTTATCAGACTTTCAATTTTCAGCGGCGCAACGCCTTTTCGGCGAAGTATCAGTACACGATTAATCCGAGAACAACGTTGACTGCGTTTTCATCTGTAGTGGAGTTGAAGTCGAACACCCCGGATACGAAAGTGTCGACGCGCGCCAATTATGCGAAGTACGGCGACAACTACTTGATGACGGACGACCCGGCACAGGGCAATTACTACAAGTACAACTTCTACCACATCCCCTCGGATTTCGATTACGTCGGCATCACATCCGATCTGGGTCATGGCTGGCTGATCGACAACAAGGTCTACACCTATCGCTATTACAACAAACAGAACTACAACGACCCAACGAAGATCACGACGACAAGTGCGGTCGACAAACTCAACAGTTACCGGAAGTACGGTGGCTTGGTTCCGGTCACCCAGACTTCCAGGTTAGGTGTTTTTCGAACCGGCCTCTGGTTCGAATATGCCAAGACGAATCGTTTTCAGACGCCCTCCGATCCGCGGACCTGGATCGATCAACCGTTGCCGAATTTCCATGAAAAATTCAACACCACGTCGGCACAGCCTTATGTCGAGTATGAATGGCATGCCACTCACGCTTTGAGCGTCACGCCGGGCGTCAAGTTCGTGCACTACAAATTTGATTTCACCCAGTTCGCCGATAACGGGAAGACCGTAGGCAGCCTGAATGGCGCGCCGTATGTGCGGCACGACGCTTCTTTCACGGCGACGACTCCGTCATTCGATTTGAATTACAAGCTGATGCACAACTGGTCGGTGTATGGACAGTTTGCGACCGGCAGCGAGATTCCGCCTTCAAAGGTTTGGGACGTGAAGAATGCGGCCGTCTCGGTCCTGCCGAAGCCGACAAAGACCGGAACGTTTCAGGTCGGTTCGGTTTGGAAAGCCAACCGGTTGACGCTGGACGTCGACTCGTACACCATCCGTTTCGACAATGCGTACTCGTCCTATCTGGATGCAAGTAACGAGCCCGTCTATTATCTCAGCGGCAGATCCCGAACAAAGGGCGCGGAAGCGGAAAGCACAATCTTCCTGGGGGGCGGACTCAGCGCCTATCTGAACGGCACGATCGGCAGTGCCAAGTACAGCAGTTCGGGATTATGGCTGGCGAGTGCTCCGAAAAACACTGAGACGGCAGGGATCAGCTATCAGCGTCAAAGTTGGGATTTAGGTTTCTTCAACAAACGCATCGGTTCGATGTGGAACGACAACGGCAGCACGAACCAGGCCATTCGTATCGATCCGTTTAATATAACGAACCTTTATTTGAACTACACGATCAAGGGTCAATCCGAATTTTCTCAGACGAAAGTGCGACTCACGGTCAACAACCTGTTCGACAAACACAGCATCGTCGCGGTCAAGCCGGCAGCAGCCACTTCGAATGCACCCGCTCCCGGTGACCAGTTGACCATGCTCGCAGCGCGGAGCGTCTCGCTGTCCCTCACGTTCGGTCTGGCGCCTCATCACTGAATTTCGTAAAGGATGACGGCACGCGTTCGATAGCGTGCCGTCAACGAAAGGCTCGCGTGATAGTCGCCTGGTTTAGAACGAGGTTTGGTACGGCGGGTTACCGATCAGTTTAGTGGAGCGACGGTACCGCGACGCACCTCTTGACCGCGGATCATGAACAAGACCATTTCGGCGATGTTTGTCGCGTGATCCCCGACCCGCTCGAGGTGCTTCGCTATAAAAATCAGTTTCAGCGCGCGCGAAACGTTTGTTGGTTTTTCCATCATGTAAGTCAGAAGTTCCCGGAAAATCTGTTCGCTGATATCGTCGATGGCCTCGTCGTCCCGGATGACTTTCTCGGCGAGCTGGTCATCGGAATTGATGAACGCGTCCAAGCTGTCCTTCAGAATCCTTTGGGCGCGTTCGCCCATGAGCGGCATCGCGATCAACGGTTTCAGCTCAGGTTCCTGGATCAATTCGTTGGCTCTTTCCGCGATGTTCACGGCGATGTCGCCGATTCTTTCGATGTCGCGCACGATCTTGAAGGCTGTTGCCACAAAACGCAGATCGCTGGCCACAGGATGCTGCAGCGCGAGGATTTCGTTGCAGAACCGGTCGACGTCGAGCTCGAGGCGGTCGAGTGTGTCGTCGCGAAGGATAACCTGATTGGCGATGTGCGACCGGCGCTCGACCAGGGCGCGTATCGCATCCGCGATCATTTGCTCCGCGTGATAGGACATCAGGAGCAGCATGTCCTTCAGTATCCTCAGACTGTGATCGTATTGTCTGTTGGTGTGTGCGCGCTCCATTCTAGGCCCTCACTGTCTAATCGAGCTATGACAATCCCGTGTCGGCCATGTGAAGGAACGGTGAAAACCACCGGACTGCCCAATTCACGCGCTCGCATTTTTCATACTGAAGACGCCATCCGCGTGAACAAAAAATCATCGTGCAGCAGACGCGGCTGTTGATTTCAAGACGACAGCTTAGTAGAACGTTTAAACTGAACGTTTGGAGGCGGTGATGACAGACGCAATTCCGGGCGGATTTCGAGATCTCTTTGAAAAAAAGGCCTTCGGGCAATTCGGCACAATCATGAAGGACGGCACTCCTCAGGTGACGCCGGTGTGGTGTGATTTCGACGGAACCTACGTTCGTGTCAACTCCGCCGTCGGGCGCGTGAAAGACAAGAACGTCCGGCGAAATCCTAACGTGGCCATCACGCTTCAGGACCCGGACAATCCTTACCGTTATCTCTCGATCAAGGGAACAGTCGAAGTGATCACTCTGGACGGAGCTGACGATCACATCGACTCGCTCGCGAAAAAGTATCTTGGCAAAGACAAATATCCGGGACGCCGGCCTGGCGAGGTCCGGGTCATGTACAAGATTCGTCCTCAACAATGTTCGACGATGGGTTAATGAGCGGAGCCAGCACGTAATCCATGTCGAAGACTTTTGCCGTTATCGACGCAGGCAGCAACGCGATCCGGCTACAGATTGCATCGGTCGACCAACCGGGTACGTACAAGATCGTCGAGCAGGACCGGCGTGCCGTGCGCCTTGGTCACAAGGTGTTTCAGACCGGAAAGCTCGATAAGAACAGCCGTGACGAAGCCCTTGACGCGTTGCGCAAGTTCAAAGCCGCGGCCGACCGGTCGGGATGCGCGGCGATTCGCGCGGTAGGCACGAGCGCGATGCGCGAGGCGTCCGACGCTCCGTCCTTCGTTCGCAAGGCTGCCGAGGCCAGCGTTCCTTTCGAAGTATTGCCTGAGAAGGACGAAGCCCGCTTGATCAGTCTGGGAATCCTGAGCGGGCTCCGTTTCGATATTCCTCTCGGGTTGTTTATGGATATCGGCGGCGGCAGCGTCGAGATAGCGCTCGGCAACCGGAGCCGAATGCGAGCGTTGTTCAGCGAACCGCTTGGCGCGGTACGGTTGACCGAGCGATACGTCAACAGCGATCCGCCTTCCGATCGAGAGATCGATCGCATGCAACGCGAGGTCCGCCGCCGGCTCTCTCCGGTTGCAAAACACATTTCGCGCGTCAACTATTCGATGGCCTTCGGCAGCGGCGGCACCATGACCGCCCTGGCGGACGCCGACGCGCGTTTCACCGGCGAGTCTCCCCGCGAATCGCTCTACGTCCTCCGGCGAGCCCGGCTCAAGACGCTCTTCGATCTTCTTTGCAGTCAACCGCTGGACCACGCCGATGCAATCCTCGGCGATACCAAACGCGGCGACATCCTCGTCGCCGGCGCCACAGTGCTTCTGTCGATGTTGAATCATTTCAAACTCGATTACGTTTTCGTCTCACGCCGTGGTCTCCGCGATGGTTTGATGGTCGATCTCCTGACCCAGAGCTATCCGAACTACGAAGGCTCCTGGCGCCAGGAACTCAATCGCAATGAGTCCCTCGAAGAAATCGGCGAAAAATACAACTACGACAAAACGCATTGCCAGCAGGTCAGCCGCATCGCGCACCGGATTTTTGAGGAAACGCAGAAGCTGCACAAGCTGCCGGAGAAGTTTGCGCGGATTCTTCACGCGGCCGCGATGCTGCACGACATCGGGCTATTCGTCGGTTATCCAAAGCATCACAAACATTCGTACTATTTGATCAAGAGCTCCGTGTCCGGCATCTTTGACGAAGCCGAATTGGATCTGATCGCGAACGTTGCGCGATATCACCGCAAGGGCCACCCGACCGCGAAGCATATCCAGTTCAGCCAGCTCTCCGGATTTCAGCAGGATGTCGTCCGGAAACTCAGCGCAATTCTTCGCGTAGCCGACGCGTTGGATTATGATCATCAGGCCAAGATCAACGACATTTCGTGTGAGCTTCGTTCCAGGAAGAGGTTGAAACTTCATTTGAGCGGGAAAGGGGATCTTTCGAAAGCCATCGATTACGCGCTTGAGAAAGCGGAACTGATGAGCGAAATTTACGACCTCAACGTGGTCATCGAGTAATTATGCGCATCTGCATCTTCAGGCACGGCGAAGCGCTCAGCAAAGGCGACCTCTCGGTCTCGTCCGACGCGGAACGGCCGCTTGTTCAGGACGGCATCAAGAACACCCGTCAGGCCGCCGAAGGTTTGAAGGCTTTGAACCTTCCGTTCGAGGCGATATTCACGAGTCCCTGGCTGCGCGCTCGTCAAACGGCGGAGATTCTTTGTCATGTACTTGGTCTGCAAGGGAAGTTGGATGAGTTGCCGGAGTTGGCGGGCGACCGCAGCATCGAGGAATTGATGAGCGCAGTTTCCAGACATTCGACGCTCGATCAAGTGATTCTGGTCGGTCACAATCCGCAACTCAGCGACCTCGCCGCGTACCTGCTTTCACTCTCCATGGGCATGCAGGTCGACCTCAAAAAGAGCGGCGCCTGCACAGTCGAGGTCGAACGGATTCCACCCAAGAAACCCGGCACCCTGCTCTGGATGATGACGTCCAAACAACTTCGCGCCCTCCGCCCGCGATAGCCTCGCACGAAGCTGGGACGCGGGCGTTAGGGCTGTTCATCGATGCGACTATTTTTCTTCGAGACCCGCCTGCTGCCGGAAAGCGATCAGTTGCTTCCACAACTCGGCCGTGGTGCTGGAAAAGGGCGCCAATTGCCTGGCAATCGTCGCTTCGCGTAAAGCATCTTTCAAGTTGCCCTGCAGCAGCAGAAGACGCGCTGAAAGTTCGTGCGTTCGAAACCAGTAGGGATCCAGGGCCTGCAACTGTTTCAGCCATTCCGCCGTTCGCGCATCGCCGCTCAAATTACCGAGGATGACGAGGTTCATCAGCGACAACATGGGCTTGTCGGTTCCCTCGACCGCGCGAGTCGCCGAATCAATGCCCTTTTGAACAAGCCGGGTACGTGAGGGGCCGTTTAGAGTGTTCCAGTTGCTCCGCAGGAAGTTGGTGATCAGGAGGGAAACTTCGAGATGATATGTGCCGACATGTTCCATGGCGCGCTCGGCCTCGCCGGCTGACGCCAGGATTGCGGACTCGTCTCGCGATTCGACCGCTTGTGCGACGTCCATCAACGACGCTTCGGCGGTCCAATTCCTGCCGGCGTACCACGCGAATCCGATTGCGGCCGCGATAGCCGCTACAGCCGCCGTAATTCGTATGGAGCGGCCCGGCGGTTTGGCTCTCCGGCCGCCCGGCGGCTGACCTTCCGCGCAATCGCGCGCTGTGAATGAAATCGCGATCCAGATATAGATGTAAAGCGTCGTGGGGATCACTTCTCCGTTGAATGAACTGCCGGCCAATCCTGCGACCAGTCCGGCAGCGAGAGCGACGTGGCCTGCCGCAATCCATCGATCGGATGACGAGCGGACGACCTTGATCATGTTGTAACCGAACGCGGCGATCAGACAGCCAAAGGCGGCCAGACCGATGACGCCTTGTTCCGACAGCCTGTCGAGGAAGACGTTGTGGGCCGTCTCCCAATGCACGTCGGGATTGAATGCCGTGTAACGGTTCGAGTGGTATCGCGTAAACGCGACTCGAAACATGCCGGGACCGGTGCCGGCAATCCACCTTGGGGGCACGATGAGGTGAATCACGTCCTGCCAAAGGATGATTCGTCCCACGGATGCCGTGTCCGTACCGAAGTGGGCAAAGGACGAACTCCAATAGCCGGTGACGGCGATGGCGATGATGATCAGGACCGCGATCCATCCCATAATTCTTGCGGGACGAGGTGATGAGCGTACCTGAACTGTCAGAAGCCATCCCGCGAAGCCGGCCAGACCGACCGCGCATCCGACCAGTCCGCCTCTTGCCGTCCCGATCGCAAGAACAACGGAGATCAAGGCGATATTCGCAATCGCCAGAGCCCGCATCCGGCGGCTGGTTTCGTAGCACAACAGTGCGAGTGACGAAAAAAAGGGGTACAGCAGATAGTTTGCAAAGTATGTGGGCTGACCGATGGTTCCCGATGCCCGGTAGTTTCCTGCGAATTGTTCAAGGATCTGCTGCCGAAGGAAACTCGGCAGTAAAGGATCCCATCCCAGCCACTGCAGCATACCGTAGGCACCGCTGATGAGACCGACCGCGGCAACCACTCGCAACAGGTATCTCAGGTTCTTTAGATCCGATCGAATCGCGAACGGCACGGACACCGCGATCAGTGCCATCGCCAATTGAGTGATCCAGCCCATCCGCCGCCAGTCGCCGCCCCAGAAGCTGACCGGCGGGCTGATCGAATTGGCCGTGGCAACAGTGACTGCAGCCATCAGCACGGTGAAAAGTACGATCAGGAGTTTGGAGAAGCGCGTTACCGGGTAACGCATCGATTCCACGCAGAGCAGAGGAACCAATGCGGCGGCCCCGAGCAGGACGGCTACAACCTTCGGCACGGTGAACGCGTTCTGAACGCGAGCCCAGAAAAACAAACTCTCAAAACCGATCGCCGCACAGAGACATCCCAGGAGAATTCGGGGCCGCCGGACTGTTTCTTCAGCGCGTTTCTTCCTCTGTTGCATGGAGCGTCAGGTCTGGGAACCCATGCTACTTTAACCGGACCAGCCTGACACTGTCAGTCGACTTCAATTCGCTGCGCCCCTGAACGTCGGTGATTTCCTCGACCTTCAGTCCAAACTGCAGTTTCGCAGGTAGACTCGATCGAAGCCGGATGTGGGCGACATCGGCACTGCCCTGCGGTCCGCTCCCGACTTGGAACGAGGCGATGCGAAGCCGTCCCGACACATTGTCGATATTCACCGCAACCGGCTTCGATGTGAATCCGGCGGCGGAGCCGCCCAGAATGTCGTCCTGCGAAAACTGAACGATGTGCGGGTCAAAGCGAAGCAGGACTTGATAAGCCCCGAGCGGCGAGCTTCTGTCGATAACCAGACTGAGAAGCCCGTCATCGGTAGTTGCGGCAGTTTCCGCATTCAACCGCACTTTATCGATGCTTGCATTTTCCCCCACGGTAGCCAGGACGTCGGACGTTGCAAGAACCTCGATATGCGTTGCGTTCTGCAGCGACTCCCGCGACAGTTCGATCTGTTGAAACGGGGCGATCGTTACTTCCTGAAGTCCGGCAAATGCGCCGGCGTCGTCGATGCGGCGAACCGTCACTTTATTGGCGACCGATCCCGTATTGAGGAGACGGACAACTTGCCGGGCTCCCTGCGGGATATCCAAAATGGCCTCGCGATTCGGCCACGCTTCGGCGTCGCGTGACTCGCTCTCGTCGCCGAGGACGTGGTACGACATCTGGATATCGTCGGCATTCGAGACAGCGGCGAGCCAGCCGGAACTCTCGACCGACGACGAGCCGAAGACTTCGCTTAAAGTCAGCGATCGGGTTGCGTGGGCCCTCATGAGGAGCTGCTGTTGGCCCAGCAGGCTGCCCTTCATAAAGGCCCAAACGTCCACGCTCGCATCGCGATCACTGCCGTTGGTGATCAGCAGCTGTGTGTCGAGGCCGCCGCCCATCCGGAACTCGGGAACAAACAGCCGGGTCTCCGCGGAGGCGGCCGGTTGAAGGTTCAGCAGGAGAAACATCAAACCTGCAAGACTGCTCACAGATCTAAGAGTTCGCGAAACGAATCGCATTTCCGTCTCCTTTCAGTCGAGCTACGGCACGCGCAGCACGGTTATGGAACCGCTGCTGAGGGTTATGCCGTTCGGCGGCAGATCGTCGCCATTGATATCAATCAGTGACACGCCGGACACTGTCAGCGGGCTGGTGCCGGTCGCCACTGGCGTAAACACGAGGTTCGCGACCGTGAACGTACCGGTTGCACTGATCCCCGTTTGGAAATGATTAATCGTCACGGTTCCGGCCTGGTTATCCACGTTGATGGTCATCGGCGCGTCGGTAAATCCGTCGCCCGTTCCGCCTTTGACGTTTGCAGCGTTCACGGTGACGATGTTCTTATCGAAACCGATGGTGATCTGGTACGCGCCAACGGCATTCGCACTGGTCACGACCACATCCACCGACGCTGGCGTTGTCGGAGATGACGGCACAAACGCCAGCGCATTGGATGTGATGGAGGCGACAGTCGCTGTAATGTTCCCTGCGGCCACCGATTCGGGTACGTGCAGTTCCAGCTGCGTTGCAGAGGCCTGCAGAATCGTCGCGTCCACGGTACCGCCGCCGGCTGCCGAGAACTTCACCAGGTTGTTCCTCGGAGTGGTTATGTCGAAGCCGCCGCCTTCAAGGACCATGGTGTCACCGGGAGACGGATTACCGAGGATGTCCACCAGTTGCAGACCGCATGCCGTTCCAGCCACGGTCACCATGCGTCCTTCGCTGGTCTGATTCCCGACTCCGACCGTGACCGGCCCGCACACCGCATCGGCGGGCATGGTCACGGTGAGGGCGCCGGCTGTAGCGGCTGTCACAGTGCCGGCTGTCGTTCCGGTTGCGGACTGGAACAACACCGTGTTCGCTGCCGGCGTCGTACTGAACCCAAGGCCGGTCAAGGTCACACTGCTGCCGGGACTCACATTGAAGAACGGCGAAACCTGCATCAGTGCAAGCGGTATTGCTGTTCCCGTGATCGCCAGCGGAAACTCATTTCCAGTAAGGGCAACATCCAGCCTGGCGACTTGCATCGGGCCGCTCTGGGCATCACCCGGAACCGTGACTTTCAGAGTGGTGGTTGTTGCGGACGATGGGATCACTCCCGTCATTCTTCCCACCGTGGTGAAGAACACTCTGTTATCCGCGGCAACCGGCGAGAAACCTGTCCCGGTGACGGTCAAGAGTTCGCCAAGGTTCGGTATGGCGGGAGATACCTGCGTTATCGACGGTGTCGACAGCTTGGCGTTCGTCTGGACGGCGAACAGAGCTGTGACCAGACAGTCGCCGATATTCGTGCTGCCGTTCAGGTTCACGTCGCCGACGGTAAGCGGAAGTGGAGGTGTGTTCGTTCCACCAACCGTCAGAGCACACGTCAGTGCGTCTCCGATGTTCACACTCCGATTGGCGTTCATATCACCTCGCTCGACCACTTTTATCGAGACCCCGTTCGATGTGCCTGACGGCGATACTGCGGTCACCAGCACCGTTCCCGGAGCCGTCAATTGACTGGTTTTCACCGTTGCATTGAGTTGTGTGGCGCTGACGAAGGTGGTACTCAACGGCACTCCGCCCCACTGAACTTTCGTATTCGAATCGAAGTTCTGACCTCGCACGACGAGCGTGAAGGTTCCGCCGTACAAAGGCGCCAGCGATTGCGACAGGCCCGCCGGATTTGCAGACAGTTCATTGATGGCCGGAGGTGCGCCGCTCCCCGGAGTTACGGTGAATCCGCTGAAGGCGGCGGCTGTTCCCGCCAGCGTCGCCACGGTTACCGTTCTCAGGTCGGCCTTCGCGTCGGCGTCAATAACGATCGATACCGGCAAGCTGGTCGCGGTCCCGCCGGTGACGATCCTTCCGGTCAATCCGGTTCCGCTGAAGGTAACTGCGGACGCTCCGGACAGATTTTGACCGGTGATTGTTGCGGACACTGTCGTTCCTGCCTTTCCGGAATTGGGATTGATGCTCGAGATGATCGGCACTCCCGTCGGCACAACCGTAAATCCGCTGAACGATGCCGAGGTAACGGAGCCCGCCGTGACCGTGAGGGTTCGCAGATCGGGCGTCGATCCCGCATCGATCGTGATGTTCGCCGTCACGCTTGTTGCGGTCGCGCTCACGATCGTGCCACGCACGCCGCTTCCACTGAAGGTCACCGCCGAAGCTCCGGTCAGGTTTTCACCACTGATCGTTGCCGGGAACGTTCCGCCTGGCGCTCCAGACGAAGGCGTGATGCTCGTGACCTTCGGCGCGGACGACGTTACGGTGAAACCGGTGAAGGAACCGGACGTTCCGGCGCCGGTCGTCACCGTAACGCTGCGAACATCCGCGGCCGCGTTGGCAGCGATCTCGATGTTTATGGGCAGACTTGTGGCCGTCCCCCCGGTTCCGATCTTTGCAATGACTCCGCTACCGCTGAAGTTCACTCCGGTTGCTCCGCTGAGGTCCGTACCGGAAATTGTCGCGGAGAAACTCGTTCCCGCTTTTCCCGATGAGGGACTGATCCCGGTAATCGCCGGCAGAACCGGCGGCCCCCCGGTAGCTTCGACAGCCAGGCTGTGATTCGAGCCGGCGGATATGGCGATGATCGTCCCTTCTTCCGGATCCGTGATTACAGGAACCGGCAGGCTGCTGAACATGCCGAGAGTGCCGTTCCCCAGCTGGCCATTGATGTTGCTGCCCCAGGCCACAACGGCGCCGCCGGACTTGAGGGCCATGCTGTGATTGCCGTTGTTGCCTGCGGCAATCGCAATAACCCCGCTTCCGGAGCCTAAGCCCGTCACCGGAATGGGCGCCCCTCTGGTGAAGAACACTGTGCCGTCTCCTAGCTGGCCTTGAGAGTCGTCGCCCCAGGACAAGACAGAGCCGTCCGACTTCAGCGCAAGGCTGTAGCTGTTGCCCGCGGCGATCATGACGGTGGAACTGCCGGGCCCTAATCCGGTGACTTGCACCGGAGTGAATTTTGTGTTGAATGTTCCGTCACCGAGTTGACCGGAGAAACCGGCACCCCATGCCAGGACCGAGCCGTCAGATTTGAGGGCCAGGCTGTGCTGGCTTCCTGCCGTGATGGCGCTCACGCCGCTGCCGGGTCCAAAACCGTTGACTTGAACGGGCGAGTTCCTGGTGTTGTTGGTGTTGTCGCCCAGCTGTCCGGTGAAGTTCGCTCCCCAGCCGACGACGGTACCGTCGGACTTGAGAGCCAGGCTGTGACTGTCGCCTGCGGCAATCGCGATAACTCCGCTGCCGGGGCCGAGACCCGCGACTTGAACAGGGGCGGTTCGGGAGTTGAAGGAACCATCCCCGAGTTGTCCGCTCCCGTTGTTGCCCCAGGCCAAGACGGAGCCGTCGGACTTCAGAGCGAGAGCGTGATTGCCTCCTGCCGTAATCGCAATTACACGGCTCCCGGGCCCGAAGCCGTCCACCTGGAACGGAGTGGCTCGCGATGTAAAGGTGCCATCGCCGAGTTGTCCGTTGTTGTTATTGCCCCATGCGAGCACTGTTCCATCGGCTTTCAGCGCCAGGCTATAGAAAGTGCCCGCGGCGACGGAAATTGTCCCGTCAAGACCCGTCAATGGAAATGGACTGACTTTTCCATCGCTGCCGCCGTTGCCGAGTTGTCCCGCGCTATTGTTACCCCATGCCAGAACCGATCCATCGGACTTCGCGGCCAGACTGTGTGAGCCGGCACCCGAAATCGCGATGACGCCGCTTCCGGGTGCAAGGCCGGTAACCTGAACCGGTGTGCCTCGCGAAACGAATGTGCCGGTGCCGAGTTGACTGAAATTATTGTTGCCCCAGGCCACGACCGATCCATCCGATTTACGGGCGAGGCTGGAGTCGGAAGCGGCGTCGATCACAACTACTCCGCTTCCCGATCCGAGGCCGCTGACGGGGCCGGGAGCCGTCCTGTCGATAAACGAGCCGTCTCCAAGCTGTCCGGCTCCGTTATTGCCCCATGCGAGAACCGATCCATCCGATTTCAGGGCCATGCTGTGTTGATTGCCGGCGGACACCGAGATCACTCCGCTGCCCGATCCAAGACCTAGGACTGAAACCGGCGTGGTCCTTGATGACGAGGTCGTGCCGTCGCCGACCTGGCCGCTAAAATTGGCGCCCCATGCCAGGACCGAGCCATCGGATTTGACTGCGAGGTTGTGTTGCTGGCCGGCGGCAATGGCGATGATTCCGCTGTTGGATCCGAGACCGTTGACCACAACGGGAGTGAACCGTGAGTTGGTTGTGCCGTCGCCGAGCTGGCCGACAAAGTTTTCGCCCCATGCCAGGACCGTACCGTCCGATTTCAGAGCCAGGCTGTGACGATCGCCGGCAGCGATAGCGATGACGCCGCTTCCCGGTCCAAGACCTTCGACCTGCGTGTAAGTTCGTCGGAATATGGTTGAGCCGTCGCCGAGCTGGCCAGAGTCATTGGCGCCCCATGCCAGTACCGAACCATCGGATTTCAGCGCCAGACTGTGGCGGCTGCCGGCCGCTATCGCCACGACACCGCTTCCGGAGCCGAGCCCATTCACGGGGACGGGGGCAGTGCGCGACAGCGTTGTGCCGTCGCCGAGTTGTCCGGAAGAATTGCTGCCCCATGCGAGCACAATGCCGTCGGATTTGAGAGCCAGGCTGAAATCCGGAGTGAATGAGTTTCCGCCGGCTGCAACGGCCGTGACGCCACTGCCGGGACCGAGCCCCAGGACAAGACCCGGCGTCAATTCGCTTACCGGATTCGCGAAGCCGAGTTGGCCCGCGTCATTGCCGCCCCACACCTTGGTTATCGTGAATCCCGTGCCCACCGTGAAGCCGGTGAATGGCGGCGAAGGTCCGGCGTCGGTCGTGACCGTTATTGTGCGAATGCCTGGTGCGCCACCGGCAGCGATTTTCACGATCGCCGTGACGCTCGTCGCCGTTCCTCCGCTGCCAAGTCTGCTTTCGAGGCCATTCGGAGGATTGAAGTCGACAGCTTTCGCTGAGCTCAAGTTTGTCCCGAAGATGGTCACCGCCAGCGTTGCCCCGACGGTGCCGGTGTTCGGCGCGATGCCGGTGATGATGGGTTGAGGAATTCCAACGGCATTAAACGTGACTGGATTTCCCTGCACTGCAGCGTCGGCGCTTGCGGTCAGCGTATTCGCGCCTACTGCAAGAACCCAGCTTCCGACGGTTGCGATGCCCAGAGCATCGGTAGTGACGGTTGCCTGCGTTGGCGTCACCTGCGTGGTACCCAGGACCGTGCCGGCTCCGGAGGTGATGCGGAATGTGACCGTGACGCCCGGCATCGGGTTTCCGTCGCCGTCGCGCACGAGTACCGATGGTCTCGGCGAGATGGAACTGCCGGACGCACCCTTCAGAGTCGTTGCGGAGTTCGCGGAAATCGTTCCAGCGCTCAGTCCTTCCAGGAAGGCGGCAATGTCGTTGACCGTGCCGGCCGACATCGAAATCCCGCCAATCGCCACGCCCGCCGGCGAGCTGTTAAACGCCGCCGACGTGTAAAACTCCACTGCCTGGCGCACGGTAGCTGCCGACGCGTCATGGAAGAGCGGTGTGAGGTGCTTGACGTTGAACAGCTGAGGAACGCTGAACTCGCGTGATCCGCAGACACCGACGCTGGGTTCACACGGAAGGCTGTCTACAACCGGGGAGTTGATCAGCTGGTTGACGACACCCGTATTGAACGAGGCGTTGATCCCGATCGGCTTACCCAGAATCGACGCTGTCGTTGTTGCAAGAACTGTTCCTCCATGACACATGATGCATTTCGCTTCGCCGAAAAACGCGTCGCGGCCGCGCTTCTGTTCCGCGGTAACAGCGAATCGATCCAGATTGAACTTATCCGGATCGTCTCCGGCCGGAAATTCCAATGAACGCAGAAATGCTTCCATATCGGCCAACTCATCCGGTGTGGGTGTGCGGAAATCCGGACTTGGGCCGCCGCTTCGTCGTGTCGAGAGGATGCCGCTGGCATCGATCGTGATGCTGCCGCTGGCATCGACAGTGAAGTTGGTGGGTCTTGTGAAATGCTGTGTGACCGCTCCCGCCGCGAACGTTTGAAGGTCCGCAATGTTGCCGCTGAATCCAAACGGCGCGGTTTTGTCCAGGTTCAGAAGGTGCGGCGATTTCCGAAAGACCGGAGGATTCGTAAACCCGTCGATATTCTCCAGGATCAGAGCGCGGCCCTGGGGAAAATCGGAGCTCGCGCTTCGTCTCATGCGCATCGGATCCTCGAGACCCTTCACACCGGAACCCGCTGGCTGAGCCAGATTGCCGGATGTGATGCTCGCAACCGTACCCGAACACGAATGCGTGTCCGATACGGTGCCCGATAGCGCCGGGTTGATTCCGCCGTAAACCAGATATGCCTTCGGCGACATGCGCGTCAGAACCTTCGCCCGCCCTCCACCGGGGCTGGTGATGATTCCTCTCAGATCGCCGGTGCAAGGCGCGTTGCTGGTCACCTCTGCCGTGAGAACCAGCAGATTCACGTTGAAGTCGAACCCGTCATCGAAAGCAGACGGCTTGGATTCGCCAACGAACTGCGGATCAAAAGTCGACGAGAGCGTCGCAAATCGCGACTGGACATTGTCCGGCGGCAGCCTGAAGCTCTGGCTTCCCACATGACATGAGGCGCACGTCCGTCCGTTGCCGAGAAATTCCTCTTTGCTGAAAAGATTCGCGCCCTGTTCGATCGGACCGGCAACAGGTATGGTGAAACCTTTTCCGTCCGTGTTGGAGGGCGTCGGTGTATTCGAGATCACAAAATCCGAGTTCTGCTCGGTATCCAGTGTGCGGCGAAGGCTCACCGTATTCAGTATCGACAGCGCCGGAGCGGGTGGACCCGCAGGAGTAGCGGAGAGGTCGCCGGAATTGAGTTCCGTATCTCCCGTGAAGCTGCCATAAGACACGCATTCGTTCCGTTGAAATGCAAAAATGTTCAGTGGGTTGTTTTTGAAGCAGACTTTTCCACTGATCGGGTTCAACAACGGCGGAATGATGAAATCCGGTGCCGGCGCTCCAGGGAGGTCTGCAAATTCCTGTGTCGCGATCAATGTGAGAGGGCTGACCGCCGTTCCCAGGTTCGGTGTCGTGTTGGGATTCGACGGGAATTTGAACTTGCCCGTCTCCCTGCCACGCGCGTCGAAGAACACCAGCATGGCGGCGGATTGACTGCCGTCCGTGGGGCCCCACAGGTTCTGTCCCGCGAACTCCTGCTCGATCACCAGAAACTGAACCTTGGAGTCGCCGTTGGCTCCAGCCATGATTTCCTTAATATGGATTTCATGATTAGTCGCCCGAACACGGTTTTGTGTGAGAAGAAGAAGGATCGCAATTGCCAGTTGAATCGGGAAAGCGTAGCGCCGCCGGCTCCTCATAAGCTCGTGCCTCCTTAATCGAACGTGTCAGCCAGAGATGTCTTTCAACGGAGAATGCGTAAAAGATCCCCGGTTCCTGACATCCGTCGGAAAAAAAGAGAAAGGCTCCATGACGCAACGTTCGCTTGAGGCCAAGTGAGACTCAGCGGACTACTTGTTAAGTCTTGTTAACCCGCGTTGACGAACGCGCACTCCGGCTGTCCAATCGAAGCCATGGAAATAACAAAACCCAGCAGACGTCGATTCATAACCGGAGTAGGTGCGGCAGGCTTAGCGGCAGCGTTCTTCGAGATTCCCGGAGCTTTCGCGCAGGCTCTCGTCACCACGCCGGAACAAACGGAGGGGCCGTATTATCCGCCGACCCTTCCACTCGATACCGACAACGACTTACTTGTGATCAACAGCAGCATCACTCCCGCTGTTGGAACAATCCTTTATTTGAGCGGAACCGTGTTGGACAGCGGCGGAAGTCCGGTTCGCGACGCGCACCTTGAAATCTGGCATGCCGACAACACCGGTTCGTATATCCATCCGTCGAGTCAGGGCTACGCCACTCGAGACACGAACTTTCAGGGATTCGGACGATTCCTGACGGGATCCTCGGGTCAGTACCTCTTCCGGACGGTCAAGCCGGGGCTGTACACGGGACGCACGCGACACATTCATATGAAAGTGAAAGTGTCCGGCAGACCGGATCTGACGACTCAGGTGTACTTCGACGGCGAACCGCAGAACGCGACGGACATGGTGCTTCTTGGCATTCAAAACGCGTCGCAGCGCGCGTCCGTCATTGTGCCTTTCACAGCAGTCTCCGGATCGACTGTGGGCGCCGTGGCGGGAACCTTTGATGTGGTTCTGGGATCGACGGTGTCTTCCGCCCCGTCGCTAAGCATCGTCAACACCACTGCACAGGATCGCAACCCCGCTTTCCGCGCGGGCGACAGCTTCATTCTCAGCTTGTCCGGAGCGGCTCCAAATTCGCGCATCTACCTTCATTTGTGGAAGAACGGAACGGATCTCGGAGTATCCGGTCCGTACGGCCCGCCAACCGACGGCGGCGGCGCCTGGTCGATCGCCGGCAGCTACGGCTCTCAGGATGCGGGCAGCTGGCAGGTCCAGGCCCAGATCGGCAGTGCCTTTTCGCAGCTCACTTCATC
>CAZPBY010000017.1:0-108950 GCA_964584785.1 uncultured Solibacteraceae bacterium
GTGAGGAAAAACCTTTAGGCGAGGAAAAAGATCTATCCGCGCAGCGGATTCAGTTCAACAAGCGGTTGGAGTGGGCCGCTGAAAAACGCGGCGGCTGAACGGCAAAGTCGTTAGCCAGACGTCCCAATTCCACGGCGCGCCTCAGACGTTGTTCGCCCGGCGTCTCGCTTCGAAGTTACAATCAATTATGGATTCGCCCTCAGAATCGATGTTCGATGCTAATACGCCACTCGGATTTCGAGTTCGGGTTGATCGCGCTCGCTGGGAACTGATCGTGAATGAAAAACACCCAGCAATGAAAGGTCGGGAGGGCGATGTGAGAACGGCCTTAGAGGATCCCGATGAAGTCCGGCAGAGCAAAAGTGATGATACGGTTTTCTTGTTTTACAAAACGGAGGGTCAGAAACGCTGGGTTTGCGCCGTCACGAAACGGAGGGGAGTTGACGGCTTCCTCATTACCGCTTACCCAACGGACGCGATCAAGGAAGGAACAAGAGTATGGCCGAAGTAAAGGTTTTCTACGACAAGATCGGCAACACTCTCACTGTATGGTTCGCCGATCCGAATTCGGAACACGTTTCAGAGGAGACAGGCGACGAGGTTGTGTTGATGAAAGATAGTACAGGAAAAGTGATTGGGTTCGAGAAACTCAACTTCACCGTTCCGAAGCCGGAACTGCTTCGTCTCTCTTTCGAAACATCCCCGGCCTGAAAAGCTGGCTAACAAATTAAGGATTCCTGCCGCGCGCGGCCGTAAACAGACGGGGAGCCGAAACGCTACAACGCGCCGCGGCAAAATCCGTTGTTGAACTGAATCCGGGGAACAATTTTCCGATATGGAATTTCAACGCAAGGAAGGAGGCGAGCTGCGTTGAAAGAGGTCGCAGTGCGTAGCACCGATTACGGATGAAAGGGTAAGTCGAGGAAGGTGAAGTTGCCGGTGGACGGGTTTGAGGGACGCGGAGTTGCGGAGAATAGCGGGGGCACACACACTTCGGCAACAACGCACAGCGGGGTGAGCGCGAAGTAGGACGGGTCTGTTGGAGCGCGGGCATCATGGTGATCGAGAGTGTTCAACGGGACCGATGAGAAGGAGAGTTCCGGTACGGCACAGAGGACAAGTTGGCCAAGCAGGAGCGGTCAACGGAGGCTTCTTAATGTGACATTGTTGGTGACCATGTGGATGTGGCAGCCTGTATGGGGGGCACTAAATCCGGAGGCCGGCTATCAAGCGGCTGGAGCGAACCTGGGTGACAGTTCTAGAATCAGCAGAGAACGTAGAGAAAGAAACACTATGACGAAGAGCGCGTCTCCGAAAGGAAAGTCTCCATCCCGGATGATAGACGAGAGGATCAAAGAACTGGGAGACTGGCGTGGCAAGATGCTTTCCCAGCTCCGCAAATTGATCAAGCAAGCCGACCCCGAGGCGGTCGAGGAGTGGAAGTGGAATGTTCCGGTGTGGTCTCACGACGGATTGATTTGCACCGGCGAGACGTACAAGAGCGTCGTGAAGATGACCTTTCCCGCGGGGGCCGCACTCGAGGACCCATCACGCCTCTTCAATTCCAGCCTCGATGGCAACACGCGGCGTGCCATCGACTTTCACCAGGGCGAGAAGATTGACGAGGAAGCATTGAAGGCTCTGATACGAGCGGCAGTGACGCTGAACGCATCCCGGTCCCGCGGCTGACCGCCGCCCTGAACCAAGCCCGGTTTGTGGAGGATTTTGAAATTGCATCCAGGTCTTATCACTAATGCCGCACATAACGGTAAACGAAGGCCATCATCATCACGTACACCGCCGCGTTGAAAATGAAAATCGAGCGGATGCCGAAACTGACCATGCTTCCCGCGATCAACGGACCGACCGCGCTGCCCAGCAGGCTCGTGCCGGAGAGCATGGCGTAGCCCGATCCTCGATGTTCGCCCGGAATGATGTGACTTGCCGTAGTCAGCGCCAGCGTCAAAGTCCCGCCTGCCAGAAGAGCCAGCGTCACCCGCAGCATCGAAAACTGTCCGGTCGAATGGACGCTCACCATCGGCAATAACACGAGAGTACTGAAGAGCAGGCGCCACAGGATCAGCGTGCGCAGCGTGATCCGCGACGCGAGTTTGCCCGAGAGCCATGCCGAAAACGCCTCGCCAAAAGCTGCGATGGAGATGACCGTACCGGCAACCGCAGCAAGACGCGCCGCAGGCGTGCCGAGTTCTTCGAGGAAGAGCGGAATGATCGGCCCGAACGTCCGATCGGCCATGTTGACAAAGAACAGGATGAGCATCGTTGTGACGAATTCCGGCCGTTTCACGAAATCGCGGCTCACCTTAGGTTGAGCGGCTTCCTCCGCGCGACGTTCCGTTCCCGCTGAATTCCTGTACAGAAGCGCGATGCTCAGGAAGGCCCCGCCCATGACAATACCCGTCACAAAAAATGTCTTTCGGATTCCGATGACGGCCGCCAGCAGACCTCCGAAGAACGGCCCGATGGCGGCGCTGAGGATCTGAACCGATTGCAGGGTTCCGATCACTTCCGCTGTTTTGTTCTTCGGTGAGAGCTGTGTGATCAGCGCCACCGATACGCTGTTGAAGCCGCCGAGCAGGCCGAGTACCGTGCGCAGCGCTACTAACTGGTAGACGTTTTGCGAAAAGCCCATCAGCAGCCAGCAGATGCAATTGGCGGCCGTCGCGCGCTCGGCCATGAGCTTCATGCCGACGCGATCGCCGAGGCGTCCCCACAGCGGCCCTGCGATGGCGGAAATCAATGGACTCACGCTGAGGATCAAGCCGCTCCAGAAGGCAATTCCGACCGTGGACTGGATACCGAGCTGCCGCACGAAAATCGGCAGGAAGGGCATGACGAGCGTATAACCGAAATACAGAAACGCGCCCGATACCGTAACTGCGATTTGATTCTTGCGCCACTGATCGATCTTGAATCGAGAAGTGGTCTCGACGGTTGCAGCGTCCTTCATGCGCGCGGGAGGACTTTGAGAAGGCCGGCGATCGATTTGGCATCCTGGATCCGGCCGTCATCGATCATGCGAAATGCTTCGGCATTCGAGACAATCTCCACTTCGATCACTTCATCTTCATCCGGATTGATTTGCGTTCGAACAAGCTCCGATGCTTCGAACACATGCATGAATTCGGTTGTGAAACCCGGAGTCATCCAGAATCCGCCTCGATCGATGATGCGGCCGGCGCGGTAACCGGTCTCTTCCTCGAGTTCGCGCACAGCGGCCACTTGCGGATCCTCGTGCGGCTTCAATCCGCCGGCGGGCACTTCAAGCAAAACACGCCCGGTCGCGTGACGGTACTGTTTGATGAGAATGACCTGATCCGGTGCCGGCCTTGCGACAACGCAAACCGCATTGGGCGAAACGACGATTTCTCGTGTCGTCTCCGGCCCGCCGGGTTCGACAATGCGATCCACTCGAAGCGAAATCAGCCGGCCCTTGAATACTGTTTCCTGAGAGATGATTTTGACTTGGTTCACTTTTCGCCGGCCCAGATTTCGTCGAGCTTTCGGTAACTCGGAGGGAACTCTCCGGAATAACGAACGAATGATGGAATCGGGAATCGGACGCCGCCCTTGTGTGTGCCTTCGAGTCCTTCGACGAGTTCACCGGCTTTCGGCCATGGAAATGCGAACGCCATTTCATCATCGTTGGCCTGACCGAAGACGCGGTCGCCGTAGCAGGGCAGAATGACCTGACACTCGTTGGTCTCCATGGTCCGGATGATTTCATCGGAGCAGTCGATGCGTCCGGTGAATGCGGCGTGCAGCGCTCCACCGTGTTTCCAGAGCGCGCCGGTTGTCAGGCGCATGACTTGCGCCGGATTGGCGTAGATCACCACAACGTGGGGTTCAAACTCGACGCGCGCCGCCGGTCCCATCAGGATCGTTTGATATTTGCCGTACGGCAGGTGGTGCGTCGCCGACTCGGTTTTCGCGCCGGCCTCAGGCGAAGACGTATACATTCCGGCGCAGCAGAATCCTTCGCTGAAATATGCGGGCTCCTTCTCGAGACCGAAAGCGACTTTGGTTAACGGGCAGTTGATGTCTTCGCGCGCCAGCGCCACGGTCCAGCCGTAACGTCGAGCCATCGTGACGCCCTGGCATGTCGTGATCTGAACTCCCAGATCACGCTGTGGACGTTTTGCCTTGCCGGGGATTGGCTCATCGGGGCCCAGCAGTCGAACCGCGACCGGGAATGTCGCCGGCCGGACGTACGATTCGATTTGCTCAATGAGCTCCTTGACTGGTTTGGTTTGCGACATTTTGAGCCTCCAAAACAGGTCTCAACGCTCGCACAAACTTGTCGATCTGCTTTTCCGTGATGATGAACGGCGGCAGGATGCGCAAAACAGTTTCGTGCGTGCAGTTCAATATGAATCCCTGCTGAAGTAATTGTTTCACGATTTCCTTGCCGGGGACCTTGAGATCCACGGCGAGCATCAAACCGTCGCCGCGAACTTCCTTCACAACGGGCAGATTTCGAAAGTCCTCGAGCTTCTTCATGAAGTACGCGCCGATTTCAGAAACGCGGGCAAGCATGTTGTCATCTTCGAGGATCTTGAAGTATTCGAGGCTTGCGCGACAGGCCAGCGGTCCGCCTCCAAATGTCGTTCCGTGAGAACCGACCTCGAATGCGTCCGCAGCCATCTGCTTCGCGAGAACGGCCCCGAGCGGAATGCCGAGCCCCAGCGGTTTTGCGCTGGCAACGATGTCGGGCAGCAGTTCCTTGTTTTCCGGTGGCGCGAACTTGTGAAAGCAGTACCAGCGGCCGGTTCTGCCGAGCCCGCATTGAATCTCGTCGGCGATGAGCAGCGCGCTGTTTTTTGCAGTCAGTTCGCGCGCCCGGCGGTAAAACTGTTCGCTGACCAGACGGATACCGCCCTCACCCTGAACGGTTTCAAACATCACCGCACAAACGTCTTTCGTGAATTTTCGTTCGAGATCTTCCACATCGTTGAAGTTGACGAATTCGAATCCCGGCACGAGAGGTTCAAAGGGATCGCGATATTTCTTCTGTCCCGTCGCGGAAAGAGCCCCGTAGGTCCGGCCGTGGAACGAACCTTCAAGACAGAGAAATCGATGGCGGCCGGTGGAATTTTTCTTCGCCCACCCACGAGCGAGCTTGAGGCAGCCTTCAATGGATTCGGTACCGCTGTTTGAAAAGAACACACGATCCAACCCCGAAACCTGGCAGAGCTTTTCCGCCAGCCGGCCTTGATACTCGTGGTACACGAGATTGGAGAGGTGAAGCGGCTTCTTGATTTGCTTTCGCAGCACCTGCTTGACACGCGGGTGGTTGTAGCCCAGCGAATTAACGCCGATTCCTGCGAGCAGATCGAGATATCGTTTGTTCGTTTTGTCGATCAGGTACGCGCCGGTGCCGCGATCGATCAGGACTTCGTAGCGGGCATACGTACCCATGAGGTATTTGCCTTCGAGCTCTTTAACGTGATCCAAGTGCATAGTCGTTGTCGCGCGCCCGCCGTGCGCGGTACGCGTGCCTTGCGTGAATCGCGAATGTTAGCATACGATTCTCGCGAACTATCGATGAAGATCCTCACGGCTGAACAGATCCGCGAAGTCGATCGCTTATCCACCTCGCAATTCGGAATACCCGGCATTCTGCTGATGGAGAACGCCGGCATGCGAGTGGTCGAGGCGATCGAGTCGCGCTTCGAGCATCTCAAAGATCTCATGATCGCCATCCTCTGCGGCAAGGGCAACAACGGCGGCGATGGGTTCGTTGTCGCTCGGCAGTTGATTCAAAAGGGATGCACGCCTTTCGTGTTTCTCTTCGCCGACGAAAGGGAAGTTCACGGCGAAGCGAAGGTCAATCTCGACATTCTCAAAGCGATCGGCTCTCCACCGACGATCGTCACAACCGAACAGGACTGGGCCGAGGAACGACTCGAGGTTGCGGACGCGGATCTCATCGTCGACGCCCTGCTCGGGACGGGGCTGACCAAGGCCGTATCCGGACTGTACAAAGCCGTTATTGAAACACTCGAAGATTTTCCCCGTGCGGCGATTGTTTCCGTCGATCTTCCGTCCGGTCTGCAGGCGAATTCGTCTCGAATCACCGGGCCGGCGGTTCAAGCGGATTTCACGGTCTCGTTCACCGCGTTGAAACCATGCATCGTGCTGCCTCCGGCATGCCAACTTGCAGGTGATGTCATCGTCAGCGAGATCGGCAATCCTGAGGAATTGCTCGAATTGGATGAGTTGAACATGCATCTCATCGAACCGGAGATGCTGCCGGGCGTCCGCCATGCACGCGATGAGAGCAGCAATAAGGGCGCCTTCGGAAAAGTGCTTGTCATCGGCGGGTCCGTCGGCAAGTCGGGCGCCGCGGCATTGGCCGGGCAGGCCGCTTTGCGCGCCGGCGCAGGTCTCGTTACGGTTGCGACGGCGGCAAACGCGCTGCCGACGATCGCGGCATCCATGTGTGAACTGATGACGGAACCGCTGCTGGAGACCGATCAGGGCACGATCGCGCGGCAGAAGATTTCTTCGATTATTGACCGCAAGACTATTGTCGCGATCGGTCCCGGCGTTACGACGCACGAGGAGACTTCCGCGTTTGTTCGCGACGTCGTCCGCAGCGCGGAAATTCCTGTCGTCGTTGATGCAGACGGACTGAACGCATTCGCCGGTCATACCGATGACCTTCGCGGAAACGGCAGACCCATAATCATCACGCCGCATCCGGGCGAAATGGCGCGGCTGACCGGTCGCGATGTTTCGTACATCACCGAAAATCGCGTCGATGTTGCTCGCGACTTCGCGACGGGTCAGAAGGTTTATGTGGTGTTGAAGGGTTTTCGAACCGTCATCGCAACGCCGGATGGATCGCTGTACGTGAATCCCACCGGCAATCCGGGGATGGCAACGGGCGGTACGGGCGATATCCTTACCGGCATGATCACCGGAATTCTGGCGCAAGAGCATCTCGGCGATTTCGTTGAACGCCTGTGTCTCGCGGTGTACCTGCATGGATTGGCCGGAGACCTCGCGGCGGAAGAATTGGGGGAAGAGTCTCTCGTCGCCACGGATCTTTTGCGTTATCTCCCCCAGGCGTGGAAAAAGCTGCGATCAGAATAACCAGCGTGGTGGCAGGAAGCCTGTCGCTGCGCTCCGGGTTCTGCACATTGTGCTAAAACTGTCAGAACCCGGAGCGCAGCGATGGGCTTCGTGCCGTTACATGTCACTATGACCGAATTTGTGTCTACCTCGGAGGACCAAACACTGCAGATTGCGCGGGAGCTAGCCCAAGCGATGAGTTTGCCGGCGCACATTCTGCTTTATGGCGAACTCGGCGCGGGCAAGACGCTATTCACGAAAGGGCTCGCCGAAGCGTTCGGCGTCCAGGATGTGACGGAAGTCACGAGCCCCACGTTCACGCTCATTAATCAATACAAAGGGCAATACAAAGGGAAGATCCGCATTTACCACATCGACCTTTATCGCATTGAAACAGGCGCCCTCGAAGGTCTCGGTCTCGATGAAATCTTCGACGACCCAGACGCCGCAGTCATCATCGAGTGGGCCGAACGGCTCGGCCGCTTCGAGACGCCTGGAGCCGCACGGGTATTTCTCTCCTACGCCGATGCGCATTCCCGTAAAATCAGGATATGCCTCTCATCATCTTAGCGCTTTTATTCCTGCTTCAAGGCAGCAGTGCGCCCCAGCAACGCCCAGGAGAGCCAGTTCTTATGCAAATCGAAGGTCCGTACGTTTCGCGCGAAGATCAGGACCAAACGACCAAAGTCGTGCTGAAAAACGGATTGACCGTCATCGTCCGCGAACAACAGGCCTCGCCGCTTACCAGCATTACCACGTACGTGAAGGCGGGCTATTTCGATGAGGACGATCGTATTTCCGGAATCTCCCATGTGATCGAGCACATGTTTTTCAAGGGAACCGGCAAACGGCCGGTGGGTCAGATCGCCCGGGAAACGAAGGGACTTGGTGGATACCTCAACGCCTATACCTACTACGACCGGACCGTTTATCACACGGTGGTACCGTCGGAGAACGCAACTAAAGCTCTCGACATTCAGGCCGATGCGTTGCAGCATTCGACATTCGATCCTGCGGAGTTGAAGCAGGAGATCGAAGTCGTGCTTCAGGAAAACAATCGCAAACTCGACAATCCTCCCGCAGTCACCTCCGAGAAACTTTATTCCGTGGCCTTTCAGAAGCATCGTATGCGGCGGTGGCGCATTGGCACGGCGGAAGGGCTTCGAGCGCTGACACGTGATGACGTCGTTGGCTATTACAGCCGATATTATCGCCCATCGAATATCATCCTTTCCGTCGTCGGCCAGTTGGACACAGAAGAGATGCTGGCGGCCGTGGTGAAGCTTTACGGAGAGATGCCCGACCAGACCGTCGAACGTGACGAATCATCCGCAGAACCGGCGCAGACGGCGCCGCATTACGGCTGGCAACGCGGCTCGCTCGAACAGACGCACGTCGCGATGGGTTTCCATACTGCCGGCGTCCGTACAAACGAAGCGAAAGCGCTTGAAGTTCTCGCGGCGATTCTGGGGGAAGGCCGCGCGTCGCGGTTGATGCAATACGTTCGCGATGAGAAAGGGCTCATCACGAGCGGATCGGCGCAGTCGCACGCCTTCAAGGATCTCGGGTACTTTGAACTCGACTTCGAGAGCGCCAAACCGATCGAAGCTCAAATCGCAGTGCTCGCTGAAATAGAAGACATCAAACGTTTCGGCATCACAGACGAACCTCTCGCCCGCGCGAAGGCCATGGTCGCGCAAGACGTTTATCATCGGCTGGAAACGGTCGAAGGAATCGGCGAAGACCTCGCGTACTACGAAGCGCTAGGCGACTGGAAACAGTCCGGCGATTACATGCCCGCCATTCGTGACGTTAAAGCCTCGGAGGTCGTCAACGTAGCCAAGAAATATCTGACATCCCAGAATCTCAGCGCTTTCGAGTATTACCCGCAAGCGACCGAACGGATGTTTTCCGACACGGACTTTACACAGGCCGTGTTGCAAAAGGTCGGCGCCGGTATCGAGGAGCGTTCCATTTCGGACCTTCCCGTCATGTCGGATATCGCGCCGCCGCCCGCCGAAGTGACGCTCGATCTGGTGAAACCTCTCGAGAAGCGTTCGATCCTGCGCGGTCCGGATGTTTATGTGCGCGAGGATCATCGGCTGCCGATTGTTTCGTTCGGGATTTTCTATCCAGGCGGACGGCTGCTGGAAACCGCAAAGAACTCCGGCATCACCGAACTAAGCCTGCGTACGGCGACACGCGGAACTCAGCGTTTCAATTCGGCCGATATCTCACGTCGATTGGAAAACAGCGGCGCGCGACTGCAGGTTGTGAACGAAGCGGACTTTTTCGGCTACATCGTCGATGGACTGAGTCCGAAGATGACGGAGGCGCTCGACATTCTCGTGGACGTGCTGCAGCAACCTACGTTCAACGAAGACGACATGAATCGGGAGAAGACGATTCAGTTGGCGCGTATCAAGAAGCTCAAGGAAAACACGTATGCGTATGCCCTTCAGACGTTCATGCGAACCTTGTATGGTGAGACCCCGTACGCGCGCCTCGGAATCGGCACCGAATCGTCGGTGTCGAGCCTGACGACGGACGACCTCAAGGCTTGGTTTAAGCAAAACCAACGACCGCTGATCCCTTTGGTTCTCATCATCGGTGACACTCACGGGACCGGACTCATCGCGACCATCGCCGACGCTTTGACCAACGAAGACCTTCACGATCGTGAACTGTCGACGCTTCCTTTCACCGAGCCGAAACGGGAAGTCAACGAGCAGGTCGAGGATGTCGCGCGACAACAGACTGCCTTGATTTACGGTTATCCAACCGTGAATCGCGCCAATCCCGATCGTTTTGCTTTGATCGTTTTGCAGAACATCGTTTCCGGTTTAGGCGGCCGCTTCTTTGATGCGATTCGCGAGAAGCAGGGCCTTGCATACACCGTCAACACGGCCAATGTGTTCAACGTAAAGAGTGGGGCCATCCTCACGTATACGGCGTTTTCGCCCGAGAACGAGGCGAAGGTTCGCGAATCGCTCGATCTCGAGATGGAACGGCTGCGCAAGGACGGCGTCACAAAAGACGAGGTACAAAAAGCCATTGCCTATTCGATCGGAAGTCACGCCATCGCGATGCAAACCCGTGTGGGTCAGGTTCTGGAATATGCGCGCGCCATTTATGGCGGTGGCGGTGTGCGGGCTGTGGAGAATTACGAAACGCTGGTGCAGGCAGTCACGCTGGATCAGTTGAAGACTGCTGCGGGGCTATACCTGGATCCCGCCGCCCGTCGCGTGGCGGTCATGCGGGGAAAGAAGTAGAGAATCCGAATTGTCGTCACGAAGCCCGTCGCTGCGCTCCGGGTTCTGTCAGTTTTCGCTGCAACATACAGAACCCGCAGCGTAGCTACGGGCTTCGTGGTTCAACCTTACATTCGAATTTTGAAGATTTCGATCTTGCCCAGGGAGGTGTGCAGCTTCATGGCATTGCCGCCGCCCTGAATCACCATCTGCTGGTGGGCGGGCGACATGAACCTGTTGATTGCCGGCGGCTGGATACTCGTCAAGCTCCGCGTTCCACTCGACGCCGGCCCGTTGTTTGAAGGAAACTCGGAAACGATTCGCAGACCGGTCAGTGAAGGCCGTTCGATCGTCGCATCCACATTGGCGTGCAGCCGTTCCGGGATGAAGATGGTGATGTCGCCGACGCCGGTCTGCAGGTTGACATGCAGGTCGCCATCGAAGTTTTCCGGTGCCAGCCGGCAATAGATCGTACCGTAACCCGTCGACGCTTCAACCCAGCCGCCGGCGGCCTCGAGCCGGATATCGCCGGAATCTGTGTGTGCCTGGATCGGACCGCGCGCTCTGGGATTGGTAATGTTTCCGCTTGCCGTTTTCGCGATGATGCGCAGGGCATCGCCGATGTAGATGTCTTGATCTGCCGTGACCACAACTTCGCCGCGAGCACCCTTGATATAGATATCGCCGGACGTATCGGCGGTCACTTTACCCGTCACGACGCCGGTGGTGACACGTCCACCCAGCGTGTGCAAGTCCGCATTCCCGGCAACGTTGCCGACTTCGAGTGAACCCGCGCTCGAGATTCGCAGCTCCACACTGTCTCCGATATTTCCGGCCTTGATAAAGCCGCCCTGCGTCACGATTGTGGTCTTGCCTTTGATGTTGCCCACGGTGACGGAACCGGCCGTCGTTCGCAATGTGACGGGCGCATCCGAGTCACCCATCGTGATGCTGCCGCCGTAGGTCACAAGGTCCAGAGTGACCGTTCGAGGGACGATGATCGTCCAGTCGACCGTGCCGCGTATCGGCGCAGGATCCGCAGCGTATTCCGCGCGATCGCGTCCGCAAGTTTCCTTGAGCACAATGTCGGTCGTGCTCAGACGCACGTCAACGGCACCCTGTCCCGACGTATCGATGCGAAGATTGCCGACAGGCGCTTTAACAACGAGGGTGCCGCCATCGCTGATGGGGCATTTTGCCAAAGCCGGAAGCTGGAGAAGAACAAGAGCAGCGACGACACCGAATCCTGTCGCAACGTTTCGCAGTACGGACATCATTGATGGTTACCTACAAACTGCAGCGCTTTCATTTTGACGTAATTATTGTCGTCGCGTGTAAACGGTTCCAAAGCTTTTGCAAGCGCTGCGTCGCTGGAATTACGTGTTGTGAGCGCCTCGATTGCCTCGAAGCGGATACCGGCATCCATATCGTTCTTCAGCGAGTACATGAACGCTTCGCGTACATCGGACTGGCCGGCAAACTGCTTCAAACCTTGCATGGCGCGAAGTCGAACCCCGGAATTGTCGTCGTTGATGAGCGCCTGGATCAATGCGCTCTTGATGTTTTGCTCGTTGGCGCGTGGAGCCAGGATTTCAACTGCGCGAAGCCGGGCTCCCGAGTTCGTTGAATCGCCCAGCGCACTGACGAGAAGCTGCTGAACCGTTTCGTCGCTCAACGCGCCCTGCATACGCAAAGGTTGGACGACCTCTCCCGCCAGCTCGACCTGACCGGTGGATGGATTCGCACTGACGATGCGGAGGTTGGAAACGGAACCGTTGGCGGGAATCGCGGAGATAATTTGAGAATCCGGTGCCGGTACTGCGGATGCAACCTCGCGCGCTGCGCGCTGATTGCTGACGTAGACGCCGAGAGCCAAACCCATGGCGATCAACGCAGCCGATTCGAGCAACCGCATCGGAGTGAACACGCCGGAGAACGTGGGAATGCGCCACCACGACCGGCTCTTCTCCAAACGATCCAATTCATTGGCCAATTCGCGGCGGGACTCGACCAGCAGATCGGAAGGAATCTCAAAAGCATTCGCGTCGTCCGACATCAGTGCATTGAAACCGCGTTCCTCCTCAAAAAAGTGACGGCAGTTTTCACATGACTGAAGGTGCGATTCCAAGCCGGCTTGCTCGACTTCCGCAAGTTCGTCGTACATCGAAATGGAAATCTGATTTTGATAGTCTCGACAAGTCATACGTTTGTCAAAAATGATCGCAGTTTCTGGGTTGCTCTAAACAGATAGTTCTTAGCAGTTTCTTCCGTGCTGCCCATGATCTCGCCGATCATCTTCAGCCTCAGGCCCTGATAGTGCCTTAATTCAAATACAAGACGCTCTTTTTCGGAAAGGGTTTTTAAGGCTTCCTGAATTCGCGCGCCCACTTCTTTCCCATACAACCGGCGCTCGGGGTTGCTGTAGTAAGTGGTCGCCGCCAGCGTGTCTTTTAACGCCGGCCGATCGGGATGGGTTTCCGTATCGGACTCGTAGGAGATCTCTTCACGGAGAGTCTGGCGTTTTCTCAAGTGATCCAGACTGACGTTGGTGGCGATGCGGTATATCCAGGTGTAAAAGCTTGATTCAAAGCGGAATCGACTTAACGAGCGGTACGCTTTCAGGAAGGTCTCCTGGTAAACTTCCCGGGCCTCCTCCCGATTACCGAGCATGTGATACGCGAGTCGAAGGATGTCGCGATCGTGCCTTCGGACCAGTTCCTCAAAAGCTTCCCGACTGCCGCTCTGTGCCGATTCGATGAGCAGCTTCTCGTCTTCCGATTCGTGAACGCGTTGTGCGGTCCTTTTCAATATGGCTTCCATGATCACGAGGTTAGACGCCCGTGACCGCAAAATGTACCTGGGGGAGGGAATTATCTGTTTCCGAGGAAAATCGTTAACAGATCCCCGGGATGAATGACGGTGAGATCGTTATTTTTGTTCCAAAGAAGTATAGCACTCACGGTCGTTTTGTAGGCCGACGCGATCGCGTTCAAAGTCTCGCCCGGACGGACTTTATGGATGATTTTCTTGCCGTTGGCGCTGCTTGCGTTGGTGTTGGCGGGAGTCTTCGAAAGAGCCTTCGAGGAAGCTGTGGGGGCGGAGCGTTCGGTCACGAAAAGTTTCTTGCCGGGCGTCAGCCGGTTCGAAGACAAGTCGTTCCATTCTTTAAGCTGGTCCGCAGTTGTACCGAATCGGGAAGCGATCCTGGTCAGCGTATCGCCCTTTTTCACGACGTAAGTTCTTTGGGTCGAAGCGGCTGAACCAGCCCGAGTTGCCGCGACCTTTGCAGGTCCAACGCCGCTCATCGGGATGATCAATTCCTGACCGACCTTCAGGGGCTTCCTCGTGGAGATGTTGTTCGCCTGCGCCAGATCCGAAGTGGTTGTGCCGTATTTTCGGGCGACGGTCGAAATCGTCTCGTTCCGCTGAACGGTGTGATAACGGAACAGAACCCTTTTGGCCTCCGGCAGCGTGGCGATCTCCGACTTGAAAGTCTCCGAGTAACCTTTGGGAAGAACCAATTCGAAATCGGGGTCATCGGGTGGAGTGGTCCATCGCAGGACATGGGGGTTCAGTTCCTTCAAATCTTCAACAGGTACATGGATCGCCTCCGCGATCACTCGAAGATCCGTCGGTTTATCCACGTTCACACGCTCCGTCTCGAGGGGAGGGGCGGATGTGACGCTAAACCCGTACTTCTCCGGATTCTTGCCGATGATCGTCAAGGCAAGTATCGTCGGAATGTAATTCATCGTCTCCTTGGGAAGAGCCCGCTTTTCCGCCAGAGTCCAGAAATCCGTGGCGCCGGTTTTGTCCATGGCGCGCTGCACTCGGAGGGGGCCGGCGTTGTAAGCCGCCATCGCGAGATACCAGTCGCCAAACTCCTGGTACAAGTCCTTAAGATGTCGGGCGGCCGCGCGCGTCGACTTTTCCGGGTCGGACCGTTCGTCGATCCACCAATTCTGTTTCAGTCCATATTCCCTGCCGCGTGCGGAAACAAATTGCCACATCCCTTTCGCACTTGCTCGCGAGAGCGCACGTGGAACAAAGGCGCTTTCAGCCTGGCACAGATAAATAAGGTCAAGGGGAACGCCTTCCTCCTTGAGAATCTGCTCAATCATCGGCTGGTACTTCCCGACGCGTTCCAGTCCGATCTCAATAAAGGTCCGGCCCCGACCTTTCTCGTAGTAATCGAGAAAGCCCAGAACGCGGTCGTTGATTTCAATCGGCAAGTCGTGGCTGAACTCGGCGATGTCCGCCTCGACCTCCTTCTTGAATTTGGGATCGATGGGACTCGGGAAGGTCGTAATGTTTTCGAGATCATCGATCGCAGCCCGCTCCTGGCGCTGATCAGTAAAACCGTCGCCGTCTTTGAAGGCAGCCAATTCGAGCGTGTGAATCCGGCTCGACATATCGGTGATTTCCCGATCGAGGCGCGGGTTGTTGGAGTATAAGGCGGAAGAATCCAGCAGCAGGTCCAGCGCTCCATCAAACTGCTCTTTGGCTCGATTAAGAAATCCCTGTTTATACAAGTCCTCGCCGTGTTCGAACCGCATACGGGCTTCGACAATAATGAGTCCAACCGGATCGATTTTGGGTTTGTCCTGGATGGACGTTCCGTTCGGAGAGGACATCGGTGCCGGTTGGGATGGAACGACGGGAGCAGGGGGTGCGGGCGGAGGCGTCACTCGAACGGCCTTTGGCGCGGCAGGGCTGCAGCCTGCCAACACCAACCCCATGATGCCGAATGCCACTTTTGCCTTCAAACTCACCCCCAAAATTAAAAAGCCACTAAACGCTTCAGATTTATGGTCTTGGGATTTAGTGGCCTCTTAAAAACGACGCCAGCTTATACCGGTGACCAACGTTAGTCAACGCCGAACCAACCACCGGCGGCTGGGTCAGGCTAACGGTTATGAGGCCCAGTTGGTCCGTACGAAGAGCCGGCAAAACGGATGGGTGCGGATGGCCGAACGGGTTATTCGCCCCGACGGAAATGACTCTGACTTTGGACTGAACCCGGAGTCGCACTCCCTTGCTTCCATGGTGGGGAACCTTGTAGACGTCGACCTCGGAGGGCGCCTCGATAATCCTTTCAATATCCCCGGTCAGGAGGGCGGTCGCTTTTCCGGAATCCAGCTTCAAAACCAGCGAGTCGTTGTTTTGATCGTTGGTCCTGGGCCTCCAGTCTCTCGGCGGATGGAGAACCTCGAGCGTCGCGGTCCCAAATCGAACGACGTCCGACGACGATAGCCACCGGAGGCGGACCTGTCTGGACATGGCTCGACTTAAAAGATCGCGATATTCGCCGGTCATCGGGTTTCTTCCCAACCACAGTTCGCCAACCTGAAAATTTTCAAGTACAGACAACAAGCCCTCGATATGGTCGTGGTGGGCGTGGGTTAAGGCGATCGCGTCCAGACGTCGTATGCCCATCGACCATAGGAACGGACTGACCACGTTTTCGCCGATCGAGAATCCACTCTCGTCTCGTAATCCCAGGAAACGCCCCGCCGCGACGCCGCCACCGTCGATCAACAGTCTCTTGCCGTCCGGAGTCTCGACTAGAATCGAATCTCCCTGACCGACATCTATAAATGTCAGTGTTGTTTCCTTCGGCGGCGCTTGGGAGAAATCGAAAAGAGCGATGACGGCCTGCAAGGATATCAGCGCGCCCGCGCTCCCCGTCAAAGTGATCGGGCTCCTTCGGTGCAAACCGACGACCAAAGCTGCGGCCGCACCCAGGTAGGCGATCCAGATCCAGACGGGAGGCGACGGAACCCTGATGCTGGCCCACGGGATACGCAGAATCGCAGACAACATCCAATACAGCGCGTGCAAAAGTTCGGCACAGACGTACGCGGTGACTCGACCGAGAGGCTTCGGGAGGATGAACGTCGCGAGGCCAAGAGGCGTGACGATTGTCGAGATCAAAGCCGCCGGGATGTTGATGATGGGTGACACGAGCGACATCCGGTGGAAGGACTCGACCATAAAGAAAACAAACACCGTCTCGACGCACAATGAGACGACCGCGACTTCGCCAACCATCAGAACAACGCGCCATGGCAGCACCAGCAGCCAGGTGGGAAGTCCATGAAGTTCACACCAAAGGCGCCGCGCTATCCGCCAGTCCGCAAGCTCCGGCGAGAGCCGTCCGTCGTGCACGCGGTCGTCGAACCGCGTGAGCGCGTCAGACAACCACCCGAAGGCCCATTTTGCTGCCGGCATTCCGATGCCGACGACGGCAACAACGGCTGCGAAAGTCATCTGAAAACTTGAATCCCAGAGGGAACCCGGATCCACCATTAAGATGACGAGCGCGGTTCCTGCGATCGAATTCGCCACGGCATGTCCTCGATCGAAAAGCTTCCCGATCACCACAAAAGCGACCCCGAGTGCAGCACGAGTGACCGGTGCCTGACCTTCGACCAGAGCGGCGTAGGCGGCTGCCGCACACAGAACAACGATAAGTCTGACGATTCTGTTGCATGGCAACCGACGCACGATCCACGAAGCCAACCCCGCAATAACGGCAAGTTGGAACCCGGAGATCACCACCAGGTGGTAAATCCCGCCGGCCTGGTAAAGACGCTCGGTTTCCACGCCAATACCAAACTTCCGCCCGAGCACCATCCCCATGACGAGACCCTGGACATCGCGGTCATCGGCGAATTGCGCTTCAAGACGCCGGAAGATCCAGTTCTTGATCCGATCCGGCCCATGCCATCCACGGCCGAGAACCGTGATCAATCGCGGATTCCGGATGTTGCCGGTCCAGTAGATTTGCTGACGTTCGAGATGGCGACGGAAATCAAACACGCCCGGATTTCGATACACCGCGGGCCGGTGCAGCTTCACAAGGATCCCCAGCCGATCGCCGGAACCAAGATCGAGTGCGTTGAACATCGATCGCAGTTCCCGATCGTCCAGAAATTCGGTCAGCCGCGCATAGCCGTAATACGGTCGCTCGTCTACCGTCTGCAATTCGACGTCCAGATAAGCGCCCAGTCCGCGCCACTCCGGGGCTTTGGTTAAACGTCCGATCAGCCGGACCGGAAGGTCTCCCGGATCGGGCGGGACCGGCGGTTCTCGAGACTGCAATCCCGCTCCGAGAAGGAAGAAGGTCAGAAGTAAACCCCAGCGCCTGACAAACGCGAGCAACACACTCAACGGAAAACAGAGCCAGACATAGAAAGGATCGAGAAACGGAGATGCCACAATCCCCGCGATCAATGCAGCCAGCGGCCACAATAGTGGAATCATGTTGTGCTCGGGAGCGTGACCGCGTTAGCCGATCACGCGGAAATGGACGGCTGGCAAGGGTGAGGCGATTCTAACTCAAGCCGGAGTCGAACTGCGCGATGAATTCAATGTGATACGTGTTTGGAAACTGATCGATCATGGTGAGCCGTTTCAATCGATAACCATTACGGATAAACACACCGGCTTCACGAGCAAACGTCGTGGGATTACACGAAACGTAAATGATACGCGGTGCCTTTAACGCGGCGATTTGCGCCGAAACATTCGGTCCCGCACCCGTCCTGGGCGGATTGAGCACGACTGCATCCGGGCGCACATCGGCGTTCGCCAAAGCAGCTTCCACTTCAGCCGCCACAAACTCGCAGTTGGAAATCTGGTTCAACTTTGCGTTCGCCTGAGCCTGTTTGACCCCAATCCGGTTGGCTTCCACACCAATCAACTGACTGCAACGCCTCGCGAGTGGGAGTGAGAAGAATCCGGAACCACAAAACAGATCCAGAACATTTGAGAGGCCGGTCCCCGCCTGCTCCACGGCTTCCTCGACAAATCGCGTCAGCAAAAACCGGTTCGCCTGGAAAAACGCGTCGGATGTCAATTCATATCGAATGCCATGAACCTCAACGGCGGGTCTCCGCCTTTCGTAATGAACTCGATTCGATCCGGATGTGAAGGTGAGGCTCGATAGGTTCGGGATTTCGAAGAGTGCATTGCGCCACTCCTGCCAAGGCTGCTGCGGATGGACGTCGGGGAAATGGAACGTCGCAGCGATCGCGTCAGCGGAGGCCACAACATCGGCGCTCACCGCGGGAATCCTGCAAGCGCCGGCCTGTCTTATGAATTCGTTCAGCTCGGGCGTCAGAGCAGCGCATTCGGCAATCGGAACGACGATGTCGGAGTTCTCCCGGACGAAGCCGAGCGAACCGTTACGCAAATGAAACGTGGCGCGCAAACGATACGCGTATTCGGGACCGGTGATGCGCGATATCTCGCCTTCGAAATCGATCTTCGCGAGCCGTTTCAGGCTTTCGCGGAGGATCGCTTCTTTGTAGTCGAGCTGGCGGTGGTAGCGAATGTGATCCCAATGGCAACATCCGACCGTCTTGTAATTCGGACACGCCGGATCCTTTCGATCGGCAGACGCAACGATGATTCGACGCAGGCTGGCTCGCGCGTAGTCCTTTTTCTTTTCAGTGATCTCGACCTCGGCGACGTCGCCCTCGGCGGTCTTTGGCACAAACACGACGCCCTCGCTCGTGCGTGCGAGTCCGGCACCTCCGTACACCAGCTTTTCAATCGTGACCTGCATCAGAGAAGATAAAAAAGACTCAGACGAGGGACGTCAAAACGTTCCAGGAGTTTGCGGCGCCACATCTGATGCTCGAGCATTGTGAGCTGTTCTGCGGTCATCCTTGCGCGAAACGGATTCAGTTCAGAATCGACTTCGCGTTTGATTTCGAGGATCACGGAATCGGAACACGCAACCTTAATCAGGGCGATGAGTTTTTCTTCAAGAGCGGTGAGGGTTTGCTCGGCTTCGCGCAGGTTGCCCACATTCAATTCTCGAATCAGATTGGCCATCCCCGCGAATCGACCCGCGAATTCGGGGAAGGGCCGGCTCAGTCCCGAGACCGCGGCGGCCAGCTTTTCAACGTAGTTCGACACCTCGCCCGGCGTCACTTCCGGCATCGCCGGCTTCTCGGTCCTCATGTCCTTCTGCTCATCGCAAACGTCGGCAATCGCTTTCGCGCAGTACGCTAACGAACCGTATTTGCGTTTTGCGACCGGTCTGGAGAATGCGCGATCGATGCCTTTAAACACGCAATCCAGGGGGATGCCCTGCTCCTTCCACGTTTCGACCAAAACCCAGTCGAGCGTGTTCAGCCGTGTCCAAACGTCTCGCTTCTTTTGGAAGTACTCTTCGATCTCGGTGAAGTAGTTGCTGTAGTTCAACATCAATTGACGATCCAGCCGCCGCCGACCACGACATCATCCCAATAAAAAACCGCCGCCTGACCTGGTGTGATCGCCCGCTGAGGCTCATCGAATTCCACCATGACTTTGCCGTCTTCGAGCGAAACTGCCGCCGGCTGCGGTTCGAAGCGATTACGAATCTGGACGTCGCATCGAATCGGAGAATGGAGTGACTCGATGGCAATCCAATTGTGATCGCGAACCGAAAAACGTCGACGATGCAGATCGGGATCGTCACCGATCACGATGCGATTCTCGAGCGGTTCAATCTTGACGACATACTGCGGACGGCCTGCCGCAATCAATCCCTTGCGCTGGCCGACCGTGTACTTGTGAATTCCCGAGTGGGTGCCCACAACATCGCCGGCACCATTGACAATCTCGCCTGGCTGCTCGCGGGCCACGCCCGCGTACTGCTCGACAAACTCGGCGTAGGACCGGCTCTGCACGAAGCAGATTTCCTGCGACTCCGCCTTATTGTAAGTCGGCAATCCGGCTCGACGAGCGATCTCGCGAACTTCCGGCTTCGTCAATTCACCCAGTGGAAAGACAGTCTTCGAAAGCTGGAGCTGCGTCAGCCCGAACAGGAAATACGACTGGTCCTTGGCGCGATCTCTTCCGCGAAGCAGCACCCATCGGCCCAGCGTCTCATCGTGACGGACGCGAGCGTAATGTCCCGTCGCCACTCGGTCGGCGCCGATGCCGGCGGCCTTGTCGACGAGATGATGAAACTTGACGTAGTTGTTGCAGAGGATACACGGACTCGGCGTTTCACCGCGCAGGTAGCTCGATACGAACGGAGAGACGACGGTGCTTTCGAATTCGCTCTCCAGATTCAAAACATAAAACGGCATCCCCAGGTGCGACGCCACGCGGCGCGCGTCCCAGATGTCGTCCAGCGAGCAACATCGACCGTTGCGACGCACCTCGGATTCCACCGTCGAGTCTTGTTCGCCCTGCAGCCTTCGGCGCTGATTCCACAGCTGCATGGACAAACCCACGACGTCGTGTCCTGCTTCCTTTAATAAAACAGCGGCCGTCGACGAATCGACGCCGCCGCTCATCGCAACAGCAATCACTTCAATGCTTCCTTAATCGCGTCACACGCAAGCACGCTGCAGTGAATCTTCGAAGCGGGCAACCCGCCGAGCGCCTCGGCAATTTCTTCCTTGGTGATTCTTCGAGCGTCCGCCACTTCGCGTCCGATGATCATCTCGGTCGCGTACGAGCTTGTCGCTATCGCGGCGCTGCAGCCCTGGGCCTTGAATTTCGCGTCCGCGATGCGGCCGTTTTCCACACGTACCCAGAGTTTCATGACATCTCCGCAAACGGGATTGCTCACTTCAGCAACGCCGGTCGCGTCGCGGATTTCACCGACACACCGCGGATTCTGAAAATAGTCGAGAAGCCTTTCGGAGTATGCCAATCACGCCCCCTTGTAACGGGGTGACAATTCACGAAGTCGAGCGACAATGCCGGGCAGAACAGCGATCACATAATCGATGTCGTCGTCCGTTGTCATACTGCTGAGGCTGAACCGGAGGCTGCCGTGAGCCTCATCGGGAGTCTTGCCGATCGCTGTCAACACATGCGATGGCTCCAGCGAACCCGACGAGCAAGCCGACCCCGTCGATACGGCGACGCCTTTGAGGTCGAGTGAAATCACCAGACCTTCGCCTTCGGCATAGTCGACCATGATATTCGACGTATTCGGCAACCTCTCGGCGTGCTCCCCGTTGATGTGAATGAAATCGATGCGCGACTTCAACTCCGTTTCGAGACGATCGCGCAACGCACTCACAACGGTCATTTCGGACGTCAACCCGAGGCGCGCCAGTCTTGCGGCTTCTCCAAATCCGACGATCCCCGCAACGTTTTCAGTACCGGATCGACGATTGCGCTCGTGCCCTCCGCCGGTCAGGAGCGGCTTCAAAACCGTGCCTTTCCGAACGAACAGCGCTCCAATGCCTTTCGGCCCATGAATCTTATGCGCGGAAATCGAATAAAGATCGACTTTCAACCGCCGGACATCGACCGGGATTTTTCCGCTGGACTGCACGCCGTCGGAGTGAAAATACACATCCGCTTCTTCCGCGATGCGTCCGATCTCGTCGATCGGCTGAATGGTTCCGATTTCATTGTTCGCGTGCATGATCGAAATCAGAATCGTGTCGGGACGGATTGCGCGGCGCACGTCGTCCGGATCGACCACACCGTCACGCGACACGGGAATCCACGACACATCCCAGCCTTGCTTTTCCAGGTCCTTGCACGTGTGGAGAACGGCATGATGTTCGATTCTGGACGTTATGATGTGCCGGCCCTTCGCCTTCTGCGAATCGGCAATGCCGCGAATGGCGAAATTGTCCGCCTCGGTCCCGCCGCTCAGGAACACGATTTCGGTCACCTCGGCATTGATCAGCCTGGCGACATGCTGGCGGGCGTCGTCGATCATCGCCTTCGCCTGTTGCCCGAACCAATGAATGGACGAGGCATTGCCGAAATGCTCGGTAAATGCCGTCATCATGGCCGCCAGGACTTCTGGCCGCACATTTGTCGTTGCGTTACTATCTAAATACACTCGACGCATCGTGATGATTATAACGCTGACCACGGACTTCGGTTTGAGCGATCCCTTCGTCGGAATCATGAAAGGCGTGATTCTGAGCATCGCACCCGAGGCGCGAATCGTCGATATCACGCATGACATTCGATCGTATGATGTCTCGGAAGCGTCCTTCCTCGTCAACAGTTCGTTCCGGTATTTTCCGGATGGAACGATCCACGCGGTAATCGTCGATCCAGGGGTTGGCTCGATGCGGCGTCCGATCGCGGCCCGCGCGAAGAATCACTACTTTGTCGCCCCCGATAACGGAGTCCTTTCCTATATTCTTCATACGGAACGCTCGGAACCGCCCCCGTCCGTCTACCGAATTACCAATGAAGCTTTATTCCGAAAGCCCGTCAGTCATACCTTTCACGGACGAGATATCTTCGCGCCGATCGCAGGGTATTTGGCTCGAGGTGCGGCGATCGAAACGGTCGGCGAGGCCATCACGGATTTCGCCATCAAATCCCCTCCACGCCCGGTAATTCGCGGTAAGAAGCTGGTCGCCAACGTTGTGCACATCGACAAATTCGGAAATATCGTCACCAATCTTCGCGCAGAGGATCTTCAACCCGGCTTCAGGATCCGTGTGGCAGGGCATGAAGTGTCGCAGCTCTGCCGGACATTTTCCCACGCCGAGCCCGGGGAGCTTTGCGCCGTCGAAGGCAGCACCGGATACGTCGAAATCGCCCTCAATCAGAGCTCCGCAGCCAATCGTCTGAATGTCGCCTGTGGCACTGAAATCGAAGTAGAAACAGGTATGCGCATCACTTAGACTTGAGCTCTGGAGGCAAGCCTACGAGCAAACTTCATATACTCGATCAGCAGGCCGAAACGGAGAAGGAAGTTTCTCCAGTACCCCCACCTCGCGATTCTGACATCCCTCTTACCAGAGGTGTCCGCAAGATTGTCGCGATTGCCGTCGTTCTGGTCACGTTCGGCCCGTTGCTCTATCACACCGGGTACCTCTTCCTTGCCGCGTGGATCACACGCAGTAAGACAATGGACCCGGCCATCTACGAACGCGCCGTCAAATACGACCCGAAGAACCCGGAATACCACTATCTCCTTGCCCAGATTTACAACTACTCCACGCAATACCTGAACATGGATCGAGCTCGAGAAGAGTACGAACTCGCGGTTCGCTACAATCCGGATCGGTCCCAGTACTGGCAGGACCTGTCGAAGTTTTACGAGCAGACGGGCGATACGGCTCGCAGTCGAGCCGCAATGAGCAAGGCACTCGAGAAGGATCCGAACTTCGCTCTTCGTCATTGGTCGGCCGCCAATCTTTATGTCCGTCTCGGAGATCAAAAGGCCGCGGACCAGGAACTCCGCCGGGCTGCAGATCTGGACCCAAGTTATGTGATCCAGGTCCTCGATCTTGTCTGGGCTGTGTACGGCGACCCCGATCTCGTGCTGGCGTCGCACATCCCCAACACAAAGCCGGCGAATCTTGTCGCGCTGAACTTTTTTGTCGGGCATGACAGCATCCGCGGAGCCGAGCTCGCATGGCAACGATTGAGATCGTTCGACGTAAACCGGGAAGCGCGCTTCCGGTATATCGACTACCTCATTGAACAGAACCATGCACACGAAGCGTGGGACGTCTTTACGTTCGGTCAAAAAAACCCACCGGCGTTTTTTAACGGCGATTTTGAAACAGAACTCATCAACGGTGGTTTCGACTGGCGAATCTCCAGCACCGACGATGCGGAAGTCCGCCGCGACACCACGACCGTAAAGGAAGGGCTGGGAAGCCTGCAGTTCACGTTCAGCGGCAAACAGAACCCGAATTACGGTGACGTCTGGCACTACCTTCCCGTCGAGAGAAATCATGCTTATGAACTGAAGTTTTGGATGAAGACGGACACGATCACGTCAAGCGAAGGCGTCTACGTCAGCGTGGACGGCGTGAATTCTGAAAAACAGACAGGTACTTCATATTGGCGCCAATTTACAATCCCATTCACGGCAACGTCGAATCTAGTTCGCGTCACACTACGACGCGATGAAAGCAAGAAGCTCGATAATCTGCTCAAAGGCAGGCTCTGGCTCGATGGATTCAACATCGCCGAGGTCCCCCAGCGATAAACATGATCGACATTCATTCCCACATCATGCCCGACATCGACGACGGGGCTCGCTCGCTTGAAGAAGCGGTAGCGATGGCAGAAATTGCTGCGAAGGACGGCATCGAGCAGATGGTCTCGACGCCGCACATGTATAACGGATTGAGCCACAATCCCGAGCCGAGCGAAATCCTGGATCGAGTTAAACAACTCCAAAACGCCGTCGGCAGTGTTTTGAAGATCCTTCCCGGCAATGAAGTCCACCTGACGCACGAAACCGCGCAGCAGGCCAAGACGAATCGGGTGACGAAGATCAACAACCAGAATTACATGTTGGTGGAATTCCCACAGCTGACGGTTCCACTGGGCGTTGACGACCTCTTCTACCGATTACAACTCGCTCGCGTCGTGCCCATTCTGGTTCATCCCGAACGCAACTCTCAGATCCAGGGCCGGCCTTCGATGGTTTCGCACTACGTGGATCGCGGCGTCCTCATTCAGGTCACGGCAATGAGTCTTACGGGAGAGTTCGGACCTGTTCCGAAGCGCTGCGCCGAAACCCTGCTGCGCCATAACTGCGTGCACTTCCTCGCGACGGATTGCCACCGTCCGAACAACAGGCCGCCGATTCTGAGTCTGGGTCGCGACGCTGCGGCTAAGATCATCGGTCCGGAGCGAGCGCGCAAGTTGGTCTGCGACAATCCGCTCGCCGTGGTGAACGGCCAACCCTTCGAGGTGGAATCGCCAATCCCGTTCGGGCGCACGCCCGAAACGAAGCGATCCTTCCTCTCCCGATTCTTCGGTTGAGGTACCCGCCAGGCTAGCCGGCGTGTGATCACGTTCAGACGCGAACCGTCGACTACCTGAAACGCGTTGTGAAATTCGTGAACACCGATAATCCGGAATAGATTTCGGCCAGGACTTTGATGTCGCTCGCCGTGACGGGACGGTCGAGCGGTTCCGCATACACCGTGTAAGCGCCGGGATCCAGTCCGGCGATGGTGTATTTTCCGTCGGGATCGGTGACCGCGCTCGCAACGGGCTGTCCATTCGCGTTGACTGCCGTCACGATCGCACCATAAACGACATTATTCGCTGTTGTCCGGACTGTACCGCTCAAGGTTCCTTTGCTCGAGAATGAAGCCTGAGGGTAAAGGGTCGATACTCCCGCCATATCGTCGGTGGATAAAACCCTCGGAGTCATGACGCCGGCAACCACGGTGGGAAACATGGTGGCCGAAAGTATCGTGGCGTGGTCAAGGCCCAACAGGTGTCCGATCTCGTGCGTCGCCACAGACTGCAAATCGATCTTGTCGGCAGGAGTCAAGGCCTCCGTGCTGAAAGCAACGCCTGGATTGAACATGATGTCGGCTTCCATGATCTGACCCGCGAAATCCACAGGCCTGGAGAATTCGTCGACAACGCCGCCTTGATTGAAAGAGAAGACCAGCGTTAATCCGAGCGCGCCCGATGCATAGTCGCTCACGGCAACGTTCGTTGTGACCAGATTGGTCTGATCGTATCCCGGTTTCACGGTTTCGGCCGTTGGCGCGCCTTCCGTAAAGCTCAGCTTTGCGGCCGTCAGCGCTTGCCACGTTGCAAAACTTGTTTGGAAGACCGTTTCCTGAGGACGGCTGCCAGTCACATTGGGACCGGTCTTGGGATTCATCTGCCATCGGATCGGAAACGCATCCGCCGACCACTTCGCCTGAACAATGGCGCCCGTATTCGAGATCGATCGTTTGGTCACGTACGACCACAACGGCACTGCCGTCAGCGCCGCTGCGATGAAAGTCGTCAGTATCAGCCGGTACCTGCTCATTTCAACAACTCCCGGATCTTTGCCTTGAGATTCTCGACCGGAGCTCTGTCGACGAATGCCGGAGTTTCGATCCGTCCGGTTTTCGGATTGAAGACGTCGATGCCCGAAATGTTGGATACGGCGTAATCCTCGCTAATCTCGTACTTGCCCTGATTCATCCCGACCACCTGGAACGTACCGTCAGCCTGCGCTTTCAGGAACACGATCACCGATTCTCCGGTTTTGAACTTCGGCATTCCCGCCACGCTGACGTTCAGTGCGCCGACTTGACCGCCCAGCTGGCGAATCGTAACGGTACGTCGGCGTTGGCCTTTCATTGGATCGTCGACTGAAATCGTGATGTAGGTGAACGCGAGTTTCTTATCAGCGTCCCACTGCACGGCCACATCATCGACCCTTCCCTGAATGATGCTGTCGGACTGCTGAACGAGCTGCGGCAGCTCCATTCGAATGATGGTCGTTGCCCGAATGCTCGCAACAGACAGCGATATGACAAGGATCACACCGGCCAAACTCTTCATGTAGTTTCTCATTTGATTACAAGCGCTCCTGTCAACACAGACGTATCGGCATTCGAATTCGTCACAAAGACATTCCTCGGTCCGGGAACAGCATTCGCTGCGATATTGATGGTGACGAACATGATCGCCGTGCCGTCACTCAGAACTTGAAACTGGGGCGAACCGGTCACGGTCACTCCGGTACCGCTTACGGAAGCTGTCGAACCATTCGCGGCAGAAAGCCCGGAACCGGCAAGAAGCATCTGCTTGGTCAAAGTGCCGGAACCACGAGTAACTTCGACGCTCGCGGTTGCAAATTGGATCGGGGTGCCGGCGTCACCGACTCCGAGTGAAGTCAGATTCAGCGCGGACGTGCCGCCCGCGGGGGGTGGCACGTAGATATCGACGCCCGAAGTGGTCTGGCCGCTCTGGACGCTGACGCTCGTTTGCACCAACGCGGTCGAACCTGTCGTCACATCCAGCGCTGACGTTGTCGTGACCGTTTGACCTCCGACGCGAACCTGCAGCGGACCGCTGATCGCATCTTGCGGAACGGTTACCTTCATTGACGTCGTTATCGACGACGACGGCGTCGCCTGGGTCGTACTCGTGGCATTCGGAAACAAGACCGTGTTGCTGGACGCCTGCAAGCTGAAACCGGTGCCGCTGATCGTCACTGTCCCGCCGCGCGCAACGCGGCCAGGAGAGAATCCCGTAACCGACAAGGGCTGCGGAGGTGGCGGGGGCGGCGTGAAGGTCACATTTGGCGCAAGCACCCCTGCCGCGACATTCGCGACGATTTTCAGATCGCGGCGGAAGAAGAGCTCGCTGGCGAAGATCGGCACATTCGATGTGACGTAAATGAATCCACTGTTGTAAACGGCATTCTGGATTTCCGGAATCATCTCCAGAAGGATCTTGGCCACCTTTGTGTTCGGCGGAAGCGTGAGCGTCGCTTTGACCTGGTTATCGGCGCCGCCAATCAACTGGCCCGACGAATTCATGGCATAGATCTTCACGGTCGCCGTCGTGGAGTTGCTATTCGAAAACGCAAGGCCTGTCCACCAGGGCGACGGCTCTCCGTCCGCGATGTGCGCAAACAGCATCGTCGTACGCGGCGTCGACTGAACAGGAACGACGGCGGCACCGCCGCTGACGGTGCTTGCATACGCAACGAATCCCGTCAACGGCTGCGTGCCATCAACCTGGACCCACCCATTACGTTTTGTCGTCGATGTAAATCCGAAGAGATCGCGCGCGTTTTCACGGATGGAACCGTTGGGCGACAGAGTGCGGCTCACCGCGACAGGAGTTCCGGAAACGGCAGGAACACCGTTAACTTCAGCAACGTCCGTGAACGTAATCGTGACCGTTTGTGAGGATGTCGACGAAAGGTTCGTGACGCCGACGACACTTGCCCAGTCGCTATCGCTGATCGAGTGCGGGAACACCAGCTGATTGACCGTGAGCGCTGCCGACGTATCCACGCCATTAACAATCGTCGCGTCGTTAGGAACCGACGGAAGCAGCCCTTTCACAACAGCGCACGACGCCACAGCCGACGTACTCGTGATCCGAATGTACCGGGCATTGTCCATGCTGACGCCGGGGAAAAGTGTCGAAACGTCGACGCGGTAAATGCCGTTCGCGCTGATGGACGGCGGCGATGCCATCGGGGCAAGCAGTCCCCCGTTCTGACCTACGAGCTCGATCTGAACGTTCTGTGATGTGGAATTCGGGTTGGCGATGTTCAACTCGGTCGTTCCCGCAACCATCGGTATGACCTGAGTGGTGGCTGCACTTGCCGCCTCCGCGCCATCACCCGAGACAGCAAAGGCGTTGTCGAAAACAAGCCAGAATCCGACAAGCCCGGACGTCGGACTCGTTGCCTGCACCCAACCGCCTGCCTCCAGCGGCGCAAGTCCGAAGAGTTGATTATCCCCGGCGAACAACTTCGACTCTTGCGTACCTGGAGCGAGTGAACGTTGCGCGGAGGTGACAGCTTTTCCGGTCGAACTGTAGAGAACGAACGTCACGGTAGCGGACGTGGATCCCGGATTCGCAATCGCATATCCGCTCGAAACCAAATCAGCCGGCGTGAAAAGCTTTGGAAAATTTAGAGTCGATTGGCCCCACACGATCCGGGGCAGGGCCAACAGCAGAAAGCACACAGCAACAGCTCTGCCCTTCATGAGACCTCGTGTTGTAAAAAATGCGCGCATATCGTACCTTTGTGCCCTGATGCGTGCAAGCCGAATACGGTTTGGCAAACCACCGTTGATGAGCATCGCCTCAACTGGGGGAGCAGGTAACCGCCCACTCAGTACAGAGATGAGTAAGTTTCGCATCCTGCCTGAATTATGACGCCGTGACTTCCGTATGAGGCACTTTTCTGCTATACAATTCAAAATCTCCGATGTGGCTTGAGCTGGCTACGTTCTTTCATATGCGGCGGTCGAGATCGACGGATCTGCGTGAGGCAAACCGCGTCGAACGGGTGCTGGCTACAGGCCGGCTCATTCTGGCAGTAGGGGCTTTCATCGCTGCGTATCCGGATTTGTCCGAACTTCTGCGTCATCCCTCCCTGACACGCGCCGTGCTGCTCGGCTACATTATTTATGCGTTGGCGATTTTGGGAGCCGCTCGCTTCCGTACGCTCGCCGGAATCCGCGCCGGTATCCACCTCCTGGATCTTGCCTGGGTGGCGTTGCTCAGTGGCATTGCGGGTGTACCCGGCAGTCCGTTCTTTGTCTTTTTCACATTTCTGCTGGTGGCGGCGGGCTGGCGATGGGGTTTCGTCGAAACGATGGCCACCGGTCTGGCCATCGGAATGATATTCGCCGCTCAAACTCGACTTCCGGGAGTTTCGGTTTATTTGATGCTCGCCACGGTTCTCCTGGCGATCGTCTCCGAAACCGAGAAACAACTGAGGGACGAAAAGGGTCTGATTGCAAGCGCCCTTTCGAAGGCGCGAGCGGACACCGGTGTCACACAGAGCGTCCAGGAGATTCTGGATGAGATCCGCTTGTTCTACGAAGCATCGCGAATCGTGTTCGTCGTCGAGGAATTGGCAACCGGCCGGCTGTTTACCGCTGAGCGGGCCAACAAGTCGAATTCAGACCGGCTGACATTCGCTGAACAGAATACGGAACAGAGGCCGGTCCATCTCTTTCCTTCCGGTGCGGACACCTGGCGATGCGGCCGGAACCGCCGGAGAAGCCGAATCGAGACTCGCGGCATCGACGCGTTTGGAAACATCGTCCGTTCGCCCATCGCTTCTCCGCCCGACACGTTTTGGGATTTCTTTCCGTGCCGATCGTTTCTAGCCACAGTCGTCTCATTTGGCGACGAACTCGCCGGCCGTCTCTACATCCTCGACTCCAGGCGGATCCCCGGAAGGTTTCAGGATTTGTCGTTCCTTCAGCGGATGATCCGGCCTGTCAATTCCGCTTTATATAACGTGTATCTCTGGCGCCGCCTGAGAGCAAAGGCCGGAGAAATCGAACGTGCTCGGGTTGCGCGCGAACTGCACGACGGTTTGATTCAGTCGCTGATCGGACTCGAAATGCAAATGGACGTCCTGAAACATCAGTCCAGCGGACGCACGGCGTCCCGGGACATCGCGAGAATCCAGGAATCGCTGAGAACCGAAATCCAGAATGTCCGGACGCTCATGAATGAAATGCGGCCGCTCTCCATATGTCCCGATGATATGGTCCCGTTTATGGGCGAGATGGTCGAGAAGTTCGCGACCGGCACGTCCATCGCTGCGACCTTTGTAGCGGACGCGAGTGTAGTGGATTTACCCCCGCAGGTGTGTCGGGAGTTGGTGCAAATTTTGCAGGAGGCTCTGACGAATGTGCGTAAACACAGCGATGCCCACCACGTCGTTGTACGATTCAAGTCTTCCGAACAGTCATGGCAGCTTTCGATCGAGGATGACGGTAAAGGCTTCGACTTCGAAGGAAACCTTAGCCAGGATCAACTTGATGAACAACACACCGGCCCGGTTGTTATCAAGGAGCGTGTCCGTTTGATTCAGGGCTCACTCGAAATAGAGTCGCATCCAGGCCGCGGATCACTGTTGAAGATTAATTTGCTCAAGCACATATATGCCTAGCCGTACACCAGACTCCAAGGCCATACGCATCGTCATCGCAGACGACCATCCTATCTTTCGCGACGGACTACGACGTCTCATCGAAAACGAGCCCGATTTCGAACTGGCCGGAGAAGCTGCCGACGGCGCTCAAACCCTGGAGGTCGTTCGGAAAGCCCTTCCAGACCTCCTGTTGCTCGATATCGCAATGCCGAAGTTGACGGGTCTGGAAGTGCTTCGCAAGATCTCGGCAATGGAACTGTCGACAAAAACGATCATTCTGACGGCAGCGATCGAAGAAGAGCAGATCACCGAAGGGCTGCGGATGGGCGCTCGCGGAGTTGTGATGAAGGACACCGCCACACAAATGTTGGCGAAAAGCATTCGCTGCGTGATGGACGGAGAGTACTGGGTTGGACGGGGAAACGTGTCGGGACTTGTGCAGGCCCTTCAGGCCGCCCACAGCGCTCCGCCGGCCGACGCCAGCAGCAAGCGCTACGGCCTGACAGGACGGGAACTGGATATTGTCGCCGCTATCGTCGAAGGACTGACGAACAAGGAAATCGCACAAAAGTTTTCAATCAGCGAGCAAACGGTAAAACACCACCTCAGCAGCGTGTTCGATAAGGTCGGAGTCTCGAATCGCCTCGAACTGGCTCTTTTCTCGGTCGCCCACCGGCTTCTGGAAAAAGCCCGATAGCCCAGCCTATTTCTGCAAAACAAATCGGCCGATGACCAGAGCGTCCAGCGCGGAAGCAAAAAACGTTCGCAGGGCTTCGCGAGGATGACAAACGAGCGGTTCTCCGGACAGATTCAAGGAGGTGTTGATCAGGACGGGATGGCCCGAGTGTGACGAAAAGTTTGTCAGTAAGCTCCACAGCCGCGGATTCGTCTTTTTATCCACGGTATGCACGCGAACCCAGCCGTCCCGGAAGCGGAATCGTTGCAGGAAATGCGGCGCATCCGGTTTCAGACGGGCTGCGGCGGCAAGCAGGGCGTTGGAGGGACAGGTATCGGTAAAGTACTTCCCGGCATCCTCGCTTGTGACGGACACAGCGAACGGGTGAAACGACTCTCGTCGCTTGAGGTACCGGTTGATATTGTCCTGAACGAATTCATTCGACGCGTCCGCAAGAACGCTTCGAAAACCCAACGCGCGCCTGCCGAGCTCGGTTCGACCCTGAAACCAGCCAACGAGATATCCCTTCGCAAGCAAGCCCGAAGTGATGTTGATGATCTCCGCCTCGGAGTTGAGAAACTGCGACGGCACCTTGCATGCGTCGATCTCTGTCTTGATGATCTGATCCGAATACTCGGGGCCCAGTGCATAAGAGTCCAGCGTCGAAGGCTCCCGGCTTCCCCCCTTGGCATACCACAGGTCTAATGCCGCGCCGCCGGCCGCGCCGGTATTGCCCGGCGCCGCCGGAACGTGGACTTCCTTGAAGATCCCCGATTGTTGCAGTCGCGTGACAAGAAGAGTGTTCTCGGCAACGCCGCCGGCAAGGCACAAGGCATCCAGTCGCGTTTCCGTTCTTAGACGGTCCGCCAGCTGCAGGCAGACTTCCTCCAAACGTTCCTGAACACTCGTTGCCACGTTTTTCGCTTCCGCTTTTTTTGCGCTCGAACGGAAGTCGGAATTCAAGGCGAGCGGACCAAATCCATTGCTGAGGAAATCGCGATCGATGCGCACGAGATTCTTCGCATCCACATCGACCAGACGCTTGAACAGGTCTCTGTACTCCGGTTCACCCGCCGTCGACAACCACTGCAGGCGAGCTTCGTCGATCAGCGGCCTCAAACCCACAGCCTGCGTCACCTGTGCATAAAGCCAACCGAGCGAATTCGGAAATGAACCGTGTCGAAGCCAGCGTACGGATGTGCCTTCGCCGATGCCGGCCAGCACAGTTCGAGGATCGCCAAAACCGGACAGCACCAGGACCGCCGCCGAGTCATGCGGTGATGTCAAAAAAGACCAGCTCGCGTGCGATCGCATGTGATCGGCGTACTGCCATTCGATGTTCCGCTCGCGCTGGGTGTCGAGGTGGCGGCGTAGAATATTGCTTTCGCTGAGCGTCGCGTAGGCCGCCTGAAGAGGACGGCCGATACTTCGGGTGACGTTGGCGGCGATACTGTGGCGGAAACGACGCTGTGGATCTCTGTAATAAACGAAATGGTCGATATGGCTCGTCTGGATGCCCGCCTGCGCGCAGCACATCGCAATCGCGGATTCCGGAAACCTCTCGCGGTCGCCGGAGGGTTGTCTCGCGAGTTTCGCTTCTTCGAGTCCCGCAACAATTCGACCATCATGCACGAGCATCGCGCTCGAACGCACCGGATCATCGCTGACACCAAGAATGTAGATGCTGCCTCCCTTTTGAAAACTCCATCGTACTGAGTTGCCACGGAAGGGGCAATGCTATATCTCGACGTACCAGCCGGCGGCCTCGTGAGCCTGGAACGCCGCCTCGTTCGCGGCTCTGCCGCTGTTCCAAATGATCAGTGTCAAACTCGAGGAATTCGCCGGTCTTCTGCAATGGCGCCGGCGAGACTTCGGCGTCCCAATCGATCACTCAGTTTTCGCTGTGGGGACGCTCATCGGAATTATCTCCGAACCTCTCGATAATTCCGGTGTGCGTCCCCAGATCTCCAAATTTCGAATTAGACTTCGATTCTTGCTTCCATCGAAATCTTGGCGTTCAGAAGTTTCGAGATGGGGCAGCCGGCTTTGGCGTTGTCGGCGGCGGTTTGAATTTTCGCCCGATCGGCGCCCGGTGCCTTGATCGTGACATCCAGATGGCTGGTCGTGACGGAGAAACCGTCACCAACTTTTTCGAGCGAGACCGTTGCCGTAGCGGCAATGCTCTGCGCCTTTATGCCCAGTCCATCCAACTGAGCGGACGTGGCCATCGCGAAGCAGCTGGCGTGGGCCGCGGCGATCAACTCTTCAGGGTTCGTGCCTTTTTCGTCGCCGAACCGTTTTGCGAATGAATACGAAACATCGCTCAGCACACCGCTCTCAGCGGAGACTGTTCCATTACCGTCTTTCAGTCCACCCTTCCAGACCGCAGAAGCTTTCCGTCTCACGTTGTCCTCCAGTTTTGAATTAAGAAACGAAGATCATAAACGATGTCGAGCAGTCATTGCGATTGGAGTCGTTCAGTCGAAGATTTCGGCGACGGCGGCGTCCCATTTTCCCTGGGCGCGCAGAATCAATTCGATGATCTCGCGAATGGCGCCGTGTCCGCCGCGAGCCTTCGAAACATAAGCGGCGGATGCCTTCGCTTCGGGGCAGGCGTTCGCGACAGCGACGGGAAATCCAACGCGACGAAGCACGGGAACGTCTTGAAGGTCGTCGCCGATAAAACAGAAGTTCTCGAGCGGAAATTCGACGCGCGACGTGATCTCATTCAGGGCCGCAAGCTTCTTTCTGCCGACGCTGAGATAACAAAAGTCCAGCTTCAATTCCTCGGCACGACGCGAGACGGCCGGCGAACCGCGGCCCGATATGATTCCCAGTTTCATGCCGGTGCGGCGTGCAACTCCGAGGGCAGAGCCGTCCTGGGCATCGAACGCCTTCGCTTCGACAACAGAGCCATCCGGCATCGGAACGAGAAGGAGCTTTCCATCCGTCATCACACCGTCGACGTCCATCAGAACCAAACGGACTTTGGAGGCGAGTAGCGTTACGTCGTGATCTGGCATTTACGGTGGGAATTATACGCGTCGATACGGCCTGCAAACGTTGTGGATTGCGATCACCTGCGAGAGCAGGCCGGGCAGCAAATGAAGATGCAGCGCGTTCGGCCCGTCGGAAAGCGCTTTCGCTGGATTGTCGTGAACTTCCATGAACAGGCCGTCAACGCCGGCGGCGACGCCGGCCCGCGCGAAGTGCGGAATGTATTCGGGCTGGCCTCCCGAACTCTGCCCTTGTCCGCCGGGCAATTGAAGGCTGTGCGTCACGTCGAAGACAACAGGCACGCCGAACGACTGCATGATCGGAAACGACCGGAAGTCCACCACCAGATTGTTATAACCGAAAGTGGCGCCACGCTCGGTCAGGACGCATTTCGCGTTTCCAGCGTCGCGCATTTTCTCGATGACGTTCTTCATTTCCCATGGCGCCAGAAACTGGCCTTTCTTCACGTTCACGATTTTTCCAGTACGGGCCGCCGCGACGACGAGATCCGTTTGCCTGGATAGAAACGCGGGAATTTGAAGGATGTCGAGAACTTCACCGGCGCGCTCGGCCTGAGCGGCGTCATGGACGTCGGACAGTATCGGCACGCCAACTTCACGCCGGACGTCGCTGAGAATCTTCAGCCCGTCTTCCAGGCCCGCTCCTCGAAATGATTGGATCGACGTTCGGTTCGCCTTATCGAATGAGGCTTTAAAGATGAACTGAATTCCCTGCTCCGAAGCGATGCGTTTCAGTTCCCTCGCCATGAAAAATGTGTGATCACGGCTCTCGATGACACAGGGACCCGCGATGAGAAAAAGATCGCGCCGGAGATCGATATCAAAATCGGGAATGCAGTAGTTCGCGGCGCCCATCAGCCCTGCGCCACGAACACGCCGTTTTTTGTTTGGGCCATCCGGTTCTCATACGAAGCGGCAATGAAGGATACGAACAGTGGATGCGCCGCGAGAGGCTTCGATTTGAACTCCGGATGGAACTGGCAGCCCAGGAACCACGGATGATCGGCAAGTTCGACGATCTCGACAAAGTTCTTGTCCGGCGACACCCCTGAAATGATCAGACCGTTATCGGTCAGCACCTGTTCGAATCCGCGGTTGAACTCGTATCGATGACGATGGCGCTCCGAAATGACCGGCGCTTCATAGATCCGATTGGCGAGCGACCCGTCGAGCAGATTCGCCGGATAGGCGCCGAGCCGCATGGTCCCGCCGATCGTGTCGACGCCCAGCAGGTCGCGCAATTTGTAAATCACGGGATACGCCGTGTTCGAATCGAACTCCGTGCTGTTCGCATTCTTCAACCCGCAAACGTTCCGCGCAAATTCGATGACCGCGCATTGCATTCCCAAACAGATCCCGAAAAACGGGACTTTGTTTTCGCGAGCATACTGGATCGCGCGAATCATTCCGGGAATGCCGCGTTTACCGAACCCGCCGGGGACCAGGATTCCATCGAATTCACGGAGTTTGACGGGCTCTGCGTCCTCGAGACTCTGCGCTTCGATCCAGTGAATCTTCGTACGCAGATTTTGATTGAGGCCGCCGTGAATCAAGGCCTCACGAAGGCTCTTGTAGGCGTCTTCAAGTTCGACGTACTTGCCGACCACGCCGATGGATACTTCGTCAATCGGATTGTGAACGCGCTCGAGAAGGGCCTCCCAATCCTGCATCCGCCGCTCGGTGTCGGGAAGGTGCAGCTTTGTGACAATCTGCTCATCCAAACCTTCGGCGCTCAGCACCAACGGAACCTCGTAAACACTGGAAACGTCTTTCGCCGTGATGACTGCACGTTCGGAAAGGTTGCAGAACAAGGCGATCTTCTTCTTCATGTCGTTCGAGAGATATCGATCGGTGCGGCAAAGAAGAATGTCGGCTTGAATCCCGATCTCGAGCAGCTCTTTCACGCTGTGCTGCGTCGGTTTGGTTTTCAATTCGCCGGCTGTTGGGATGTAGGGCACGAGCGTTAAATGAATAAAGAGACTGTTGTCGCGGCCGACATCTGCGCGCATTTGGCGGATGGCCTCGAGGAACGGGAGGGACTCGATGTCGCCGACGGTTCCACCGATCTCCACAATCGTGATGTCGACGTTCGCGGCTACGCGCTCAATCGCTTCCTTGATTTCGTTCGTGACGTGGGGGATGACTTGCACGGTGTGACCGAGATAGTCGCCGCGCCGTTCCTTCTGGATGATGGTCTCGTAGATGCGGCCGGTCGTCAGATTGTTGCGCCGGCTCAACTGAGCGTGGGTATAGCGTTCGTAGTGACCCAGATCGAGGTCGGTTTCGGCGCCGTCGTCGGTGACGAAGACTTCCCCATGCTGATACGGACTCATCGTCCCGGGATCGACATTCAGATAAGGATCGAACTTGAGCAGATTGACCGTAAAACCGCGGCTCTCCAGCAAACATCCGATCGATGCCGCAGCCAGTCCCTTACCCAGTGAGGAAACGACGCCGCCGGTTACGAAGATGAACTTTTTTTCCATGTGACCTCAAGCCTCTCTCTGAACTTTTCCAGGTCTGCAGCGGTGTCGATTCCCCAGGATTCGCTCTCGACCTCCACTACACGAATGCGATAACCATGCTCGAGCGCACGAAGCTGTTCGAGCCGCTCGGCGATTTCCAGTGGCGTCCTCTCCAGTTTCGAAAACAACTTTAAGAAACGGGCACGGTAAACGTACAAGCCGAGGTGGAGAAAACAGGTCCCACCGGACGGAATCGGCGATCGAGAAAAATAGAGCGCCATACCGTTTCGCCCGGTAACGACTTTGACACGGTTGGTGTCGCGGATGTCGGAAGTGTCGTTCATTCGCGTCATGACGGTGACGATTTCGGAGTCATTGGACTGGGCTGCCGTCACGGCGCGATCGATGACCGCTGGTTCGATCATCGGCTCGTCGCCCTGCACGTTCACGATGAGGGAATTGGGATCCAACCTGTCGGCAACCTCGGCCAGGCGGTCCGTTCCGCTCTGGTGATCGACGCGGGTCATCACCGCGGTACCACCGAATTTCTCCACGATTTCCGCGACTTTCGAATCGTCGGCGGCGACGATGATTTGATGAATCGTCCGCGCCTGCTTCACGCGCTCATAAACGTGCTGTATGAGCGGCTTACCATCAATTTCAATGAGAATCTTTCCGGGGAGACGAGTGGACTGCAGACGGGCAGGGATTACAGCAATGGCAGTCTCAAAAATCATGCGTTATGGCATGGACGTATCAATATATCACGACGCAGCAGATATCCGCGGGCACCCAACTCAGGTCCGTCCACAGAAAATTCACAGGAAATTCGGGAAATTCCACGGTCAAATTCTGGCACACGAGTTGCTTTTGTTCGTGTGTCGTCGTGGAGTCGGAACGACGGTGTTGGGGAGTTGCATGAATTTCGGCCCGCCAATATAATGAGGCCCAATTGAGGATCACGAATCCGAAAGCTCTGGTCATCCCAAGGAGATGGCGTATGACTCTTAAAAAGAGCAGCATCATCGGAACCGCGCTTTTTGTGAGCGTCTGGGCAGGTTTCGGTTTGTTGGCCCAGAATACCGTCAAACCTCAAACGCCGGGCTCGAATCAAACACTTAAAGTTGACGTCGATGTCGTCCGAGTCAACGCCACCGTCACAGACCTGCAAAACCGGGTCATCACGGGCCTCGAAAAAGAGCATTTCAGAGTCTGGGAAGACAAACTCGAGCAGAAAATCGAGAGCTTCTCCACTGAAGATGAACCCGTCAGCCTCGGTATCGTGTTCGATGTCAGCGGCAGCATGAAAGACAAAATGCCGACCGCGCGCGACGCCGCCATCACTTTCCTCAAAACGGGCAACCCGGAAGACGAATATTTTCTGGAAGTCTTTTCGAATCGTCCCCAGTTGGCCGAAGAATTTACAACCGACATCTCCAGACTTCAGAACAAGCTCATCTTTCAGAACACCCAAGGCATGACCGCCATGTACGACGCGATTTACATGAGCCTGGCCAAGCTGAAGGAAGGCACGAATTCCAAAAAAGCTCTCCTCCTCATTACGGATGGTGAAGATAATCGCAGCCGATATACATTCGCTAACGTCAGAGAGTATGTGAAAGAACAGGACGTCCAGATTTACGGCATCGGTATTGTCAGCGACTTCAACTCTCAACTCGGCAGCGGCCGCACCGGCCGTGCCCTCATCGAGGAACTCGCCGACCTGACCGGTGGTCATGCGTTCTTTCCCGACTCTGTGTACGATCTTGAAGATATCTGCACGAAAATCGCAGTGGAGTTGAAGAATCAGTACGTGTTGACGTACCGCTCCACGAATTCCTCCAAGGACGGTAAGTGGCGCAAGATCCGGGTGCAGGTCGACGGGCCCAAAGGCGTGGGCCGCCTGAATGTCCGTTCCAAAAGCGGGTATTACGCTGCTGCCGGCGAACCGGGGTTAAAGTAACAATTGGAGCGGTGGAACTTCGGGACCGCCGGGCTTTTCGTCATGTCGCGTTTCATTGCAGTCTTTGTGATCATCCTATCGTTCTCGCTCTTTCTTCTCGCCCAGAATCCGACACAACCGGCGGCGTCACAGGAACCCGTTCAGAAGCAAGGCGACCAATACAAAATCAGCGTAGACACCACGCTCATCCAAATCCCCGTTTCGATCCACGACAAGGATGGACGCCCCGTCAACACGTTCAAGAAGGATCAGTTCCAGGTTTTTGAGGACAAGATCCAACAGGAGATCAAGCTATTCGTTCACGAGGACGTCCCGCTCAGTCTCGGACTCGTCATTGACAACAGCGGCAGCATGCGCAACAAACGCGAACGGGTGAACGGCGCCGCACTGTCCTTCGTGCGCGAAAGCAATCCGGAAGACGAGTCGTTCATCGTGAACTTCGACGACTCCGCTTATCTCGAACAGGACTTCACTTCCAGCATCGGCGACCTGATGGACGCCCTCGACAACCTCGACACACGGGGCGAAACGGCTCTCTACGACGCCGTCTTTCTGTCGGTCGACAAAGTCATGAAGGAGGGAAGGCGGGACACCAAAGCCCTCCTCCTGATCAGCGATGGTGAAGACAACACCAGCAAGTACAAATACGAAGAAGTACTGAAGCGGCTCAAAGAAGCCAATGTGACTCTGTACGCGATCGGACTGCTCGAAGAAGGAGAAACTCACGGCCTTTTTCAGAAGGATCCCACCAAGAGAGCCAAGCAGGTCCTGAATACGTTCGCGGAAGCGACAGGTGGAGTGGCTTATTTCCCGAAGTCTGTCGATGAAGTCGAGGAGCTCTGCAAACAAATCGCACGAGACCTTCGTAACCGCTACACGGTCGGTTATGCGCCGACCAACGGCAAACTCGACGGGTCGCTTCGTCGAGTCGATGTTGTGGTCAATGCGTCGAAGACCGCCAGGCTCGCGGTCCGTTGGAAGACCACCTATTTCGCCCCGAAACCCCCTGGCACCAATAACTAAACGACCGGCCTACGACAATCCCGCGTCGTACATCCGCGCGTAGAGCAAATACTGTCGGACGGCGTCTCTCGGATAAGAGATTCGAACGTTTGCGGCTTTGCCTGACGCGTCTATTTGCGCGGTCAGCGCGGTGTTGACGCCGGCCCAATACGTCGGAAGGTTGAGGCCTTTGTAGCGCGCGAGCACCTCGTCGCGCAACGGAGGCTCGAAGCGGACGCCATATTTATCGACCAGCGCTTTGATCGCGTCGTAATCGCCCTCGGCTTTGATGCGCATCAATTCCGCAAGCAGCGTGCCGACGCCCTGTTTCATCTTCGCGTAATCCGCAACGCGAATCGACGCTTTCCCGTTGCGCTTCACCCGCTCGATTGCCCCGGTCTTGTCGATGATGTAATTCACGATCAGCTGGCGATCGCGAGCGTGGTCTTCTTCGATCGTATCGCCACGCGGAATCAATCGAAGCTGCGTCAGCGCCACCAGAGTTGATGAGTCGTACATCGCCCGCGCGACTTCTTCCTGATTCGTGATGAGGCCGAGTTCCTTCAGCTTCGGATCCCAGATGTTCCAAAGCGCCATGAGATCGGCGCGCGCTTCCTCGAGCGTCGAGAAGTATTCCTTCAAATAGGCCTCGGAACCGCCTTTGAGGCGATCGCTGAGTTTTCCGGACCCGTGACCGATCACTTCATGGAGCGCCGTCTTCAGGTCGTCGGATTCCTCGCCGTATTTGTCCGAGCGCTGCACCACATCCGCATCCGCGAACTCCGCAACAATCTTCGATCCTCGCGCGCGGCCGATCGAATGGCTGCTTCCGGTAAACAGAAAATTCTTCGTCCCGTACTTCTCGTGGATTTCGTTTTCGTTCGGAAGATTGTCGCCGATCGTCGAAACGTGAAAATCGCCGGTCTCGATCAGAACTTCCACCGCTTTCACGACGGGAGGCTGAAACGCCTGCCGTTTGTACTTGGCGTCCCACGGCGCCTTCTGTTCAAAGTACGCCGCGTTCTGTGCCAGCTTTCGCATCGCTTCGCTCACCGGCTTGTCGGTGACGGTGACAAAACTCTGGGAACTGCCCTTGGCGCCTCTCGCGTCTCGGTACACCTCAATGAAACCGTTCGCGAAGTCCACAGTAGCGTCGTTCTGCACCCAGTCCCCGCCGAATTGCAGCCAGTCTTTGGGATCACCGGTTTGGTAGAAGCGAATCAGGCCGGCAATGACTTTTGCCTGCGCCGGATCCGCGAAGGTGCGCGCTTTCTCGAGATACTCGTTCGCCTTCTTCAAGTAAACGGCATACACGCCCGGAGGCACACGGCCGTCGGGCGTTCCAGCCCGGTAGACCTCTTCGCGTAACACACCGTTCGCGCCTTTCGCGACTCGGGAATTCAACGGGTACCGTTCTTTAAAACCCTTAAGGTCGCTCAATGTGACGCCCTGATAAAACGTGTTCGAACTCGCCTGGATGATGTCCTGGCCGGGCGGAGGCGTCTTGGCAGTGATAATGGGTTCGACATTCGGATCAAACAGAGACGATCGCAACTCGCCCAGTTCGCGCCGGACATCCGCCGCATTCGCGAGGGCGGGAAGATCGGCGTATGCCGTCTTGAATGCGCCGTTGGTTTGCGCCTTCAACGCGGCGTCCTGAAGTTCTTCGAACGTGAACGCCGGCAGAAACTTCTGCCCGGTATTCTCGTTGTGATTTCCTCGATTCGCCCAGAACAGAAGCGCGAACGTTCGGACCTTTGCAAGCGCCTGCGCGTCGATACCGGCGGGCCGCGCCATGATCTCTTCGATCAGCCGCTTCTCCCGCACGCCGAAGCGCGAAAGCTGATCGTAAATGATGGGATCGATCGCGATCGAAGCCTGCACGAGCCAATACGCAAGCGCCTGTTGTTTGGCGTCGAGCTGTTTGAAACTTTCGGCCTGCAACTCGAGGAATCCGGTGTCCCCGACCCGTTCGACAGTTCGATTCGATGCCGCCGGTGTATTCTGCGCTAAAGAAACCACGGCCAGACCAAGCAGACCCGAGATCACAACGATCATGAAAGTCTTCATAACCGCATTCTGCCCCGTCGAACTCGCTGACGCAACTCCGTCGGTGGTTGCGTCAGTCTGACCGATAAACGGTATAATCCGCCCGCTTATGCAACTTGCTCCGGGAACCTGCCTCGCGAATTATGAAATTCTGACTTTGCTCGGCAAAGGTGGCATGGGCGAAGTGTATCGCGCGCGGGATTCGCGCTTGAAGCGGGACGTTGCAATTAAGACACTGCCCGAAGAGTTTTGTCGCGATCCCGAGCGTCTTGCGCCATTTCAACGCGAGGCGGAAGCGCTCGCGGCGCTGAACCATTCGAAGATCGGAAGTATTTACGATCTTCAGGAAACCGACGGGCTGCGATATCTCGTTCTGGAGTTGATCGAAGGTCCGACACTCGACGAACTGCTCAAACGACAGGGGCCGCTTCCGATTCGTGACGCGCTGAATATCGCTCGCCAGATCTGCCAGGCATTGGAGGCGGCACATGCGAAAGGGATCATGCATCGTGATCTGAAGCCGGCGAACATCAAAGTGCTGCCGGACGGAAACATCAAGGTGCTGGATTTCGGTCTCGCCAAGGCCCTGGATAACCTGACGTCCCAACCGATGCTCTCGCATTCACCGACACTGAGTCTGGCGGCGACCAATCCTGGAGTCATTCTCGGAACGGCCGGATACATCTCTCCCGAACAGGCCAAAGGTCAGGAGACCGACCAGCGCGGCGACCTGTTTGCACTTGGTTGCGTGCTGTCAGCGGTTCCTCTTTTCACGCGCTCCCAGCGACACCCCAATGAGCATCGTCGTCACAAACTGGACATCTCTGCTGCCGCATCGCACAAATTGACCATAGTCTCTGACTATAGTTGATGCTACGATTGCAGCAATATGGAAGAGATCTCGATATCGATATTCAAAGCCACCTGCCTCGCGGTTCTCGAGCGAGTGCGGCGAACACGAAAGCCTATCCGCGTGACTCGGTTCGGACAGCCTGTCGCTGAAGTGACGCCACCCTCGATTGAGGCGAGCAAAGGCAGGCGGCTGGGCTCCATGGCTGGAACCGCTCGCGTGAAGGGCGATATCGTTTCGCCCGCGGGCAACGCCGACGATTGGGAGGCGCTAAAAAAATGAGGCTTCTGCTCGACACGCACATCTGGATCTGGCAGGCCGTCGAGCCCGCTAAATTGAAAAGGCGAACTGCTGAGGCGATCCAGGATGAAGCCAACGAGCTGTGGCTATCCCCAATCAGTATTTGGGAACTGTCGATGCTAGTTCAAAAGGGTCGTATGAAGCTGGATGATGATGTCGATTCCTGGGTGGCCAGGATGTTTGCACAGATGACGTTCCGCGAGGCTCCGCTGACGAACGATGTTGCCCTCGAAGTTTCGCGGCTTCGCTTCTTACATAAGGATCCTGCCGATCATTTCATTGCTGCATCCGCAAAGGTCTTCGACTTGACGCTCGTCACCGCGGATCCGCGCCTGCTGGCCTTGAAGTCCGAGGGAATTGCTGTTCTCTCGAACCGATAGATCGCCGAGTCAGGCACCAGCGTTTGGACAGTTCCGGGGAACGTCTTAATTGCTAACCTGATTTGAGACAGAATAACCGTATCCAGGGAGGAATCATGAACAGACTTAGCTTGGTGTCCTGCATGTGTCTCTTGCTCGCCTTAGCAACGTCCGTGTGGGCACAAACCGAACACGATCACGCCGCCATGGGAAACATCAAGGCGGGAACCGTTAATTTCGAGACCTCCTGCAATCCTGCCGTCAAAGACGATTTCAATCTGGCCGTCGCTGAGCTTCACTCCTTTTGGTTTCCGGAGTCACGCGCTCTTTTTGAAGGCGTGCTGAAGAAGGATTCGTCGTGCGCGATTGCGTATTGGGGTATCGCGCTCACACATTGGGGCAATCCGTTCGCGGGCCTGCGCTCGCCACAGATTATTGCTGCCGGGAAAGCCGCGATTGAAAAAGGCCAGACCACCGGAAAGCCGACGCCTCGTGAAAAGGGATATATCGACGCCGTTGCCGGCCTCTTCTCGAGTGCGGACGTCAGCACGCAACGCGCCCGCGTTGTCGCATACGAAGGCGCGACCGAACTTGTCGCGAGTCAGAATCCGAATGACATGGAAGCGCGCATCTTCTGGGCCCTCGCTATCGCACAGACCGCGTTGCCGACGGACAAAACATTTGCGCAGAACCTGCGCGCAGCCGCGATCCTGGAACCGCTCTATAAAAAGTATCCGAATCATCCGGGACTGGCCCACTACATCATCCACGCTTACGACGTGCCGCCGCTGGCGGCCAAGGCATTGCCCGCCGCGCGCGCTTACGCGGACATTGCCCCATCTGTTCCTCACGCGCTGCACATGCCGTCGCATACGTTCACTCGCGTCGGTGCATGGAAAGAGTCTGTTGCTACCAACATCAAGTCTGCGGCAGAAGCCGAAAAAACCAACACGGCCGGAGAAGCGTTGCACGCGATGGACTACGAAACGTACGCCTATCTGCAGATGGCGATGGACAAGGAGGCTAAAGCTGTCCTCGATCACGCGATGACGATCGCGAGTTTACCGGCAGCCAACGTCACAGCCGGCGCGCCCGGCGCCAACACCTTCGCTGTCGCCGCCATGCCTGCGCGCTTCGCGATGGAACGCGGACAGTGGGCCGAGGCGATGACGCTCAAGGTCACGCCCGCGCCCAACACTCCTTATACCGAGGCGATCACGCACTTCGCTCGCGCTCTAGGCGCTGCCCGCGCCGGCAAGCCTGCAGCGGCGGCCGCCGACATTGAGCGCCTTTCCGCGATCCACGATCGCGAAATCGAATTGAAGGATGCGTACTGGGCCGAGCAAGTCGACATTCAACGGCGAGTCGCGGAAGCGTGGGGGATGTTCGCCGAGGGCAAGAAGGACGAAGGCATCAAAGCTCTGGCCGCAGCCGCGAATGCGGAAGATCTCACCGACAAGTCTGCGGTTACGCCCGGCCCGCTTGCGCCGGCACGCGAACTCTACGGCTTCATGCTTCTCGAAGCCGGGCGGCCGCAGGAAGCATTCGCTGCTTTTGAAGCTGTGACGAAGAAAGAACCCAACCGCTTCCTCGCGATTTACGGCGCCGGCAGAGCAGCCGAAGCTACCAAACAAACGGCGAAGGCGAAGGCCTACTACAAACAGATTGTCGAAATCTGCAAAGACGCTTCGCCGGATCGGCCCGAACTGGCATACGCGAGAAAAATGGCGAAGTGAAGAAATAGACCGATCAACTGACGCTGCGAGCAAGAAGCTCGACCGGGTGAAGGACTTCGAGACGATTTTCAATCGCCCGGAATCACCTTCATGTCCCCGGAGTTAACTGAACGAGTCGCAGCGTTAAACGACAAGTCCCGCGGAGCCAATTTCAAAGCCACGCTGCCAACTTCAGCGGTCACGCTGCCGATTTCACGAATCGGTTTGGTATTTGTGTGGTTGTTTCTTGTAACGCAACAGCCCCCGGCCGCAGCCGGGGGCTTTAGGGATTGTGTCGTCGCCAACTGAAGGCTTACGCTCCGCCGACTCCGGCGCTCGTCGATTTGGCGTCGACGAAAATTTCTTTAAAGGCCGCCATGAATTTCCCCATTTCTTCGGCGGTCCCGACGGACACGCGCAGATGTTGCGTCATCGGCGGGAACGGGCGGCCGACGGAAATATTTTTCTTGGCGAAGTCCTGAATCACGCCCTGAACTTCGCGCTTGACGCCGACCATGAAGAAATTGGCGTCCGACGGAATCGACTCGTACCCCAGCGCCTTCAGGTCCGCCATGGTTTTGTTTCGGATTTCGGTGTTCAGCCGCTTCACTTTATCCGCGTTTGCCGTGTCTTTCAGCACCGCGGCACCGGCAAAACGGACGGCAACGTTGAGGCTTCCGGATTGGAACCGGCGCATTTCCCCAAGCAGATCGGGGCGGGCCAGCGCATATCCGAGCCGCATGCCGGCAAGACCGCCGATCTTCGAGAACGTTCTCGCCACAATCACCGGCCGTCCTTCGATCACGTACTGAATCGACGATTCATAATTCGGATTGTCGACGAAGTGGTGATACGCCTCGTCGATCAGCACCGGCACATCTTCCGGCAGCCCGTCGAGCAACTGTTTGATGTCTTGTTTGGGGATGATCATGCCGGTCGGATTGTTCGGATTGCAGATGTAAACGAGACCGACATCGCGATAGTGCTGCTTCACGGTTCGAATCATCGCCGGAATGTTTTGGCTGTAATCGGGATTGAGGGGCAGCCGGATCGATTCGGCTTTAATGTTCGTCGCCTGAGAATACACATCGTTGTATGTGGGCTCGACACCAACGACCTTCTTTGCGCGCTCGATCAGGAACGCCGTGCCTGCCAGATGCAGGATCTCGCCCGAACCGGAACCGAAAAGAATGTGCTCCCGTTTGATACCCGGGTGATACGCGAGCAAAGCATCGTTGAGACCGCCGTCGGGCGCGCCATAGAGATGCCCGAACTTGAACGAGTCGTTCATCGCCTGTTTGACGTTATCGGCGATACCGTAAGGGTTTTCGTTATTGCTCAGCTTAACAACGGGGACATCGGGATTGCCGCCGCGTCCTCGCATTCCTGCGGCTCCCTGACCTGGCGCACCGCCGCGCTGTCCTCTACCCTGGGCCGATACTTCTTCTAACGATCCGACATAAGTCAATGCCGCAGCCAGTCCACCCATGAAGCTTCGGCGGGTCACGTTCTTCGAGTCCATAAAGGAGCCTCCGTTCGAAATGTTGGAAACGGATTTTATGCTACAACCAGGGCATTTGCGAAGCTATAATCGCCCCCATTGTTGCCAACCAATTTCGTACTAGAACAGGAGTGAATGATGTCGCGTCGAAAACTTGTTGGAAGGGCACTCGCCCTCGTGGTGTTGCTTGCCGGGCTGGCGGCGGTGATGCCCCATGGAGTCAGCCAAACTAGTAATCAATATCCTGCGCAACCCAGCACTAAAAGCGGTGAGTGGCCGATGTACACCGCGGATCTTCGAGGCAGCAAGTACTCGCCTCTCGATCAGATCAACGCCGGCAATTTCAACAAACTCGAAGTGGCGTGGCGGTTCAAGACCGACAATCTCGGTCCCCGTCCCGAAAACAAGCTCGAAGGGACGCCGCTCATGGTCAAGGGCACCGTTTACGCCACAGCCGGCAGCCGCCGCGCCGTGGTCGCCCTCGACGGCAAGACTGGCGAACAACTCTGGGTCTACCGGCTGGACGAAGGACGCCGCGCCCAGCTTGCGCCACGGCAGCTTTCCGGACGTGGAATCGCCTACTGGACCGACGGCCGAGGTGACGAGCGCATCGTTCTCGTCACGATCGGTTACCGGCTGGTCGAGTTGAACGCCAAGACAGGCCAACCGATCATGGCGTTCGGAAAAGAAGGCATGATCGATCTTAAAGATGGTGTCATCGTCGGCAAGGACAAACAGATTGATCTTGAAGCCGGAGAAATCGGACTGCACGCGACAGCGACCGTTGTTGGCGACACGATCATCGTGGGCTCTTCGATGGCCGAAGGTCTCGGTTACCGGTTCAGCATGAACGCAAAGGGTCTTGTCCGAGCTTACGACGCGAAGACCGGCAAGCTGATCTGGCGCTTCAACACGATTCCCAAACCCGGCGAGTTCGGTAACGACACGTGGGAAAACGGATCGTGGGAATGGACCGGCAATGTCGGCGTCTGGTCGCAGATTACGGTCGACCCGGATCTTGGACTCGTTTATCTGCCCGTCGAAACTCCGACAATCGACGAGTATGGTGGCAACAGACCGGGAAACAATCTCTTCGCGGAAAGCCTCGTTGCGGTGGATCTGAAGACCGGAGTCCGGAAGTGGCACTTCCAGCTCGTCCATCATCCACTGTGGGATCACGATATTTCTTCGGCGCCGTTACTCGTGGATGCCACGATCAACGGAACGCCGCGAAAGCTGGTGGCACAACCGACGAAGCAAGGCTGGCTCTACGTTTTCGATCGCACGAACGGTCAGCCGATCTGGCCGATGCCGGAAACAGCGGTTCCACAGTCCGACGTCGCGTACGAAAAGACATCTCCCACCCAGCCGATCCCCAGCAAGCCCGCGCCATACTCGCGAACGTATGTTTCGACGAACGACGTCATCGATTTCACTCCGGCATTGCGGGCGCAGGCGTTGGAGAACCTCAAGAAGTATCGTTGGGAACAATCGCCGTTCGTTCCTCCGACCGGTCCGCAGAGCGACAAGCTCGGTTCGATCAACATCGGCAACACGCTCGGCGGTATCAACTGGGCGGGCGCCGGTTTCGATCCCGAGACGGCGACGTTCTACGGTCAGGCATCGAACGCATCCATCACTGCGGCGAGCCACAGCGAAGCCTACCTGGCAGCAGTGAGTCCTGAAACACAATCGAAGAATCGCATTCCGATTTGGGAAAGTCCGAACTATGGCCGTCCTGGTGGAACCGCAGCTGTCGGCGCGCCCGGTGGCGCGGGTGGCGGTGCCGCGCCTGCTGCAGGCGCCGGACGTGGTGCAGCGCCAGAAGCCGGTGCGGGACGTGGTCAACGAGGCGGTGGTGCCGGTGCAGCAGCTGCCGGTCAACGCGGCGCTGCTCCTGCCGCCGGAGGCCGTGGCGGTGAAGGTGGTGGACGCGGCGCAATGACGCAGGGACTTGAAGGGTTGCCGATCGTGAAACCGCCCTACGGTGTCGTGGCAGGAATCGATCTGACCACCGGCAATACGAAGTTCCAGGTCCCCCACGGCGACACACCGGACAACATTCGCGCGGCGCTCGATCGGCTTGGGATCAAGTACGAAGGCAAGACCGGACAGACATCCGTTCAGGCCGGCGTCCTGATCACCAAGACCCTGCTCGTCGTGGGCGATACGCAGTTGACCACCACGCCGGAACACCCGCGCGGCGCGTTGCTGCGAGCATACGACAAGCAAACTGGTAAGGAAGTGGGCGGCGTTCTGATGCAGGCGCCTCAGAGCGGATCGCCGATGACCTACATGATCGACGGCAGGCAGTACATCATCGTCGCTACCAGCGGCGGTGCAGCAACCGGCGAATACGTGGCATTTGCGCTGCCGCAATCGGAGCTTCCGAAAACGACAGCGGCCGGTCAGAAGTAACCCGACAGGTTTCTCATGAAGCCCGTCGAGATTTGGGGACGCACACCTGAATTGCGGTGTGCGTCCCCAAATCTCGACGGGCTTCATGACTAAATGTTCAAGTAAAACTCCGAATCCGATGGAGGAAAAATGGTCAAGATTCGAACCCTGTTCTGCGCAACACTGGTGATCGTGCTTTTCGCGGCGATCGGAATAGCGCAATTAACTTCAAGCTTGAAACCGGGCAAGGCCGACCTCAAATCCGCGGGTCCCCTGGCTTTCGCGCCGGAAGGCATTCTGCTCGTGGGCGATTCGATGGCCGCCGCGGTTTATGCGATCGACACGCAGGACCGAACCCCTTCAACGGCATCGACGGTCGACGTCAAGGACGTCGGCGACAAAGTTGCGGCGCTGCTGGGCACGACTGCCGATCAAATCATGATCAATGATCTGGCCGTGAATCCGATCTCACACAAGATCTATCTCTCCATATCCCGCGGACGAGGACCGACCGCAGCACCGGTTATTGTGCGAATGGAGACCACAGGCAAACTGGAAGAAGTCGCTCTGGAGAACGTGCGGTATTCGAAGGCTCTGCTCCCCAATGCCGCGGAAGGGGCTCGTGAACGGCCGGAATCCATCACGGATCTGGCTTTCGTCGACAATCAGGTTATCGTCGCCGGTTTGTCCAGTGAAGAATTCTCATCGAACCTGCGGTCGATTCCGTTCCCGTTTCAAACGGTCTCGAAGGGCAGCAACATCGAGATCTGGCACGGCTCGCACGGACGATTCGAGACGAACTCCCCGGTCCGTACGTTTGTTCCTTATCAGTACAAACAGGAACAATTGATCCTGGCTGCTTACACGTGCACGCCTCTGGTCAAGTTCCCGTTGAAGCAACTTCAGCCGGGTTCCAAGGTTCAGGGCACGACGATCGCGGAGATGGGCGCCGGCAATCGTCCCATCGACATGATTGTTTATTCAAAGGGCGGCAAGGATTACCTGCTGATGAGCAACAACAGCCTTGGCGTGACGAAAATGTCGACCGAAAGGTTGGAAACGTACAACGCCATCACCACACCCATTTCCGGCAAAGCGGGCGTTCCGTACGAGACACTCGATCTGAAAGGCGTCGAGCAGCTGGACAAGCTCGACAACAACACCGCAGTCGTGCTGCAAAAAAGCGCCACCGGATCGATCGGCATCCGCTCGATCGCTCTGCCGTAACGTCACGAAGCCCGTCGCTGCGCTCCGGGTTCTGTACATGCTGTCGCTCGAATACAGTGTTCAGAACCCGGAGCGCAGCGACGGGCTTCGTGACGAATAACTGAAGAAATGCCCTTACTCTCGTTATTCATCAGCCTCATAGCCACTCTCCTTCCACAGGAGAACATCAGCGTTCGCTACGACAATACGGCAGTTCACATCACGGGTTGGATCGACGCAGCTCGCGACAAAGACAATTGGCAAAACATCGTCAACGTATACGTCGATTCCAATGTGAAAGACATTCCTCCGATCTCCGGCCAGCGGACGCAACAAGGCAGCGACATTCTATTCACTCCGCGTTACGGCCTTCAGGCCGGCGTTCGTTACCGCGTTGTTCTGCAGATTCCCGGACGCGACGTCATTACACGTTACTTCGAAACACCCAAACGGGACATGACGCCGACGACATCGGTCGAGCATATCTATCCGTCCGGCGACGTCCTGCCCGAAAACCAGCTCAAGTTTTACATCCACTTTTCCGCGCCGATGAGTCGCGGAGAGGCGTACAGCAGAATTCATTTGCTCGATGAATCCGGATCTCCTGTGCAGATGCCTTTTCTGGAACTGGAGCAGGAACTCTGGGACGCGTCGGCACAGCGTCTGACCTTGTTCTTCGATCCCGGCCGGATCAAACGCGATGTTCTGCCGAATCAGGAGATGGGACCGCCAATCCAGTCGGGACACCAATACACGCTCGTTGTCGATCGCCAGTGGCCGGACGCGGAAGGAAAGCCGTTAAAAGCCGACTTGAGGAAGCCGTTCAAGGTTGGTCCTGCCGACAGAAGTCCGCTCGACTTGAAGTCCTGGAAGATTGCGCCACCGGCCGCGGGAACGATGAACCCACTGCGGGTGGATTTTCCCGAGCCGCTCGATCACGCGCTGATGCTTCGTCAGTTGGAAGTTATCGACGCGGCAGGAAACGTGGTGGATGGAACCATCCAGACAGAGCGTGAGGAAACATCGTGGCTGTTCACGCCGCGCGCTACATGGAAGCGCGGAACTCACGGCTTACGCGTCGGAATCAACATCGCCGATCTTGCCGGCAACATGATCGACCGCCCTTTCGAAGTCGACCGTTTCGACACAGTCACCGAAAAGATTGCACGCGAAACTCGTATGGTTCCTTTCATTGTGAAGTAATCAGCAATGCCGTCGTCGCCCAGCCGCACGTGGAGATGTGTTCGGCGTAACTGCGGCCTCCGGCGGGCCGCGTTGTCTCGATCCACCCGCCGTCCGGCAGCTGCATCGATATCAGGTACTCGCGTCCACGCCGGATGCGTTCGCCAATGCCGGCGCGATCCTTCACATCGGCCAAAGCAAGAACAGCGATAGCCGTGTCGAACACTTCTGTTGGCGACTTTGGATAAGGTCCCCAGCCGCCATCCGATGCCTGAGCACCGGTGATGAAATCGAGAGCCTCTGTGGCACGAGCGGTTTCTTCCGCACGGGTGGCTTTGGCAAAAGCCATCACGATCGCGGCTGCGTTCATCACGTTCGCGATCGGAGCGTGGAGAAGAAATCCATCGGCGCGTTCGATCGCGGCCGACACCGATGATTCCGCGCCTCGCTGCAACACCTGGCGCGCCATGTAGGTGGCAAGCACGGGGCCGTATCTTGCCGGCGCAGCGACGATGGACTCGGTATCCACGGTCCACGCGCCGCCGGCGTCCTGTGAAACCAGCAAGGATTCGACAGCGCTCTGAACAACCGCTTTGTCGGTGATGATTCCGGCGTCGAACGCGGCCACCAGTGCGCCGGCGAATTCGATCCGGGCGAGCCGCTTGTCACTGAAACCGGCATCGCCTTTGTTGTTGTCCCACGCCTCGGGTTTCTTTAGCCACTCCGTCGTATCCCGCAATGACGAATCCGGAACCGAAAAAGACATCGATTTCGCCAGATACAACGCCCGCGCTCCATCGCCATTGTTGTGGCATGAGAAACACCCGTTGTCGCGGGACCACGACGGCACTTCACGCGACAGGTATTGCACGGCCAGCGCAGTGGGATCCGCCTTTTGCGGCGCCGGCCGACCGTTAGCCACAGCGCGCTCCGCTTCGGCGTTAATCGCTGGAAGCGAAGCCGCATCGCCAAACGTCAGCCGGACTTCGGACCGGGCTTCTTTTCCATCGGACAAAATGTAGTACGCACGGTTGGCGAACACGTTCCCGCGGCACAGCAGGAATCTGTACGTCAGCTCGGGACCGCTCAGCGCCTTGCAGGAAAACTGTGCTTTGACAGAGCGCTCGGGTTTGCTCGTTAATCGCGGAGGTTGCAGCGAGTATGTGGGACTGGCGAGACCGTCGTGCACAAGATAAAGATAGGGTAGTTCAAAGGTGTAAGCCTGTGCGGCGCGATTGAAAGTCACACCGACAGGGTTGTTATTCCTGACAACGATCTCTGAAAACGGGATGTTTCCGTCGCGGAAACTCTTTACACTTTCCACAATCGGATAGGTTGTTGCGACCTTTAACCCGCCGGTCTTTCCATCGCAGATTCCCGAAAACACGAATTTCACCAGATCGCGTTTTACATCCTCGATCGTGTCGTAATGCCAGTTGCCTAATGATCTGTTGTCATTCAGAAATGCAACCTGCTTCCATTCTCCAGCTTGTCCGCTGAGATCGGAACACTCGATCGCCTTCGATTGCTGGAACGCGCGTTCCAACTCCGAACGTTCCAATCCTCCAAACAGGGTGCGCAAATCCTGGAAGAACTTGGATCCGAATGGGACCCGATCGTTTTGCGCCGTCGCCCCTGCGGCGATCAACCCAAAGACTAAGGTGAGAAGTGGTGCGCGTTTCACTCGGCGGTAGTTTAAGCGGATTTCTCGGCGGGAAGCAAAACCGGCTGGCGTTGAGGGTTACTTCGAAATCTGAGCGTTGAGCACGAATCGGATGCCATTGAGATAGCACTCGTGCTGAGTACGCTCGACGTTCTTTCGGATGACCGTGGATAGTTCGACCTCGGGATCATCGATGACGGCGGAAATCCCGTTGATCAAACCCTCCAATCGTTGAACCTCTTCGGTCACTGCGTTGCTGTTGACGGATATTGCACCCTCGACGTGGGCTTCCTTCAACGCCGCAATCGCCTTCTCGGCTTCCGACTGAGTCGCAGCCTGAAGGCGAGCCAGTTGATCTAACTCTTCGCGGAGCCTGGCGCGGTCTGTCTCCAAATCGATCGAAGCTTGCATCACAGTGGCCAATTCCGCAGCGAGCCGATTGCGTTCTTCTTCGGCCTGTTGGGTGAGTTCGCGGATGCGCGCGTCGAACTGTTCCTTGAGTTCTCTTTGATGCTCGGAGATTGTCTTTTCGAGATTTTGGGCGGCCTGTTCCTGTAAAACAGCCGTCGTTCCGTGCACGGCCTCACGAAGCCGGTCGTGAAAATCCGCGTCCATTGCCCGGACATCGTTGATGGTCCGGTCGATCAGAGTCGCCAGCGTGGACAAACGATCCAGAACGCGATCCGTTCCGGCTGATTCCGCGGCGGCCGAATCCGTGCCGGATGGTTCCATAGGCTTACCGCTGGAAGTGGCAATTACTTCAACAGGATATGTTTGAGTGCTCATTGCTCTTTCGGGTGTCCTACCTCCTAAAGGTGGCGATTTCGCGCTCTAAAGATACATCCCCCAAAAAACAACCGGAGCCGGAACAAAACGTTTTTCTCTCTCGTGCCCTGCCGCAAGGCCTATTGTATTTTTCTTACGGCGATTCGGCACTTTGTCATATGAGCATGAGCGCAACACGGCGCGCATTCGATCACTCGCTGACGACCATCAAGCAGGAGCCGGACCGCATGGAGCGAAATGTCTGCGGGATTTGTCAACGGACGGACCTGGAAGAGATTCGTCCGATAGTCCGCTTTGGAGTAACAGGGTCCGCGCACTGGGACTGCAAACTCGAATCCATGACGGACGTCGAACGTCAGGGTTTCTTAAGGTCCCTGCCGCCGTGGCGGTTGAGCCAGGCGCCATGGCAACTGCTGTCCGAGTTGGAGCTGTTTGATTTTGCGGACTCATTAATTAGAGGTCGCCTCTGATTTCAAGTTTCGTCTTCCCGCTGACAATTTCAATCCGGTTCGGTTCACTCTTTCAAACATGCGAAAAACGGAGCAATCCAGCCATCTTGGCTCGCTCGCTCCGTTTCAAATCTAAAAGTGCGTTCTTTGCCGAACTGTCGAGGTAAATCCTTCCTCAGTGACGTCTTGTCAGATTCTTCTTAAATCCGTTTTTACCAATCCTTGGTGAAGCCGATCGTAGGTTGGGGTCTGCTTCGCAAGAATAGTACTTACGTCCCGACGAGGCGCCGGAAGCGATTTTTGTCACGAGAAAAACAGGTGCCGTCGCTATAGCAGCTGCTCCCCCAGCAACAAAGGTATTCGACGGCGGCGAGAAAATTGTGGGGACAAGGGAGCACCTGCTACGTCGCTCTTTATGATTAAGGACGTCACTGTAGCGCCTGCTACAGCGGCTCAAAAAATCTTTTCCGTCGATTTAGCACGTTTTGCGTCGACCACAAAAACGCTCGAAATCGATCGGTTCTATAACAACGTGATTTAATTCGGAGTAAGGCGATCACGAAGCAACTGCTTCAATCAATCAAAAGATTTTCACCGTCGCTCAATAAGTTGCCTCCGCGCGTCCGGCAGTGGCTGCCATCGATGAGAGAATGAATTGCGCGCCACACAAAGTCCTCCCGACCGGCGAAGCTATTGCTAAAGAACCCGACACGATGATTTCGAAGCCTCAGAACATCGCCGACGTTGAGCGGTGAATGAATTGAAGCCTGCGGAAACATGCCTTCACTATCACTCCGCCTTTTCCATCGTGTATCGCGCTGGCCTTGATGACGATCTGGTTCGCGGATTGAGCTCCTCTCTGCGCGCGAACACTTCCCGGGATGGCGAGCAGATAAATCAGGAGAACAGAATAGAGCCGCATGACTCACTCCTTATGGAACGCTAAAACAATTTGAAAATGGACGAGTCCTGCAATGCCAATCCCGAAAACACAAATTTAAGAATCGACGGTGTGCGGCTCGACAGCGGTTGGCGTCGTCCATTTTCAAGTTTGTGTTTTCGGATTGGCATTGCAGGACTCGTGCACTTTCAAATTCCTGTCTGACGTAGATAGCCGACTATATATTCAACCTTTTAATTCGCAAAACCACGTATTGACGTATCGATTGCGACTTTCATCACCAGAACGCCTTGTCTTGATCCGCACACGCAGCTGCCAGCAATCGGCGAGAGTTGAAACCGTCAAAAACCAGCATCAACAGGCTTCGTGACGCACCCAGCTGTCCGGCGGAATGCGAACCGTTATGGGCCCCGAGCGGCCGCGAGCTCTTTTACCGCAATGGAGGAAAAATCTCGTTAACGTTCAAATTCCTGCCGGCGGTTCTCCAGCTCGACCAGTATTTTCGGGTCCTTGAGTTCCGCGAGCGGGCGAAGCTGTTCCTGGATGTACGTCCAATCAAGACGGCCCGTTTGACGAACGATAATTCCTTCCACATCGATCCAATCCCGAGCGCGAGAAGCGAATGCCTTCATGACGATCAAGTCTTCCGCGGAACATGTTCGTAAAAAAATGTTGCCGGGAAACTCAAACATCGTCGAACGCGAAACGGCGGATTCTTCAAAAGAAAGCGCGCCGAGGGAGATATCAATACCCACGCCAGAACGAGCACGGATGAGCACGACGCGGTGAACTCTTGCGAAGTGAGCTGCGTCCTCTACTCGCGCGGAATAATGCTGCAACAGCGTGTGAATGTAGGGATCTTCTCCGCCAAAACCCGTTAACAGGGTGAGATCGACATCGACCGTTTCCCGCGGTTCACCCCACCGTAGTACCGCCAGACCTCCGATGAAACAGAATCGCCACTGCTCGTTCTCACACAACGTCTGAACCTCGGATGCGGCACGAATCAGTTCAATCACGGAGCCAGGCTTTCATAAACCATCGCTGTTGTTCGATGAGCCCTGATGTTGGCTTCGGAGCTCTTGGGGAGGCGGTATAATCGGCGGGCCCACACAGTAATTCGATCGAGCGTAGCGGATCCAGCCGCCGCAATTCCTCGCGCCTGATGCGTTCCAGTTCAGGCCCTGCGTGTTTCCAGGTCTCCACCCACCGTTTTGCATCCGCGACTTGTTCCGGGGTTCTTGATTTGGGAGGCGCTGGCATGCCTCAAGATTACCAAATCGCTCAGCTCCACGCCTGAGTTTAACTCGCGTTAAAGCCCGCCGCAGCGACGGGCTTTCGTGACGCCAGGGGCACTTCCAACGATTACCGGGGCATTGGCTGGTAGAGCGCGAAGGCTGCGCCCTGGGGATCGGTGAGCACCGCGATGGTTCCGACATCGGGCATCACGTCAGCAGGCATCAGGGTTCGCGCGCCGAGTTGCGCGGCCTTGGCAGCTATGGCCTTGCAGTCCTTGACATGAAAGTAGGTCATCCAGTGTGCCGGAGTCCCCGGCGGCGCGTGCATTTGATCGGGTATTCCTCCGATCATGTTCTCGTGACCGGTCCCGTTCATGATGTGACTATACTCGTTCTTGCTCCTGTCGAACGTCCAGCCCAGCCACTCTCCGTAAAACTTCGCGGCCTTCTGTGCATTTGGCGTGTTCAAGTCGGCCCAGCACGCGACGCCGATGTCTCCGTAGTTCGTGAATCCGCGATGCTGTCCCGGTTGAAAAATACTGATGGCTGCGCCCGTCGGATCGAAAAACATGGCAAAGCGCCCCACATTCGGAATATCGGTCGGAGGCACGATTTGTTGCGCGCCCAATCCGGCTGCTTTCGCCGCGGACGCGTCGACGTTCTCTACCTTGATATAAAGCATCCAGTGCGGCGGTACATGTGCATCGAGCTGATCCTTCATCAACTCGTAGCCGCCGGCGACATCGTGGCTTCCGCTCTTGAAAATCGTGTAAACCATGTCCGGTCCCATCGGATTGTCCTGACTGGTCCAGCCGAAAAGACTAGTGTAAAAACTCTTCGCTGCTTTCCGGTCCGTTGTTCCCAGTTCCAGCCAGCAGAATGATCCGTTTCTTACTTCCATTCTCGCCCTCCATGTTTAGTGATGAATGTCTCGACACCAATTTAAATATATTTTTCGCTCGCGATTCTCAATCGGCAACCCTTATTTCAGCAACCCGGCGATGAGCGCTTCCATTAAACTGAATAGCGTGCCGGAACTTCCCGAAGTCGAAACCGTAAAGCGCGGCCTTCAGCCGACCGTCGAAGGCCGCAAGTTTACTTACGTGGAAACCCGCCGCGCCGATCTGCGCATCCCATTTCCCGACGATTTCGAGAACAGGCTGACCGGCCGGCGTGTGAAGCGTTTATGGCGGCGGGCGAAGTACATCATGGTGGATCTGGACGCAGGCGAAACCCTGGTAATCCATCTGGGCATGAGCGGCAGGATCACGGTCTACAACAGAAGCAAGAGGCGAGCGTTGGGAGAGTTTCTTGACGACATATCTCCGGACGAGGCCGGCCGCGGAAAACACGATCACGTCGTGTTCGATACCGATGCTCCGGCGCGCATTGTCTTTACCGATCATCGACGCTTCGGTTTGATGACGATCGTCGATACAGCATCGATTGCGTCCAACAAACTTTTCAAGGATCTGGGGATCGAACCGCTATCCAGGCAGTTCGATGCAGCATATTTGAAGAAAGTTTTGAAGGGCAGGAAAACGCCCATCAAATCCGCGTTGCTCGATCAGCGCGTGATTGCCGGGCTCGGCAACATTTATGTATGCGAGGCGCTGTGGCGGTCGCGCATTTCGCCGAAACGCCGGGCGGCAAGGGTGAAACCCGCTCAGGTCGCGCTTTTGGTGCCGGCCATCAAGGACGTGTTGCGAGAGGCAGTGCAGGCCGGAGGCTCATCGCTGCGCGATCACCGCCGCCCCAACGGCGAACTCGGTAACTTTCAGAAGACCTTCGCCGCCTACGATCGCGAAGGCGAACCCTGCGCCCGACGCGGTTGCAAAGGCATCATCAAACGGATTGTGCAGAGCGGCCGTTCCACGTTTTATTGCCCAGCCTGCCAGGTTTAAATAGTCTGCGATTATTCGCGAGTTGCTGAAGTGACTTCGAGCCGTTGACTTCATCGCAGGCCCACCTGATGAGTTTACTTCGGCAGGATATCGAGAGGGAGTTCTCTTGAGAGGACGGAGAAGTCGCGAGCGTCCAGGGTTAGAATTCGTCCGCCGTGAACTTCGGCACATGCGGCAACGGCCGAATCGCAAAATCCCAAAGGCAGATCCAGATATTTCATAGCCAGACTCCTGGCGCGCGGCAGTTCGTTTTCCCCGCATTCGAGAACGAATCCTCCGCTGATCAGATCATGGAGAAAGACATCCATGACCTTGGGGCCCAAACGCTGCTCAACGAGGTAGGACAGTTCGCTCAGAATCGCGGCGGGAATTAAGTATGGACCGCTATCGGAGTCCAGACACGCGCAGACGCGCCGGTGGTCGGGGTCTTTACGGTTCAGGAGGGCGAACACGGCAGATGTGTCCAAAGTGATCATCTTCCGATTTTGCTTCGCCTTCGCCACTGCTTGCGAAGCCAGACTTCCGAACCGGCGCCGGTTACTTCGCTATCACTGCCGGCCCCGATCGAGCGCAACTTTGCCGGACGCTGATTTTCCAAATACTCTGCAATCGCCTCGCGAATAATCGAGGCCTGAGGCCGTTGCTGCCGCTTAGCCAGCATCGCCAAAGAATGCTGCATCTCATCGGGCAGATAGATCGTGGTCTTTTCCATATCGGACAGAATAATACCATATATGGTGCACCACCTGTTGCAGTCTACACGCGCGGCGCGTTGACGCACGGGGTGCTTTTTTGTTTTGAATTTCGCCGGCACTGTCCTATTGTCATAGGACAGAGGCGGAATGATAGTTCACATCAATTACAAATCCGGGAAGCCCGTATACCTGCAGGTTGTGGATCAGATCAAAGCGGCTGCCGCATCGGGAGCCTTGCAGCCCGGCGACGCGCTGCCCTGCATCCGCCCGCTGGCAGAGGAACTTCGCGTCAACCGAAACACGGTCGCGAAAGCCTACACCGAACTGGAAAACATCGGCGTCATCGAGACGCTGCCGGGCAAGGGCTGCTTCCTCAGGGAAAACCACTCGCCGCTACGCAAGGAGATTCGGCGAAAAATGCTGATCGAAGAGATCGATCAGGCCATTGTGCAAACGCACCACCTGCGAGTTCCGCGCCAGGAGTTTCTTGATCTGGTCCGCGAACGGCTTGATGTGTTCGAAGCGAAACGCCGGGCCAGCGAAAGCGACAAGGAGAATTGACGAGCCATGCCCCATCCAACTCCAGCGATTGAGATCGACAATCTGACATACGCTTATGGACGCGCGGAAGCCGTTCGCGACTTCAATCTGAAAGTTCAACCGGGCCGTTGTTACGGACTGTTCGGCCGCAACGGCGCCGGCAAAACAACGACCATGAAGTGTCTGCTGAATCTGCTGCGTCCGCAGTGCGGGCAGGTTCGAGTGTTCGGTCTGGATCCGGCAAAACATGAGGTCGACGTGAAACGGCGGCTGGCTTACGTTCCAGACCAGGTCGCTTTTTATCCGTGGATGAGCATCCGTGAAACGCTCGATTACCTCGCATCGTTTCGTCAGGAATGGAACTCGAAGACCGAGAAGGAACTGCTGGAGCGCTTCCGGCTGGACCCCGCCAAACGAACGTCAACGTTGTCGAAAGGACAGCGGACACAGGTCGCCCTGATTGCGGCGATCTGTCCCGAGACCGATCTTCTTGTTTTGGACGAACCCACGTCCGGTCTCGATCCTATCGTGCGCCGCGAATTCATCGAGACCGTGATCGGCGCGTATCAGGAAGGAAATCCAGGCAACCGGACGATTCTGGTTTCGACACACCTCATCACGGAATTCGAGGGACTCATCGACGAGTTCACGATCATGGATGCCGGGCGGGCCGTCGTGACGCTGGCGGCCGACGACGCCAGGAAACGTTATCAAAAGATCCACGTGCGATTCAGCGAGACACCGGCCGATTTGGATTTGACGGGTGCGCTGCAGGTGAAACGGTCGGGCCGTGATTTGGATCTGATCGTCGATGGCGCCGGTCCCAGGTTGATCGAACGTTTGCGGGCTCACAATCCGGAGGCGCTCACGACCGAGTCGCTGATGCTGGAAGAAATTTTCGTTGCGGCATTGAGCTCGTAGGTGAAGGCGATGAACTCACGATTGTTACGAATGATGAAGGAAGCACGATCGCTTTTGTGGCCGTGGAGCGTCGTGTCGCTTGCCAGCCTCTTGCCGCACTACCGATCCCTGATGCCAGGCTACTTCATGAATGGTTTCGACTCTTATACACCCAACCTCGCGCTTCCCATTTTTTTCTTCGGGATCCCGCTGCTGGCAACGCTTCCATTCGGCAGCGAATTTCACTACCGAACCCTTTCGGTTGTTTTGGCGCAGCCGGTTCGTCGAACGGACATCTGGGCCGAAAAACTCACTGTGGCCCTGGTCGCTGCGTTGTCGGCCACGTTCGTCTACAAGGTCAGTCTGCACAACCTGTTTGAAGCGGAACCTCTCATCTGGACCGTCGCTGTGATGTTGTTGATCACCACACTCTGTTCGGCCGCATATTGGACTCTTCTGACCGGATCTACGATTGGCGGCATCATCCTCAGTATGTTTGGCGCGGGTTGCGTACTCGCCGTGTTTGCGTTAACGGGAAACGGCTTTCGACCAGAGGACTGGAACGCTTCGCAGTTGACGGTCATGACCGTTGCAGGATTCTGTTATGCTGGAGTGATGCTGTGGCTGGGACGTCGAAAGATGACGCTCTTTCAGGACAAGGCAGGAACCGCCGGCGACGATCTCCTGACAGCGGGATTGAGCCACATGCCTGACGCTTTAACGCGGCCTTTTGAAAGCCGGCCGACCGAAGCGTTCGTGAATCTGATTCGCAAAGAATTCCGGTTGCTCAGGCCCGTCTGGCTCGTGGCATTCCTTTCGATTCTCTCCACGGCTATGTTGAGCTCACTGCTCACAGTAGTGCAGCCACAATCCATGACCGCCCGCGTGATTGTGATTCTAACGCTGGCCTGTGCTGGCACGTTTACGACGCTCACGACGGTTCTGTCGGGAAGCTTATCCGTTGGAGAAGAGCGAACGGCGGGCACTCAGTTGTGGCACCTGACTCTGCCGATATCCATCCGCCGCCAGTGGGCCATCAAGCTGGGCGTTGGATTATTCACGGCGCTCGTTTGTGCTTTGCCGGTGCTGGGTATTGTCAAAGCCATGGGACTGGGCCTCAATGATTACCCGGATTTGCGCGAGACCACCGCCGCTGTGCTGCTGGTCAGCCTTGCCGCATTCTGGTGCGCATGCGCCGCCGGCGCGACGATCCGAGCGATCCTCTGGGTGTGTCCCGTCGTGTTTCTGCTTCGCGGGGCCGCAGCGATCAGTATGTTCGTCCCTATTTCGAGCGACGACCTGGTGGGTTACATCATATCGAGGTTTCATCCATATCCAATCTCGGGGCCAATTGGGGAAATCATCGGCTCTCCGTTCATCCTGTGGGTGGCGATACCGGTTCTTGCGGTCTGCGTTGCCATTCAAAGTTATCGCATGTTTCGGACCCAGAGCGTCGAAAGCCGGCCTGTGCTTCGATCCCTGCTGCCGCTGTTGGCGTTCGCTTTCCTGTGCGGCTATGCCGTCCGCCTCCTTAACGAACTCGCATTCATTCCGTACGGTCAAGGTCGACAGGTCATGAGTGAACTGCACGCCGCCGTCACAAAGTTGAATGTGGACCTTTCGAAACTGGATGCTGCGCATCCACTGGAGATTTCTCCGGCGGACCTGGAAAAGGCCGTTGCTTTATCCGACCTCACACGGCGGTGGCTGCGCGGATCCCGCATCACGGTCGAGCCGAACAAGGGAACGCGGTTCATCAGGACCGATGCGGCTAAGGCGCGAATGAACTTCTCCCCCTACTCCACAACGCTCCACCTGCCCAACGAATGGGAAGCCACCGCGTACAGTAATATTCATTGGGGCTTTAACGAGCCGGGTAAGAACTAAGACGCGAACTCACCCGTCACTCGCTATTCATACCGCATGACCGTAACCGGGTCGACTGCGGTGGCACGGCGCGCCGGAATGTAGTTCGCGATGAACGCGACCAGCAACAGGACCACGGCGGTGGTGCCGAACGTCATGAAGTCGGCGGTTCTGACGCCGTATAGCAGACGTGAGATTGCGGCGCCGATCGCGATCGCCAGCACCAGGCCAACAGCAATGCCGACACCGACGATCGTCATTCCCTGTCGCAGGACCATTCCCTGCACTTCGCCGCGACCTGCGCCCAGTGCCATTCGGATTCCGATCTCCGGCGCACGCTGACTGACGGAATAGGACATCACGCCATAGATTCCGACGGCCGCAAGCACCAATGCGATTCCACCGAAAATCGACAGCAGCGTTGCCGACATACGTTGAGTGAACAGCGAATTGCTCAGCAACTGCGGACCGGTGAGTACATTATTCACAGCCACATCGCGGTCAAGACTGCGCAACTCGCGTTCGATGTTGCTCTTCACGGTATCTGGTGGAGCGGTAGTACGGACGTGAAGCGTCATTGCGGACGTGTAAAGCTGTTCCGCCGGAATGTATGCCATCGACTGCGGGTCTTCGCCGATGAAGATGTATTTCGACGTACGCGCAATGCCGACGATGATCCGGTAATCGGTATCTCCAAAAAACTTGAAACGTTTTCCCAGGGCATCCTCGTTCGGCCAGAATTTCTTCGCCATCGTGTCATTAACGATCACGACCTTCACACTTTCCTGCCGGTCGTTGTCATCGAAATCACGGCCGCGCAGAAGCGGCATGCGAATGGTGTCGAAGTAGCCGGGCACGATGTTGTTGGTGAAGACCAGCACGCCGCTGTTGTTTCCGGCCGTTTCGCGGCCTTCCGGAAATACTGTGCGCTGAAATGCCGGTGTCAGCGGGGCAGCCGCCGCCAGAGCAACCGACGCAACGCCGGGAACCGTCTTCAGATGATCCACGACCATCTTGTGGAATTGCCTGCCGCGCGCTTCGTCGTAACCATTCGATGCAACGTCGTAGGCCGCGACCACCAGATTGTCCTTCTGAAACCCGAGATCGACGCCTTGTGCATTGTTCAAGCTCCGGATGAAGAGACCGGCGCTGGCCAGAGCAATCACCGACAACGCCACCTGGAAGAACACGAGAAGGTTTCGAATATTGAAACGGCCCGCCGGAGCAAACGAGCCGGCGCGCTCCTTCAACTCCGACACCAGATCCGGATTCGACGCTCGCAAAGCCGGAACCAGTCCGAAAACAATCCCGCTGACGACCGAAATGCCGAAGGTGAAAATCAGAACGGAAACGTCGATCGACATGTTCAGATTGTTGGAACCCAGTGGAGGAGGCAGAAACGACAGGATCAAATTGCGGCCGCCGACAGCGACGATCAGCGCGAGAATGCCGCCCGGCAGCGCGACAAGAACGCTTTCGGTCAACAGCTGCGAGATCAAGCGGGATCGAGCGCTCCCCAAAGCGACTCGGACCGTAAACTCGCGGCGGCGCGCATTGGCTCGGGCCAGCATCAGATTGGCGATGTTCGCACACGCGATCAACAGCACCAGACCGACAATCACCATTAAGAGCGTGCTTCCCTGCAGCAGAATGTTGCGAAACGCAGGTGGAATCGTCGACTCCTGAAGCGTTCGGACATCCGCATTGCGCCCCTTGTTCTCGTTCGGATACTCCTGCTCGAGTCGTGAGCCAATGGTCTGAAGTTCGGAACGAGCTTGCGTTATCGTGCTTCCGGGTTTGAGCCGGCCAAAGACATTGAAGAAAAGCAACCGGCGATTCTGGTGCAGTGCACCGCCGGGAAACGTTGGAAGCAGGCCTGGATAACTCATGACCGGCAACCACATGTCCGGTGTGAGGACGCCGAACGTTCCCTCAAAACCCTCGGGCGCCACGCCGATCACCGTAAAGGGAATCCCGTTCAGCCGCACCGTGTCGCCGATGATCGATGGATTCGCGCCAAAGCGCCGCTGAAAAAACTTATAGCTCAGCACCGCAACCGTTCGCGCTCCGGGCGTTTGATCTTCGTCCGGCAGGAAGCCGCGTCCGAGCGAAATATGAACACCGAGCAATGAAAAGTAATTTCCGGTAACGAGCTGCGGCAGAATCGGCGTCGGTTTCTCGCCGCCGGCCAGGCTGACGGAAACGGGAAATGCATACGCGCCCATATCCGTGAACACGTGGTTCTGAGCCCGGTAGTCGGCAAAGTTCAGATAGGATACCGGCATAAAGCCGCCAAACAGGCTATTGGCATTGTTGCTGTCGGTACCGTAGACGTACATCAACTCCGACGGCTTCTCCACGGGCAGCGGCTGCAAAAACACCGCGTTAACCATTGTGAAGATAGTCGTATTCGCGCCAATGCCCAGAGCGAGCGACAAGACCGCCGCAACCACAAATCCGGGACTCTTGAGGAGAACTCGAATGCCGTATCGAATGTCGTGGGAGAGTGTCATGGTGCCTAGAGTTTAACAGTTTTATGTCAAACGTCGGGATGTCCCATCTCAAATGCTTAGTTGTCGTTGTTCATTAGCGGCAAGAGTGCCTTCAGTTCCCCTTGACGATTCGGGAATCTAACAACGACATGTAAGCGTTTGAGATGAGACGTCCCAACATTTGACAGATTCAGAAGCAGCGTTCGAAATGAGAATTCAGGTCTGCCTGGAATCATCTTGATTTTCAAACTGACGCACTGCCAGTTAGAATGATTTTCCCACTCGGAGGAGGAAATCCATGCTGAATCGACGAATTCCGCTTGTACTTCTCGCCGTGTTCACGGCGCAGCTTCTGACGTCTGCGACGTTACATGCTCAGGGCAAGATTACGAGTCCCAAAGAGCAGTTCGGACACGACATCGGTGACGACTACTTTCTCGTCAACTACACGCAATACGAGGCGTACCTCAAGAAACTCGATCAGGAATCGGATCGAATGACGGTCATTCCGATGGGCAAGAGCGAGGAAGGCCGGACGATGTATCTCGGCATCATCACTTCCCCCGAAAACCACAAGAATCTGGCGAAGTTCAAAGACATTTCACAACGACTGGCGCTTGCCGAGGGTTTGACGGACGCTCAAGCCAGGCAACTCGCGTCCGAAGGCAAAGCGGTGGTCTGGATCGACGGCGGATTGCACGCCACGGAAGTCCTGGGCGCGCAGCAGCTGATTCAATGCATCTACGATCTGCTCAGCAAGAACGATCCGGAAACCATGCGCATCCTGAACGACGACATCATTCTGACGGTGCTGGTGAATCCGGATGGAATGGAACTGGTCTCGAACTGGTACATGCGGGAATCCGACCCGATGAAGCGGAGCATGAATGGCGTGCCGGTGCTCTACAACAAATATGCCGGTCACGACGACAATCGCGACTCCTTCATGGTGAATCTCTCCGAAACCGATGCGATTAATCACGTGATGTTCCGCGAGTGGTTTCCGCAGATCATGTACAACCACCATCAAACGGGCCCAGCCGGAACTGTCATGTTCTCGCCGCCGTTCCGCGATCCGCTGAGCTTTTTCTACGATCCGCTGATGATCTCCGAACTCGACGAAGTGGCCAGCGCCATCCATAGCCGGATGCTTGCAGAAAACAAACCCGGCGTTACGATGCGCAGCGGATCCACTTACTCGACGTGGTACAACGGCGGCCTTCGCACGACCGCGCACTATCACAATATGGTGGGAATCCTCACTGAAAGCATCGGCAATCCCACACCCATCGAAATCCCGCTCGTGTTTCGAAATCAGCTTCCGCGCCAGGATCTTCCCGCCCCAATCGCGCCGCAGGTCTGGCACTTCAAGCAGTCGATCGAGTATTCGATGACCGCGAATTACGCGGTGCTGGATATCGCGTCTCGCAAGAAGGACGAGTTCCTCTACAACATTTATGTGATGGGCAGAAACGGCATCGAACGCGGGAAACGCGACAACTGGTCGATCAGTCCGCACCGGCTTGCCGAGATCGAGAAGGCAGCCCAGGACGAGACGGGCGGTCAGCGTGGTGGTGGCCAACGCGGGGGAGGCGGCGGCACTCTCAATGGTGCGCAGGCGCAGAAGTACTTCGCGATGTTGCACGATCCGGCCAAACGCGATCCGCGCGGCTACGTCATTCCGTCCGATCAATCGGACTTTCTCACCGCGATCAAGTTTGCGAACATCCTTATCAAGAACGGCGTCACCGTTCAGACCGCCCGCAGCGCGTTCTCTGCAGGCGGAAAGAACTACTCCGCCGGAAGCCTTGTGATTTCCACGGCGCAGGCGTTCCGGCCGCACTTGCTCGACATGTTCGAAGCGCAGGACCATCCGGACGATTTCGCGTTTCCGGGCGCTCCTCCAACGCCACCATATGACATCGCGGGATGGACGCCCGCCTTCACGATGGGCGTGAAATTCGATCGTCAACTGGACGGCTTTGATTGCCCTTGCGATAAACATACCGACGAGTTGAAACCGCCGGCGGGCAAGATCACCAGCGTTGCAACCCCGGCCGGGTACCTGCTCAGTCATCAGGCGAACGACTCGTTTGTCGCCGTCAATCGCCTGTTGGGCAGCAACGAAGACGTGTATTGGCTGAAGACTCCTTTTAGTGCCAACGGCAAGACCTGGCCGGCCGGCACGCACTTCATTCCCGCGAAACCCACCACGTTAGCGAAACTGCAAAAGCTGGCGACCGATACCGGCCTCAACTTCGAAGCCATCGCCACAAAGCCGACCGGCGAGGCGCTGATGCTTCGAAAACTTCGCGTCGGCCTTGTCGACAAATACGGTGGCTCGATGCCCTCCGGTTGGATTCGGCAACAGCTCGAACACTTCGAATTCAATTTCGAGCAGGTCTTTCCACCGGCGCTCGACGCGGGAAACCTGGCGAGCAAATACGACGTCCTGCTGTTCCCCGACGATACATTGACGGGTGGAGGAGGGCCGGCCAACATTCCTGCGGAGTATCAGAGTCGCGTTGGAAGCTTCTCGCAGGCGAAGACCATCCCTCAGATTCAGAAGTTCATCGAAGACGGCGGCACCGTTCTCGCCATCGGCGGCGCGACCAACCTGGGTTACATGCTGAAGCTGCCCATCGACAACGCCCTCGTTGAGAAAGCGCCCGAAGGAACGGTTCGCAGTTTACCGAATACCAAGTTCTACGTTCCCGGCTCCGTCCTCCAGGCTGCCGTGGACAACACGAATCCTCTCGCGTTCGGTTTGCCGGATCATGTGGATTATTTCTTCGACGGCAGCCCGTCGTTCACACTGCGGCCGGAAGCGCTGGCGAAAGGCGTCCGGCCGGTCTCGTGGTACGACTCGGACACGCCGCTTCGCAGTGGCTGGGCATGGGGTCAGTCGTATCTGAAGAACACCGTCGCTGTGCTTGAAGCTCAGGTCGGAAAAGGAAAGGTATTCCTGTTCGGCCCCGAGATCATGTTCCGTGGACAACCACACGGCACATTCAAACTGATGTTCAACGGCATCTATTACGGCCGTTCCGAAACGGTAAATCTGGGGAAATAGGCACAAACCAAGAAATCGTCACGGAGTCCGTCGCTGTGCTCCGGGTTCTGAAAGCGCGCGCACAACTGACAGAACCCGGAGCGCAGCGACGGGCTTCGTGGCGACACTTCCACATGCTGATTAAAGATACCGATAAAGCAACATCGCGGTCGTTGATGTTTGTTCCGGTGATCATCGCGGCCGCGTTGTTCGTTTATAAATCCAATTCCGCCATCAAGGTGATCGAGTCGACGTGGGTCTCGGGAACCATTGCCGGCAGGCCGGGCGTCGTGGCATTCGGAGGGAGTGTCGGCGCGGTAGGAACCTTCGAACGGACCATCAACTACTTCTCGGTTATTTGGCCCGCACTGGTGTTTGGGATTCTCATTGCCGCAGCAGTTCGCGCCTTCGTTTCTCCGCAATGGTTCGCAGGATTCATCGGTGATCGCTCCATCAAAACACAACTTCGAGCCGGACTGGCCGGCGCTCCGTTGATGTTGTGTTCGTGCTGTATTGCTCCGGTGTTCACGAGCGTCGTCCAAACATCTCGCAGGGTCGGGCCGTCTCTGTCGTTGATGCTGGCCTCGCCGGCTTTGAATCCTGCGGCGCTGGCGCTGACGTTTATGTTATTTGAACCCAGGGTTGCGGCACTCCGGACGATTATGGGGCTCGCGTCGGTTCTGTTGATCGGCCCTCTCGTTGAGCATCTTGGACTCGATGACTTGCACCCATCCTGGAACATTCGGTCCAACGAAAACACAGACGGCAGGAAATCGTTTATTCAGTCGGTAGCGATCATTTCCGGACGTACAATACCCGGCATCGTTATCGGCGTGTTTGTGTCGATGATGATCGTTCAGTGGTTGCCGGCTCAGACATTTGTATCTCCAACCGCGAGAGCATTAGCCGTGCTCCTGACAGCCACGATTGCAGTGCCGCTGGCCCTGCCGACTTTCCTCGAAATACCGCTGGCGCTCGGTTTGCTGGCGGCCGGCTTTCCAGCGGGCGCCGCGCTGGCGCTGCTTTTCGCGGGTCCAGCCGTCAATCTCTCTTCTCTGTTCAGCGTCGCTCGAACGACCCGATGGCGCGTGGCCGCGACTGTGGCGATTTTCATCTGGTCGGTAGCCGTTGTGGGTGGATTGTTATGCGGCTAAGGCAGGCAGCGTCACGACAAACGTAGCGCCCGATCCGGGACCTTCGCTCGTCGCGGAAACGCGGCCGCCATGGGCTTCGACGAGCGAGCGCACGATGGCCAGACCAACCCCCAGTCCACCGTGTCTTCTCGTGACGCTTCCATCAGCCTGACGGAAACGATCGAAGACATGCGGAAGGAAATCGGATGCCACCCCTTCACCGGTGTCCGTCACCGAGATTTCCGCATTCGGGCCTGACTGAACGAGGCGAACCGTAACGATGCCTCCCAAGGGCGTGAACTTAACGGCATTCGATAGAAGATTCCAAACCACCTGCTGAAGACGGTCGGCATCGCCATAAACGCTCACGGGCGACGAACCGGACGTCATCCGAATATCGATCTCCTTTGCGGCCGCGGCAACGCGTACACTCTCGACGGCGGCGGCGACAATCTGATTCATGTCGACGCGTTCGCGCTTGATGGCAAGCTTTCCGGTCGCAATGCGTGACACGTCGAGCAGATCCTCGACCAGTCTCTTCTGAAGGAGCGCATTCCGGTAGATCGTGTCGACCGCCCGTTGAACCGTGCGTTCCTCGCGCTGCTTGGCCAGTATTTGCGTCCAGCCGATGATGGCATTCAGCGGTGTGCGCAGTTCATGTGAAAGGACCGACAGGAATTCGTCTTTAAGATGATTGGCGTTCTCCGCTTCCTCGCGTGCGGCCTTCTCCCGAACCAGAAGCCGGTCGCGCTCCGCTTCGGCGGTTCTGCATCGTCGGGCTTCGGCTTCGAGTGCGATAGACCGCTGCTGCAACATCGCAATTTCACGCATCCGCGAGCGTTCGTCGCGTAAATCCGAGTGGCCTTCCGGCAGCGCGACATCGTTGTGCTGCCCGCAAATGCGATCAAACTCGCCGGCCACGTCGACGCTGTCGAAGGCGCCGATGTAATACGCGCAGAGCAGATTGAATGAAAACTGCCGGCCGAGATCGTTCCACAGGTCTTCGAGTCGCAAAGCCAGATGGTGTTCTCCACGGCGCCAGAGCACATCAACCATTTCGCCGAATATCCGGACGACTGCATCCTCGCGCCCGGCGAGTGATTTCTTGATCAGTGCGCCGGCGACTTCACGGAAACGGTCTTCGTTGAATATGCCGTCGACCATGAATTTCGCTAGCGTCTCGTCCGCACTTGCGGTCAAGAGTTGCCTGGTTTGAAGCGCGGCCGCGACGTCGATGCCGTCGCGTTCCATAGTCGACAGACACTGTTCCAGGTGTTCGGCCGTGGCGATCATCATGGCGGGTTCGCCGTTGCGCAGGCTGCGTCCGATATAGGTGCTCATGATGTCGCACAGATGTTGCTCGGTTTCGTAAAAAGCGACACCGTGCTCACTGGTGGATTTCATCGCGATGATTGAAGCTGACGCGATTGTCGGACTCATGAATGACCACCTACAGCTATTTCGCCGGATTAAACGTGTTACATTCACGTTAACAAAGCTCAATTTGTTTCGCAACACACCCCACAATCGGGGGAGTGTCAGTTGACAAGGTGCAAGAACGTCTCCAAACTGATGGGCATGTCCGTACCACAACCGGCGCCTCGACCTCGGTTAGCGGTGATTGAAGATCATGACGACAGCCGCGAGGTGCTGTGGATCACGCTCCGGCAACACTACGATGTGGAAACATTCAGCGGGGCGGAGGAACTTCTAAACCGGATTTCCAGCGGGTCATTCGATTTGTTCTTGATCGACATCGGAATGCCTCAAATCGACGGCATCCAACTCACGAGGATCCTGAGAGCGAGCGGAATTCAATCACCGGTGATCGCCGTTACCGCCCATGCCACCGCGGAGTACCGCGACAAGGCGAAGGAAGCCGGCTTCGCGGAATACATCACGAAACCGATTTCGGACTTCGCCAGTCTTTTCGCGGCCATAGAACGGAATCTCAAGCGGTCCCAATAATCAAAAAAATCATCACGGAATCAGCATAATGGGCGCCTGCCAGAACGCGACCTTCTGCGCGTTGGGATCGAGAACCGTAATCTGGCAGGTATATTGTCCCGGGGACAATCGGTCCAAGGGAACGCTAAAACGCAGCGGCAGCGTCTTGGACTTCGGATCCAGCCCGTCGGTGACGGCGATCGGCGACGTTTCAAACGCTTTAGCCTGACCGCGATAAAGCGTGACGAACGCGACAAGAGGTTCCGTCGTCGTGGCATTCAGCTCGTATGCCTGAAGGTAAACATACATGTCTTTCGACTTGCTGAAGACGCGCGTCACGCTCGGAATCAGTTTTTGATTGTTCTCCACAAGCGGATTTGCGGCGTGCACGGTGTCCTTGCGGGCATTGTAGATCGCATCTTTGAGGTCGACGCGCTGGCTCCCCAGCACGACCGAGCTGATCGGAATTTTCTGCAGTTCTCTGTTCAAATTCGGGATAACAAACGGGACCTGATAGGTGCCGATTCGACCGGTTTCCGAATCGCGCGCCAGGAACTTGATGATGTATTTTCCGGGGAGCAATGTGAAGCCGGTATCGTACTCGATCGGACTCTTCACGAGCTGCGCGGCAGTGGCGTCGCTCAGCTTGACGTCGACTTTATCGCGCACGTTCTGAATCGTCGTGCCGTAGTCGTCCTTTACTTCGCCGATAAAATCGATCAGCGTATGCTCGGCGCCGCCGCGTTTGGCGAGCGCCAGCTCACTGCCTGGAATTTTTACAGTTAACGGAACGAAGTACTCCGCCTGATTCAAACGGAAAAAATTCAGTTCCATCGCGATCGTCAGATCGGTGATGGGATCGCCCAGCATCAGGGCTTCTTCAAGCTGACGTTCTTTATCGGCTGAGGTGAACTTGCTGAATTCCTTTCCGGCGTAATAACCTTCCCGATACGCGAGCTTCGAGGGAATTTCCTTCAACGAGATTTTGACCTTGCGGAATTTGCCGTCGAGATTGGTATTGGTTGTGTAATACCCAATGATGTAGTAGCTCGTGAACGCTTTTTGAGCCTCGACGATTCCAGCGGACAGATCATTTGAATCGAGCAGAGCCTTGCCGCCCGTATCGGCCGCAAGCGAATAAAGCGTGTCCTGCGATCGTTGAAGGCGATCCGCCCCGCCCCGAACGGCATTTCCGTTGAACATCGCGACGCCGCCCGGCGAACTCATCGTGGCATCGCCCATCGGAGGCCGGGCCATCAGACCGCGCGCATCGACCGGATAAAACGCCACGTTGGCGCGGGCGGCAGCATTCACCGTGGCATGCAGCTGCGCCTGATTGCCGATGCCGTTCAACACGAGGCCGCTCGCGAAATAGACCAGCGATTTCTGCTCGCTGAGATTGCGGAGCATATTCACCGCAGTCTGGAGCGCGGCCAGCTGTCGATCGGTGTTGAAGAGATTGAATTCGCCGTCGTCCTGGCCGAAAGGACTGCTGGCATCGACGATTCCCGATTCGTCGGACTCGTCTTCTCCGAACAACTTGATCAGCGCCGCCTCCAGAAGGTCGCGATTGTCCGTGAAGTTCTGCAGGACCTTCACGGACCCTCCGGTGTGCGCCATTACCGACACCATATCCGCCGTCCGCATCTCCGCTGAAAGATATTTCTGCGCAGCAACAAGTGTGCGGTATTTGTCGGCATCGGGCATCGAGCTCATCTCAAAGTAAAGAGCGATGAGACGGCGGTCGCGGTACTTGATGTCGCCGGGTTTTCCGGATGTGATTTGATTCGTGGGCTCGGGCACCGCCACGGGCTCGGGGGTGACGGGCACGGCGGCCGCTTGCGGCGCCATCAACTCGTCCTGGATCTTCTGAAATTCGAAGACGCTGATCGTCTGGGGTACGCCATCCTCGGTGACGATGAAATCCTTCGCCGTGAGATCCTCGATCGGCTTTCCGTCTTTGTCCTTGACGACGACGGTCTCGATGACGAGTTGCGTGTTGACGGAGATCGTAAACGGCTGTTGCCCCGGCACCGTCGGCGGAACCACCTGCGGCTGCTGCGATGCGCTCATCGTCAATGTGGCGAGCGAGATCAAGCCAGCGAACGTTAGAGCATTCAATCTCATCTTTAGAACCTCATCCTTATTGTAGTTTGGATTTTGCGCATCGGATTCGCAGTCATCGGCTGGCCGAACTGAGCGCTGGTGACGATTGTGTTCCAATTGGGATAGGTGACGTGATTCAGCACGTTCGCGGCATCGAACCGGATATCCGTGTTGATGCGGTCGCCCGTTCGGATCGTCCGCGCGACCGACGCGTTCACTCCGAACTGCGTCGGTCCGGTGATCGAATTCCGGCCGGCGTTCCCCCAACTGCCGACAGGTCTCGAATAAGATGAAGCGCTCAGCCGCGGACCTCCGTTGTAATCCGGCCGGATGCTTCCGGTCACGCCGTTCACCGGCAGAGGAAGAATCGGCGTCAGCGGCGTTCCGCTACCGGCGGTGATTTGCGCCGTCACCGTCCATTCTCGAAGCAGCGGGCCCGCCCAGCCTCGCATCAGCGCTCCGCCACCACCGGCGCCCATTCCCGAGGTGTATTGTGACTGCGCGACGACCTGATGCCGCTGATCAAAGCCTGAAAGCGCCCGCTCGCCACGAAGGTCCAGCCAGTTCTGAGCGATCAAAGAACTGGGCCCCGTGAATCCGGCGTCGTCGATGGATTTCGACAGCGTGTAGCCCACGTTGGCCGTGAAGCCGTTGTGCAGCCGGCGACGGAGTTGAATCTGACCGGAATGTCGAGTCGAGTTGCCGTTCGATGTGAGATACGCGAATCCTGTTGGACATCCCGGACATGGGTTGACGGCTCCGGCCGGATAGGTGTTCGGAAGAATCTCCTGCATGAGCCGCGTGCCCTTTGTTCCCGTGTACGTCGCCGTCATTTGCATCGAAGCCGGCAGATCGCGCTGAGCAGAAGCGTTCCAGGTCTGTGCGTAGCCGATTCGAAAGTCCGGATCGACCGCGAACGTGTTCGGCGTGGCCAGAGGCGCCGCATTGAATCCATTCGCGAGGGTCAGCGGATTCGCGGCCGTATTCTGCACGCTCAACGTCTTCGATAGTGGAGGCTGCTGCGCCATTTGCGTCACGATGGCCTGATAAACATTCGTGTTCCGATAGACTCCATACCCGGCGCGAACCACAAGAGAGGACGCGGGAAACGGGCGCCACGCCAATCCCAGCCGTGGCTGAACGGCGGCTTTGTCCGAATGCAATGTGCTTCCCAAAACGGGCGCCGCCGAAGCAAACCCTGGAGCGATGCTCAGATTGACAAGGCGACCGTACCGCTCGGTCAGCGGTGTTTCGGTTTCCCACCGCGCGCCCAGCGTCAGCGTCAGGCCCGTGCGTACTCTCCAGTCATCGGTAATGAACGCGTCGTAAGTGGATCCCCGGAAATACTTGTCCGCGTTGCCGAACGCAATCGAACTGGTCGCCGGAGTTCCCAGCAAGAAGTCCGCGAAATCCGATCCGCTGCCGGCGCCCGTGAACGTGAACGTCCCCCGGGCGTCCTGTTGCGACAGAACGTTGACCTGCTGCCGCTTGAAATCGCCTCCAATGGTGAAACTGTGCGGGCTGCGATTCCACAGGCTCGAGAACGAAAAAGTGTGCGACTGGTTGCGGTTGAAAATTGGCGACGCATCCGACAGCGTCGCGGCACCCCCCGAAAACACCAGAGACGGCGGCCCCCAGTAGAGCGGGTCCTGTTTATTCCCATTGATGCCGGCATCACCGGAAACGTTCTGCTTGTTCGCAAAGAACGGCGTCACGCGCGTCCGAGTTCGACCGAATTGATAACGCGCGGTCGTGGAAAACCGTTGACCGAAGCGCCGGGTCCAATTTGCCGAACTGTTGATCGTCAGCAGCTTCGTCGTTGAAAGAAAACCGAACAGGCTCGGGTTGTCGGTGGCCGAGCGCGTGATGTTGACGTCTCCGGCAATCTGATTCCGCGGCGGCAATGCCTTGGCAAGTCTGCCGCCAATGACATCCTGATGGGTGGCCGTGACAATCGGAACCTGGTAGTTCACACCTCTTGCGACCGTCGGAAAGTTCGGCAGCGGATACAGCGCCAGCAGAGAACGCGCCTGGGGGCTGAGCCGATTATCGGGAATGGTGTTATTCGGAAAAGGGACCTTCGTGACCGGGTCCACGATCGCCCCTTGATGCGTAGACAAATCGCCTGTGCGCTCCGCCGCGGTCGGCATCAACCCGGACTGCGTTATCGCGTTGCGGTTTTGAGTCCTCTGGTAATTGAAGAAAAACGTCGGGCCATTCCGGATCAAACGCGGAATCTTCAAGGGGCCGCCAAACGAGAACAGCGCAACACCCTGGTTGTATGCGGGCTTGTCCGTATTCTGTCCGGTCAGGGAATAGGACCGGGCATCGAACACGGAGTTGTCGACATTCAAACCCAGCGCGCCGTTGTAGAGAGCGCGCGTTCGGCGATTGTTTCCAAAAGCCGCCGCCTGCGCGAACGGCGACGCGGCGCCGTTGTTGACACTGCCGTTGATCAACAGTCCGTCAGCCGCCCGCTGTGCAAGATCCGCCGCGCCTTCGTTAGTCAACGCCGGAGCATCATTTGCCGGAACCGCTGCTCCGCGGGTTGCATTCAGATCCGCGCGCTGAAAACCGGTTTGGCCTCGTGCTCCGGATGAAGCCGCCGCATTCGAGTTGGGTGGTATCCGGCTATTGTTGTTATTGCCGGGGTTGGCTGCCGCTGCCGGCACAGCGGGCACAGGTGCCCCGACCGCCGCGGCGACTGCGCCGATTTCATTCATCGGGAGCATCTTCAGATCCCACGAGGCCGGAGTCGCGGCGGGACCGACGGTAAGAACCTGTTTCTGTTTCGTGAACCCCGACATCGCAACCTCGATGGTCCACTCGCCGTCGGACAAATCCGGAAACGTGTACATTCCCTGATCGTCGGTCACCGACGTGAACGTCTTGTCTCCTTGAGTTGCCGTCACCGCAACCCCGGGAACGAGAACGTTCCCCAGCTTCACTTGCCCACGATGCTCGCTGGCCGCAACGGTCCGTCCGCTCAGCGCGACGATCATCACCATCGCCAGGAGAGCCATATGGCGGCTCAAAAGATGCCTCATTATTACCACCGATCTCATTCGTTAGTTTTCAGCCGAAACAATACGAGCCTCGATCGTTTTACCGGATGCGGTTCTGGCAGTCATTAACCTCATGAAAAGCCTTTGTTAAGTTTGTAAAACGCTCCTGGACCTCAGTTCAGGCAATTCTGTTATAGACACCGAAACCGCCCTTACCGTTCCCCGGCGAGGTTTAGATTGTTTGGCATCGGCCGGCAGCGCCAGACGTGCGATATTTATAACATCTCTGTGGCACCGGAAACAACGTGCCGGCGCGAAGCCCGTCGCGGCGCTCCGGGTTCTGACGTTGCGTCATTCGAGGCACGATGTGCAGAACCCGGAGCGCAGCGTGCCGTCACCTTGCTATTTGCCGACGAGCTGTTTGAATTTGGGAGAGTCTTTAATCTTCGCGAAAACCGGATCCGCGGCAGCTTCGCGTTTCATGCTTGGGGGGTGAATCTTGATGGCGGTTTCCAGCGATTGGAGCGCCTTCGCAGTGTCTCCGGCTTTCGCGTATCGCTGGGCCAGCGCGTAATGGAGCGTCTCGCGGTTGGGATCGATCTCGAGTGCCCGTTTCTGTTTCGCAATGGCTTCATCGAATTTGCCGGCGTCCGCGAGTTTGGCCGACTCTTCGGTGAGTTGCCGCGGCACGCCTTCCTGCATATCGAGCAGGCGTCGAAGCTCCTTGAATGGATTTCCCATTACCGCGTCGTCCACGCGAAGATCGACCACACGTTCGACATATGAATTATTCGGTCCCGTGGAGGCGCTCAGCGGACGCACGACGAGCAGACCCGCAGACTGCATTCCACGCATGTCCCCGCCCTTCGACTGGCCGGCGTCCAGAGCCGCCATCAAGCGATCGGCCATCGTCCCCTTGGTGTTCTCGTACGCGGCTGCAATAGCCTTCACGACTTCCTCGCTGGCGAGCGTGTTTCCCTGCACCGAGAAGTTCTTCCCGGTAACGTGGCCGGCATATCCTCCATAGTGAACCGGATCCTGCGGATTGAAATTGCGATCAATCACGTTCTTACCTGTGTAGACGGCTGAGCGTCCCTGAGCATCGATGACACCGACCTGACGTGTGTCGCGGCCTTCGTCTTCATCCGTGATTCGCTTGACCACTTCGGCGGGACTGAGCCCCTGCTCGAGCAGCGCAATCGCCTTTGGTCCGTACTGCCGGTTCGCCGATGCCTGCGTCGCGACCGCGCCCACTCCGGGTTTCGCGTACGGCACCGCCGCGCCTGCACCGAACGCACGGGACTGCACTCCGACGCCAAACTCGCTGGTCGCGGGATCGAACGCGATGATCGAGAACGTCGAGTACCACGGATCGTTGATCGGCGCAGGGACTTGCGCAATCGTAGGAATCGACAAAACAAGCACAATCACGAATACTTGCAGCAATCTCATCGGACCCTCCTCGGAAGAAGGAATAATAGCCGAAGGAATTTAGAAATTGAACGAAGTGAAATGCCAATCCGAAAATACAAATTTCTAAATGGACCTAGGATGCATTACCGAGACAGGACGGTTCAATTTTAATTTTGTATTTTCGGATTGGCATTTCACTTCGTTCAATTTCTAAATTCCCGCCTCCTTGCTACGTTCGGCTGCGGTATAACACGTCGACGACGTTGCGAACGTACTGCTCGTCGGCGATGCCGTCGGTGGCTTCGCGAGGAAAATCGACTTTGGCGCGAAAGTGATCCGCCAGCTGCCGGAACAGATCGACGCGCGCCTCGGGCTCAAATTGGGCGCGACGAATCAGCGCCTGCAGCGCGGTGGACGCGTCGGCGGGAGAAACTCTTTGGCGCAGACGCGCGACCAGGTGCGGATACTGTCGCAGTGAGTTGAATTTTCCGGCGAGCAATTGATCCAGATCCGGTTCCGTCACAACCGGCGTGCGAATCACGATCGTATTCGCTGCGATGTCTCCGAGTCTCTGGCATTTCCGGCTCAGCCAACATGCAAGCCCGCCGACGAAGTAGAATCCCGGCAGCATGTCCACGGATCGAAGCAGGTTCCGCGTCAGGATCTGATCGAACTGAAGCCGCATACCTTCCGCGTCGACCACTCGTAACCGCAGCAGGCGCTTGCCCAGGGTCTGTCCTCGCAAGCTCCACTCCAGGAGGATTCCGTAACCGATGCTGATCGCAAAATAACCTATCGTGAAAATCGCCGCTGCAATATCCCCGCCGGCAAAACCAAGCAGGCTCGCTACCTGCGCCAAACCGGTTGAAATTCCGGCAATCACGGCCAGATCGACGAACCACGCCAGAAAGCGCGTCGCCGGTCCCGCGAGCGTCTGCGAAAAAACGATGCCCTCCGGAGTCTTGATAACGAACATGGCACTCTTCATTGGCCGGATCTTGAAAGGTAGAACGTCAGCAATGTGAGTTCGACAACGCCGAACGCGATCTTCGCTTCATATGGAACGACGGGTTCGTGATATTGCGAAAGAAAGGCCTCGACGATTCCCGCCCACACCAGCATCAGCGCGAAACCGAACGTCAGGTTCATCAAGTCCCGTGAAACGGCACGGAGCCGCGATCGAAGTGGAACACGGCGGCCCCACCCGATGAGAGCGCCGGCCAGAAGCAGACCGGCTTGTCCGGCCACAAGAATCGCCGGAATCTCCACGACGCCGTGCGGCATCAACCATCCCAGCAGGAATCGAGTTTGCCCATCATGGATGTAGTCGACCGAAATCGCTCCCAGAGCGATGCCGTTATAGAAAAGCATCAGGATCGTCCCGACGCCCCACGACGTTCCCAGTGCAAGCGTGAGAATCGAAACCTGAATGTTGTGGGTCATGAGGTAAGCAGAAAAAGTCGTCTTCCGGCCGGCTAAACGATCTTCCGTCCTGGTCTCTTCCTGTTTCACGCGCTCGCTGGGCCGCAATCGATCGTGACCGAACGGCATGGTCACGGAGCGCGACTCCGGATCGAACGCTGTCGCCAGCCCGCCGAACACCGTCCCAGCCATCGTGATCGCCAGGGAAAGATAAAACACTCGAATGTGCCGCCGGAACGTGCGGGGAAAGGTTTCGAGAAGCCACTTCACCGGCCGGGCGCGACGCTGTTTCCGGCGAGTCTCGTGAATCTCGCCGTATGCACGAGCAGTGAGACTCTCCAGGTAACGGTGGGTTTCGGGTTCCGCCGAAAACGTCGTCAACTTCGCCAGACTCGCCGCCGCGCGCTCGTACAATTCGTAGAAGCGTTGCAGTTCATCCAGCTTCAAGCGGACCTGAGGACTGGCCTCGAGTCGGTCGAGCACTCTCTCGAGCTCATTCCAAACCGGACGTTCGCTGGCGATGAAACGCTGAAGATCGACGATCATATCAACTGCCTTTGCTTCACAGCCAGGTACTGTGAAACGGCGTCGGCGCTGAAACGTTCGTTTTCGATGAGCGAAAACAAAATGCCGTGACGTCGAAGCGCCTTCCCTAATTGCGAGAGCTTATGCCAGCGCAGATGACCTCCGAGATGCCGGTACAAGTCATCGACCGAACCGGGATTCGGATCGCTGAACATCACGGCAGTTCCGGGTTGACGGATCATGTGGACGACGACAAGGTGGAGCCTCCGCACCAATTCAATGTTCCTCACGAAGCTGTCGGCGAGTGCGGGATCGTCGAGCGAGGTCAGAAATATGATGAGCGCCCGGCGCCGCAGGCGAAGCCGGAGGAACGCGCAGACTTCGTCGAAATCGGGCGACACGGTCTTCGGCTGCAAGGTATAAAGGGCGTCGCGGCAAACGCCGTAGTGACTCTTGCCGTTTCGCGCCGGGACGTAAGCTTCCACTTTATCGGTAAAGCTGACGAGACCAAACAGATCTCCCTGCTGTTCCGCCGCCAGACCCAACACCAGCGCCGCCGTAACGTACCGTTCGAGGATCGAACCCGGATTCGCCGAATCCACAGGCCTTCCGGAAAGGCGTGACGCATCGACAACGGCATAGATTTCCTGCGTCCGCTCGATTTGAAAAACCTTTGTTATCGGCCTTGCACGCCGGGCCGTCGCTTTCCAGTGAATCTCGTCAAAACTGTCGCCGGACACGTACTCCCGAAGTTTCTCGAAATCGCGTCCTTTGCCGACCTGGCGTTGCAGGTGCAGACCAAACGTTCCCCGTTTGAGAAACAGCGCAGCCAGGCTCTTCCGCTCCGTCAGCAGGTTGGGATAGACGCGAATCTCCGATTGCGTCGCAATCATCTTTCGCGCAAACCAAAACCCAAAAGGCGAATTGCTGCCGGCGTACACGGCACCGATGCGGAAATTGCCGCGCACCGCGGGGACGCAGTTCCAGACGACTCGTGACCACTGCGAATCGCCGGGCAGCATGACGTCGAGTTCTTCGGTCTCCGGCCGGACAGCCGGCGGCAAATCCAAGGCTAGCCGCAGCGGATCCTTTCGCGGGCAATCGTTTCGAATGCGCAAATCAATTTTGCCGTCACGATCTTTCGACAAACGCACGACCGGTGGAAGTTGAATCGCCAGTCCCGACAGGCGCCGTGGAGCGGAGATCGCATCGGCGATGACGACTCCGGCAAATCCGGCGATGACAATAAAGCCGGCCGGAATGGCCCGCGGTACAACGCCTGCGAATAGCGCAGCCGGGACGACGATCATTGCGAACCAGAGTAAGAGCCTCGAACGCGGCACGATCATCGGCAACTCAACGTGGAACGGACACCTGTTGCAAAACCTGATCGATCACTTCGGCAACCGTCAAGCCTTCAATTTCAAATTCCGGCCGCAATATGATCCGGTGCTCCAGGACCGGGATCGACATCGCCTTAATGTCGTCGGGTGTAACGAAATCGCGTCCGGCGATCGCCGCGTTTGCCCGCGACGCCATGATCAACGATTGAGTGGCACGCGGTCCGGCGCCGACAAGGACGCTTTCGTGCTCACGGCTCGCGCGGACGACATCGACCAGATATCCGACCAGTTCCTCGCGCATCACAACCAGGTTGAGCGCATCGCGGAGAGAGGCGAAGTCCTCGCTCCGCAACACCGGACGCACGGCGCCCGCGGCCAGCACGGTTTCCGGCGCATCCCTTGTCATGGTCCTGTTCGCCAGCGACAATTCTTCGTCGCGATTGGGAGTCTTCATGCTGATCTTCATCATGAAGCGGTCTTTTTGAGCTTCCGGGAGCGGGTATGTGCCCTCGTACTCGATCGGATTCTGCGTGGCGAATACCGTGAAGTTCGGCGGCAGCGGATACGTCTCGCGATCTATCGTGACCACACGCTCCTGCATCGCCTGGAGCAGCGCGGACTGCGTTTTCGCCGGCGCGCGATTGATTTCATCGGCCAGCAGGAACGATGTAAAGATCGGACCCTTGATCAACGAGAACTCGTTGCGCTGCAGATTGAAGATGTTTGTTCCGGTGATATCGGCCGGCATCAGGTCCGGCGTGAATTGAATGCGGGCGAAAGCGCAGCCCAGCACGTGCGCGAGCGTCCGGACCAGCAGCGTTTTCGCAACACCCGGCACTCCTTCGATCAACGCGTGATTGCCTGTGAAGATGGCGATGAGGGCCTTGTCGATGACGTCCAGTTGGCCGATGATGACCTTGCCCGTTTCGCTGCGCGCTTCCGAAAGAACTTCCTTCAGTCGATCCATGTTCATTTGATTTGTGCTCGGAGGATTCGTGAGACCTCCTGGTAGGCTCGAACGGGATTTCGATCTTTCTCTCGCAAACTGTTTTCGCGAGCGAATTCCGCCTCGGCTTCGCGAATCCGGCCCGCCGAATATCTGCCGTATTGCGCGGCTGATTTCTGCCACTCCGCGAAACAGGCATCGAGCACGTCGGACGTTCGAATGCTTCGCCGCAAAAGATTGTCGAAGCCTTCGGACGCGCTCTTGCCGATTACAGCGGCGGCGCCGGTTTCTTCCGCGCGCGGCGGAACAAAGCTGAAAGAACTCTTCCAAATGAAAAGGGCCGACAAGACCAGCAGACTCACGAAGAATCCTTCCAGGCGGTATTTCCGCATCAACGTGGCGACGCCGGCCTGCTCGATCACACCCAGATGCGCCTCATCGAATACCACATTGCTCGCGGGACCGATCAGCCACGAAAGCAAGTCGGCGTGTCGATTTTTTTGCATCGCCTCGTTGCTCAAAAAGTAAGAGTCGGTGGCGATCACCAGCGTACCGTCGCCGATGGCGCGTTCGACCATGACCGGATCGGTGTTGCGCTTGTACACGCTGGTCCATTCGCCGCCGACATTCGACAAGAGTCCTGAGCTGTGCCACTCGAGCGTTTCGGGAACCGGCAGTCCGCCGTCGTTCCGAACAAGCACCGGCTTGTCGGAACCGTCCGGCCGTCTGTCGAGCGCGGCCGCTTTGAAATCGACATGCAACCGGTCGTGGACTGTCTGGAAGTCGAAGGTTTGCGGCCGCCGAGATCGGAAGGTTACGGGAGTCATTGTGATGACGAACCGGCCACCACGCGTGACAAACTTTTCAATCTCGTCGAGTATCGCGGGCGACATGCGCTGCCATTCATCGACGGTGGCCGCCGCATGAATATACGTTGTGGCTCTGGCGTCCGGTAATCGATCGGCTGTCGAGAAATCACGCGTCACCGCAACGCCCGGAAGTCTTCCCAGGCTTTCGAAGAGCGCCATGGTTCCCACCGGATCCGATCGGAGGGAGGAATACGGAGGATAAACATCTCCGACCTCAAACCGAAGATCGAACAGACGCACAACCCCGGCGGCGAGTGCCGAGATACACGCCAGCAGAAGGATCCGAGGAAAGTAGTTTTTCATGCCGCGGATTTTATCCGGTCTACGTTAACAGCAAACTGTTCCACGATTTCCATGTCGACACTGTGAGAACCGTACCAGATGCCTTCAAAAACCGAGAGGTTTTCTCTGAACACGGCCACCAGATGCGGGATCGAATGGCCTCTTCGCGATAGTTCGGCTTCGTAATCGCGATTGGTTTTGTAACGCGTAATGGCGATCAGGTTGTGCTGTGCCAGGTATGCGAGAGCCGAAAGATGAAAGGCTCGCATCGCCAGGCGATACTCGCGCTGTTCCAGCAGTTCGCGCGCGATTCTGGTCCAACTGTCGGCGGGCAACTGGTCCGCGGAGATCTCGTCGCTCCCGAGATCGGGTAGAACCATGGCGCTGGTTGCGACAACGACGGGCACCGCGGCATGTCGCGTCCGGCGCGTACGAACCACGACCACAATGAGCGCGAGTACGACCGCCGACAATAACAGCAGCGTCCAAAACGACGAGGTCCCAAAGCTTGCGCCGCCCACGCGGATCGGTCTGGCTTCAGGAACAAGGCCCCGGAAGAATTCCGTCAGCGCCCGGTAAACCGCTCGCAGACCGCTCTGAACCAGCGCCACCGCGGAATCGATGAATCTCGTCAGAATGCTTTTGTCCGAATCCGCCGGCTCGACCCCGTCGTGAGGCATTCGCCACGTATACCGCGATTGATGGATAACGTCGTTGATCTGACGATCCAATTCCACGGGCGAGACCTGTGTAAATGCCCACGAAGCTTGAAACGAGACCGCCAGCATCAAAAGCACCGCAATGCGCATCGTTCGCACGTGGGCTTTCAAGTCTTCTCCGGAGTTCAATGACGCTCCATAGAAGCAGCGAAGCGTGTAAAACGCTTTCAGGATCGGATCCATCAGCAGATACGTCAGCGCGCAAACGGTCACAAGGAAGGTCGAGTTCATCATCGAGAACGGGCTTCGACTGAACACGGTTTCGAAACCAAACAATGTCTTGAGGATCGTCGGAATCCCGAACACGACAATTGCGCAATCCGCAAAGACGCACAACCCGAAAGCGAGCGCGACGCCGAGTCCAACATGGTTTTGCAGCACCCACAAAGACGTCTGCCTTCGGGCGCTTCGAAACAATTCCGACGGTGAGTGGGTTTCGACTCCAGCCAGGGCCGTCACCGATTGATAAAAGCCATAAGCCCAGGCAAACGGCACGACGAATATCAAAGCCAGCGGAATCGCAAACAGCCCCGGCGGTTGAATGATCGCCTGTATCAGGAAAACGCGCAGACCCTGACGAAACGTCCAGTGCGGCATGGGTTCGGCGGCGATCTGCGCCCGCAACCGGCTCGCAAACAAGGCCTGACAGAATTTCATCGAAAGAAACAGCAAGGACACCAGTAGAGACGCTTCAGCCAAATGATCCCGGGCAAATGGACTGTGGCTCATATCCGCCCAGAAATAGAGAAATGCGAGGATAAACGGAATAGTGCCGGCGTAGTACACCGCCAGTGTGGAGGCTGAAGCGTCGCGCAGCAGATGCATCGACTCCTCGATCAAGTCGAGTCCGCTTCGACCGGCTTCCGCAGCGCGCCGACGGGTTACGGGTTGAGCCAGGAACCTCGCCATAGCATGTCTTTGTGAAACGAGTCCGGCAACCGGACCAGGATTTCACCCAAAAGGAAAAAGAAGAACCACGCAATCAGCAGGCTTGCCACCAGCTGCGCAACTCGGGCAAACCGCGTGAGCCGATGACGCGGGACGGACCGCCCATCCGTGAGGCCGCGCAAACATGCGGCACAAACGACACGATCGTCGTGTTCGGTGACGCACTCGCGGCAGAAGAATCGTTTGCATTCGGGACATCGCGCCACTGCCTCTCGAGCGGCGTGATTGAAGCAACGCTGATGAATCACCGCGTTCATATTGGCTCCACAGTCGGCGAAGTTGCTCCGGAATGCGCCATTTCTCGCAGTCGCCGTTCCATGCTCTCCGGATCGATCGAACCTTGCTCGGCACCGATCAATGGCCGGATACTCTCCAAAATGCGTTGCGTCCGCGGGATTCGAGTGAAGGACGGCAGCACGCCGGTTTGCACGGCAGTCTGGATTTGAACGTCGCATGTCGGACCCAGGGCTCTGTTGATCGCCAGCGCCGCAAGGACGCCGAACACGAAGATTGCCGCGGCGATGAATCCTGTATTGGACGGGTTCGGGAAGACTTTCACCATGGTCGCAATTCCGCCGACCGCGAGCAGTATCAACACAGCGCTCCACGTTTCGCGGCGCGACGTTTTGCGGATCGTTATCGCTTGAATATCGCGAAAGTAGAAGCGTTTGTATTCCTCACGGAAATACGTCGCATTGATATTGAGAAGATGATCGGGACCGAGCCACACGCTCGACCGCGAAACAGGTGTGAGCGTCAGGAAGCGGGGGCGCCGCCACCCGGTCAGCCGCTGATATTGCACGTCAGCCACGAAAGCTTGAACCCATGAAGTAAATGGCCACACTCCAGGCGGCGATTTGAACGACCGCCGCAACAATAGCAAGAACGAATCGGATTTTAGAACGCCGTACGATGCTCAGAGGCGCCTTCCAATAACGAATCGCAACGAACAACGCCAGCGGCGCCGTTAAGAACGTGAGGAACCAGAACACCAGGGTAACCACGGGCAGGACGGCTAACGCAAAAGCAATGCTGTCGTAACTCGTCCGCTGATTTTCGAGAGCCTGGATTTTGCCTTTCGATTTGCCCACTTCCAAACAAGCCGGGCAGAAATGCTCGCCGTTCAGTTCGCAATCGCAGAGGCCACACAGAAAGCGTCCGCAACCATGGCATGGAAGAACAGCGCGCTTGGACGGGTGATAGAAACAGGTGGACTCGCCGTCCGTCATCGCGACTTCCGCGCCTGGTCCGGACGCGCCCTCTCTGAAAAGCGCGGGAAAGACGTCGATCCAAAGATAGCTGCCGCAGCGCCAGCATCGCTCGCCGTTCAGAATCGAATCCAAACGCGACTCGCATTTCGGGCACTTTAAAGGTGAAACCATCATCAACTATTTAATAATGACTCGAGTGTTGCAGATACGGTCGTGCAGACTGCGCTTTTCCGGATCGAAAGCCGCCATCAGGTAACCGATTCCCAACATGATACCGCTGAGCAACTTTGCAAAATAGCGAGCCAACGCGAGCACGTAGGAAACTTTGCCGCCCTCGGCGGTGATCACTTGCATGCTGCACATGGTTTTCCCAACGGTAGCTCCGTACTTGCCGATGAGAACGACTTCGTAAGCGATACCTGCCGCCGTGGGCAGCACGATCAAGCCCCACGCGCCGAGCGACACACCGATGAATTGCATCGAAATGTTGAATATACCGACGATGATGCTATCGATGAAGAGCGCCAGGAATCGCCGCCAGAACCCCGCGTATTCGAATGCGCGTTTGACTATTGTGGCGCCTTCAGCCAGCTTCTGCAGGAAGATGGGCTTGCATTGCGCGCAAACATACGCGTTTCCGTGACGGATCATGTCCTCGACGGGAAACCTCACGCCGCACTCGACGCAATACGCGGTTGGTTGAGTAATCGTCGTTTCCAAAATCGATCTCCAGGTTGTTGCCGGACTCAGCCCGATATCGGTGGTTTCTGCCAACCGCCGGTCTTCGACTCCAGAAATTCACTCGCAGCCAACACTATATCTTCGCGCCACGGCTGGCCCACAATCTGCACGCCGATCGGCAAACCTTCCGGCGACGCACCCGCTCGAACAACCGCGGCGGGCCATCCTGTGCTGTTGTGGATACGCAGGTAGTCGGCTCCTGGTTTAGGCGGGTTATAGTTTGGGTCTCCGACGATCAGCTGCGCAGGTTTTCCCGCAGCCGGTGTAAGAACAACATCATAACTGCGCAGCCACTGCAGAAGTTTGCTGCGGGCGGCGTCCTGTTGTTCCAAAAGGTCCGTGAACATCGGCGTTGGAAGCGGGTCCAACGCGAAGAATCGATCAGTCAGAGCAGGAGACATGGTCTTCGAGCCCCATTTGGCGGACAGACGTTTGAGGTAAGCTCCCGCATCCGCGCCTTCGAGTTTCAAACGAATCTCTTCCATCTGCATGGTGGCTTCCTTCGGAAAGTCTTCCTTTACCGAGCAGCCCGCATCCGCAAAATGTTTGGCCGCGCTCCGCACGATGTCTTTTGTTTCGCTTGTCGTCTCCGCGACGCCGTTGTCGACGTAGAACGCGACGCGAAGCTTTGACACGTCAACCGCCGCGGGATCTTTCCACGGCATGGGGAGGATTGCGGCGTCGTGCGAATCGGGCCCGGCGATGATCGGCAGAATGTATCCAAGGTCCTCGACTCGACGCGCGAGCGGTCCAAGCTGCTGCCACGAGTCGTAGACGCCGCCGAAGTCAACGATGTGGCCGGTCCGCGAAACGCGGCCCATCGTCGGTTTGATTCCGGCGATACCGTTGTTGTGCGCCGGATTGCGGATGCTGCCTCCCCAGTCCGATCCGATATCGAACGCCGCGCCGCCCGCTGCCACGATCGCTGCAGCGCCGCCGCTCGATCCGGCGGTGCTGCGGCTGAGGTCGTACGGATTTTTGGTGATGCCGTAAATCAGATTCGCGGTCGTACCGATTCCCGTCACGCCGCCGCGCGCCAACGTGTATTCGGGTGTGTTTGTTTTCCCCAGGAGAATCGCACCGGCGGCGCGGGTTCGCACCACGACGGTCGCGTCCTTCGCCGGCACGTAATTCATCCTGCCAACGGTTCCGCCCGTGCTGACCACGCCCTGCGTGTCGATGGAATCTTTGATCGTCATCGGAACGCCGTGCAGCGGTCCTTTCGTTCGGCCTTGAGCCAGCATCGCGTCAAGGTCGCGCGCCTCGGCAAGAGCACGATCGAAGCAGGTTTGAACGACCGCGTTGATCCTCGGATTCACTTTCTCGATTCGCGCAATATAAGCCCGCACAACTTCGGTTGAAGAGACGCGCTTGTCGCGAATGAGGCCGGCGAGGCGTTTCGCGGACATGAATATGAGGTCATCCGTGGAAGTCGCGGTTTGAGCTGGTTGAACGATGGATGTCAGGAATTCGCGTCGTGATGTCATGATAAAACTCCATTACCGGTGATTGCGTCACGGAGCCCATCGCTGCGCTCCGGGTTCTGCACGTGACGGCGAAATTGTCAGAACCCGGAGCGCAGCGACGGGCTTCGTGACGTCACTCAGGCTATTGCAGGCTTTTTCCAGCCGCCGGTTTGAGACTCGATATGCGCGGCCGCCGCGAGGACCACGTGCTCGGTCCACGGACGGCCGACAATTTGAATTCCGATCGGCAGGCCATCCGCCGAGGCTCCGGCGCGGACAACGGCGCCGGGCCAACCCGTCAGGTTATAGGCGATCGTGTACGTGTCCAGAAAAGGCGGCATGTCGATGGGAGGCGCGGGCATGTGACACGGCGGACAAAGAATGAGATCGAAGTTGTCCAGGAATCCGTGCAGCGCGCTTCGGTATTCGTCAAAGACCTCCGCCAGCCGCCTGAATTCAGCAGCCGTGGTCTGCGGCGCGTCGACCGCGATTTCCGGACTCACCTGACGCGTGCCGGCCCGCTGAATCAAACGCTTCATCCATGCGCGTCCGTCCGCCGCCAGCAGTTTCGGCCGCAGTTCGACAATTTCTTTGAGCATTGGCGGTGTTGCCTCGCTGACCTGTGCGCCGGCTTCCTTCATGATCCCGGCGCACGATCGCACGACCTGTTGAACGGCGGGCTGGCAGTCGTCGATTCCATTTTGCATGTAGAACGCAACGCGCAAGCCGCGAATGTTGACCGTGTCGGAGTTTCCAAGCGGCATCGGCACGATGGCCGCATCGATATAGTCCGGACCCGCAATGATCGGCAGGATCAACTTCAGATCCTCGACTCGGCGCGCGAGCGGTCCAACCTGCTGGTAAGAATCAAAGTACCCGCCGTAATCCACGATGTGCCCGGTTCGCGGCACGCATCCGGTGGTGGGCTTGATTCCGGCAATACCGCAACAGTGAGCGGGATATCGAACGCTGCCGCCAAAATCGCTGCCGATCTCGAAAGCCGCGCCGCCGGAAGCGACCATGGCCGCCGGTCCGCCGCTCGATCCTCCGGGCTGATGATTGGGATTGTAGGGATTGCGAGTGATGCCGTAGACGAGATTGGTGGTCTTGAAGCTCATTGTGAACTCGGAGGTGTTGGTCTTACCGAGAAGGATCGCTCCGGCATCGCGAACCCGCGCAACCACTGTCGCGTCACGTCCCGGGACGAAGTCCTTTCGGCCAAGCGTGCCGCCCGTCGACACGACGCCGGCCGTATCGAAGGAGTCCTTGATGGTCATCGGCACACCGTGCAGCGGGCCTTTAACGGATCCCTTCGCCAACAAAGCATCCATCTGCCGCGCCTCCGCCAACGCACGCTCTGCGCAGAGCTGAACCACGGCATTCAACTTCGGATTCACTTTCTCGATCTGCGCGAGGTACGCCTTCACCACATCGAGCGAACTGGCTTTCTTCTCGCGGATCACCTGAGCCAGGTGAGTGGCAGACATGAAAATCAGTTCGGTGGACGGGTCCGTCGATCGCGGCAGGGTCGTTCGCGCCTGCTCGGCCGTCCACAGTGTGCCTGCACCGGCAACAGCCATGAACCGGCGTCGCGACATCGTGCTTGCGTTTTGCATCATTTCGAAACCTCCCGGCTCATAACCCGTAAACGATCGGCACGAAGCCCGTCGCTACGCTCCGGGTTCTGACAGTTTTCGGCGTCACGTGCAGAACCCGGAGCGCAGCGACGGGCTTCGTGATGCCACCGGGAGTTTAACGCAATGACCTTTACGAAATCTGCGGATGACTACAGAATCTAGATAAACAGAGGAGGAAGTATGCCCGGAAGACAGCTGCTGCTTGCGGCCTGCACTCTTATTCTGCTGCCCCTGACATCCTTCGCACAGACGAAACGGCCGATGGCCATCAACGACCTGATCACGGCGGTGCGCATCAGCGATCCGCAAGTCTCGCCCGACGGGAAACGCGTGTTGTTCGTGCGCACGACAACCGCTCTTGACACCGGTAAGCGCAACTCCGATATCTGGAGCGTCTCCGCCGACGGTTCCGGTTCTCCCACCGGGTTCATCACCGGCGATAAGGCCGAGAACACGCCGCGCTTTTCTCCTGACGGAAAGCGCATTCTGTTTATCTCCACGCGAGCAGGAGAGGCGCAGGTCTTTGCCGCGGACGCCGATGGTCACAACGTCAGACAGGTCACGAAACTATCGGGCGGCGTGCAGCCTCCGATGGTGATTTCGCCCGACAGCCGAAAGGTTGCCGTCGTTGTGGATGCCTATCCGGACTGCAAAGACGACGAATGCAACAACCGGATGCGCTTAGCTGAAGAACAGGACCCGGTGAAAGCGCACGTGATCACCGGACTTCCCTATCGGCATTGGGATGAGTGGCGCACCAACGTTCGCCATCACATCGTCATCGCCGACATCGATACGGGCGCAGCGCACGACGTGACGCCCGGCGATTTCGATTCTCCGACGCACTTCTACGAAGACAACGCGATTGCATTCTCTCCGAACGGCAACACGCTGGCGTTCGTTTCCAACCGCGACGGCAAAGATAAAGAGATGATGAATACCAACCGCAACGTCTGGCTCGTTGCGGTCGACGGAGGCTCAGCGAAGCAGTTCACGAGTAACCCTGCGGCGGACGAGCAGCCCGTTTTCTCACCGGACGGAAAGTGGCTCGCCGTACGTGCTCAGCGGCGGGCCGGGTTTGAATCGGATCGCTGGTATCTCGATCTGTACGACCAGGCGACTGGCATGAAGCGAACCCTGTTCGAAACGCCGGATCTTTCAGTCGACGATTATTGTTTTTCCACCGACGGACGTTCCATCTGGTTCATCGCTGTCGACAAAGGTCTCACCAATCTGTACAACATCCCCGTCGCCGGAGGCGCACCGAAACTCGTGGTCAAAGGCGGCGCGATCTCGCAGTTCCATCCGACAGCGGATTCCGTCATCTTCGCGAAGTCCACGCTCACGGCTCCTCCCGAAATTTTCAGGACTTCGCTCGACGGTTCGTCAACGAAACAAATCACCAGGGAGAATGCCGGCTGGCTCGGCCAGGTCGAAATGCCGCAGCCCGAAATCCAGACGGTGACAGGCGCCGCAGGCGCTTCGATTCAGTATTGGCTGTTGAAGCCGCCGAATTTCAATCCCTCGCAAAAATATCCGACCGTGTTTCTGATCCACGGCGGACCGCAAGGCGCGTGGGAGGACGCATGGTCGTATCGATGGAACCCCGCGCTCTGGGCCGCGCAGGGCTGGGTCATCGCCGCGCCGAATCCGCGCGGCTCTTTCGGATATGGTCAGAAATTCGTCGATGAAATCTCGCAGGACTGGTGCGGCAAGGTCATGACCGATCTCGACGCCGTATTCGATGCTGTCACAAAACTTCCGTACGTCGATGCACAGCAAACCGGGATCGCCGGCGCCAGCTACGGAGGATACGCCGTCGACTGGATTATCGGGCATACGAACCGGTTCAGGGTTGCCGTCTCGCATGACGGTGTTTTCAATCTGGAAACGATGTCGCTCGAATCCGAGGAACTCTGGTTCACCGACTGGGAAGCCGGCGGACCGCCATGGAGCGCTCCCGCTCGCAAATTCTTCGAGCGATGTTCGCCACATCTTTCCGCCGACAAGATCAGGACGCCGACTTTGATTATCACCAACGAACAGGATTTCCGAGTACCTGTCGATCAAGGATTGCAACTATTCACCGCTCTGCGCAGGAACGGCATCCAGTCGAAGGCGCTGAGCTTCCCCGACGAAGGCCACTGGGTGCTCGGCGCGCTGAACAGCAAGCGATGGCACGAAACGGTTTTCGGTTGGATCAAACAGTACCTTGGGAAGTAGCCCGGCAAACTCCAGCGTCGACTGAAGCGCAGGCGGCCGGCCGGGCGTAACCGTCATTCGATCAATCGCAGAGAATCACCGCGGCGGACGTTTCCTTCGCGTACCACCTCGGCGTAAACGCCGGCGCAGGGAAGGTTGCCGAAATCGCCGAGGTGGATTCGGTTTTCGCTCGCGATCGTGCGGAGAATTTCAGGATCAGGCGGAAGGTCACGCCGCGGCAGCGTGGGGACGACGCAGCGCGGGCATGGTATCGTCAGCCGCAAACGAACTTCGGGACCGACCGCCAGTTCGCGCCCGACCCAGGCATTCTCGGGAAAACCGGCGGCCTCGCAATCGACTACAAAGTTCGGCCGGAAACGCTCGATGGCAAACCGGCCATCGGGATATGCCGACTGCAGCTTTTGAAGCGTCGACGTCGTGATCAGGTGGACAGGCGAGTAATTGAAGAGTGTTCCCGGCGGAGCTCCTCCAGAAACCGGTATTTCCGTCGTCGCGGCGAACTTTCCGCCAAGAGTTCCCGCCGCAATCTGCATCATCAAACCTTCGGGTGCAGACGAAACCAGCGAGACGTGCGGCCCAAACATGTCCGCCAATTGACTGGCCGTCGCGGAGTCGCTGCTCACGAGCTCTCGCCCGTCCGGCAAAGTCATGACCACCGGCGGCGCCGGCGCGTTGGGTTCGGGCGTTGCGAAGAATCGCACCTGCCATTTCAGAAGTTCGCCGAAACGTTTCGCGTTTTTGGCGCTGCCCACCGTACGGTTCGCTTCGTCGACGAGCGCATACGCTCTGTCGCCGGTCAGTCCTCGCTTTGAAACAAAAACCGCTTCAAGCGGCTCGCCGCTCATGGACTTCACCGGGTATCGCCAAACGGCCAGAATCTTCATATCCGCCACCACTGAACCTCGCTGCGGTTGAATCTAACTGAAGGGTGTGGTGAAGTAAAACTTGAGGGGAAACCAAGAGGAGACACTATGAATCGAAAGCAACTGTACGCCATCGTTGTTAGCATCGCACTTGTCTTTTCGGTTGCGGCAAACGCGACAGCCCAGGCAAAGAAGGCTCAAAAGGCACCCGCCGCGCCTGCGGTCGCGTCCGCCCCCAAATCCGCGCCGTTGGATCTGAATTCCGCGGCGAAGGATCAGCTGATGGCATTACCGGGAATCGGCGATGCTTTCGCGCAGAAGATCATCGACAACCGCCCGTACCGTGCCAAGAACGAGCTCGTTCAAAAGAAGATCATTCCGCAGGCCACATACGACAAGATCTCCGCGCAGATCATCGCAAAGCAGGCCACGGCCGCGAAGGCAGGCGGAGACAAGAAGACCGCAGCAAAGAAAGGCAAGAAAGGCTGACCGCGACATCTTGAAGCGGATTCCCCTCCTTGAGAGGGGAATTCCTGCGCCCGAGATTTCCGTTAATTCGGTTTGGTCGGACCAAAGTCGAACTTCACGTTGACTTCGAAGCGGTGGTAGTTCGAATAGTCGGCCTCGCAATCGATGACGCTGTCGGATGTTTGGTAGCGTTCGACCATTCGGCGCGGCACGAGCATGTCGACGGTCTTCCCGTTCGCGTACGTCACGACCGTATTCGCTTTCACGGCAGGCTTCGTGTAGGGATTCTCGACGCTGAGTTCCGTCTTGAGAATCCGGCCGCTATCCGGCTCGATCCAAAGCGTGCCGGTTGAATGAAGCATCTCGCCGTTGTTCCCGTGAACCAGAGTCTTCGTTCCCTTTTCGTTGAACCGAATGACCCACGTCAGGACACCGTCGACTTTTTCCGTGCCCACTCTGTCGAACGAGAAGCGCCAGATTTCTTCCTCGTGCAGGATCTTCAGCGCGAATGTCGGCAGATTGATTTCACGCAGGACGTCGCCGAGATTGTATTGGGTGCTCTCTTCCTTCATCCGGACCAGACGCTTCATGTTGTCCGCAGGCGAGTCGTCGAATGCTTCACCGAAGGTCTGTTCGGCCTTCTTCACTTTGGCGCCATCCACGCGATTCACTTTGCGAAGCGCGGTCCACTCTTTACCGACCCTGATGATCAGGACATCCGACGATGTTCGGCGTTGTCCTCGCCGGGCCTGGCGTCCATTCGTCCAGTTCTGAAAGTAATCTTCCGTGGCGATGACGTTTCCAAGCTCGGCTTCGTAGGCGGTGACGTAATCCGTGGCGCGCTGCAGGACGGCGGTCAGTTCCGGATTGGATTGGCGTGAAAGAAAGAATGCGATCAGCAGCCACTTCATGCAAACTCCCGGACCAATGGTAGCATCCGCGGATACGGAGGACTATGAACGAAACCCATTCATTGCCGTCGGAACTGGCAAAACTCAACGCGATGGAGCGTCACATCATCGATCGCTTCATTCATCGAAAACCGGTCGCCCGCGATATCACAGCGACTTCGATCAACCTGGGCGACCGAGTGGCCGACCGGGTCGCGACATTCGGCGGCAGCTGGAGGTTCATCTCTATAGCCGTTGCCGCGATATCGGTTTGGATGCTGGTGAATGCCGCGCTGCGGAAACCTTTCGACCCGTACCCTTACATTTTGCTCAACCTCGTGCTGTCGTGTCTGGCCGCGCTGCAGGCGCCGATCATCATGATGAGCCAGAACCGTCAGGCCGCTCACGACCGCGATGACGCGAAACACGATTACGAGGTGAACTTGAAGGCGGAGATGGAAATCGTTGCGCTTCACGCGAAGCTGGACGACATCCGTGAGCAGAAGTGGGCGGAGCTCATGAAGGCGCAGGAGCAGCAGATCGCGCTGTTGATCGAGCTGGCCGGAAAGAAGTGATGGCTGCGTTTCAAACAGCCGCTAAGGTTTCTTTGGGGTGTTCGCCTTTTCCTTGCGAACCGCATCAATATTGTTCCGCACACCGTACGGATTCGCACGTGCGAGCCTCGAGTAATAGTGAAACGCGGCTTCGGAAGTCGCGCGCACCGCGGTGGCGCCGTCGTCCTCTCCGAACGTGCTCATGATCGAGAACACGTAAGGCCGGTCGGGCAGATTGACGATCGCCCAGCCATTGACCACTCCTTCGAGTCCTCCCCATTTGAAAGCGATGGGAATGTTGCGCGGAATCGGATCCTTTGCCGGATGGGGATCCTGCGGAATCTCAAGAATCTGCCGGACTCGATCGCACGACGCCTTCGTGACCGGAACTTCGCATTGAGCAATTTTCGTCATCAGCGTCGCGCCTTCCGCGGGGGTCGCGATGTTCTCGCGGCCTGCGGCGCTCGCGTCGCGGGCCAGCATCTTGCGCTGAAGTTTCATGTGAGTGAAGCCCATCGAAGCAATGAGGCGATTCACGTTGTCCATCCCGACCTCATCGATCATCAGATTGGTCGCGGTGTTTTCACTCATGTTGATCATGATCTTCGCGATGTCCTCGATCGAGACCGATGAACCCGGACTCAGCAGTCGCGCCATGCCCGTGCCGGCGGTTCCGTCCTTCGCCGCGAACGGGCGCTGTTGCTTCAACAAGTCGGGCTTTTGATCCGCCTGCCGAAACAGTTCAAGAAGAATGGCGACTTTGATGGTGCTCGCTGTAGGGAACACGGCTTCCGCATTGAGGCTGATCTTCTGTCCATCGGTGAGGTCCACGAACTGTGCGCCCATCACACCATGAAAGTTCTGACTGATCTGCTTCAGTTCACTCTCGAACTTGTTCCGCAGTTCACGCTCCATGTCGGCCTGACCACGCACCGTCAGGACGGGCATGAAGAGCACGAAAACTGCGATCGATGCAAGTCTCGATGACATCACCTGGCTCCTGTCTTTGGTGGCGACAGTTTACAACGAATCGCGATGCAGGCCGCGGTTTCGCCGTCTTTGCTAAGATTGCGCCACGACGCGGAATCTATCGATGCTCAGGATCGTTGCGATTTCAAATTACCGGTCTTTGCGGAAACTTCTGGTTCCTCTGCAGGGTTTGAACCTCGTCACGGGACCCAATGGGAGCGGGAAATCAAACTTTTATCGAGCGTTGAAGCTGCTTGCCGACACGGCTCAGGGACGCGTCATACCCTCGCTCGCTCGAGAAGGCGGCCTGCCATCGACGCTATGGGCAGGTCCGGAATCGATCGCGAGGTCCGTTCGTCGTGAAGAGTATGCCGTCGAAGGCACCGTGCGAGACAAGCGCGTCAATCTGCGGATGGGGTTTGCGAGTGACGATCTCGGTTACGTGATCGACCTGGGGTTGCCGACGCCATCCCCTTCGGCTTTCAGTCTCGATCCCGAAATCAAGCGCGAATGCATCTTTCATGGTCCGCTGCTCCGTCCGTCAGCGCTGCTCGTGGACCGTGACGGGCCGGTCGTGCGAACACGCGGTGATGACAACAAATGGAATGTGCTTTCGCGTAATCTCGCTTCATTCGACAGCATGATGACCCACGTTGCCGATCCGCGCAATGTCCCGGAAACGCTGGTTCTGCGCGAATCCATACGCGCGTGGCGCTTCTATGATCACTTCAGAACCGACGCCGACGCGCCTGCCCGTTCCGCGCAGATCGGCACTCGCACGCCCGTTCTCGCCAACAACGGCTCCGATCTCGCGGCGGCCATTCAAACCATCCATGAAATCGGCGACGCCGCAGCGCTGGCAGCCGCCGTTTCCGACGCGTTTCCGCGAAGCCGGCTATCGATCCTCAATTCCGTGGGACGCTTCCAATTGATGATGGAACAGCACGGTCTCTTGCGAACGCTCGAGGCCGCGGAGCTTTCCGACGGCACACTCCGCTATCTTCTGTGGATCGCTGCCCTCCTCACGCCGCGCCCGCCGGCATTGATGGTCTTGAACGAACCCGAGACCAGTCTCCATCCGGATCTCCTGGCCCCGCTGGCCCGGTTGATTGCGGGCGCCGCCGAACGTTCCCAGTTGATCGTCGTCACTCATGCAACACCGTTGATTGACGCTCTGCGCCGGCAACCCGCTTGTCATTCGATCATCCTCGAAAAGAGCTTCGGAGAAACAACCATCGCCGGCGCCCGCGATTTAGACCTTCCGCCATGGCACTGGCCCTCGCGTTAGAACGATCGCTGGTAGTAGTTGAACGCCGTCGATACAGTAGCCATCCGTGGGCGAAACTCTTCTCCAGGTGACGGGTCTGTCGAAGACCTATGGCCCGCTGGTCGCACTCCAGGACATCAGTTTCAATGTCCGGCAGGGCGAGATCCTCGGTTTGCTTGGACCCAACGGCTCGGGCAAGACCACCCTTTTCGAGTGTGTCGCCGGCGTTCAGGCGGCGGATTGCGGAGAAGTTCGTGGCGGCAGGAGATCGGACATCCTGTTCTATATGCCCGACGGAATCGCACCCTGGCCGGAACAGCCGGTCTGGTGGGCGCTCGAGTTCACGTTGGGTTTTTTCGGCGGACCGAAGGACCTCTATCCCGACGTCGTCGATGCGCTCGAATTGACGTCCGTTCTGCACATGCCGCTCCGCGCGCTTTCCAAGGGCCAGCGTAAACGGGCATTGCTGGCGATCGGACTGCTCACGCCTCAGCCGATTCTGTTGATCGATGAACCCTTTGACGGACTCGACCTCCGCCAAAGCCGTGAACTTGTGGAAACTTTCCGGTGGCACTCCTCTCATGGCCGCACGCTGTTTCTATCCGTTCATCAAATTGCCGACGCCGGAAGGATCTGCGATCGTTTCATTTTGCTGAATGCCGGACGCGTTTGTGCCGAAGGAACCATGAACGAACTGACCGGCCTCGCGGCGGAACGCAGCGGTCGCTGCCTCGACGATTTCGAGGAGGTATTTCTTGCGCTCACGTAAAGCGGCGTGGCAATGGCTGCTGGCCAAGGAATATCGCGAGTTGGTCGCGTCGCGATCATGGTGGGTGATGCTGATCCTGACGGGACCGCTCGTCGGCGTCTCGTTCATCGACGCCGTTCGGACTTACGCCGAGGCAAGCGGTTATGGCGGGACAAGCACAGGCGTCGGCCAGGCGTTCTCGCCCCTCGTGGGCGTCTGGGCCCCGACGTTTAGCGCATATGAAATCGCCGCCGTGTTCCTTCTTCCTTTCGTCGCCATTCGCGTTGTCACGGGAGACCGTCAAAGCGGTGCTTTGAAGTTGGAATTACAACAGCCGATTCCTTCGGTCTCCCGCCTCGCGCTGAAGTCGATCGTTCTGTTTGCGGCGTGCCTCGTGACGGGATTGGCTGCGCTCATTGCAATCGGGCTCTGGACGACGTATGGCGGCAACACCTATCCGCCGGAGGTTTTGGCGGTCGTCCTCGGACACTTCCTGAACGTCGCTTTGACGATCGCCTTTGCCGCGGCCGCTGCATCGATGACGGAACATCCATCGACCGCTGCGATCGTTACTTTCGCATTTACGGTGGGAACGTGGGTGATTGACTTTGTTGCCGCGGTTCGCGGAGGAATCTGGGAACAGGTCGCCGGCTACACGCCTTCAGCAATGGTGGCGCAGTTTCAGCACGGGCTGGTCCGGATGGATGTGGTTCTCATCACCTTCGCTTTCATTGTCTGCGGACTGGCCCTGGCAAGCGTCTGGATTCGATTGGGAGTTGCCGCCCGGCAGCGAACATTGGAATCCGCCTTGATCGTCGGATTAACCGCCGTCGCAGTTGTTGCCGCCACCTCCATGAACGTCAGCTGGGACCTTTCCGAGAATCGCCAGAATTCCTTTTCGGAAAATGACGAAGCCGCACTCCGGCAGATCCAGTCGCCGTTACGGATCGAAGCGCATCTCGCGCCCAAGGATCCGCGCCGCGCCGATCTCGAGCGGCAGGCACTCACAAAATTGCGCCGCGTGATGCCCGACGTGAAGGTGGAGTACATCTCGTCCACGTCGATCGGTTTGTTCGAACAAGCCAACGAACACTATGGCGAGATCTTTTACGACCTGGGCGGCCGCAAATCCGTCAGCCGGCTGACGACCGAAGAGGGCGTGCTTGAAACGATTTTCGATCTTGCCGATATTCACCCCGGCGAAAACAATCCAGCGATATTCACCGGTCATCCGCTTGCCGTACCGCCAAAAGGCGCAGCCGCCATCTTCTATGGCATATGGCCCGCTGTCATGTGCATCGCGGCATTTTTGATTCTAAGGAGGAACAAATGAGAGTGCTCGTATCCATTCGGCTGGCGATCCTGCTGGCCTTTGCGCCGCAGCGAACAGCCGATTTCAAAGTCGATCTCAGCAAGGAGCAGACAGGAAAACCGCCGAAAACATTTCAACCGAACGTCGGGACGTGGATCGTGGCGCAGGACGGCCCGGATAAAGTGATCATGGTGGACGGGCGGCCGTGGGTCGCCAATAAGGACAATCCCACAAAGCTGTTGATCGAGACGGCGCGCAAGCTGTACGGCACCTCCAACGAAGAACTGATGGATAACGCCAAGCAGTTCGCGTATTACCCCGTTGCGGTTTTGAACGATTTCGACAACTTCACGAACGGCACGATCAGCGTGAAGTTCAAAACCATCGCCGGCGACGCGGATCGTGCATCGGGCATTCTGTTTAATGTGAAACCGAACGGCGATTGGCTGTCCGTCCGGTACAACGACACCGAGAACAACGTCGCGCTGTGGACATTCCACGGCGACGGCATTCGCCGCAACGTCAAGTTCAGCGATCGGGAGAAGAAGTTCATGCTCGACCGCGCCAAGTGGCACGAACTGAAAATGACCGTGAACGGCGCCGATTTCAAAACCTGGCTCGACGGCGAGATCGCGCTCGAATACACATTCGGAACCGATCCCACCAGGCCGAACTCGCATCCTTTCCTGTTCCCGAAAAACAATCCGACACTGCTGCCTCCGATCGCAGGAAAAGTGGGGTTGTGGGCAAAAACCGACACCACGAGTTACTTCAAAGACTATGTGGTAACGCCCGCGAAGTAGTTGCCGGGTCAATTGTGGTAGACTCCGGGCCGATGCAATCGCCTGGCCCGCTGGAACGACGTGTCCTCGACGCGCTGTGGGCGCGGAACGATGCGGCCTGTGTGCGCGACATTCATCCTGCCTTTGCCGGCGTTGCTTACACGACTCTGATGACGACGCTCGACCGCCTTTACCGCAAAGGCATCCTCGATCGCGTGAAACGGGGGCGCGCGTTCTTCTACAAACCGCGGATGAATCGCGAAGAACTCGAGTCCGCGCTCGCGGCAGAGGCCTTGCGGCACGCGTTGGAGCGCGATGTGTCGTCGTTGCGGCCGCTTTTGTCGTTCGTCGTCAACGCCATCGGCGATCGGGATCACCGGCTGCTCGAAGAACTCGAGTCCCTTGTCCGCGCCCGTCGAATCGCAGCACAAACGCCGACATCCTGAAAGGTGACGTCACGAAGCCCGTCGCTGCGCCCCGGGTTCTGCACCCTTTGCCGCCACTGTCGCATGCGGCACAACCGTCAGAACCCGGAGCGCAGCGACGGGCTTCGTGACATCACCTTTCAGTGCTGCCTCTCATGCCATAGAATGCCGGAATCATGAAATCCGAATTCCTGGTCGTGCTTGTTCTTTGCTTATCCGCCGCGATTGCCGTCGGGCTCCCGGGGTATGTCGACTGGCCGATCAACGGCGGCATCGACAACATGCGCTACTCGGCCCTGACGCAAATCAACAAAAGCAACGTATCGAAGCTGAAAGTCGCGTGGACCTACGATTCGCACGACGCGTTCAAAGGGTCGGAGATGCAGAGCAACTCGGTGGTCGTTGATGGAATTCTGTATGCCACGACGCCCACCATGAAAGTTGTGGCCGTCAACGCAGAGGACGGCAACGAAATCTGGAAGTTCGATCCAGGCGGAGGCAGCGGCGCGCAAACGCGATTTCGGCATCGTGGTGTCACGGTCCACAACGACCGGGTCTTCGTCACGTACCGGAATTTCCTGTGGGCGCTCAACAAGCAAACCGGTAAACCGATCACGTCTTTTGGAGCCGGCGGCCGAATCGACCTGCGCGAAGGCCTCGACCAGCCGGCCGAGCGCATCAGCATCAGCGCCAGCACGCCCGGCGCGATTTTTGAGGACATGCTCATCCTCGGCAGCAGCGTCCCGGAGACGCTGCCGGGCTCGCCGGGTCATATTCGCGCATTCGACGTGAACACCGGGAAAGTGCGGTGGATCTTCCACACCATTCCGAAACCGGGCGAGTTCGGTTACGAGACGTGGCCCCCCAACGCGTACAAACTCTCCGGCGGTGCCAACGCGTGGGCCGGCGTGACGGTCGATGCGAAGTCGGGAATGGTCTTTGCCGCAACCGGTTCCGCCTCGTTTGACTTCTACGGTGTCACGCGTCATGGCGACAACCTGTTTGCGGATTGCATCCTCGCACTCGACGCGCGGACCGGCAAACGAGTCTGGCATTTTCAGGGACTGAAACACGACATCTGGGACTGGGATTTTCCGGCGCCGCCGAACCTCGTCACAGTCAGGCGCAACGGAAAGATGGTCGACGCGATCGCGCAGGTCACGAAGTACGGCTACGTGTGGGTTCTGGATCGAAAGACGGGTAATCCTCTCTTCCCCGTCGGCCAGCACAAAGTTCCGGCATCCGACATCGATGGTGAGCGCGCATCCGACAGTCAGCCTTATCCATTGAAGCCTCCTCCATTCGCTCGTCAGGGCCTGAGCGAAGACATGCTGACGACGCGCACACCCGAAGCACATACCGACGTTCTGTCGCGGTTTCGAAAGATGCATTCGGGGTTCTACGTGCCGCCTTCGCTCGAAGGCACCGTCGTGTTTCCGGGTTTCGACGGCGGCGCGGAATGGGGAGGCGCGGCATTCGATCCGAAAACAGGACTGCTCTACGTGAACTCGAACGAGATGCCGTGGGTCATCAAACTCATTCCGAACAACGACACATCCCTCTACAACAGCAAGTGCGCCACATGTCACGGCACGGACAAGAAAGGAACGTCTGCGGTTCCGTCACTAGAAGACATCGGACAGCGGCACTCACGCGACGAAATTGCGACGATTATTCGTCAGGGGACCGGCCGCATGCCCGGCTTCCCGGATATGGGCGGCCGGAACATCAACGATGTCGTCGATTACCTCCTTACCGGCCGCGATAAAGCAACCGATCCGGCGGTGACGAGCGATCCGAGCTGGCTGAAGTATCGCAGCGATGGTGAATCCATCTTCCTCGATCCCGATGGATATCCGGCGATCACGCCGCCGTGGGGAACCCTGAACGCGATCGACTTGAACCAGGGCGTCATCAAATGGAAGATTCCTCTCGGAGAGTTTCCGGATCTTGCCGCCAAAGGCATGAAGAACACGGGCAGCGACAACTACGGCGGGCCCGTCGTGACGGCCAGCGGTCTCCTATTCATCGGCGCAACGAACTTCGATAAGAAATTTCGCGCGTTCGACAAACTCACCGGCAAGCTGCTTTGGGAGACCACACTTCCAGCCGCGGGCAATGCGACGCCTTCGATCTATCAAATCAGGGGCCGCGAATACGTCGTGATCGTCTGCGGCGGCGGAAAGAATGGCGCGCCGTCCGGAAGCAGCGTCGTCGCGTTCACGCTGCCGTAAAACGAAGCTATTCCCGCCGCAAAGCGTTCGCGGGATCGAGGTTCATCGCGCGCCGCGCCGGCACCAGGCAGGCCGTGATGGTGACGATGGTCAGCAGCAGTGAAATCGTCACAAAGGTCACAGGATCGGTGGCCGTAACCTGAAACAACACCGTCGAAAGAACCCGGCTCACGCCAACCGCCGCCAGAATTCCCAGAACGACGCCGGCGCTGATGCGGATCAGACCCTGGCGGAGAACCAGCCACATCACCTGTTTGGCGCTGGCGCCAAGAGCGACGCGGACTCCGATCTCCTGAGTCCGCTGATTGATCCCGTACGACGTCACGCCGTAAATGCCCACGCACGACATGATGAGAGCGATCAGAGCAAACGTGGCAAAAAGAGTTCCAAAAACGCGGAACGGCCAGGTTCGCTGCGCCATCGATTCTTCCATCGTGAAGATGTTGAAAAGCGGCAGTTCGGAATCTACCTCGCGCAGACTCGTTCGCAAATCGGCGGTCAGTTTATCGCGCCCGATATGGCTTCGTACGATGACATTGAAGCCGGCCACCGGATCCTGCCGGAAAGGAATGTAGACGAGCGGCGGGTACATGTCCTGCTGCTGCCCCGGACCGCCGGGCGTCTGCAAAATTCTCGGGCTGATTCCGACGATCTTGATCCACGGCGCGTCCGGCTTCTCGCTGAGCCTTATCTGTTTGCCGATCACTTCCTCGTTCGGCCAGTACTTCTTTGCAAAGCTGTCGTTCACGATGGCCACTTCGGAACCCGGCGCGCCGTCCGCTTCAGTGAAGTCCCGGCCGCGGGTCACATGGACGCCAAGCGCGTTGAAATAGCCGGGCGCAACGATAAGTGCATTCACATTGGGCAGCTTGTTGTTGGCGTCGGCAATGTCGCGATCCAGGAGTTTCAGCTGGCGGCCGGCCGATCCGCCGGCCGGCGGATTGGATGCGACGGCCAGCGCCTCGATTCCCTGGATACGATTGATCCGGTCCACCAGACTCTGCTCGAAGGTCACGATGTTCGGCGGCTCCGGATATTTCGGGCCGCGCGCCGCGACGCGGGCGATGAGAAGGTTGTCGCTTCGAACGCCCAAATCGAAGAACTGGGTGTTCATGAAGCTGCGAATCATGAGCCCCGCGCCCACCAGAAGCACGATCGTCAGACTGATCTCTCCGATGAGCAGAGCGCCCGTCAGCCGGCGCGCCCGCACTCCACCACTCGAGCCGCGGCCGCCTTCTTTGAGATTCTCGGAAACGTTCGATCGGGAAATCTGCAGTGCCGGCGCGATACCAAACAGCACTCCCGTAATCACGCAGACAACGAAGAAGAAGAGTGCAACGTGGTAATCGAATGTAAAAGTAATCCAATAGGGCTTGCCCACGTTCTGGACCGCCGAATCAAAGAGCCGTACGCCCACGACCGCCAAAGCCAGGCCTAGCGCTCCGCCGGCAAAACTCAAGACTATGCTTTCCATAAGGAATTGACGGACGATCCGCCATCGATTGGCGCCAAGCGCCGTTCGAATGGATGTCTCGCGCGTGCGCCGGACAGCACGTGCCAGCAGCAGATTCGCAACGTTCGCACAAACGATCAGCAGGACGAACGCAACGGCACCCTGCATGGCGAGAAAGACGGTCCGGATCGGGCCGCCGTTATAGAATTCGCTCGATGTCTGGACCTCAACCTGAATGTCCTTGTTTGTGTCGGGGTAGGATCGCGCAAGGTTCGCGGCAATGCCCTTCAGTTCGCTGAGAGCCATTTGCGGAGAGCTGTTGGCGGTAAGACGACCGGTGACGGAGTATTGACGTGTATTCCTGTTTTCGTCCGCTTCACCGGGCACGAGGGGAATCCAGAAGTCTTCATTGTTTGGGAATTTCATTCCCTGCGGCATGATGCCAACGACCGTGTAGATCTTTTGATTGGCCTTGAGCGTCTTCCCAATCACATCTTCCCTGCCGCCATACCGCGTTTGCCATAAACCATAACCAATGACCGCGGCCGGTTGCGCGGCCGTCGTATCATCGCCCGTTTTGAAATCGCGACCGCGTAACGGCTTTTGCCCAAGAACTGCGAATGTGTTCGCGGTCAGTCTTGCGCCGCTGACGCGTTCGGCCTCTCCGGAGTCATCGCTCAGGTCGACTGCGATCTGCGTGTACGCGGCAACGCCACTGAAGCTTTTGGCATTGTCGCGAATGTCGACGAAGTCTTTGTACGACATTGGAAGTCGCGGCCTGCCGTGAGCCGGATCGGACGCGCTGATGTGCAGGATGCGCTCCGGGTTTTCAAACGGCAGGCCTTTGAGAAGAACGGCATTGGTCAGAGTAAAAACCGTGCTGTTAATCCCGATGCCCAAAGCCAGCGTGATGATTGCAATGAGACTGAACCCCGGATTCTTGACGAGCACCCGGATGCCGTAGCGGAGGTCGCGCAGAAATTCCATGATGCCTATATACGGTTTTCTCCGCGACCTGTTAACAGTGGGGCGTCAATTCAGCGCGAACGGACGCGATCTGCGTACAGTTGCAGCAGTCCGCTCCAGCCGTTCGGCGCGGAAACAGCGGTGCGCATCGCGTCGCCGCCTTCGCCGTGCCGGCTGAAATAGCGATGCTCGAGATCCAATCGGGTGACGCCCGCGGACTCTGCGGTGAATCGCACTTCGACTTCACTGGCCTTCTCGAGATCGGGCTCGTATCCCCACTGATGAGTGATCTGCCACGCCATGACGAAACGGCGCGGCGGTTCCCATACCAGAATTGTTCCCCACGGACATTCGGTCCGATCGACCTGTTCGCTATAGCAGCGGCCGCCCGTCCGGCCCTCGATGATCGCCCGTTTCATCGGCGACTTTCCGATGTGGTGGGTGCGAGGCCACCAGCTATCGAACTCCGCAGTATAAATGTTAAACGCATCTTCCACCGTCGCATTCACGGTGATGCTCAGACGAACGGGGATCTCTGCAGCTTGCTCTTTGATGCTCATCGCTTCTCCTGACGTTTCTTTTGTTCGACTCTGTGTTTGAATGCCTTCAACGCGACGCCCCAGAACTGGTCGAAGTAGCTGCGCAAAGAAGCAAAGCCTTCGGGATTGATCTCGTACAGCCGTCGTGTTCCATCGGCGCGGTCCACGACCAGATTGGCTTCTTTGAGAATGCGCAAGTGCTGCGAAATGGCGGGCCGGCTGACTGGGAATTCGTCTGCCAGTTCGCCGACGGAGACGGGCCCGTTTAAGAGGCGGTCGAGAATGGCGCGTCGCGTCCGATCGCCAAGCGCATCGAGTTGAGTGTCATGGTAAGTATTCACTAACGGTAAGTTATTACTTACCGTATGCGGACGTCAAGGCCTTTTATCGTTCGCGGTGAATCGGCGCCGCACCAGGGCGGCGCCTCCCGCGGAAAAGAGCGGATAAGAGCCGGATTTAAGCAACGAGTAGATCGGTTTCGTGCATATCCGCTGCGCCCATTTCATACATGGTTGCAGCGACTCGATCTAATTCGACGCGTGTGGCTACTTGAAGCGAGAGCAGGATTTTGCCGTCGCCGATGGCTTCTTCGAGGTGATGCACAAGATCCGATGAAAGGCGCGGCTTCGAGAGTAATCCGCCGGAACCGACGATCATTCCGAACAGCGACCATCCTAGCGATTCCCAAAACATCAGTGACAGCACTTGCCAGACGTTAGTGAGTCCACCCATGAATACAGACATCGCCCACCCGAGCAGGGCGCCGAGGATTGCGCCGCCGATGATACCGCGCTTGAGCGAAAGACTCATCTTCGCTTGTGGACAAGCAACCCAATCGAGTTCCTGAGGTCTGCTGATGATCGTTAATGCATTCGGCGTAACCCCTGAAGTTTGCATCTTAGTAATGGCTTCGTTGATCTGACTCTCCTTAGCACGCGCACAAAAAATGGCCTGAAGCATAGTAAAGTTCCCTCCTGTATCGCTCCACCCACCCTTATGGCAACCTTCATGCCAACTCGCACAACTGTGGAATCAGTGTCTTAGGGAACGAGAAATCGGAAGGATTGACAGTCTGTCGCGCTGGGTTATTGGAGGCCCGGAGACGATGCCAAAAAGCCAAAACGAGCGGAGAGAATCAAATTTCCGTCACTTGTTTCTCACCGGCACTCGGTGCAGCGAGGAGGGGGCGGCTTGATTCGGAGAGCGAGCGAACCAAGCCGTCCGATCGGCTATTGGGAGGGCGATCGGAATTTGGGGGATTCAGCGGAACGTGACTTACATGAAACAGCGTTGCAGTTATTCTCTTGTCGCCCTTGATGGATTCCAGATCGATGTATCATGGGTGGCGCGATGATCTCTCCCGGAACCGAAAACGTCCGCCTTACCGATGACGAACGAAGGGGCATTCTCGAGGCTGTCGAAGCGGCAGCTGAAGAGGCACGTTTTCAGTGGAGTTCGATTGCCATATTCGGATCGCGAACCGATCTGTCGAGGCGCGGCGGTGACATCGATCTCTATGTTCGTCTTTCCACTCCGCCGCCTGACGGCCTCTTTCGCGTCAAGAATATGCTGAAACAGGAAATTAAAGACCGCCTCGGTGAACAGAAAGTGGACCTGGTTCTGGATGACGGAACCCGCAATCTCGGAGCGCTCGCGGAAATCATCGCGAAACAGAAGCGCGACATATGGACGAAATAATTCTACGGCGTTTGCTTAAGGAACACGTCCAGCTCATGGATGCGGCGGCGCAGGTGTTGCGGGAATCGCACGAACGAGTAACGGCTCTTTTGCAACCGTCAGGCGCAGCACACAAACAGTTAAGCGTTGGCGAGAAGGAGTCGTGCGAAGCACTGACGTCCCGTTTTGCCAGACTCTGCGATTTCCTGTTCCAACGTGTATTCCGCAGCATCGACGCCATCGAGTTAAGCGATGAAGGCACGGGTATCGACCGGCTGAATCGAATGGAAAAACGGGGAATTATCCCGTCGGCACGCGACTGGAGAAGCCTGCGCGAACTGCGCAACGCGATCGTTCATGAGTACCTGATCGAATCGTCTGACGAAGTGTTGCGAGAATCCCACCGGCGTGCGCACGAACTGCTCGAAACGGTTGTAAGCGTCGAATCCTATCTGGCTACCAAGCGTTATCTCTAGCCTGGCGGCCCTAAATTCATACCAGGTTCCGGGTCACAGACAAGGATCCGGAGAGATCGAAAAGGGTCATGGGCGCGTTGATGGGAATGAATAAGCTGGATATTGCCGCGCTCAAAAGGGCGTCCAACGGACAATAGTTCGCGTCGGATGTCGCTCCGCTCAGGCGTGGTATTCCTGCAATGACTTCACGTCGAGGCTTTCGCGTTGCAGGGCGCGGATTCCGGCGACGGCGGCGATGGCGCCGGAGATGGTGGTAATGCACGGGATGCGGTAGTGGATGGCGGCGCGCCGAATCGAGCGTTCGTCGAAGAACGATTCGCGGCCGAGAGGCGTGTTGATCACCAGGTTCACTTTGCCGCTCTTGATGTAATCGGCGATATGCGGACGGCCCTCGTTCACCTTGTAGACCGTGTCCGCGTCGACGCCGGCATTGCGCAGAACCTGCGCGGTTCCTCGCGTGGCAATGATCTTGAAGCCGAGATCGTTCAACTCGGCGGCAATTTTCGGAATCAACTTCTTGTCGTGTTGATTGACGCTGATAAAAGCCACGCCGGACTTGGGCAGGACGGAGCCCGCACTGAGTTGCGCCTTCACGTACGCCTTACCGAACGTGTCGTCGACGCCCATGACCTCGCCGGTCGACTTCATTTCCGGCCCGAGAATCGTATCGACGCCGGGAAAACGCGCAAACGGAAACACCGGCGACTTGACGCAATATTGGCCGACCGTCAATTCCGCCGGAAGATTGAACTCGCCGAGTTTCCTGCCGATCATCAGCTTTGCGGCGATTTTCGCCAGCGGTACGCCCGTGGCCTTGCTGACGAAAGGTACGGTCCGTGACGCCCGGGGATTCACCTCGAGTACGTACACCTTTCCGTTGTGAACCGCGAACTGAATGTTCATCAATCCGACAACCTTCAACGCGCGGCCGAGTTGGATCGTATACTGACGGATTTTTTCGCGAAGCGGTTCGCTGAGTTGATACGTCGGCAGGACGCACGAACTGTCGCCGGAGTGAATGCCGGCTTCTTCAATGTGTTCCATGATTCCGCCGATGACGATGCGCTCGTCGTCGCACAAGGCATCGACGTCGACTTCGTACGCGTCTTCAAGAAATTTATCGATGAGGATCGGACGCTCGCGCGATACCTGAACTGCGGCATGCATGTAGCTGTCCAGCATGTGTTCGTCGTAGACGATCACCATCGCCCGCCCGCCGAGCACATACGACGGACGGACAAGCACGGGATACCCGATTCGCTGGGCGGCGGCGCGCGCTTCATCGAGTGTGACGGCGGTTCCGTTGTCGGGCTGAGGGATATCGAGGGTTCGAAGCAGTTCGCCGAAACGCTTGCGGTCCTCCGCAAGATCGATGGATTCCGGCGACGTTCCGATGATCGGAACGCCGGCGTTCTGCAAGTCAAAGGCGAGATTGAGCGGCGTCTGTCCGCCGAATTGAACGATCACGCCGGTGGGTTTCTCTTCGCGGACGACGTGCAGCACGTCCTCGAGCGTGAGCGGCTCGAAATAGAGGCG
>CAZPBY010000018.1:0-7632 GCA_964584785.1 uncultured Solibacteraceae bacterium
TGACCCCACAATTAAGATGGCGATCGCGAGCAATCCTGTAATCAGAGATGTGCGCTTCATAGAAGTGACTCCATTCAAATGGTGAAAAAAAGAAGAGCAGCGATCATTTATTCCGATAGCCGCCCGATTCGAGCATTTTGTGCATGACGTCGATCTCGATCGTCTGGTCGGCAAACACATCCGACGCAAATTTGTAGATTGTGTCGTCCTGCGCGGCGCCGTAAGCCTTGAACAGATCGTTGACCATGTCGATCGCACCCTGATGGTGTTTGATCATTCCTGTCAGAAACAGGCGGTCGAACTCGGAACCGCGAGCCTTGTCGAGTTCCGCCATCTCTTCGTCCGTCAGCATGCCGGGCATCAGCATATCGTGCTCCATGCCGTCCATTTTCATTTTCATCCGCGTGGACTTCGCGTCGGGTACCGGCTGGCTGCGATCGCGAAGCCACGCCTGCATCGACCGGATTTCATCGGTCTGGCCGACAACGATCCGCTCGCACAGGATGGCAACGTCCGGGCGCGCGCCGTGCGACGGCGCCCATCCGCCCATGATCACGGCCTGCGCGTGATGCGGAATCATGCCGGTCATGAAAGCGATGTCGGCGTCGCTGAACGGCTGGTAAATTCCGAGGGCGCGAGCCTCGGCTGAAGGTTGATGGATCGTGGACTGGTCGCCCTTGTTTGTCTGGACACGGCTCACCGTCGCATGGTGAGTGCAGGCGGAACTCATAACCAGAACGAGCACCCCTGCCGCAATGTTCTGCGCAAGTGCCGGTTTCATACTCATTCCTCCAGATAAGCGGAGAATGGTATGAGATTCCGAAAGACTTGGAAAGCGGTTTTCAAGCGGGTTGAAGCGAGCCTTGCGGGGAATTTCAACGCCTACGCCGATTGCGACACGCGGGTCTTTCGCTTCCGGGCGAGTTTGGCGTCTTCCTCGTGCCATTTGTGGGCGAGTTGATCGAGCTTTTCGAGCGCTTCGCTGATTTCCTGCATGCGCTGCGTCAGGCCGTAAGTCACGGCGGGCGGGATCGTCGGCTCGTAGTGCCGGTAGATGAATCCCTTTTCTTCGAGGTCGCGCAAGCGTTCCGTCAACAGCCGCGACGAAATTCCATCGATCTGGCGGCGGAGCGCGCCGAACCGCGTCGGTCCGGACGTGCTGAGCACCCACAGGATGTGCATCGTCCATGGACGCGTCAACAGCTGCAGCAATTCGTGAGTGGGCTTCGGGCATCGCGGCGGAAGTTCTTGTGAACGGCGCATGTAATCAACTCCTCACTTGCTTACTTTATAGTGCCTACTTTACAAATACAACCAGTTATTTAAAGTAAGCAGTGTAAAGAGCGAGGAGGCAAGCATGGCTATCCGTTCCGTTTCCCGAATCATCAAAAGCATACGCACGCTGGAAGGCGACGGCTTTGTGGTGAACCGGCCGTTCCCCACGGACAAACTGTCGGACTTCGACCCATTCCTGCTGTTCGACGAAATGGGTCCGATGGATGTCCGGCCGGGCGAAGCCAAGGGCGCGCCCGATCACCCTCACCGCGGGTTTGAGACGGTGACGTATATGTTGTCGGGAAGCTTTCAGCACAAGGATTCCCAGGGACACCAGGGAAGGCTCGAGGCCGGCGACGTTCAATGGATGACCGCGGGCCGCGGCGTGATCCACTCTGAAGAGCCGTCCAAAGAGTTTCAGGAGACCGGAGGAACGCTGCAAGGCGTGCAGCTCTGGGTGAATCTGCCGAAGGCGGACAAAATGATCCATCCGCACTATCAGGAAATTCCGTCGGCGCGAATTCCTTCGGCTCAGACGCCGGACGGGAAGGTGGCCGTCCGCGTCATCGCCGGCGAATCGCTCGGCGCACACGCCGTGATCGAGACGCGCACGCCGATTTTTTACCTGGATTTCACGCTCGAGCCGGGAGGGCAGGTTGTTCAGCCGGTTGCCCGCGACTTCAACGCATTCGCGTACGTCATCGAGGGAACCGCGGTCTTCGGCGGCAACTCCGCGCCTGTTCATCGCGGAAACATGGTTCCATTCAACGCGGACGGGGATGAAATCCGCATCGAAGCACCGATCGAAAACCGGTCTGCAGCTCGCGTGCTGCTCGTCGGCGGCAGGCCGCTGAATGAACCGATCGCTCGATATGGACCGTTTGTCATGAACACGCAGCAGGAAATCCGCGAAGCCTTCGAGGACTATCGCTCCGGTCGTATGGGTTCCATCGATTTTTGAGAAGAGAACTGGAAAGGAGAAGGTTATGGATACGGGCATTCTTATCATCAGATTATTTTTCGGTTTGGCGATCGCAAGTCACGGCGCACAGAAGCTGTTCGGATGGTTCGGCGGTTACGGCCTGAAGGGAACGGGCGGATTTTTTGAGTCGCTCGGATTCCGGCCTGGCGCCGCTTTTGCGGCGGCCGCCGGGTTGAGTGAGATGGGCGGAGGTCTGCTGATCGCGTTGGGTTTGTTTACTCCGGTGGGCGCGGTGGCGGTTCTGTCGGCGATGATGGTCGCCATGGTTTCGGTCCATTTGAAGAATGGATTCTTTGCTTCGAATAATGGAGTGGAGTTGCCGTCGCTCTTCGCGGTCGCGTCGCTCGGGCTTGTATTCACGGGAGGCGGCGCGTTTTCGCTCGACCGGTTGCTCGGTCTGAGCTTCCTCGGCCACCCTTACATCGTCACCGGACTGCTGGTCCTTGCGTTTGCCGGCGCCGCCGCCACCCTGAGCATGCGCCGGAGGCCGGCCGGAAGCACGGTCCTCCACAACTGACAAGGGGGCCTCCGGGATCGGCTGTGGCGCCAGAATCCGGCTGTTTGCATTTGACGTTGGACGTTGGACATCCCAACGTTGGACATATTTCGGAGGCAGGCACTCCATTTCCAAAGTGTCAAAGGTCAAACGTCGGGATGTCCAACGGCAAATGCAAACAGCCGGATTAAGGCAGCGAACGAACCGGTAATATCTGACATGCGACAATTGTCGCGAGTAGCCTGCGACAGATGTCGCACCTCAAGAACTCAGAGCGCCTGACACGCCGGGAACGGGAGATCATACGACAATGATATGAAAGTCATCCCACGAAGCCCGTCGCTACGCTCCGGGTTCTGACGATTTCGCCTGACGAGTCAAGTGTTCAGAACCCGGAGTGCAGTGATGGGTTTCGTGACGTCACTCGACGGTAATGCGGAAACGGGGTTCGCCGCGGTCGTGGATTAATTCGATGAGCAGCGTGCGTAATTGGTTGGGTGTGAACGTCGTCGTGACTTCCTGAGGCTGGCCCAACCGTGCGGTTCCCTGCAACAGGCTGACCTGGATTTTATGTGAGCCCGGCGGAAGAAGACGTTCTTCGTCTAGTGGCGCCGGACGAATCGATTCGGAGTCTGGACGGCCGCGCGGCGCCAGGACGGTGGCTTCCCGCCGGAACAGAATATCGCCGTCCGCTCGAACAATGACCGTTAAGAACGGCGGGATGGACGGACTCTTGATCAGCAAACGTACGGAGGTCGCGGATTCGGCAAGCTGCTTCTGGACCGGCGGCGAGCCGACGTTGAGCCTTGGATTTCCATGCGGGAAGAACGCGTCGTCGATGGCTGGAATTGAGCCGGGCAAGACTGGAGCCGGGATGTTTCCGGCAACGTTGCCCGGTCTTGTTAGAGAACTGCGGGATTCGTCGATGCCTTCGGGCGTGATGACCCACTGGCCGGATTTGCGGTCTCCCAGCGTCCTTGCCGGCGTGAAGCGTCATCGCGTCGCCCGCCTTCATCAACAACGTCTGCGTGGGCTGTCCCTCGGCCCGGAACAGGATACTGCTGCGATCCTGCGCTACAAGATCGAGCGTGATGGAATCCGGCTTTGCCGGCGCCTTCTCAGGAACCGCAGCTGCGGCCTTGCCGCGGGTGTCCTGCGACTCGCCAGCCGGCCGTTTCCTGGATTCGGTTTTCTTGGCGGCCGGAGGAACAGGTTCCGGCGGAGCGGGTGCGACGGCCGTATTCTGTGCAGTCTGTCTGTTCTCCGGTGGCAGGCGGAAGCGCGTGTTTACGACGTTGACCAGCCGCAACAAAATAACGCTCGCCATGATGACGGCCATGAACGCAACCGGATTGCGGCGCCGTGCCTTTCGCGGCGGAGTGTTCGCGGCAGCAGTGGCGCCCGGCGGGGACACTTGAACCGGAGGAGGCGGCGGCTTGAAAGCGATCGTCGGAGTGTCGTCAGTCGGACGCGTCAGCGGTTTTGCCGACACCGGCATGTTCGCGCGCGCGGCGCGCAAGTCGCTCGCGAGCGCGTCCCCCGACTGGTAACGTTCCGCCGGATCCTTGGCGAGTGCCTTGAGGACGACGGCTTCGAGCGACCTCGATACGACGGGATTCAGAACGCGCGGCGGAACCGGATCGGTGTTGACGACTTTGTACTGCACCGCAAGAAGCGTATCGCCGGTGAACGGCTTGTCCCCGGTCACCATCCAATAGATGACGACGCCGGCCGCAAAGAGATCCGCGCGTCCATCGATGCGGACGCCCGTGAACTGTTCCGGAGCCATGAAGGCCGGCGTCCCGAGGAGCTGCCCGCCCGTGAACGTCATCTGCGACTCCGCGAGTCGCGCCACGCCGAAGTCCGCAATCTTGACGCGGCCATCGGGCGTCATGAGGATGTTGGAGGGCTTGATGTCGCGGTGGATGACGCCGTTCTTGTGCGCGTAGTCCAGAGCCTCCGCAAGCTGGATCGAAACGTCGTAAATGCGATCTATTTCCATCCGCTCACCCTGCTGAAGAATGGACTGCAGATTCCGTCCCGCGACGTATTCCATCACCAGGAACGGCGTGCCCTCGTGTTCGGACACGTCGTACATCGTGACGATTCCCGGATGCGCGAGGCGTCCGGCGGCGCGGGCTTCGCGGAAGAATCGATCAAGGAACTCGCCGGACTGCGGGCCCTCGATGGCGTGGGTGAGGATGGTCTTGATGGCGACGTCGCGGTCCATCATCGGATCTACCGCTTTGTACACCGCTCCCATCGCGCCCGAGCCGATCTGTTCGACGATCTTGTATCGCCCAAAATTCTGCATTGCCTGGTGGAATAACTTTAACAGTTTTGAGGTGTTTCACGCGTTAATCAAATACCCTGCGCTTACGCGCACGCGCCGGCTAAAGCCAGCGCCTACAACGTTGGTGCGAAATGTAGGCGCCTCAGCCGGCGCGTGCGCGTAAGCGCAGGGTATTTCGCCTATTCCAGAGCGCCGAGCAGGGCAAACGCACCGCTGGGTTGCAACAGGCCCCCGGCCGGTTCCGTCGTGACGGCGGCCGCTTTGAGAGTTTGAATTGATTCGGGCACCGGAATTTCGATTTCAACGCTTCCGCCGGCATTGGTGTTAAATACCCCGGCGCTGACGGGATTCCCCGCGGAGGGAACGAACCATAACTGGTAGCTCTTATCGCTTCCGACCGGCGGAAGATTCTGAGCGTAGAAATACCATCGGCGTTTGCTCTGATCCCAGAAAATACGGCCGCTGGCGCTGGCGTTCGTGCCTTGTCCGGCGAGCGTCACAACGCGGACCTGCGGTGAGGTCAACGTGGCAAGCCGGACGCGTTGTTCGCCGATCTGTGCTTCGAGTTGAGTCAAGCGCGACGACAATGATTCCGTCAGCCGCCGTAATCGCGCGTCGTCTGTGGAGACGAAGGCCAGAGCAATCGATGCGGCTGCGGCAAGGGCACCTGCGGCCCATGCAAACCAGCGTCGCGCGGGGGCTGCCTGGGTCCGGGGTACGGCAGGAGCGGAGGCGTTCACCTGCACCATCAACCTTTCCTTGACGCGCGGTGACGGGGTTTCAAGAGGGCCGTCGAGAACAAGCAAGTTCAAAGCCGAAGCGAGTTCCGCCGCTTCCTTGCGGCACACGGCACAATCGTCTTCGTCCAGATGCCTGAGGAAATCCATCCGTTCGCTTTCCGTCAATGCGTCGGCTGCGAACAGACTGGCTCGCTCCTGTAACTCGTCCGTGAGTTTTAGATGTTTAGCCATAACTTTGCTCGTTCAACGGCCCTCACCTACAAATACGGTTTCAACCGCTTCCTCAGATGCAACATTCCGTTGCGAACGCGATCCTTCACCGTTCCAAGGGGTTGCCCGAGAGCGGTCGCGATCTCGGTGTGACTCATACCCTGAAAGTATGCCATTTCCAGCGGAATTCGCTGTTGTTCCGGCAGCGTCTGCATCGCCTGGTTGACCGCCTGCCGAAGATCGGCGAGGACGAACAGATCCGGCTCATTCGATGACGCCTCCACTTTGGCCCGGATTTCGTCGGTGACCGGTTCGGACGGTTTCCGGCCATGGGTGCGGACATGATCGATGGCGCGCGTGCGAGCAATCGTCAGCAGCCAGGCGACAGGTTTGCCGCGGGATGGGTCGTAGCGGGAAGCCTGTTGCCAGACCTGCCAGAAAACATCGAGAAGCACGTCCTCGGCATCCTCACGATTGCCGACGATTCGAAGTATCAGCGTAAATGCGAGGCGATTGTAACGCGAGTAGAACTCATCCGCGGCTGCCGTGTCCTTTGCCTGCATCCGCAGGATCAGGTTCACATCCTCCCGTTCGATCCGCTCATCGGGCATACAGATTGAAATAGTAACCGCTGAGGATCGTATGGCAAATCGGGAATCGGGAATCGCAAGTATCAATCGTCATTTTCATTTGCGAATCCCTGTTCCCGATTTGCAATTAAAGGCCGATTAGAACCTCCAGCGAGCGCCAAAGCGCAGGATACGCGGAGCGATGATCGACGAGGCAGCCGAGGCGTCGATGCCGCCTCCCGCGAGCGGATGGCCGTAGTCCGGGTTCGAGCCGCCGGCGGTCTGCGTCGTGATCTGATTCGTCACGGTATTGACATTGGCCGTGTTGAACACGTCGAGTGTGCCCTCGATCGAATGGTGCTCACTGATCTTGACGGTTTTCGAAATGCGGTTATCCCACAGCATGACCGTTCCGTAGCGTTCCACGTGAGGCTCGACCAGCACGCTGACGTTCGAGTTCAGCGCATTGGAGATTTGCACGGTTCGCCCGTACCAGTCGCCGCTCTGCGCATTGAAAGTGGCGCCATACCGGAATCCATAAGGCAAATCATAAGTGCCGTTCATCTTGAAGCCCTGATCCCAGCTTGGAACGACGTGGGTGTAGAAGAGGGCGTTCGGAGTCAATGAATCGATGACGCCACCTTTCCGATAGCTGATCGTGTACCCGGCGAGGAATGACCACTTGTCCGCATGCTGGCGGTTGAAGGTCAGTTCGTAGCCCGTATAGAGAGAGCTGCTTTCATTATTCCGGCGGTTGGTGGTGAACTGATTGACCTGACCAAACGTTGGATACGATCTCGGAACCGACCAAACGTAGAGGATGCCGTCATCGGCGGTTCCGGGTTTGTTGTCGCGCCCCGGATCGATACCGGATCGAACGTCGGTATACGCATCGTAAGGTTGTTCCCGATCCAGCGTTTTTCTCCCGCCGTAATCCCTCTTGCGCACAACATTCAAGCGCACGAGCGAGTTTCGGTTCAATCCAACCTCGATGCCGGCCGGGTATTCATTCGTTCCGTTGTTTTGTGCGTCCGGGACATAAACCTGGATCGCGACACCACCGGATC
>CAZPBY010000018.1:7642-60907 GCA_964584785.1 uncultured Solibacteraceae bacterium
AAGCTACGGCACGTTGTGAGCCGTTCGATGTTGTGGGCCCGACAGTCATGCCTCTTGCGCCAAACATTAAAGCGTACGAGAGAGGTTCGGTTCAATCCAGCCTCGTTCTCCGCCGTGTATTCATTCGTCCAGTTGTTTTTGAGCGCCGGATCGAGAACCTGGATGCCGCCGCCACCGGAGCAACCGTTGAGATTAGCGGCGACGAGTTTATAGGGAATGCTGCCGTCCCAGTTGTTGTACGTGCATGAGATCGTCGCCGCGGGATTCACACTGCTCGCCACAGGGCCATTCGCGCCGCTGGAACCGGCGCCGGTGTATTTGCCGTAGCTCGCTTTGAGAGCGATCTTACCGTTGCCTTTCAAGTCGTACACGAAAGACAGGCGCGGCGACCACGAGTTGTAGACCGGGAAGTCGCGCCGTTCGGCGTAGATTCTCTTCGTCGCCCATGGACCCGTTCCCGGGTTGCCCTGTTCGGGCAGCCATGACGAGTAACGGTCGAAGCGGAGGCCCACATTGACGGTGAGCTTGCGGCTCATCGTGACCTTATCGTTGGCGAACCACGAGTTGTAATAAACCCCGCTGGCTACCGTGTTCGGATAGTCGTAGGTGATGACGGAATTAGGGTGGAGGAAGTAATTCGTTTCACCCGGCAGGCTGCGGTAACGATAGAGCTGCTGATTCGAGTCCGGGTAACCTTCCGTCTCGGTGAACGCCTTGCTCCAGTGACCGTTCACGCCGGATTTGATTTCATTGTTCTTGCCACCGATGCTGCTAAACCAGGCCCACGTGCTGTTCCATCCCCAGCGAATCGGCCGGCGGGATGTGACCTGGTATTCGCCGCGATTGGCTCCCGTGAACAGATCCGTCCGGCGGACGTCGCGGGTCCACGGTATGTCGGGCCACCAGTAACCGGCGCGATTGATGGAAGCGTCGAGCGTCATTCTCGGGCTGATGATGTCCGTCCATTTAAGAACCGGACCGATCGCTCCCCACGATTTTTGATTCTGTGTGGCTTCCATCGTGATGTACGCATTGGCGCCGCGGTAGGGTTGCCATTTGCGTCCGATCTGTTCGGTGAGTTCCAGTTTTTGACCTGGAGTTAATTGATAAGTCAGTTTGAGCGTGGGAGTGTCGAGCCGGGTAAAGAACTCCACCTGCTTATTGTCTTTTTCCGAAACGAAACCCGGAATGAATTGGCCGGCGTAGTTGTGGCTGAACGCCGTATAGAACGTGAACTTGTTTTTGATAATGGGGCCGCCGAGTTCATAGGCCCAATCGTCATAGTGGGTGTACTTATTCGATCCCGGCAGATAGCCGCGATCGAGGAGTTTTTGATCGACGTTATTGCTTTGAAACCGTCCGGGTTGATACGAGCCGTAGACCGAGCCGTGGAAGTCGTTGCCGCCGGACTTGATGGTGAAGCTGACGCTCACACCGGCATTTGCGGATTCGGCGCCTTTTGCGGCTGTGGAGTATTGGATTTCGGAATAGGTACCGAAATCGCCGAACAGGCTGTCGTTGGAGACCGCGCCTTCAAACTGCATGAGTTCGTTGCCGGTCCGTCCGTAGGTGCGGCCGCTCACCGTTGTTGCGCCGGCAAGCGTGTTGCCGCCGACGTCGTAATAGGGCGCGTAGATTCCGGGGATCATCTGCGACAGTCCTCGAATCGCCTTGCCGTAGGGGATCTTGTCCAGGTTATCCGTCGCCCAGTTGATTCCGACGTTCGCGGCTTCGAGGTCGATCTGGGGGGCCTGGCTCGTGACGGTGACCTCCTCGGCGACGGATGCAACCTCCATCGTGCCGTTGATCGTCATCGTTGCGCCGGGGGCCACGTCCACGCCTTCGATGTTCAGCGTTTTGAAGCCCGGAAGTGAAAAGGTGACGCGATAGGTTCCCGGCGGCAAAAGAGTGAATCGGTAAACGCCCAGTTCATCCGAGGGCGCCATACGCGCTCCGCCGATCATCGCGGGGCTGTTGATCGTGACTTCGACACCGGGAATCAGGGCACCGCTGCCGTCTGCCGCTCGCCCGGTGATTGCGCCGGTTTGGACCTGCGAAAAGGCGGGCGCGCTCAGGATCATGATGAGAATCGGAATCGTCCAGAAGAACTTTCCTCGCACCATTGGAGTCTCCTTCGGAGCTGTTTGTTTCGACAATTAACGTGTTGCGCTCTTTTTAGCCGTGGCGTGGGAAGGTGTCAATTGTAAAGTAACTCACAAAGCCCGTCGCTGCCGCTCCGGGTTCTGACAGCTCTGGCTCGACCGGTACACTGTTCAGAACCCGGAGCGCAGCAACGGGCTTTGTGACGTTACCTCAGGGCGTTCAAAGCGGCGCTGGTGGACCAGTCGAGGACGCGAGTCGGAAGGATGCCGAGATACAAGGTGCCGAGGGCGGCGACCAGCAACGCGATCTTTAGCGCTCCGGCAACACACACGTCGGCGAAGTCTTCTTTCGGGTCGCGCATGTACATCTGCACGACGATGTAGAGGTAGTAATAAAACGAAACGACAGTCGTGGCGACACCGATCACCGTCAGCGAGACCAGGCCGGACTCGACCGACGACCGGAAGATGAAAAACTTGCCGGCAAAGCCGGCTGTTCCGGGCACGCCCGCCAGCGACAAAAGAAACAACGTCAGCAGTGCCGCGAGCGCCGGACGCTTGGAAGCGAGCCCGGCGTAGTCGGAGATGCTAGTCAGTTTGTCCTCACTGCGACTCAATACAGTGACGATCGCGAACGTGCCGAGGTTGGTGAGGCTGTAAGCCAGCATGTAAAACAGTGCCGCGGAGATTCCCCGCCGGCTCCCCGACGCGAACGCGACCGCGATGTAGCCGGCGTGCGCAATCGATGAGTAGGCCAGCATCCGTTTGATGTTGGTTTGAGACACGGCGATGACATTTCCGAGGATCATCGTCAGTGCGGCCACCATCCAGATGATCGATACCCAGCGATCCTGAATCGAAGGAAACGCCGTCATGAACACTCGAAGAAAAACCGCGAAGCCTGCGGCCTTCGGTCCGACCGACATAAAGCCGGTGACGGGTGTCGGAGCGCCCTCGTAAACATCCGGCGTCCAGATGTGAAACGGCGCGACCGCGACTTTGAAGCACGACGCGATCAGCATCAGCGCCGCGGCGAGAAATGCCAGGGGGACCTCAACCTGTCCGCCGCGGAATGCGTCGGCGATCGCGATGAGGTTCGTGCTTCCCGTTGCGCCGAATATCAACGCGATGCCGTAAAGGAAAAACGCCGACGAAAAAGATCCCAGAAGGAAGTATTTCAGCGCCGACTCGTTCGACTTGAGATCCGTTCTGCGGAATCCGGCAAGCACGTATGTCGCGATGGACAGGACTTCGAGTCCGATGAACACCATGATCAGTTCATTCGATCCCGCCATCACGAGCATGCCGACCGTGGCGAACAGAAGAAGCGCGAAGAACTCCGGATGATTCAGTTGCAGGCGTGGAAGGAAATCGATCGAGGTCAGGACCGTCACGCCGGCGATCAACAGGAAGATCACGTGGAAAAAAATGCTGTAGTTGTCGACGATCCACAGGTTGGAGTACCACTGTCCCATGCTGTTCGCCATCGGCACCAGCGTTATCGTTGCTGCGACGATGCCGGCAAGAGCAAGCCACCCCAACTGACTTTTCTTCGGAGCCGGGACGAACGGTTCCGCCACCATGATGAAGATCCCCGCGATCGACAGCATGACCGCCGGAAGAATGGAAGCGATGTTGATGGGCGGCAGGTTCAAAACGTCACCATTTGATGCCACCATCCGAGCGGCGCTTCTCAAAAAGAGTGTTCTCGACCTGACGGGCAAATTGCGAGTCACGCCTGCCGGTCTGCGCGAGCAGACGGGCAACGGATGCGTCCATGGGTCGCAAGAAATGGTTCGAGTAAATGCCCATCCAGAAGATCAGTCCGAGCAGCGGAATCAACATCGCTTTCTCGCGGCCGAAGAGATCGGGCAGGTTTTGATTTTTTTCGTTCGTGATTTCTCCCCAAATGACGCGCTGGAACATCCACAACATGTACACCGCCGAAAGAATTACGCCCGCCGCGGCCACGACTGCGCGCGATTTGTCGGCGGCGAAGGTACCCAGCAGGACGAGAAATTCACCGACGAATCCGTTGAGACCGGGCAATCCGATCGAAGACAGCGTCACGATCAGAAAGATTGCCGCGTACACGGGCATCCGGTGCGCAAGGCCGCCAAACTGTTCGATCAGTCGCGTGTGCCGCCGTTCATAGATGACGCCCACCAGCAGGAAGAGCGCTCCGGTCGACACGCCGTGGTTCAGCATCTGGAAGATCGCGCCTTCCATACTCTGCGTCGTGAAGCTGAATATGCCCAGGACGATGAAGCCCATGTGACTTACCGATGAGTAGGCCACAAGCTTCTTCACGTCCGGCTGTACCATCGCCACCAGAGCGCCGTAGATGATACCGATCACTGCCAGCAGAGTGATCAGCGGCGCGAAAAGGTGACTCATGTTGGGAAAGAGCGGCAGACTGAAGCGCACCATTCCGTAGGTGCCCATCTTCAACAGAACACCGGCCAGCAACACCGACCCGGCTGTTGGAGCTTCGACGTGAGCGTCCGGAAGCCACGTGTGGAAAGGGAACAGCGGGACCTTGATCGCGAATGCAATGAAGAACGCGACGAACAGGTACAACTCGGTCGCCGGCGCCAGAACGAACCGGCCTGAAGACATCGCGGCAATCATCGCGGGGTAGCTGAAGGTATAGATCGACGTGGATTTGCCGTGCAAAAAGTACAACGCGATGATCGCCACCAACATCAGGACCGAACCGGCCATCGTGTAGAGAACGAACTTCATCGCTGCGTAGATTCGCCGTTCACCGCCCCAGACGCCGATGAGGAAGTACATCGGGATCAGCATCACTTCCCAGAAAACATAAAAAAGGAAAAGATCCAGAGACGCAAACACGCCGACCACTCCGGTCTCGAGAAGCAACATGAAGATGAAATATTCCTTCAGGCGCTGGTCGATGGAGTAGGACGCGAGAATCGCGAGCGGCGTGAGCAACGTCGTCAGCAGTATGAGAAAGAGGCTGATGCCATCGATGCCCATCTCGTAGTGGATACCGAAGGACGAGATCCACGGCACATCGATCCGATATTGAAAATCCGAGGTGTTGCCGTCGAAGTGGGCAACCAGATGAAGAGAGAAAAGGAATGTGAGAACCGCCACGATCAGCGCTAGAGTCCGGATCACCTTCGCCTGCTCGCGGTTGAGAAACAGGATCAGCAGCGCACCCACCGCCGGGGTGAACGTTACGATCGTCAGGATGTGCTGATTGAGTATCTCCATAGTTTCGACAGCCACTACCGCAGGAACCAGGCGACAACCAAAGCGCCGCCAAACAGAATCCAGACCGCGTAGGTCCGTACGTAACCGGTCTGCATGTGACGCAAGCCGGATCCCAGAGACCGGACGACGGTCCCGGAACCATTCACAATTCCATCGATCACAATCACGTCGACGAACTTCCAGAGAAACTCTCTCGACGTTTGCAGAATCGGCCACACGATAATCGCGTCGTAGATTTCGTCGATGTAGTACTTGTTCACAAGCAAGCCGTACATCGCATGTGCCCCGGAAGACAGCTTTGCCGGCAGATCCGGCTTTGCGACGTAAAAGACGTAGGCGACCGCAAATCCGATCAACCCGACAATCGTGGCGGCGCTCATGAGCAGCCATTCGGTGCCATGGGCCATCTCCGCACTGTGTTCAGGCAGTGCTTGCGGTACGCCGGTCCATCCCGCGGCGATCGAAAGAATCGCCAGAATGATCAGCGGAATCAGCATGACCGCCGGCGATTCGTGAACGTGATGCACGTCCTCGTGTGTATAGCGTGGCGTGCCGAAGAATGTCAGGATCAGGAGTCGAAACATGTAGAAGGCGGTAAAGCCGGCCGTGACAATGCCGATGAGCCAAAGGATTTTTCCATAGTTTTCACCGGCGTAAGCGGCGGCGAGTATGGCGTCCTTACTGAAGAACCCCGCGAGACCGGGGAATCCCGTGATCGCAAGAGTCGCGACGAAAAATGTACGGAACGTCCATGGCATCTCCCGGCGGAGACCGCCCATCTTTCGGATGTCCTGAATGCCGTTCATTCCGTGAATGACGCTTCCCGCCCCAAGAAACAACAGCGCCTTGAAAAAGGCGTGCGTCATCAAATGAAACACGCCGGCGGCATATGCACCGGCGCCGCAGGCCAGAAACATGTATCCGAGCTGGCTCACCGTCGAATATGCGAGGACCTTTTTAATATCGTTTTGAACGAGGCCTATCGACGCCGCGAAAATCGCGGTGAAGGCGCCGACGAATGCAACGACGAGCAAGGCTCCGGGCGCCCGATCATAGAGCGCGGATGATCGAGCCACCATGTACACGCCGGCCGTGACCATCGTTGCCGCATGAATCAGCGCGCTGACGGGTGTTGGACCTTCCATCGCGTCCGGCAGCCACACATATAGCGGGATCTGCGCGGATTTGCCCGTCGCCCCGAGGAACAGCAAAAGGCAGATCGTGGTCAGGATTCCGACCGAACCGAGCGGCTCCACCGGATAGTCGAGGGCGTTTCCGGCACTCGTAAACACTGTTTTGAAGTCGACGCTGTGGAACGTCGTAAAGATCAGCAAAACCGCGAGGATGAACCCGAAGTCACCGACGCGGTTCACAATGAATGCCTTCTTTCCCGCGTCCACGGCCGATCTCTTGAAAAACCAGAAACCGATCAGGAGATACGAGCACAGGCCGACGCCCTCCCATCCGACGAACATCAGCAGATAGTTGTTCGCCAGCACGAGCGTCAGCATCGAAAACATGAACAGGTTGAGGTATGCGAAGTACCGGTAGAACCCCGGATCGTCGTGCATGTATCCGATGGAATAGACGTGGATGAGAAAACCGACGCCGCTCACCACCAGGATCATCAATCCGGAGAGATGATCCAGCATGAATCCGAAGTTGGCTTCGAATGAGCCGGCGCGAATCCAGGTGAAGTAGTTCTGGATGATCGGAAGTTCGCGCACAGTGTCCGTGATCTGCGACATCTGCCAGAAGGCTGTCGCGGATATCAGGAATGATCCCAAAACCGATCCCGCCCCCAATACTCCAATGGCGCTCTTCGACAGGCGTTTCCCGAAAACGCCGTTGATGGCGGCGGCCACTAGCGGCAAAACGGGAATGAGCCAGAGGAGCGTCACAACTCCTCTCCCGCTTCGCGACGGGCAGCGCAGGGCGTCTGACAAAATGCATCTCGATACATGTCAACTACCACTTCAATAAATTGCTGCGGTCGACGTTCAGGGTTTCGCGATTGCGGAACATCGCAATGACAAGCGCCAGGCCGACAGCCGCTTCTGCGGCAGCCACGACGAGTACAAAAAATACGAAGATCTGGCCGCTGATCTGATGACTCTTGCTCGAAAACGCCACGAACGTCAGGTTCACGGCGTTCAGCATAATCTCCACCGACAAGAGCAGCGCGATGATATTTCGTTTGATGAAAAAACCCAGCACGCCGATCAGGAACAGGACCGCGCTCAGGATGAGGAACCAGCTCAGCGGAATCATAGTTCCTTCTTCGCAAACACGACGGCGCCCATCAGCGCAATCAGGATCAACACGGAAGTCAGCTCGAACGGCAGCAGATAGTCCGTGAACAACGCCCGGCCGATCGCTTCGGGCGTGCCCGGCATCTGGGTTTCGGCGAATGTTTCCGCGCGGACGTTCCATAAGGTCGCGAGAATCATGAACAGCATAAACAATCCGATCGGGATGCCGGCAAACTTGGGCCATCGAAGGCGGTCTGCGCCATCTTCGTCCGCCGGTAGATTGAGCAGCATGATCACGAAGACGAACAGCACCATGATGGCTCCGGCATAAACAATGATGTTGATGACTGCAAGGAAGTCGGCCTCGAGCAGAATGAAGAGTCCGGAGATCGAGATCAGCAGGACGATCAGCGATAGCGCGCTGTAGAGCACATGCTTCTGCGCCAGAACATTGATTGCAGCGCCGACTGCGGTTGCCGCGAAGAGGAAGAACAGAGCTTCGATCATAGGATCGCCACCAGGAAGCTCGTGATCACAATGTTGGCCAGCGCGATAGGCAGCATGTACTTCCAGCCGAATCGCATCAGCTGATCATACCGAATGCGGGGAACCGTCGAACGCGCCAGAACATATATAAAGATGAAGGCAGAGATCTTCAGGAGAAACCAGATCGTTGGAAGAATCAGCCGCAGCCAATCCGGTCCGAACGACGGTCCGTTCCAACCGCCGAAGAAGAGGATGGTGGCGATGCAAACAGTCGCGGTCAGGTTACCGTACTCTGCAAGCATGTACATCCCGAACTTCATGCCGCTGTATTCCGTGTGCCAGCCGCTGACGAGCTCCTGTTCGGATTCCGCGAGGTCGAACGGCAGACGGTTTGTTTCCGCCGTCGCCGCAATCATGTAAACAAAGAAAGCTACGGGCTGAAGGAAGATGTTCCAGCGCGGAATAAAGCCGAGCCACGTGCCTTCCTGACTCTGGACAAGACGCACGAGGCTGAGCGTGTTCGAGATTATCAGGACGCCGACAACGGAAAGGGTCAGGCTGAGTTCGTAGCTGATCATTTGCGCGGACGACCGCATGCTGGCGATGAGCGGATATTTGGAGTTGGAAGCCCATCCCCCCAGAACGATTCCGTAGACGCTTAACGAACCGACCGCGAAAACCACCAGCAATGCGACGTTGAGGTCCGTCACTTGAAGGGCGGGCCCGAAGGGAATGACGGCGAAGGAAAGCAGCGCTGGAACAATCGACACGATCGGCGCGACAAGGTAGAGCCACTCGTTTGCCGCTGTAGGCCGCACCTGTTCCTTGAAAAGAAATTTCAAACCGTCAGCGATCGGTTGAAGCAAACCGAAAGGTCCGACACGATTGGGCCCCGGCCGCATCTGCACAAATGCCATCACACGGCGTTCGACGAGAGAGAGATAAGCGAACGCTCCCACCAGCCCGCCGAAGATGATAATCAGCTTCGCGAGCATGAGCAGGAACTCCCGGCCTGTGATGTACTCGATCATACGAACGCTCGGGATAAACGCATCGTCACGAAGCCCGTCGCTGCGCTCCGGGTTCTGACAGTTTTCGCCGAAGCGTACAGAACCCGGAGCGCAGCGATGGGCTTCGTGACGTTACGCATCGTGGGCAATCATCCTTTCCGTCTTAAATCCTCAATGATGGCTTCGGTTTTCTTCACGTCCAGGCTTTCGTAAAACTCGCCATTGACCTGGATGACCGGGGCCGTCGTACATGAGCCCAGGCATTCGAACTCAATCGCGGAAAAGAACCCGTCCGGAGTAACCTGTCCAAAACTCACGCCCAGCTTGCGTTTGATGCAAGCCTCGATTTCGTCGGATCCCGTCAGCATGCACGCGAGGTTCGTACAAACCAGAATGTGGTACTTGCCGACAGGTTTCCGCCGGAGCAGCGTATAAAACGACAGGATCGACTCGACCTCGGAGGCCGACAATCCGACCTGAGCCGATACGTATTCGATGTCATTGTTGGTTACGTAGCCATGCTCGCGTTGCGCGATGAGCAACATCGGTATGAGTGCCGAGCGTTTCTGCGGGTAAATCGACAACAGGTGTTGGAGTTTCGATTCGGTCTCTTGTGAAAACATCAGCGCTCCCACTCGAGAGCACCTTTTTTCCAGATGTAGATGTAGCCGCCCAGAATCGCAACGATGAAAAGAAGCATTTCGAAGAAGCCGAACAGTTTCAAATCGCGGTAAACGACGGCCCAGGGAAAAAGAAAGACCGCCTCGATGTCGAAAAGAAGGAAGAGCATCGCAATGAGGTAGAACTTGACGGAGAAACGGTCTCGCGCCGTGCCGACGGGCTGCATGCCGCATTCATAGGGGACGAGTTTTTCGGGGCGCGGCTTCTTCATCCCGAGCAGCCATGAACCAAAAAGGGAGACGATGGCGAACCCGGTGACCAGAATCAGAAAGACCAGTACGGGAGTCCAGTTTTCCAACATGCAAGTGTCTCGTAACCTCTCGCTAGGTCAACAACTTCGCGCACTAACCAAATTGTCGACTATATCGGTCGATCGGAGGAGGGTCAATAGACAAAAACGTCAGGATTCTCTGTGCTACCATCCCATTCTTATGGCGATCGAAATACGTTTAAACGGTGAAACCCACGAACTGCCTGCCTCTTTGAACATCGAGCAACTTCTGGATCATTTTTCTCTGCCGAGAGAGCGCGTTGCGGTCGAACGGAACCGGGCGATCGTCCCGAAAACCGAATGGGCCGCAGTCATGTTGCATTCGGGCGACGCGCTGGAAGTCGTCCAGTTCGTCGGGGGAGGGGCGCCGGCGCCAATCGGCGACGACACGCTGGTGATTGCCGGTAAAAGGTTTCAGTCGCGGCTGATTGTCGGGACGGGGAAGTACCCGTCGAACGAGGTTATGGCGGAAGCCCATCGACGATCGGGCACGGAAATGGTGACGGTAGCAGTCCGGCGCATCGATTTGAAAGCCCCGCGGGGCTCGTCGCTGCTCGATTTCATCGACACGAAAAAGATCGCGATCCTGCCGAACACGGCCGCTTGTTACAACGTCGACGATGCTGTTCGCACGGCACGTTTGGGCCGCGAGGCGGGCTTGTCCAATTGGGTGAAGCTCGAAGTGATCGGCGATGAGCGCACCTTGTTTCCCGACACTGCCGCCCTGATCGAAGCCACGAGGATCCTCGTGAAAGAAGGGTTCGTCGTGCTTCCTTATACGAATGATGATCTGATCGTCGCGCGACGGCTTGTGGATGCGGGCGCGTCCGCGATCATGCCTCTTGGCGCGCCCATCGGCTCCGGAATGGGTATTCAGAATCTCACGGGTATCCGCATTCTCCGGGAAATGATCACCGATGTGCCTCTGATCGTCGACGCGGGGGTGGGAACCGCATCCGATGCGACCGTCGCGATGGAGCTGGGCGCCGACGGCGTCCTGATGAATACTGCCATTGCCGGCGCCAAAGATCCCGGCGCCATGGCCGAGGCGATGAGCCATGCCGTGAAGGCCGGCCGGCTCGCTTTCCAGGCTGGCCGTATTCCCCGCAAACTCTACGCCTCGGCGTCATCCCCGATGGATGGCACGGTGCGATAGGCGAGGAGAGAGAAGAGCTTCCTGGGGAATCTCACAATCTATTAATGAAACTTAATGCCGTTAATCTGCGTAATAAGCGTCGGGGCTCGATCGTTACACGACCTTAGGGCCAGGGGACGATGAGAAATCTCTATTCCTTCTACTCCGACGCTGCGCGGATCGCGGTGCAGTCCATCCTTGCGCACAAGCTCCGTGCGCTGCTTACTCTCATCGGGATCATCATCGGCGTCGCTTCCGTCGTTATCGTCGGCGCTTCGATCAGCGGGTTCAACGGATATGTTCTCGATGCCGTCGGCAAAATGCTCGGCGTGAATCATTTCATGATGGCGCGATTCGCGAGGCAAGGCGGTTGGACCGAAGAGGAATGGGACCGGGCGCAAAAGCGCAACAAGCGCCTGTACATCGACGATTATGAATGGATGCGTGACAACTGCGAAACCTGCATGGAGGTGGGCGCCGAAGCGTCTCGCAACGTCGATCTGAAGCAGAACGGAAGGCAGGTTTTCGGGACGCAGATCAACGGCGTCACGGCAAACATGCAAGAGATCGAGGACAAGACCATATTGGACGGCCGCTTCATCACACCTCACGAAGTCGATCATGCGGCGGATGTTTGTGTCATCGGATATGAACTGAAGGAAAAATTTTTCGACGGGCGGTACCCTATCGGCCAGACGATCAAGATCGCCGGCGTGCCGCTGACGATCATCGGTGTTGAGGAGAAGCGCGGCACATTCTTCGGTCAGTCGCTGGACAATCACGCTTATATTCCCGTCACGACGTACGCCAAACTATTCGGGCGCATTCAAAACCTTCAAATTCACGGTGAAGCCAAAAATGAGGAAACGTTCAAACCGACAATCGAAGATGCGCGGCTCACCATGCGCAACCGTCACAAGCTCAAGGGCAGTGAGGATGATGATTTCGGAATCGTGAATGTCGGCGACTTACGCGGCGCGGTCGATCAGTTCACCGGCGCGATTGCTCTGGTGGTAACGCCGATCACGCTGTTGTCGCTGGTGGTCGGCGGAATCGTCGTCATGAACATCATGCTGGTTTCGGTCACCGAGCGAACATTCGAAATCGGCCTGCGCAAGGCGATCGGCGCGAAGAGGAAACAGATACTGGTGCAATTCCTGATCGAGTCGTCGCTGCTGGCGTCGGTCGGCGGCGTGCTTGGACTGTTGCTGGCGGCTGGCCTGTCGGCGCTCGTCCGCGCGGCGACGCCGATCCCCATGGCCATCACGATCGGTTACGTGGCTCTTTCGATTCTGGTATCGGGTGGAATCGGACTCATTGCCGGGATCTATCCTGCTTACAAGGCTGCAAAGCTCGATCCCATCGTGGCTTTGCAGAAGAACTGATCGCATGCAGATTCAATCTTCAGCGGCTTCACCCTATCGGGTTCGCGCTCGCTCCGCTCGCACGCTCGTTCCCAAGGAAGCCTTCGCCATGGCGATGGGAACCATTCGCGTCAATAAGCTCCGAAGCTTCCTGACGGTTCTAGGCATTGTCATCGGTGTCGTTGTTGTGATCGCGATCGCTTCGATCCTGACGGGTTTGCGCGGGCGCATTGTCGGAATGATCGAGGAATACGGCACCAACAATATTTATGCATTCCACCTATCGACCGGACCGCGACTCGGGAATCGCGACCGGAGCGAGTTCTCGCGCAAGCCGCTGAAGCCCGAAGATTCGGACGCGATTCGGGAACAAGCCGACGCCGTCGAGGATGTTGCGAACGTCGGGTTCATGTGGCGGATCAACAACGCCGTCAAGTACAACGGTCAGACCTATCGCCGCGGATCGCTGCAGTCGGTTTCCGCCAGTTACGCCAAAGTCACGAACATCACCATGCACGAAGGCCGCTTCATCAGCGACATTGACGATGATCATCGACGGCAGGTCATGGTGATCGGAGTCAACGTGGCTGACGCTCTGTTTCCAAATCAAACCAGCATCGCCGGGACGGAGGTCGAATTGTCCGGCAAACGCTTCGAAATTGTCGGTGTGCTTGAAAAGCGCAAGAACACCTTTTTCGGCGAGAACGAGGAAGACAACGCGCTGATGATTCCGTTCCAGACCGGACGAAAGCTTTCACCGGCGAGCACGGAAATGATGATGCACATCCGCGCCAAGAGCGGACGATTGCCCGCCGCGTTGAATCAGGTTGAAGAAGTGCTGCGGCGACGTCGGGGCGTGAAGTACAACGAGCCGGACAACTTCGATTTGAGCACAGCGGACCGCATCGTGAAGCAGTTCGACGAAATCACGATGTATGTCGGATTGTTCGCGATCGCGATCTCTGCAGTCGGACTGCTGGTCGGCGGCATTGGTGTGATGAACATCATGCTCGTCAGCGTGACCGAGCGCACGAGAGAGATCGGCGTTCGCAAAGCGATCGGCGCCCGCAAAAGCGACATCGTCCGGCAGTTTCTTCTCGAAGCGATGATACTGACGTCTCTTGGAGGCGTGCTGGGCGTGATTCTTGCGATCATCGTGAGTTCGGTGATCATGTTCTTTCTGCCCGAACTTCCCGCGTCGATTCCGTTGTGGGCCGTACTCAGCGGCATGATCGTCTCCACCAGTGTCGGCCTGATCTTCGGTGTCTGGCCTGCCAAAAAAGCGGCAAACCTGGATCCCATCGAGTGTTTGAGGTACGAATAAGGGAACGTGGAATTCGTCTAATTCTGAATTCAGCCTGTCCGGCCCATTCAAAACGTGGTGCCGGCTAATGTAGACTACGCCACGTGAGACAGGCGGCTTTACTGATATCTCTGATCCTTGTTGTGCTACCGGCCTTCAGCGATGGGTCGAAGGATGAAGACGGACCTCCCGAGTTCTACTTCACCCGGTTGATGTACACCGACATCTGGGGCAGAGGCCCGGCCCCTGGAGAGCGTCCGCCGGATCCTGCAACACTGGAACGACGCCGTGGCCTCGGCGATTCCGTGACTCGCATATACGGCACGTGGATGATGGACACCTGGGACGCGGATATCCAATATATGTGGGGAATCCGGCGATTGACGAACGTCCGGCTGTCGACTCAGCCGCATCCGCTGCCGATCATGTGGCCCGACCTTTTCAAGTTTCCATACATCTACGCCGTTGAAGTCGGACAAATGGAACTCAGCGATGTAGAAGCGGCACGCCTCCGCGAGTATCTTCTCCGCGGAGGATTCATGCATGTCGACGATTTCCATGGCGGCCGCCAGTGGGCTCAGTTCGCCAGACAAATGCGAAAGGTTTTTCCGGACCGTTCCATCGAAGACCTGCCATTAACGCACGAAATTTTTCACACTTTCTTCGATATCGATCGCATCATCCAGGTTCCCAATGTCAATCTCGGTGAGTGGTACGCCCGATCGGGAGGCCAGACCAGGACCTTCGAGCAGCCCGACGACACGCGTCCTCGGGTTGCTGGAATTTCCGACGACTCAGGTCGCCTGATGGTGTTGATCACCTATAATTCTGACTTCGGCGACGCCTGGGAATGGATGGATGACCCAGACTATCCTGCCGAGTTCACCACTTATGCCTACAGGCTAGGCATGAACTCCATCGTTTATGCAATGACGCATTAGTTCTATCTGCGGTTTTTTCGTCCCCACGAAATTAACCAATGGTGCTAACACAAAATTTCGCGTACTATGTCTTCGGTACGAGGATTTAGTACATCGACACACCACGCGAAGATGCTGTCGTCCCCCGATCTTTTCCCTGGAGAGCACGATGAGCAGCCTGTTAATTGCGAACATTCCCCACGATTGCGAAGAAACGGAGGTCCGGACCTGGATGGCCGATAGGGGCGTTCGGTTCACGGGACTCAAATTAATTATGGATATCGTCTCTCGCACCTCGCCTAGTTTCGCCCACGTTCAGTTACGAAATCCCGCGGATGCAGAGACGATCGCCAGAGCACTGGATGGACAGCGCTGGAAGGATCAGGTTTTGAGGGTGAAGCCTCTGAAGGTTGCGGAGCCTCCTCAGGCTTTGCGTTTCAAAGTCGGCGCGTAAGTTCAGGGCCGGGTTTAACCTTCAGAGACGCGTTCGAAGAGAATTCCGAAACTTCCGGGCATCGCTTCCACGACGTGATAGCGGACCCAATTAATGCGCGGTTTAGCGAGGTGCCGGACTGCGTTCGTCAGCAGCGGCGAGAAGCTGGTTGCGAGTAGAAGCAGGCGCGGCTCGGCCACAAGGTTGATGGATTGGCGGCTGTACATGCGTTCCATATTGGGCATGTTGTGTAGAACCCAGTTGTAGTGCGCCATGCCGCGGAGCAACAGCGCGTCGCTTGAAGTCGTGTCGAAATCGATGATCGTGAGTTGGTTCGAGCGGTCCACGGCAAGCAGGTCGATTTCGCCGGCGGGATAGCACGGAACCGACACATCCAGCACTCGAAGTCCGGCTTCCAGACTGTCCTGCAGTTCGCGGATCATCGAAGCCAGCGCGGCCCTGGTCAGGCCGGCAGACGGGCGCAAAGCGACAACCTTCGGTGCCGAAGCGGCTGCCGGCGCTGCTGCCGCAGGCGTTGCGGCAGCAGGTGCGGCGGCTGTCGCGCGTTCGTGCGGACGAGGAGGTAACGCATCTGCCGGCGTGTTCTCGGTTTTGGGTGTCAGGAAAATGCGAGAAATCTCTTCCAGTCCGCGGCCGAGCGGTTTTTCGCTCCGCTCGGCCTCCTTGGCAGTCTGGGCATCGACTTTCAGGTTGTCCATATTGTCGTCAGTTCCAAGCTGATCCGGCAGATTTTGCGAGGGTGTTTTCGCCCATTACCGCGACGGTGTTCTGTCCGTCGGGAGAAGCTTCGCCATAAACGTTGATCGAATCGCTTTGCCAGACCCCGTCAATGACAAAACGATACTGATAACGGCCAGGGTGCAAGCTTACCACTTTCCTCCAAAATCTACCCACGTGTTCCATATCGCTTTCGCCGGTACTCCAGCCATTGAAATCTCCGACGAGTTGAACACGTTCAGCATCGGGTGCCTCAATCGTAAAGACGGTACCCTCCGGAGTTACGGTCACCATGGATGGCCACAGTGAACCGGGCCGCTTCTCCACCGCCGGCGTTTTCACTTCTCTCTGCACAACTTCCGTCGTCAGTGAACGGTAGTCCTCGTATCCTGCGCATTGCCTGCAGTAGTGCGCAATGGGCCGGCCGTGACTTGCCGCTTCCGCGAGTTTGACGCTATAACGGATGACGGTTTGAAAGTAGCGGTCGGTCAGGTGTTTCTGAATGTCGTCCATCACGGCTTTGACGAAAGGTGACCGGCCTGGATAGAGCGTTATCAGAACGCGAGCATCCACGAAATGGCCGGTTTGCTTGGCCAACACATCGAAGGTCTCCATAACCTTGCCGATACCATGCAGTGAAAAGAAACTCGGATCCATCGGAACAATCGCTTCCGAACATGCTTTCAGTGCATTGAACGTCAGGACGCCGACGTTTGGCGGACAGTCGACGATCACGTAGTCGTAAAGTTCCGCGATATCGGTGAAGGCCTCACTCAAAATATTCTCGCGGCCCGGCACTCCCGCCAGTATCTCTGGCACCGTGCTGAGAAAAACATCGGCCGGCGCCAGATCCAGGTTTTCTCGAACATTGAACGAGATGTCACGCAGGCCGAGGCGAGGCTGGTCCGCGTTTCGTACGAACACGTCGTACATGGTTCGCTCAGGTTGAAACGCTTGAGTCAAGCCGAGCGTTGCATGGCCCTGAGGATCCATGTCCACGAGCAGTACTTTTTTTTGAGTAATGGCCAGGAACGCCGCAAGATTGATGGATGTGATAGTCTTTCCGCATCCGCCCTTCTGGTTGACAACTGCGATAGTTCGCATTGCTTTCCTCCGGTTACGTTGGCTTTTGGTGATGCAAGACACCTAGCGTCTTGCATCGTCAATACGCGAACCGTGTGCCAGAACAGGTCCTATTTACCGAACCAATAACTTATTTTTGCGAGAAAGATGTTGTCGGCCGGACCCGTAAAAACGCGTCCGAAATCGCGTCTGAGCTGGAACTGGCCCGGGTTTCGGAAATCGCGGCGCTGTTGTGTCCAGGCCAGAAACAGCGTCGAGCCGAGGCGCCATTCCCACCGGAGGATCGCATTCATCCGCATGGATTTGAAATTGAAGTCGGGGTTGGAGAAGTTGAACGGGCGCGGGAAAAGTTCGTCGGGGCGGACGGTGTACGTTTGATCGTTAAGGACGATGTTCGTGTACCGGACGAAATCAAACGAAGCGGGCGTGGCAAATTCCTTGTAGTCGTAGTAGTCGCCCACCGACACGAGAGGCTGCATGTAGACTTGCAGCGATGCCTTTGGCGCGAAGATCACATTGACGCGAGTTTCCAGCGTCAGTTGAGTTTGATTGAGGACTGCGAAAACATAACGCTTCCCGAATGTCGACCGGGCTGCCGTATCGTCGACAGTCGTCACGTATTGGGCAGTCGTGCGGGACCTCGTGTATGAAGGGCCGCTCGAAAGATTGATTCGCGGCGACGGTTTCCATTCGAGCGACAATCCGCCGTTGTTGCTCCATCCGCCCGACCGGCTTGCGTCACGCCCGCCGTTCGCATGAACGACGAGGCGCTTCCTGAAGTCGGAGTTCAGATTCATATTGTAGCCGTGACCAGCGGGATTTTCAGCGATCGGGCCGCCGCGCGTCAGGCGATCGTCCAGCGCACGCTTGAATCCGTTCGCAAATCCGAACACGTTCCAGTAATTCAGGAACGTCATGCCTCCGAAGACGAAGAATCCGTCGTTCAACTTCTGATTGCCGTAGTTCCAGACGTAGGCCTTCGCGAGCGTCATGTTTCGCGACCGGGTGATGCGATCCGGATGGATTTGCTTCCAGTCGATGGCCGCATGCGTTCCCCACCTGTCGCCATTGAAATGAAAGCCTAGATCGCTGGATTCAAATCCCGGACTTGTCGCCCACAACGCCGAATTGATCGTCCAGCCGCCACTGTTTCGATTGACGTTCGCGCTGCCGGTCCAGCCTTTCAACGAGGTCGCTTTGGGGTCGAAGTGAAGATGTGCCGCATCCGGCTGTTGATAATAACGCTGGGGTGCCTGCTGCAGCAGGGCGGTCGCGCCGGTGCTTCCGCGAACGCGGCTCAAAGAGAATTTGCCGTACGCGACCCATCGGCGCTCTTTGTCGAATAAGTAGTAGCCGTCGAAACCAAACACGTCCGAGTGTTCGGTCAGCTCATTTCGAAGACGGTCGGTCCGAAGTTGACGAGTGACATTGGTTGTGAGAAATCCAAGGCCTGAGCGCCCGCTGCCGAATTCCTTCAAAACCCGTCCGGCGAAGTAGTTTGTCAGCGGCTCAATTTCGGATCTAGACAGTTGATCGGACGTTATGACCTTTGCGAACTCCCGGCTCGTTACGGCTTCGAGCATTGCGAAGCTCAAACCGTTCGTCGTCTTTCCGGTGATCTTCGCCGCACCCAGGATCGTTGTAGCGTTCGGCCGGTCGATGAAATCCCCGGACACGGATCCCTGCGGTGGACGGCCGATCCGGCGCGTGTGAAAAAGATCAGGCTCCGAGCGATTGAAGCCCATGTTGTTCGTGGTGCCGCCGCGTCCGAAGTCATTGAACAGTTGCACACCCTCGATGAAGAACGGCCTTTTCTCGGGATAGTAGGTTTCAAAAGCTCCGAGATTGACGACTGCCGGGTCGATCTCGACCTGTCCGAAATCCGGGTTCACTGTCGCATTGATCACGATGTTGCTGCGCAGCGCGTATTTGAAATCGGCGCCCGTTGCGCCGAAGAGTCGAGAGCCATCGTTAAAGGGATCTCCCGACGACGGCGGTTGAATGAAGTCGCTTCTGTTGACCGCGTAAGGAATGATTTCGAGATTGTGTCCCACTTCGATGCCGTCGAGGCCAGTCAGGTGGGCCATCCGGGATGCGAGACCGTTTTCATTTTTTGGGACAAGTTCAAACCAGTCCGTTTCGCTGTTTCGGTAGATAAAACGCGAGGCATTGAAACCCCAGGTTTGATGAGAGGATTTCGCAAATCGGAGTTGCGAAAGCGGAATCCTCATTTCGACGGACCAGCCGTTGTCGTCGATGGTTGCCGCCGATTCCCACACGGCATCCCATGTGTCATCCTGCGAGGTGTCGTTTGAGATGATCGCATCACGCTGCACACCCGCCGCGCTAACCTCGAAAAGGACGCCGGTACGGTGATCGTGATAAGGATCGAAGTAGATGGTGAAACGATCCGCGTCGGCATTGGAGTCCCGGCGAGAGAGGCGAGCGACGATCTTGCGCGGTTCGCTGTCGAAAAGGCGGGCCCCGACGTAGATCGAGGTGTCGTTATAAAGGAACCGCACTTCGGTGCGCTCCGTTGCGGGTGCGCCTTCTTTCGGCTCGATTTGTTTGAATGATCCTGCCGCTTCCGCGGCGGTCCAGGCATCCTCGTTCAACCGGCCATCGATCGTGATCGTCCCGGCTGTTTGCTGCGCGCGAAGTTGTGGCCGCGAAGCATCCTGAGCCGCCGCCTCAATACACGACATCCACAGTAGGATGAACAATCGTCGCATCGGCTAATAGACGATAGACGAAGTCGAATGGCACTAGAAGATCAGCTTCAATGCAAATTGGCTCTGCCTCGGATCCAGCGCCGAACTGATGGAGCCGAATTGAGCGTTATCGGCCTGAGTGTTCGGATATCCGAAATTCGGATGGTTAAAGACATTGAATATCTCCGCGCGAAATTGCATTTTTAGCCATTCGCGTGCCTGAAACGTGCGAACCAGCGAAACATCCACGTTCGTCAATCCCGGACTCTTGATTATTCCGACGCCGGCGTTGCCGAAGCTGTACGTCGCTCCCGCCGCGCCGTTGGCCGGCCTGAGCTGGAAGGCGGACGTGTTGAACCATTTCTGAGGCGTGTGCGGCGCATCGGCGTTCGGATCGGAAATAATGTCGGGCCGATCGGTGGTGCCACCGCTGTTGCTGTAGTTTCCCGAGAGCGTCGCGGTCAGCGGATTTCCGGTTTGCCACTGCACCAATGGGGACAGCTGCCAGCCACCGGCAATCTTCGAGATCGTTCCGGTCGTCAGGAAATCTTTTCCATTACCGAAGGGCAATTCCCAGACGGGGCTGAACGCCAGTCGATGACGAAGGTCGAAAGACGACGAGCCTCTCGCCGTCTGTGGATCGAACGCATTTGTTCGATTATTGATATCGTCGATGGAATGCGAGTAGGTGTACGACAGCAGAAACGACAGCCCATGACTGTAGCGTTGCTGCAGTTTCGTCTGCATGGAGTGATAGCGCGAGTTGCCGTCCCACTTGTAAAAACTGATCGTTCCATACGCCGGATAGGGCCGTCGCGCATTCACCTGAGCGGGTGTGCCGGCGCCCGGCGCCGACTGGTTGATGTTCTGCGTGAATCGAAGATGGTTTCCGGCGGAGCCCATATACGTGATCTCGAAAAGCATGTCGCTCGTCACCTGACGCTGGGTTCCGAAACTCCACTGATAGATTCTGGGGTTTCGATGATTCGGGTCGATCCCGGATAGCGTGTTCGACGTCACCGCATTGCTTGTTGGAAACGGATTCGACAAGGAGACCGGCTGCGCGACGCTGGATGTGTACGTGTTTGTGATCGTCACCGGATACCCTGCGTAGATTCCGTTGATGCTGTTCCAGATCGAGTAGTTGGAGTAGAACGTTCCCGCTCCGCCTCGCACGACGGTCTTTCCGTCACCTGTGACCTGCCAGGCGAAACCGATGCGCGGCGCATAGTCGTGCCAGTCGAAGTTGAAGACGTGTCTCGCAAATCCGTTAGTTCCTTCCTGGAATGGGATCCCTTTCACGGGATCAAAGCTGGTCTGAAGCCGAGCCTTGTCGATCGGTGGTGTGTTGATCTCCCATCGCAAGCCGAGATTGAGTGTCAGTCGCGAGTTCAGCTTGTAATCGTCCTGAGCGTATGCGGCAACGGACGCGACGCGCGGATAATACTTCACCGGATTCGGCTTCAGTGTCGTGCTTGCGGGAAATCCGAGCAGGACGTCCGCCAGTCCATACGTGGTCGTTGGACCGGAGCTGGTATTCGTGAACGAGACGCTGCCGGAGACGGCCGTCGGCGGAAGCAGGTTGGTCCCGTGGTGAGTGGCGTTGGTGCCCAGCTTTATCGTGTGCCTGCCGCGCGTCCAGGAAAACATGTCCGAAAGCTGCCAGTGCGGATCGTTGCGAACGAAGAGGGAATTGGAAAAGCCGTTGAAGCCTGTGATCGATGTGGTCGGAGGTCCGACATGGGGAACACCCGGGTCGATCGACGTCGTCAGCGGCGTGATTCCGAACTTCTCCCAGAAAGGCGTCGCGAGCTGCCCTTGATATGCCGGATTCCACTCGCCCATGATGCCGGCACGCGCTTCATTCACCATCGACGGCGAGAACGTGTGAATTTCCGAGAGTCCCAGCATTCCAATCTTGATGGAGCCGGTACAACCGAACTTCGGAAGCGGTGAGGCGCCGCACGACGGGACGGAGATCCGTTCGATGAAGTCGGTCTTGTAGAAGTTCGCGGAGACGAACCCGGAGTCGCGATCGCTGAAAGTGTGATCGACCTTCACGATGTGTTGATTCATGTTTTCCGTTCGCGACGCGTTGTAGGCGTAATTGTTGGACGGCTGTGATCCGGCCGTTGTCGGGAAAGTCGGATCGGGGTAGAAGCTCAGCAGTTCCATGCCGATCGCATTCCACCGAGTCGACGGAATGAGGTTGCCGGAGAAGGCGGCCAACGAGATGGGATCACGAATCGTTCTTGGGAGCAACACGCTGAAATCGCCTCGCTTCATTTCCGGCGTCGGCACGGTGTCGAGCGCGATTACGGCGGAGCCGACGCGCAGACCTTCATAACTGTAAAAAAAGAACGTCCGGTTCTTCTGAATCGGCCCGCCGATCGTCGCGCCGAATTGGTTTCTTTTGAATGAGGGAATTTTGGATCCCGCCTGAAAATAATTGCGTGCCGTCAGTACAGCGGAGTTTCGGATGAAGTCGTAGATGGTTCCATGAAACGCGTTCGTGCCCGACTTGGTGTTGACGATCACCTGGCCGCCCGAACCATAACCGTACTGCGCCGGATAGACGCCGGTAAGAATCGTGAATTCCTGAATCGCGTCGATAGACGGACGAAACATCGGCGCCATGGTGGTGTTGTCGTTGTTTTCAATGCCGTTCAAGCTGAAGTTGTTACAGCCTTCACACGATCCCGAGACGTTGAAGCCGCCGCGATAGCCGAGCGAAGATCCCTGCGTCGGCGGTACGACGCCGGGAACGAGCGTGGCCAGAGAAAAGAAATTACGACCATTCAACGGCATCTCGACCACTCGCGCGTTGTCGACAACCGCACCCAACTCCGCCGTCATCGTGCTGATCGCTTCGGCATTCGCGCTAACGGTCACGTCCTCGGAAACGCTTCCCAATTCCAGCTTGAAATCGACACGGGCGTTTTGCGCGACAGCAAGCAGGAGGTCGGCGCGCTTGAGTGTTTTGAAGCCCTGCATCGAGATTTCCAGGTCGTAAGAACCCGGCGGAAGAAACGTGAATTGGTAAACGCCGGCTTCATTCGTCAGTTGCTCGCGCACTGTACCTTGTGCCTTGTTTGTCAGTTTCATGCTCGCGCCAGGCAAGACGGCGCCCGTCGCGTCCTGAACACTGCCCGAGAGTGCAGCTTCCTGGGCCAACACCGGTATGGAGACAACAAACAACAATGAAGCCAGATACAACCCGCGTTTGAACATTGATCGCGCTCCTTTGGTGGGTCGAACCATTTTGCGCTTCTTGTATCACTGACTCGGGGGAAGGAGAATTACAAAATGAGCCGTGTGGCGGCGACGCGCGAAAGAATCGGATATCGTGGAGACGTGAGCGTTTCGCATGAAACCTTGCGTGATCTGCAACGCGCATTTCTATTAACCGTCCCTTTCGAGAACCTCGACATTCACTATGGAAGACACATCGACATCAATCAGGCTGCGGTTTACAACAAGGTGATCGAGCGTGGTCGTGGCGGCTTCTGTTATGAACTCAACAGTTTCTTTCACGACATTCTCGAGGAGATCGGCTTCGACGTGACGTTTCTCGGAGCGACGATGATGCGCGATGGCAGGCCTGGAACTCCAATGGGCCACATGGTCCTGAAAGTTGAGCTCGACAGGCAATCGTGGCTGGTCGACGTCGGCAACGGTAAATCCGTTCGGGAGCCGGTGAACTTTGACGGGTCGAACGTTGGCGTTGCCGAGGGCGTCCGCTATCGCGTCGAACGGTATCAGAACCGTCCGGCGTTGATGGAAAGCGACGAACACGGGGCGTTTCGAGTCCGTTTCGTCGTTGATCCCACCCCGCGGAAAAGAGCAGAGTTTGTTGACGTGTGCGAATGGACCCAATCATCGCCGGACTCGATTTTCACCCAACGCCGAATCTGCACGCTCGCCCGTCCGGACGGCCGCTTCCTCCTACTGAACAATCAATTGACGATAACCGAAGGATCGGAAACCCGCGAGCGCCTCATTCCGGACGAAGAATACCCGGCCTGCCTACGCGAGACCTTCGGACTACGGTTATAAACGCGTGACGAGCTCGCAGTCGAGATAGACCTTCATGTACTACAATGCGTCCGCGTGGTCTCTTTGGCACCACGCGTCGAAAGGAGCAATCCATGGAACATGAAGAATTAAAAATCCCCGCGGAGGCGGTGGAACTGTATACCCGTTACATTCATGGCGAGATCAGTCGTCGTGACTTTCTCGATAAGGTGTCGCGTTTCGCCCTTGCGGGCCTGAGTGCGGCGGCGATTGTCGAAAGGTTGATGCCGAACTACGCCCTCGGACAGCAGGTTCGGAAGGATGACGAGCGGATTAAGGCGACTTACGAAACGATACCTTCACCCAGCGGCAATGGCTATATCCGCGGTTACTTCGTCCGGCCGTTCAGCCAGGAGACACGTGCGGCAACACCGACAAAATTGCCGGCCGTTCTGGTGATCCACGAGAATCGGGGATTGAATCCGCACACCGAGGATGTCGCACGGCGGTTCACTTTGGAGAATTTCATTGCGTTTGCTCCGGACGCGCTGACAACAGTCGGCGGCTATCCGAACGATGACTTCCGGGGCGGCGATTTATTCGGCAAGATCGATAAGCCGAAGCTGACCCAGGATTTCGTCGCCAGTGCGCGATGGTTGAAAGCCCATGCCCTGTCGAACGGCAAAGTCTGCGTCACCGGCTTCTGTTTTGGTGGCGGCGCGTCCAACACGCTGGCGACTCTGCTGGGCGCGGATCTGGCCGCCGCCGCTCCGTTTTACGGCGCTGCACCTCCCGCAGCAGACGTTGCGAAAATAAAGGCAGCGATATTGGTGCACCACGGCGCGCTCGACACGCAACTGGTCAATGCCTGGCCGGCCTATGAGGCGGAACTCAAGAAAAACAACATTCCGAACGAAGGGCACATCTGGCCTAACTCGGTCCACGGGTTCTTCAATGACGCGACGCCCGAGCGCTACAACAAAGTGACAGCGCCACAGGCGTGGAATCGAACGATCGAGTGGTTCAATCAGTACGCCCGATCTTCCTAGAGGTGCATTGCAAGGTGTGTTGCGCGGCGGCATGTAGTGGATTGCCGGCCGCGCATCCGCGTCGAACATTCACACTAGACTACGGGATCTTCGATCGTCACGCGCATCGCGGATTTGGGCCGGAGGGTAAGCAACGCCTTGGGTTCAACGCGTTGTCCTGGAACAAGACGCACGCGCCAGCGTGACGCGAGCGTCGCGAGCACGAGAATTGTTTCGACCCACGCAAAGCTTTCGCCGATGCAGCGGCGCGGACCACCACCAAATGGGAAGTAGGCATACGGAGGTCTGGACTCTTTGGCTTCTTTGGTCCAACGATCCGGATCGAATCGGTCCGGATCCGGAAAAAATCGGGCGTCCCGCTGGGTGACAAAGGGGCTCAACAGAACGATTGCATTTGCCGGAACAACGTAAGGGCCGATTCTTTGGTCCGTGAGAGCGCGCCGTCCGATCGCCCAAGCCGGCGGGTACAGGCGCATCGATTCGGCGACGATCCTTTCCGTGTAAGCCAAATTGGGAATGTCATCCATTGTCGGGAGGCGCCCGTGCAGCTGCTCGTTCAATTCCGCATAAAGCCCCTTTTCGACTTCAGGGTGTTCCGACAACAGAAACCACGTCCATGAAAGCGCATTCGCGGTGGTTTCGTGGCCGGCAAGAAACAGTGTGAGCGCTTCGTCGCGAACCTGCGTATCGGACATTCTTTCGCCGCCGCTTTCTTCGTCCTCAGCAAGCAGAAGCATCGACAGCAAATCGCCGCGATCTGCGCCGCTCCGGCGCCGTTCTTCAATGATCCGATAGATGACCGAATCGAGTCGCGCGTGCATCCGGTGATACCTGCGGATCTGGGGCAAGGGCAGTTTCTCCATCAGTTCAGCGAAAGGGAACATCAGCAGATTGAACATTCGCATAATGCAGGTCATGGCTTCGCCAATCTGATCGGCTTCGGACTCGACGTCTGCGTCGAAAAGTGTTTTCGCGACGATTCCCAGCGTCAGCCGTGTCATTTCATGATGGATGTCAAGGTTGTCGCCATGTTTCCAGCGAGCCGACATGCGGGCGGCGTGTTCGACCATCACGGATCCATAGGATGCTATGCGCTGCCGATGAAACGCCGGTTGAGCCAGCCGTCGCTGCCTGCGGTGGAGATCGCCCTCACTCGTGAGCAGTCCCTGACCGAGCAGCCGCTTTGCGCGTTGCAGCGCCCGTCCTTTCATGAAGTTCGAATTATGGGTCACGAGAACATCACGAACGTAATCCGGGTGATTAGCGAAAAACATGTGTTGACCACCCATCCGGAACGTCGCGAGATCACCGTATCTTTCGGTCAGCTTCTGAAGAAACGAGAGCGGATCCCGCCTGAAGCGTACGAGGTTCAGTGTCAGCGGATTGTTGATCGGGCCAGGCGTCGCCTGAACAGAAGACTGCATCCTTACAAGTTAACACGCCGAAGCTGAATCGGGGTTTCGGTGCAACCGATCGATTCCCGCCGTCAAGAGTCATGTACCGGTAACTCTGGACCCGGGCGAAGTCGACGCCTCGTTTGAAATGACGAATCGGACAATTGATGCGGCGGACTTGGTATCATCGTCCGCGTGAGTTCCGAGTCTTGCCGTCCGGTTCTGAATGAAATGTATGCCGGATTCATCCCTTTTAATCTTTTGGAAATGTGAAAATGCGATCAAAACTGACCGATGAACAGGAGCACATCGTTCATACCGTGCGGGCTTTCGTCGAACGCGAAGTTATGCCGGTTGCGACGGAGATGGAGCATCGCGATGAGTATCCGCAAGCGCTCGTCGAACGAATGAAAGAGCTGGGTCTGTTCGGAGCGAATATTCCGGAAGCCTACGGCGGTCTCGACCTCGACTATGTCACGTATGCCGCCGTTTTCGAAGAACTGGCGCGCGGCTGGCTTGGCCTGGCGGGGACTGTCGGAACTCATTCCGTCATGTGTGACGTACTGACGCGCTTCGGAACAGAAGAGCAGAAACAACGCTTTCTGCCACGTCTTGCGACGGGAGAATTGCGTGGCGGGCTCGCTTTATCCGAAGCGGATGCGGGCACGGACGTTCAGCGCATTCGAACAACGGCGGTTCGCGAAGGCGATCACTACATCTTCAATGGCGAAAAGATGTGGGTGACGAATGGCCGTCATGCGACCGTTTTTGCCACGCTTGCGAAAACGAATTCCGCAGCCGATCCGCCTTACGCGGGTATGAGCGCTTTCGTCATTGAGAAAGGGCACCCGGGTTTTCAGGTTGCGCGTGATGTCGAGAAGTGCGGGTACAAAGGAGTGGAGACTTGTGAATTCTTTTTCGAAGATTTCCCTGTACCTGCTGCAAATCTGGTCGGCGGCGTCGAGGGGCACGGCTTCAAGCACATCATGACCGGCCTCGAGAGCGAACGGCTCAACGTTGCTGCGCGTGCGGTTGGACTGGCGCGTGCCGCATTCGAAGCCGCAATCCGCTACTCGCAACATCGCGTGACGTTCGGCAAGCCGATCTGCGAGCATCAGGCGATTCAGTTGAAGCTCGCCGACATGGCCACGAGAATCGAAGCGGCACGCCTGTTGACGTATTCGGCGGCGGAAAAGAAGAATCGCGGAGAGCGATGCGATCTTGAAGCGGGAATGGCGAAACTCTTTGCAACGGAGACCGCACAGGAGGTCGCTCTCGATTCGATGCGGATTCACGGCGGATATGGCTACGCGAAGGATCTGCCCGTCGAGCGTTACTACCGTGATGCGCCTCTGCTCATCATCGGAGGCGGAACAAATGAACTGCAACGTATCCTCATTGCTCGCGGCCTCCTGCGGGAGTACACGATCAACGCCTGATCAGGCGCCGGGCCGTCCTCGGGATTGGAAGTCTTCGCTGGCCGGTGGATGCAGGGTGAGGTCCAGGGCCAGCCACAGCATCTTCGCGTAGCGTACAAACCATACGCCGAACCCAAGGCCTGCGCCGATCATCGTGGCAAGGATGGCGGCGTCCGATTTCACCCGGAAGACGTAACGCAACAGCGGCCATACACCAAGCGCTACCGCGACCGTGACGCCGTAGCCGATCGCAACGTGCGGGAGGAAGTAACCGCTTTCCCGCAAGAAGTAATAGCCGCACGACGGGCAGCGTTCCGGTGTATCGAAGTAGCCGTGAAAGATCCTGGCATTCTGACAAACCGGACAGCGAAGGTGGATGATCGTTGAAAGACGCATCTTAGTTTAGGAGCCACGGGGCGGTTAGCGGCCGGCCGCCGCACGTCCCAGTTTAATCGCCTCGTCGGAGCCCGGACCGGACATCAGAAGGGCGAGGAAGCCTTCGTTCACTCGTTTAACAACGTTGGGAACACCCTGCGCGTCTTTAGCGCCGCTCGCCGTCAACATGTCCGGAATGCCCGCTCGTTTCGCCTCGACGAGCAGCTGTTGCGTCCCGATTTCGTTGAGTTGTCCTGCCTTGTCTTGAGCCAGCAGCCCCCAGTTGACAAGCGTGCTGACGATGCCGCCGGCGCGAAACGCGCCGCCCAAGCTGCCGATACCGCAGGCGAAGATGCTGAAGTTCTTCATGTCAACGACTTCTTTTGCCTGCGAGATTGCAATCGGGTCTTCGAGCATGATCATGGCGATCTTGTCTCCATCGGGATTTTTCGGTGACCATACGCTCGCTTTGGCGTCGTCATAAAAAGTCATGGCCATTTTCGCATCGTCGAGACCACGATTTTCCGGGTGCACAACGCCGTCGACTCCCATGTCGAGCAGCTGCTTCACGCGAACCCGCGTCTTCTCCGCTCCGGCATCCTGAATCGAAGGAATGCGAACGAGCAATGTCACACGGTGATTGGCCGCCGGCGACCGCAATCCGTCCACGATGGCCTTCGTGCCGGACGCGTCATACAGACCTTCGAGGTTCAGGAAAGCAAAGTCGACGAGCGGATCCTTCGCCAGTGCTTCGCCGATTTCTCGCGTGTAAACCGGATCCGGCCGAGCTTGCCCTCGGGCACCCTGAGGAAACGGAGCCTGTGGTGGAGGCGTCGTCGGTGTCGAGGTCGCGGACGGCGGGGGAGCGCTCCACATCGGCTGTCCCAACGACGGAACGTAAACGCCGAACACCGCCTTGTTTTGTGCCCATATATCAATGACGGCGTTCTGGTGCTTCTTCTGCGCATCGACCCGGGGAACCGTAACGGCAATCCCGATCGTCAATCCCGCCAGGGCGAGAGATATATTCGTCGCTTTCATCCGATCCTCCTCAACAAACGACGGATTATACTACCGGCATGCCGGACAACAGTTTTGACGTCGTGTCATTAGTCGATATGCCTGAAGTGCTCAACGCCGTGCAACAGTCGCGGAAAGAAGTTCAGACTCGATTTGATCTGAAGGATTCGAGGTCGGAGATCGAGCTCAACGAAAAAGACAAAAAGATCACCATCCACAGCGTCGACGATTTCAAGCTGCGCGCTGTTGTCGACATTCTTCAGCAGAAGCTCGCCAAGCGGAAAGTTCCGCTGAAGAATTTTTCATACGGTCCGATCATGGCAGCCGCCGGATCGACGGTCCGTCAGGAGGTGACGATTCAATCGGGCATCGCCATCGAAAAGTCGCGCGAGATCGTGAAAAAGATCAAGGACAGCAAGATCAAAGTACAGGCATCGATTCAAGGCGATCTGGTACGTGTCAGCGGCAAGAGCCGCGACCTGCTTCAGGAAGTGATCGCGCTGCTGCGTCAGGCCGATTTCGGCATCGAGCTGCAGTTCACGAATTACCGGACCAATTGATCCACGATTGAACGTGACCCGACCTTCCTACCAACGCGTGTAAAGGCCAAGCACTTTCAAGGACAGTGCTCTTTTCCGGAGATCCTCGATCGCGTCGAACATCTGCTCATAATCCGCACGACCGACAAGGTCGAGATAGAACATGTATTCGAATGGAGCGCCTTTCACCGGACGGCTGTCGATGCGAGCAATGTCCACGCCGCGAATCGCGAAGGGCTGAAGGGCGCGGCAGAGGGCTCCCGGCTCGTTGGCAATCCTGAACACAATCGTTCGTTTGTAATTCAGCGATTGCGGCCGGACCATTTCCATCGGTTTCGAGATCATCAGGAATCGCGTGTAGTTTTCGGGATGATCCTGAATGGACTCCGCGAGCACTACACCTCCCCATAGTGCCGCCGCGCGCGGGCCGGCGAGAGCGGCCCAGCTGGAATCGCCATTCTTGACGATAATGTCGACGGCGCCGGCCGTATCGTAAACAGAAGTGGGTTCGATCCAGGGGCGTGCCCGGAAAAATTCTTCGCATTGCGCGAGGGCGATCGGGTGCGAGAGAACCTTGCGGATGGTGTCGAGTTGAGAGCCGGGAAGACCGATCAATGCGTGTTCGATCCGGCGAACGGTTTCACCAATAATCGTCAGATCGTGTTCAAGCAGGAGGTCGTACGACCGATGGATGGAACCGGCAAGCGTGTTTTCGACAGGTATGATGCCGTAGCGTGCGACAGCGGTTCCGACCGCCTTGAACACATCTTCAAGCCGGGCGCAAGGCAACAGAGTGGAGTCCGCGGCGAGCATGTGCAATGCGGCGTCTTCGCTGAATGCGCCGTGACTGCCTTGAAAAGCTCCGTCGTAAGTTTGTTTGTCGCAGACCAGTTCACCCAGCATGGTTGACCTCCCGCGCGTCGGTCGGCGCCTGTACCAAACGTGTTTCCGAAATTATTGCCTGAAAGAGCCGCGAAATCGCTTCCGGCGGCAAGGTACCGCCGGATTGCCGGATCGCACGATCGAGAACGATCCGCTCGCGTTCGGTAGAACGAATCGGTTCGCCGTTACGCCGCTTGATCGAACCGATCCTCGCCGCGACGCGAGCGCGCTCGCACAAAAGGCGAAGCAGCGCTTCGTCGATCGAATCGATACGATCTCGATGCGACTTGAGAGCGAGGCCGTCCTCTCCGGATCGGCCAATTGCAAGGTGTCGGCCGGCGACAGGAAGCGAAGCGGCAAGGTCGCGCATGATTTCCGCGAACGCAGAAGGCGTGATCGATTGCGCCCCGTCGCACAACGCGACGTCGGGCGTTGGATGGACTTCGATTAACAGGCCGTCCGCGCCAACCGCCGCCGCGGCGCGTGAGATCGGGGCGATGAGATCGCGCCGCCCCGTTCCGTGACTCGGATCGACGACGACCGGCAGGTGTGTGATCTGTTTCAAAAGCGCGACGGCATTCAGATCGATGGTATTTCGGGTTGCGGTTTCAAATGTGCGAATGCCGCGTTCGCAGAGAATCACGCGCGAGTTTCCCTGCAGGACAATGTATTCGGCGGCCATCAACAGTTCGTCGACAGTCGCCGAAAGGCCTCGCTTCAGCAGGACAGGTTTGTCAATCGCGCCCACCGCTTTGAGGAGAGCGAAGTTCTGCATGTTCCGAGCGCCGACCTGCAACACATCGGAATATCGAGCGACGAGTTGCACGTCTTCGGTGGACAGCGCTTCTGTGATCGTCGGCAAGCCCGCGAACCGGCCCGCTTCTGCGAGGAGCTGCAAGCCTTCCTCGCCCATTCCCTGAAACGCATAGGGAGAAGTGCGGGGCTTGAACGCTCCTCCCCGTAAGATGCGCGCACCAGCGAAGGCAACGCCCGTAGAGGCTTGCATCATTTGGTCCGGCGATTCGACGGCGCAAGGTCCGGCCGCAACAACGAATTCGTCGCCGCCGATTTCGCTATCGCCGATTCGTATACGGGTTCCGTTAGGGCATCGTGACCGGTCCACCAGTTTGTATGAACTGCTCATAGGAGCTCCCAAAACGAAAAAGGCCCGCTCCCCCTTTTCGGGGAGCGGGCCTTTGTGGTCCGCTTCGCGTTTTAGACCACTACGCCCTTTCCCCGCCGGGGAAAAAGTAGAAGTAGAAGCTAAACGCAAAACCAATTCTTCGACTCATGATAACGAGCCGCCATGATGCCTGTGGTCCGGGTTGCGTGTCAAGGCCATAGAACGGATCAGGCGGGAAGCGCGCACGCGACAGATGTCCCGATTTGACATAATTCAGGAATGACGGCGCCTCTAATCGTCTGGCTCATTTTAACTGGGATTTGGGGATCGACGTGGCTCTTCATCAAGATCGGACTTCGCGATCTGCCGCCACTGAGTTTTGCGGGAATCCGTTTCATCGTTGCGGCGCTGATTCTCACGGTTGTTATCGTCATTCGCCGATTGCCGTTGCCGCGCAAGGCGAGTGACTGGGGATTCATCGCGCTGACCGGCTTTCTCTGTTTCACCATCAATTACGGTCTGCTGTTTTGGGGCGAGCAGCACATATCCTCCGGACTCGCCGCAGTGTTACAGGCAACGATCCCGCTCTTCGGACTGATCATCGCGCATCGGCTGATTCCTGCCGAGCCCATGACGGCCAGGAAAGTTTTCGGCGTATCCCTCGGCCTCGCCGGAGTCGCAATTATTTTCTCGAACGAAATGAAGTCCGAAGGAAGTCTTGCTTTGTGGGGAAGCGCGGCGATCGTGCTTGGCGCGTTTTCTGTCGCCTATTCGAATGTCCTTATCAAAGCGCGTGGTGTTCACTTCGATCCCGCTGTTCTGGCAGCGGGGCAGATGATCTTCGGACTGGTACCGCTGATCGTCGTGGGGTTCATTAAGGAAGGGAATCCCATGCACTTCCATTGGACGAGACTCGCGTTGGTGTGCTTGTTTTATCTGGCGCTCGTCGGCTCGTCGTTGGCGTTCATCCTGTATTACTGGTTGGTGCGTCACATGGCCGTGACGAACACCATGCTGATCTCCCTGGTCACGCCGGTGCTGGCGGTGCTCCTTGGCATGGGCGCGATCGGCGAAAAGCTGAACTGGCGAATGGGAGTTGGCGGTGCAGGCATACTCGTCGGAATCGGAATGATCGTCCTCAAACGCGGCGAGTAGTTATTGTTTTTCGATCCCGTAGGCCTTCATCTTCCGGTAGAGATAGCTTCGCTCAAGTCCAAGAAGACGCGCGGTTTGAGAGATGTTCCAATTGTTCTCGTTCAGCTTCGACAGAATGAACTCCTTCTCGTACTGCGCTCGCGCCTCATGAAGGGTCGACGCCTTGATAAAGGTCAAGGTTCCGTTGGGAAGTGAGAGGTCGTCGACTTGAATGATTCGGTGCGGAACCATGATGACCAGTCTTTCGATTTCGTTGCGTAGCTCTCGAACGTTACCCGGCCAGGAATAATCCGTCATCAAGTCGAGCGCCTCGCTGCTGACGTCCTTCGGAGCGCGGCCGTGCTCTGCCGAAAACAGGCGCACGAAGTATCGGGCCAGGACCGGGATATCTTCGCGGCGCTCGCGAAGCGGCGGAACAAAGAAAGGAATCACGTTCACTCGGTAGAAGAGGTCTTCGCGAAAGCGGCCTGACGCGATTTCCGACGGAAGGTTCTTGTTCGTCGCGGCGATCACGCGAACGTCGACGCGGACCGGGCCCGGCGCGCCGATCGGTTGAAAGCTTTGTTCTTCGAGAGCCCGCAAAACCTTCGCCTGCGTCTTGAGAGACATGTCTCCAATTTCGTCGAGGAAGAGCGTGCCACCATCAGCGAGTTCAAACTTGCCCATCTTGTTATCGTTGGCACCGGTGAACGAACCTTTCGTGTGGCCGAAGAGTTCGCTTTCGATGAGTTCCTCCGGAATCGTGGCGCAGTTCACTTCAACGAAGCGTTCGTTGGATCGATGGCTTAAATAATGGATATTCCGGCAGACGAGCTCCTTGCCGGTCCCGCTTTCACCATAGATCAAGACGCGGCTGTTCGTCGGCGCGACGACGGCGATCTGCTTTCTCAGAGCCTTGACCGGAATGCTTTCGCCAACGATCTGAAATCGCTCTTCGATTTCGTGACGCAGCATGTCGTTGGCCTGTTCCAGCCTTCGGTGCGACAGCGCGTTGCGCGCGGTGAGCAGCGTGTGTTCGAGCGACAGCGGCTTTTCGATGAAATCGTATGCGCCGAGTTTCGTGGCGCTGACGGCGGTGGCGATGGTCGCGTGCCCGGAAATCATGATCACGCGCGTGGCCGGTGATTTTTCACGGACGTGCCGAAGGGTTTCCAGACCGTCAATCCCCGGGAGCCAGATATCCAGAAGGATGAGATCGTAAGACGTCTCGTCGACGCGCTTCAGGCATTCCTCGCCGCTGGCGACGGTGTCGGCGCTGAAGCCTTCATCATCGAATACACCCTTGAGCGAGTGTCTTATTCGAGGTTCGTCATCGACGATCAGGATTCTTGGCATACCGGCAATTCGATTATGAAGCGTGTGCCTTTGGGTGAATTCGGCTCGACGCCGATGTAGCCGCCGTGATCCGCAACAATGCGGCTGGATATGGCGAGGCCGAGGCCCGTGCCGTTCTTGCGCGTCGAAAAGTATGGTGTAAAGAGGCGTTCACGATCGTCCGCGGCGATGCCGCGGCCCGTATCCGCAATCGTAAGCCGCGCCATGGTGTTGGCGCGCGCCAGTTCGCAGCTGATCTTCAGCTCCTGAGTTTGTTCGAGTGAAAGCGCTTCGAGAGCATTGTCGATGACGTTCACGAGGACGCGTTTCATCTGGAGCGGATCCATGAGGACGGGCGGCAGGTCGTCCGGTACGTTCAGACTGACGTGCGCGCCATTCAGGCGATCTTCATAAAGCGCAAGCGTGCGATCAACGAGTTCCTTCATGCTGTTCGGCACGCGGGACACCGCGGGCAGGCGCGCGAAACGGACGAACTCATCGACCAGGTGTTTGAGGCTGGAGACTTCCTCGATGATGCCTTCAACGCACTCCTCGATGACAGTGGTCACTTTTGGCGATGCCGCCGGTAGCCGTGAGACGTTGCGTGCTATGCGTTCGGCGGAAAGTTGAATCGGCGTTAGAGGATTCTTGATTTCGTGCGCCAGCCGCCGAGCAACTTCGCGCCAGGCGTTTGCTTTCTGCGCCCGGACGACCTCCGTCAGGTCTTCGACGACAAGAACGAAACCGCCTGTCATCAGGCGGCTCGCTGTAACCGTGCTGTGCGCCGGCCGGCCCGGACCGATGAACGCGATGTCCCGTGCCTCGGTTCCCGACTGTGTGCGCGCGGCCTGCAGCAGATCCAGTACGGATTGCAAATCCTGGCCGGTGAATATCTGATCGAGACGTGTCGCCCCCTCGCTTGAAAACATGTTGTGCGCCGCACGATTCATCGTGTTCACGCTCAGGTCCGTGTCAAACGAGATCACACCGGTGGGGATGCTTTCTAGAATGATTTCCGTGTAGCGCCGCCGTGCTTCCAGCTCTTCGGTAGTGAATTTCAGCCCACCCGCCATGTCATTAAACAATTTGACCAGCATGCCCAACTCGTCGTCCGCCTGAATATCGACGCGGTGATCCAGGTTGCCGTCACTGATCTCCCGGGTTGCGACCGACAAGGCTTCGATGGGCACGGTGATGCGTTTGGATAGATTCAAAGCAATCCACACCGCCGCAAACAGCGCAAGAACGGTCATCAGCGCCAGCGTCAGCACGGTGTGATCCCGCCACGATTTCCTGCTTTCATTCAGGAGCAGATACTTTTCGTGTTCGCTGGAAATCTGTGTCATCAGCTCCAGAATCCGTTGAGGTGTGGCGAACAGTGCAGCAAGAATCTGCGCTCCGTGGGATGTTTGAATGCGCCGTGCGCCGATCCAGTAGGGATCGGCCTGTATGATGACCTCGGGATTCTTTCCAAGCGCAACGAGAATCCCTTTCCTCATGGCGTCCGTTACTTCGATGTCCGCGGACGAACGAACAATCCGACCGTCCTCCGAGAGGACGAGCAGCGCTTTAACCGACAGCGTGCGGCGCGCCGACTCCAGATCTTCGGGCAGGTTCTGGCCCAGGTAATCCAGGATGCCTCGCGCCATCATTTCGTGCTCGTGGCGCCACTCCTGGCCGATTTCGCCTGTAGCGCTGAAGATGCTGTCGACCGGCCGGCTGAACCATTTGTCGATGCTCCGGTTCACAAGCCCAAAACCAAACATGAACAGAAGAACCGCAGGAACGAGGGTCAGAGAAAGAAGCGTCGCGACCACGCGGGTCTTGAATTTCGAGCCGGGTTTCTGCTGCTTTCGTTCGGTCCAGACCTTATAAAGAGTCCGAGCGAGGATGAATCCAAAAACAACGAGAGTCAGGAAGATCAGTGTCGATAAGGCATAAAGGAGGACGACCTGTCCCGGTGGGGAGTCGTCCACGAAGGGGTTCAGGTCAAACGCCGCCTGAACAAACACAAGGACAGCGAGCAGCAGGAGGACGACGCCCGCGATGTAAAGTCTCGTGTTCCTTGACTTCAGCTTCATGCCTGTGTGCTAGAGTCGGTTGACTGGCGGGAATAAGCCGTATACCGCAGTCTCAGTCCTTTCTTATGTCTAAACCCAACGTAGTTACGTCCCGGCTCGGGGAACTTCTCATCAACGAAAACCACATCACCCGCGATCAGCTGAACGAAGCTCTCGCTTATCAACGCGCGAACGGCGGGCGTCTGGGCAGTTGCCTCGTCAAGTTGAAGTTCGTTTCCGAAGAGAATTTGACATCGGTTCTCTCACGCCAATACGGTGTTGCATCCATCAATCTAGCCTATTTCGAGCCCGACGCCGAAGTTATCAAGATTATTCCGCGCGAAATCGCTCTGAAATATCAGGTTGTTCCGTTGAGCCGCGAGGGTTCGACGCTGCAGATCGCTGTGAGCGATCCCAACAACGTGGTCCTTCTCGACGAACTGAAGTTCGTCACAGGTTTAACGATCGAGCCGCTGGTGGCGTCGGAGACACAGCTGCGGGAAGCGATCGAAAGGTTCTACGAGTCGGCGCAGGAGCTCGAGCTGAAACGCGTCTTTCAAAACCTGGGTGTGACGCCCGATTCGAATCTCGAACTCGTGGACGTCGATGAACAAGAGGTGGACGTCGCGTCGCTCGAGCGCGAATCCGAAGAGGCGCCGATTGTTCGGCTGGTGAACCTCATTCTCGTCGATTCGGTGAAAAGAGGAGCCAGCGACATCCATATCGAGCCGTACGAACGCGAACTGCGCGTGCGATTCCGCGTGGACGGCGTTTTGCAGACCGTCATGAATCCGCCGCTGAAACTGCGCGAGGCGCTGACGTCCCGCATCAAAATCATGTCGAGGCTCGACATCTCCGAAAAGCGCCTGCCTCAGGACGGCCGCATCAAACTCCGGATAAAACTTGGCGGAAAGTCGAAGGAACTCGACTTTCGCGTCTCCGCGTTGCCCACCTTGTTCGGAGAGAAAGTCGTTCTGCGATTGCTCGACAAAGAAAACCTGCGGTTCGACATGGCGAAGCTCGGTTTCGAGGCTCCATCGCTGGAGAAGTTTGCGAGGGCGATCACGAGGCCCTTCGGCATGGTGCTTGTGACTGGACCGACTGGAAGCGGTAAGACGAACACGCTGTATTCGGCGATCGCGCAGATCAACAAACCCGACATCAATATCATGACCGCCGAGGATCCCGTCGAATTCAACCTTCCGGGAATCAATCAGGTCAACATGCGCGACCAGATTGGCCTGAATTTCGCGGCAGCACTGCGATCCTTTCTGCGTCAGGATCCGAACATCATACTGGTGGGTGAGATCCGCGACTTTGAGACTGCCGAGATCGCCATCAAGGCCGCGCTGACGGGGCATATGGTGCTCAGCACGCTCCACACGAATGACGCGCCGGGAACCGTGTCGCGATTGATGAACATGGGAATCGAGCCGTTCCTTGTCGCCACCGCAGTCAACCTGATCTGCGCCCAGCGGCTGATCCGTCGAATCTGCAAAGGCTGCAAGCAGGAACTGAAGGTGCCGCAGCAGACTTTGATCGACATCGGTTTCACTCCGGAGGAGGCGGAAAAGGCCGTCGTTTACAAGGGCGCCGGTTGCCCTGTTTGCAACAACTCCGGCTACAAAGGCCGCGTCGGTCTCTTCGAGGTTCTGGAAATGACCGACGAAATGCGCGACGCCGTGATGGTGGGTTCGACGGCCATTGAGCTCAAACGCCAGGCGGTTGGCTACGGCATGATCAGTTTGCGCCGCAGTGGACTGACCAAAGTTATGGACGGAGTCACGACGATCGAAGAGGTTTTGCGGGAAACCGTCCTGTAATTTAGATTTGCCAATTTCAGGACCCGGTACAAAAATACTATTGCCTATGCCGAATTTTAGTTTCAAAGGAAGAACCCGTTCGGGTGAAATCGTTTCGGGCGAGCGCCTGGCCGACAGCCGTCAGGCCCTTGCGCTTGCCCTCCGGCGCGAACAGATCGCGCTGATGGATGCCGAGGAAAAGAAAGGTGTTGATCTTGTAGATCGCCTGAAAAAGATGGAGCTCGGTGGGAACCCCACGGCGAAAGACATCGCGGTTTTCACCCGTCAGTTCTCCGTGATGATCGATTCAGGCGTTCCGCTCGTCCAGTGCCTCGAGATCCTTGCAGAGACCCAGGACAATAAAAAATTCGCCGCGACGATCAACGCCGTGCGCAAGGAAGTCGAACAGGGCACCAGCCTGGCCGCGTCGATGAAGATGCACCCGAAAACGTTCGACGACCTGTACACGAACATGGTTGCTGCAGGTGAAGCAGGCGGTATTCTGGACACCATCTTCCAACGCTTGTCGGTGTACATCGAAAAAGCCGTCAAGCTGAAACGAGCGGTGCAGTCCGCCATGGTGTATCCTGCAGCCGTCGTCATCATCGCCGCCAGCGTGATCTCCCTTATCCTGTGGAAGGTCGTGCCGGCATTCACAGAATTGTTCAACAGCATGAACGTGACGTTGCCGCTGCCGACGCGCATCGTCATCTTTTCGAGTCAGTTCGTGGGAGGCTACGGCCTGTTCATCATTGTGGGCCTCGGCATTTTTATCGCGGTGTTCCGTTCGTGGTACGTCACACCGAAAGGCCGGTACGCCGTGGACGGGACGATATTGAAGCTGCCCATTTTCGGACCCCTGATGCGAAAGATCGCGGTCGCGCGTTTCACGCGCACAATGGCGACACTGATCGCCAGCGGCGTGCCGATTCTGGACTGCCTGGATATTACGGCTCACACGTCGGGCAACGCGATCGTCGAAGAAGCCATTCTCAATGTAAAGAAGGCCATTGAAGAAGGCCGAACCATTGTCGATCCTTTGAAAGCATCGGGCGTGTTTCCGAACATGGTGGTTTCGATGGTCGGCGTCGGCGAACAGGCGGGCGCTCTGGAAACAATGTTGACGAAAATCGCCGACTTCTACGAAGAGGAAGTCGACGCGGCGGTGGGCGATTTGATGACGGCGATGGAACCGGCGATGATCGTGGTTCTCGGCGTCATCGTGGGCGGCATCGTCATTTCGATGTACCTGCCCATCTTCGCGTTGGTCGGTCAGTTGAGCAGCAAATAAGCGGACACCGGCATCCAGCGCCGGTGTACGGCTCTTCTCAACAACATGGATAGAAGGAAATGGTTGCTCCGCCTGATCTCTTTCCGGGCGATCATTTTCTCTGTCTTTGTTGCACTCGAGAGAGGGCAGGACCTGGCTCTCCTCCTCCTGGCGGTCTATGCCCTCTCCGGATGCTGGTACGCTCTACTCCGGATCAATAAAAACTACGTTTCTCAGGCGTACGCTCAGAACGCCGTCGATCTGCTGCTGATCACCTGGACGGTCAATCGCACGGGCGGCATCGACAGTTCGTTTTCCTCCCTCTATTTCCTCGAGATCGTCATGTCGAGCATCCTGCTCGAGCGCCGGGGGGCGTTTCTTGCCGGAACGGCAAGTTCGTTGATCCATCTGACGCACATGGATCTGGCGTATTTTGGAGTGATCCCGACGACCACCGTCGGCATGCCGGAAATTTCTCAACTCCAATACCTCATCGCCAAAAGCATTTTTGGATTTTGCGCCGTTGCTTACCTGTCCAACTACCTTGCCGAAACGCTGCACAGCACCGGAGCGCAACTCGAGCGTTCGACGGGACAGGTTGCGTTCCTGCAGGCGTTCAGCGGCCGCATTGTCGACAGCATGGGGAACGGACTCGTCACCACCGACATGGAAGGGCGCATCTACCTGTTCAATCGGGCCGCAGAGGATATCACGGGAGTGACGCCCGACGACGCGCTGAACATGACGATCTGGCAGGTATTTCCCGGCATGAGTTCGCACGTCGAATCGGCGCGTTTCGAATTACCCACGCTGAGGCGGGACGGCAAGGATATCTACCTGCGGTTCACCGTAACGCCGGTCATGATCGACGATAAAAACACGGCGGGTTACGTCTGGACGTTCGAGGACCTCACGGAACTCCGTTCGCTCGAGCGCCAGATGAGGCAGAAGGAACAGATGGCGGCGATCGGCGTCATGTCGGCAGGCATTGCGCACGAAATCCGAAATCCACTCGCCTCGATCTCCGGTTCGTTCAATCTGCTGCAGTCGGACCTTCAACTGAGCAACGAGCAGCTGCACCTGATGAAAATCATTTCGCGCGAAACCGAGAGATTGAATCGGATCATTACGGAGTTTCTTTCATATGCGCGTCCAATCGCGCCGAAACCGGAGTCTGTTGAGCTGTCTGCGTTGATTGCGGAGACCGTCAGTCTGATGCGGAACAGTTCGGAAGTGAAGCCGTCGCATGAGATCGATACCAAACTTCAACCCGTCCAGATGATGGTGGATGAGTCGATGATGCGGCAGGTGTTCTATAATCTCGCATCGAATGCATTCAAAGCGATGCCGGATGGTGGAAAGTTGACTGTGAGTCTGGAGGCAAGAAATGGCGGGGCCCGTATCCGGTTCGAAGATACCGGGATCGGCCTGACGGAAGACGAGTTGAAACGGTTGTTCGTGCCGTTCAATTCGAAGTTCCGTAACGGGACGGGGCTCGGTCTTCCGATCGTCTACCAGATAGTCAACGCCCACAACGGGACGATCGCCGCCAAATCACGAAAGGGTCTGGGAACAACGTTCGTCATAGACCTCTAAATGAAAGCAAGAATACTCATCGTTGACGACGAGCGATCGATCCGTGAGCTTCTCGAAATCTTCCTGAAGAAGGAAGGCTTTAACGTCACCACTGCGTCGAGTGCCGAGCAGGCGCTCCAGGTGATCAAGAGCGCGGAGTTCGATCTCATCATTTCCGATATCAAAATGGCGGACATGACCGGCATCGATCTGCTTCGCGACGTCCGGGCTCAGAACTTCGCCGGCCAGTTCATTCTGCTGACGGCGTTCGCGTCCGCAGACACGGCCATCCAGGCGCTGAAGATGGGCGCATACGACTACATCCTGAAAACCGAAAACTTCATCGAAGAACTGAAGCTTGTTGTCTACGGCGCTCTCGAAAACCGGCGCCTGCGTGAAGAGAACACTTACCTGCGCCGCGAATTCCGAAAGGTGCACGGAATGGGCAACCTTATCGGAAGAAGCCAGAAAATGCAGGAACTGTTCAAAATGATCGAGGTCGTGAGCGCCACGGCGAGCACGATTCTCATCACCGGCGAGAGCGGCACCGGAAAAGAACTTGTCGCCAAAGCGATCCACTTGAACAGCCCTCGCGCGGACCAGCAATTTGTTTCCGTCAACTGCGGTGCGTTCACCGAAACACTGCTCGAAAGCGAACTCTTCGGCTACATGAAAGGCGCGTTCACGGGCGCTGCCGCAAACAAGAAAGGATTGTTTGAGGTTGCCGACAAGGGAACGATCTTTCTGGATGAGGTCGGCGAAACAAGCCTCGCCATGCAGGTCAAGCTGCTCCGCGTCCTGCAGGAACGCACGCTCCGCCGGGTCGGAGGAACAGAAGAAATTCCCGTCGACGTGCGAATCATTGCGGCAACCAACCGGGATCTGCCGACCATGGTGTCGGAAGGGGAATTTCGCGAGGACTTGTACTACCGCATCAGCGTCATTCCGCTCCAAATTCCTCCGTTGCGTCATCGGCGCGATGATATTCCGCTGCTCGCGAATCATTTTCTGTCGCGACTGAATGCGTCGATGGGAAAGAAGATCGACAGGCTGTCCGACGAGGCATTGCGGAGGCTCGAGGTTTACGGCTGGCCGGGTAACGTTCGCGAACTCGAAAACGCCATCGAGCGAGCATTTATTCTGGAGACCTCGATTGAGCTGTCGGCGACACACCTTCCGGAATCGGTCGCGAATAACACAAAACTGAAAACGGCCGTCTCCATACCGGATGAGGGCTTCAGCCTGGAAGAGTATGTCGAGAACCTGCAGAAGAATTACCTCGAGGAAGCGCTCCGGCGATCGAACGGCGTCCAGGTCAAGGCCGCGGAACTTCTGGGAATGACATACCGTTCATTTCGACATTACATGCAGAAATACAATGTCGAGAGCTCCACGTGACGGAACTTGAACGTATCGCCGAACAGCTTCGATTCGCATATTCGGGCCCTGCGTGGCACGGACCCTCCGTCATGGAAGCACTCGACGGCGTCACTCCCGACATTGCCTCGCGACGGCCCATCGCGTCCGCTCACTCGATTTGGGAACTCGTCCATCACATCGGCGCCTGGGCGGACATTCCGCGCCGCAGGATTCTGGGAGAGATGGCGTTTCAGGTCACCGATGAAATCAACTTCCCTCCGGTCACCGAGACGACGGCGGCCGTCTGGCAGCGCTCGTTAGACAACCTGGCCGAGAGCCAGCGGAAGATCGTCGAGCTGGTGGCAACGCTGCCGGAGTCACGGTTGCACGAGCCAATCCGGAAGGACGCGCCCACGCTGTACATCCTGCTGCATGGCGTGGCACAGCACCACATCTATCATGCAGGGCAGATAGCGATCCTGAAAAAGTCCTAGTCAGGCCGGTTAAACACCCGCCGCTTTGCCGCCCGGCTTGCTACTGTAATCCGTGATCGGTCTTGTAATGCTCCCGAAGGGTGTCCACACCAAAGTCATTCTTCAAATCCCTGAAGACGGAATGGACGTGATTGGCGCCGTTCTGCGTGTTGTCGTATTCGATCAGGAAGGTCGGTCCGTGAACCCGGTAGTAATTCGGATCGCCCATCTTCTCCCCACCGGCCCACGCAAAATAAATATTCACAACACCGGCTTTCCTGATGTCCGCCATTGTGATCGCAGCGTAATCCGCTGAAGTTCGTCCGGAGGTGTATTCCTGGATGAGCGCCATCAGCTGATCCATCTGTTTGGCATTCATTTTGGAAGCGGGCAGACCTTCGGGCTTGGCGGGCATCGCGTACTGCGCCTTCGTTCCAAACTCGACGCGCTTTGAATTCATGGTGATGATGTCGCCGGGAGCTTTCACGTCAAGGACGGCGAGTTTCTTTTGTGAGGGATCCAGCGACATCAGGAGGCCGCGCCCGAGGTCCTCCTCTTTGCCGAGCACGCGCAAGCCCTGTCGCGGCCCTTCCTTTACCAGCGCCGGATTCGATCCAAAGAAAGTGGGACCGGCGGAAACGATGCGGCCCTTGTCGAGCGTGATGTTGACCGCAACGTGATGACCCTCGACGCGCCATCCCCAGGCCGAGTCGTTGGACGGCGTTCCGAAGATCGTGAAGAAGTAAAGTTCCGGATCGCGTGTAATGCCACCGCCACCACCACCGCGCCCGCCACCGGCCGTCGGATTCGCGGGCGCCGCCCCTCTCGCGGCCGCTTCCTGATCGCGCAGCACCTGTTCGAGACTCATGATCGTCGTCGCTTTCATGAATCCCTTCTGGCTCAACGCCGCGGACAGCATGCTCATCGCAAGGTGCCGCTGCTGCGGTTCCATTTCTTTCAGTGGAAGTCCGTTCCGCGGCACCGGAGTGAAGAACCAGTTCATGCGCTCCGCATGCGTCAGATCGTATTTGACCTTGGACAGCTGCTGCGCATTCAGCGATACGAGAAACGTGTTGGCGGCCGCAGCCATGTCCGGTGCCGTCTGTGCCCGATAAATCGCCGCCGCGGCGGAGGCCGTCAGGCAAAGGCCGATGACGAGAAAACGCCGTGAAATTCTCATGGAAAGTTTCCTCCTGGTTTGACCGGAAGCATACTCCACAGGATCACTCGCAGCGTAATGCGATGATCGGATCCACACGTGTCGCCTTCCGGGTGGGAAAGTAGCAAGCCGCAAACGCGATAACGGAAATTAAGGCGCCGACGGCAATGTACGTCATCGGGTCGGCTGAACCGACGCCGTAAAGATAGCCGTGGATCAGACGCATGATCACTGCTGCGCCGACGCTTCCAAACACAATGCCGAGCAGGGCCAAATGCATTCCGCCGCGGAGTACCATTCGTAGGACGCGCGTCCGCGCCGCGCCAAGCGCGACGCGAACGCCGATCTCGTGCCGGCGTTCGATGACGGAATAGGCGATCACTCCGTAGATTGCGATACTCACCATCGCCATGGCAACGGCCCCAAGAAACGACAGCATGAGCCCAAGGAATCGCCGCCGTTCAACCGAGTAATACAGCACCGACGCCAATGGCTGGAGCGACGATACCGCCTGATTCGAATCGATCGCTTCGATCTCTTTGCGAACGGCATTCGCCAGGCCGCGCGGTGGGTTCGTCGTTCCGATGACAAAGTAGGGCGTTCGGCGAAACCTGAGTCCGGCCGTTGTTGGAATGTAAATTTCCGGACGCGGTTCAAACAGAATACCCCACTGATGGATGTCACGGACAACGCCGACGACTCGAACGGACTGCATTCGATCTGTGATATCGCCCAACTGCAGCGTGGCGCCGATGGGATCGGAGGCGCGGAGAAACTTCTTCGCGAAGGAATCATTGATCACAACAACGCCGGATGCTGCAGTCATGTCGGTCACGTCCAAAAGACGGCCGCGTTGCAGAGGGATGCGAAGCACTTCAAAATAACCGGGCGTGATCGGTTGTATGTCCGCCCGGCCGGCCTCTTCGGTTGCCGGCTGGCCACCGAGACGAAATGCGACACCGGGATTGTAGCCAATCAAAGGAAGGTAATTGACGGCGGCGAATGACTCCACTCCCGGCAACGCGCGAACGCGCTGTTCGACATCAGTAAAGAATCGATTCACGCTCGCTGCGTCCGGATAGCCCGCTTCAGGCAGAGAGACGCGCATTGTGAGAACGTTGTCCGTTCGAAAACCGAGGTCGGCGGTGATGAGATTGTTGAAGGTTCGGATCATCAACCCGGCCGACACCAGAAGCATCATAGCGAGCGCAATCTCCGACACGACGAGAACACTCTGAATCCGTCGATGCCGGGGACTCCCACTTCCACCGCGGCTGCCGGAGCGGAGAAAGCGATCGAGGTCGGGTTTGGACGCGGCGAGGGCGGGCGTCAAGCCGACGATGATTGCAGTGAGCATCGTGACGGTTCCCATGAAAATCAGTACTCGGAAGTCGACGGCGATTCCGTGCAGCACGCCGCCTCGGGCAAGCCGCTCAGCGAAAGCAGTTTCGAGCGATCGCAATGTCCATTGCGCCGCGATCAGGCCGGCGGCGGCGCCGAGCAAACTGAGGATGAAGCTTTCGGTGAGCAGCTGGACGATGAGCCGCCGCCGCGTTGCTCCAATGGCGATGCGGATGACGAACTCCTTTTGCCGGCTGGCGGTTTGCGCCAGCAGCAGGTTCGTCAGGTTGGCGCACGCGATCAGCAGCACAAATGCGACTGCCCATTGCAGGATCAAGAGTCCGGTTTTGTATTTGCCGATGAGGCTCTCGACAAAGGGCGTCACCGTGACGGTTAGTCCGGCGTCGCTTGCGCGCCGTTCACCGGCCGAGGACGCCGCTTCGATGGATCGCAGTTCCGCCTGAGCTTTGCCCGCATCCGTCGTGGCCGCGAGCTTTCCCACCACGGCGACATTTCGTCTGAACGAATCGCTCAGTACATTCGGCGGAGCGGCTGCCGATAGCGATGCCCATACATCCTGGTTCGGCGGATACTGGCTCGTCTCCGACACAATTCCGACGATCGTGACTGCCAGATCATCCAACAGAACGGCACGGCCAATTATCGCGGGACTCCTCGCAAATTGTCGCGTCCATAGCGACTCCCCGATTACGACCGAAGGCGACGCAGCGCTCTGATCCTCACCAGCGCTGAGGGCGCGGCCCGCCAGCAATTCCATGCCGAAAATTTGGAAAAAATCCGAGGACACGAGGCTGCCCTTGATCTGTTCCGTCGCAGCGCCTGTCTTCAGTGTCGGATTCCATCCCATCGCTGCCGCAAGACCGTCAAAGCTTCTGCTGCGTGACTTCCATTCGGAGAATTGAGGATAGGAGACTTCCGTACCGGCCGACGGGTTCGAGGGATCGGAGTCGCCGACAACGACCAGGCGATCCGAATCGGCATACGGCAGCGGCCGCAGCAGAATCGAGTAGACGCCGCTGAAGATCACCGCATTGACGCCCATGCCGAGAGCCAGCGTGATGACGGCCACCAGCGAAATCCAGGGGTGCTTCGCCAGCATTCGAACGCCGTAGCGAAGGTCCTGCATAAAAGTTCTCATGGTCCGAACACTATAGCGTAGAGGCGCGGTAGAATTCGGAGCATGAAACGTTCAATCACACTACTCCTTTGTTCATTTCTGCCGCTGCTGGCTCTTGCTCAGCAGCGTGACACGAAGCTGTTTCCATACAACTACACAACCGACGACCTTGAGAACGGACTTCGACTCATCACCGTGCCGACCGATTATCCGAATATGGTCGCGCTTTATATCGTGGTCCGCACGGGGTCCCGGAACGAGGTGGAACCGGGCAAGAGCGGCTACGCCCATCTTTTCGAACACCTGATGTTTCGGGGTTCGGAAAACTACACATCGGAGCAGCAAACCGAAATTCTCAAACGCGCCGGAGCGGAATCCAACGCCTACACCACGCTCGATCGAACGGTGTTCTACGAGACCTTCACAAAAGACGATCTTGACCCAATCCTGAAAATGGAAGCCGATCGCTTTCAGCGGCTGAAGTACAGCGAGGCGGCATATAAGACCGAGTCTCTTGCTGTGCTCGGCGAATACAACAAGAACAGCGCCAATCCCGAAAACAAACTACTCGAAGTGCTGCAGGACACCGCGTTCAAGAAGCATACGTACGGCCACACGACTATGGGTTTCATCAAGGACGTCGAAGATATGCCGAACCAGTACAACTACAGCCTCGAGTTCTTCAAACGCTACTACCGGCCCGAGTACACCACGATCACGCTTGTCGGCGATGTCACGCGTGAACGCGCGCTGGCGCTGACGAAGAAGTATTTCGGCGAGTGGAAACGCGGGGATTACGTGCCCAACATTCCAATCGAGCCGGCTCAGACCGAGTTGCGTGCTGCCGATGTGGACTGGTCTTCGCCGACATTGCCGCTGGTGGCGGTTGCCTATCATGGTCCTGCTTATTCGGATTCGATCAAAGACAAAGCCGCGCTCGACCTTCTGGTGCAACTGGCGTTCGGCCAGAACTCGGACCTATACCAGCGGCTCGTGTTGAAAGAGCAGAAGGCGGAATGGGTCGAATCGGATTTCGGCAATCAGGTGGATCCGAGCTTGTTAACTGTTGTCGGCCGCGTGAAGGACGTCAAGGATATCGATTACGTTCGCGAGCAGATTCAAGATACGTTCCGTCGATTCACCGACGAACTGGTGTCGCAGTCGAAGCTCGATGCCACGCGGTCGCGAATGCGGTATGGATTCGCGATGCAGATGAACAGCAATAGCGCGATTGCCACTCGTCTCGCACCCTACGTTGGTCTGACGCGGTCGCCGGAGACGATCAACAAACTGTTCGATCTGTATCAACAAATCACTCCTGAGGACATACGAGCGGCAGCTGCAAAGTATTTCGTGGAGACCAATCGGACGCTCGTCACGCTGAAATCCAAGCCCACCAAGAACGAGGAGAAGCACTGATGATCAAGCGTCTCACCTCGATTCTCCTCGCGGCCGCGGTTGTGACTTTGCCGGCCGCGGCCAAGCCTGCAACGTTGTTCCAGCGCGGGACGTCGCCGCTTGTGAGCTTCCGGCTGCTCTTCATGACTGGCGCTGCTTCCGATCCTGTCGGAAAGGAAGGCCTCGCCGCGTTGACTGCCGCGATGCTCGCTGAGGGCGGAACGCGGACGCTGAGCTACGACCAGATTGTCGAAGCGCTTTATCCGATCGCGTCGTCGGTTCGCTGGCAGATCGATAAAGAGATGACGGTCTTTTCCGGCACCGCGCACATCGAGACGGTGGACCGCTACTACGGTCTCCTCAAGGACATGCTGCTGGATCCCGGTTTTCGAGCCGATGATTTCAAACGTCTGCAGGAAGAGGCCATCAACTTCCTCAAAGTCGACCTGCGCGAAAGCAATGATGAAGAGCTCGGCAAGGAGTACCTCTATAACATCGTTTACGCCGGTCACCGCTATGCCCATCACAACATAGGCAAGGTGTCGTCGCTGCAGAAACTCACCGTTCAGGACGTTCGAGACTTTTATCGCAACAACTACACTCAGGCCAATCTGATCATCGGACTCGCCGGCGGATATCCGCAGGGGTTCGAGCAGAAGGTCGAAGCGGACTTCGCGAAGCTGCCGGCAGGTTCGCCGCGCGCGTCCGGCGGTGAAGAAATGACGGCGCCGAAGCTGGCTCCCGGCACTCGGATCGAGATCGTCGAACGCGACACTCGATCGACGGCGATCTCGATGGGGTTTCCCATCGAGATCAATCGTTCGTCGAAAGACTGGCCGGCGCTCGCCGTGGCCGCCTCGTACCTAGGGCAGCACCGATCATCGAACAGTCACCTGTATCAGCGTTTGCGGGAAGCTCGAGGCCTGAACTATGGCGACTACGCTTACATCGAGTACTTTCCCCGCGGCATGTTTCAATTCACACCCGATCCGAATCTGGGACGCCGGCAGCAGATTTTTCAAATATGGATACGGCCGGTTGAGCCGAAAAACGGACTGTTCGCCTTGAGAGGAGCGCTGTTCGAGTTCGACAAGTTCGTCCGCGAGGGTTTGTCGGTTGAAGACTTCGAGGGTGCGCGAGACTTCCTGATGAAGTACTCGAACATCCTGACTCAAACGCAGGACCTTCGTCTGGGATATGCCCTGGACAGCCGGTACTACGGGATTCCGGAATTCACGACTTACATGAAGGAGCAGCTTTCCAGGCTTACACGTGAAGATGTGAACCGGGCGATTCAGAAATACCTCAAGACCGATCGCATGCGCATCGTCATTATTACCAAGGATGGCGCCTCGCTTCGCGATGCGATCGTCAAGAACGAGCCCTCTCCGATCACGTACAACGCGCCGAAACCCGAGGAGATCACCGAGGAAGACAAAACGATACAGGCGTTCAAGATCGGCGTGAAGGGCACAGACGTTGTCCTGGTTCCCATCGACAGGGTGTTTCAGTAGCCCACTTCAAGGCGCCGTCACCGAGCCCGTCGCTGCGCTCCGGGTTCTGCACGCTTTGCCCCGACTACGTTGAGTGGCACAACCGTCAGAACCCGGGGCGCAGCGACGGGCTTCGTGACGTCACTTCTTCTTATGGTATGTTCACAGCATGAAAGTCGGGTTGCGCCGGGAGGACAAGAACGAGTGGGAACGAAGAGTCCCGTTGACGCCCGATCACGTACGATCACTGGTGCGGCAAGGTGTTCAGGTTGTCGTGCAGCCGTCCACGATCCGCATTTTCAAGGATGACGAATATCGCAGTGTAGGCGCAGCCGTGCACGAAAACCTCTCGGATTGCCGTGTCGTGTTCGCAGTGAAGGAAATTCCGGCCGATTTTTTCCGCGACCAGGGCGTCTACATGTTTTTCTCGCACACGTTCAAGGGCCAGCCATACAACATGCCGATGTTGCGAAAGATCATCGACCGTGGCGCAACGCTGATCGACTACGAAAAGGTTACCGACGATCAGAACCGCCGGCTGATTTTCTTCGGCAACTACGCCGGCACCGCCGGAATGTTCGAGACATTTTACACTTTGGGAAAAAGGCTCGTCTGGGAAGGCACCGCCAATCCTTTCGCAGATCTCAAGCGGCCTGTGGAATACTCCAGCCTCGACGACGCGAAGGCCGCGCTCAAATCGGCCGGTGAACGGCTCGCCGCCGAAGGTCTCGCGGAGACGCTTTCACCGTTTGTTGTGGGGTTCAGCGGTTACGGCAACGTGTCTCGTGGTGCCCAGGAAATCTTCGACCTCGTGCCGAATGAGACGATTCATGCCTCGGAGTTGGCGGCATTCATGAAATCCGGCACAGCTTCGAATCGGAGGCTGTACAAAGTCGTGTTCTATGAGAAGGACATGGCGAGACCCCGCAATTCCAGTATGCCTTTCGATCTGCAACAGTACTATCGACAGCCGGACAAGTATGAATCCCGGTTCGAAGAATACCTGCCGCACTTGAGCGTTCTGGTGAACTGCATTTACTGGGACCCGCGGTATCCGCGCCTCGTCACCAAACAGTGGGTCCGTCGCGCGTGGAGCGGAGGCCAGAAGCCGCGGCTGCGGGTGATTGGAGACATTAGTTGCGATATCGAGGGATCGGTGGAATGCACGGTGCGAGCGACTGAGCCCGGAGATCCGATCTACACTTATTTCCCAGCCAACGGGCTGGCAGCGAGCGGCTGGGAAGGGCATGGTCCGGTCGTGATGGCAGTCGATACGCTTCCCTCGGAATTGCCTCGCGAGGCTTCTAACAGTTTTGGCGACATGCTGGTTCCTTTCGTTCCGGCGATCGCGAAAGGAAACTTTGAGAAATCGTTTGATCAACTCGATCTCCCGCATGCCGTCAAGCGCGCGGTGATCGTTCATCGCGGCGACTTCACACCGGATTATCTGTACATGTCCAAGTTTGTTCAATCCACTTCCGTTTAGGGGTCTTATGCAAAAAGTTCTAGTTCTCGGCGCCGGCTTGATTTGCCGCCCGATCATTCGTTACTTGCTCGAGTCCGGAAACGTTGAAGTAACGCAGGCCACACGTACGGCGGAAAAGGCTGCCGGCATGATCGGCGGTCATGCAAATGGAAGGGCCGTATCGCTCGACGTGACACAATCGGATGCGGCCTCGCGCCTCGACGAACTGGTGCGCAACACGGATCTCGCCGTGAGTCTCCTGCCGTACGTTCATCATGCGACGGTTGCGGAGTCGTGCATTCGACATCGCAAGAACATGCTCACCACATCCTACGTCTCGCCGGCAATGCGTTCGCTCGAGCCGCGGGTAAAGGACGCGGGCATCGTCGTGTTGAACGAAGCCGGATTGGATCCGGGCATCGATCATATGTCGGCGATGCGGGTGATTCACGACGTGGAGCGGCGCGGCGGCAAAGTCACGAGCTTCCGCTCCACAACAGGTGCGCTGCCCGCGCATGATTCGAGCAACAATCCGTTCGGCTATAAATTTTCATGGTCGCCGAGGGGCGTGCTGCTCGCTTCGCGAAATTCCGCGAAGTGGCTCGAGAATGGGTTGATTGTCGACGTGCCCGGCGAAAAGTTGTTCGAGAATTACCGCCTCGAGGACGTTCCGGGCGCCGGCACTTTCGAGAATTATCCGAATCGCGATTCGCTGCCGTACAAGGATGTGTACGGTCTGAAGTCTGCGAAGACGGTCTATCGCGGAACGTATCGAATGTCCGGATGGTGCGAAACCCTGCGGTCCATCGTCGCGCTCAATTGGCTGAAGGATGAGCCGGTGCAGGGTTTCACCGGGAGAACCTACCGCGATATGACGGCGCACTTGATCGGCGTATCGCCGGTTGGTCTGGCGGAGAGCGTCGCGTCAAAGCTGGGATTACCTTCCTATGCCGCAGCGGTGAAGCGCTTGGAATGGCTTGGCCTCTTCAGCGATGAGGCGCTGCCTGCAGGCGCCAGTGATCCGCTCACGTATTTGAACGTGCTGATGCTCAGGAAGCTTTCAATGCAGCCCAATGATCGGGACATGGTCGTCATGAATCATGAATTCACCGCGGAGTTTCCTGGCGGAAAGAGCGAGCGCATCACCTCGACGCTGCTGGACTACGGGATTCGCGGCGGCCACACGTCCGTGGCGCGGACGGTCGCGCTTCCTGCGGCAATCGCCGCCAAGATGATTCTTGACGGAAAGATCAAGACGCCCGGAGTATTCATTCCGGTTGAGCCGTCGATCTATGAGCCCATCCTCAACGAGCTCGAGACGCTCGGAATTCGATTTCACGAAGCGCATGAAGTCCGTCACGAGGCCGGCCGCTAGTCCGGGTTGCTGGTTGGCGGGCTAATGTGATGAACCTGAACCGAACGGGCGGCGGGCTTGAACTGCGGGGAGTCTCAAAGCGATACAGCACCCTTATCGCCATCCAGCGAACGGACCTTGCGGTTCCGGCCGGCCGCACTCTTGTGCTGATCGGGCCATCGGGTTGCGGCAAGTCCACCCTGCTGCGGTTGATGATCGGTTTGATTCGTCCTGATGAAGGCGCTGTCCTTTTCGACGGAACTCCTTTTACCCCCGAGAACAGCGCGAAACTTCGGCATCGCATGGGTTATGTCATTCAGGATGGCGGGCTGTTTCCCCATCTGACGGCTCGCGATAACGTCACCCTGCTGGCGCAGCACCTTGGAAAACCACGCCAATGGGTCGACGATCGGGTTTCGGAACTGGCCGCACTAACGCGTTTTCCAGTGGACGGTCTGCAGCGCTTTCCGGCGCAACTTTCCGGCGGACAGAGGCAGCGCGTCAGCCTGATGCGGGCGCTCATGCTCGATCCGGATGTGCTTCTGCTCGACGAACCGCTCGGCGCTCTCGATCCGATCATCCGCAGCGACCTTCAGTCCGATCTGAAAGGCATTTTCCAGACGCTGCGCAAAACCGTCGTTCTTGTCACGCACGACATCGGAGAGGCAGCGTTTTTCGGTGATGAAATCGTCTTACTCCAAGCCGGCGCGATCATCCAAAGAGGACGACTCACCGATCTGGTCCAGCGCCCGGCGAATGAGTTCGTTGTGCGATTCATCAACGCCCAGCGAACGCCTCAACTCACGCCTGCAGGGAGTCCGCTGTGAAGCGTTTACTCGCCCTCTTCTCCGTGGCGTTGGCGATACTGGTGGCTGACCGCACCGCCGGAGCGGCTGAGACGGCACTCACCATCGGCTCCAAGTACGACATTGAGGGCGAAATTCTCGGCAACATGTTCGCGATACTCGCGCGGAGCACAAACACGCCGGCCGCGTATCTGCGGTTGGGCGGAACCGAGGTTGCCTGGCAGGCCCTGATCAACGGGCAGATCGACGCCTATCCCGAGTACACAGGCACTCTCACTCACGAAATTTTTGCCACGAGGAAGATCACCACGCCTGCGCAACTCGACACGGCGCTTCAAGAGTTCAACCTGGTGATGAGCAAACCACTTGGCTTCAACAATACGTACGCCATCGCGTTGAAGGAAGACACGGCGGGGAAACTGGGTATTGCGACAGTCAGCGATATGAAAGCGCATCCCGACTTGCGTCTCGGTTTCAGCAATGAATTCATGGGAAGGGACGAGTGCTGGCCGGCGCTGCAGAAAAGGTAACGCCTGCCTTTTCCGCCCAAAGGGTTTGGG
>CAZPBY010000018.1:60917-102486 GCA_964584785.1 uncultured Solibacteraceae bacterium
GGGTAACTTGCAGTTGTGCACGTCAAACTGCATGAAACTCATACCCAACGTGCGCCTCGTTTTTAGCAATGAAGTCATGGGAACGGACGATGGCTGGCCATCTCGGCTGAATAGGTACCGCCGGCCGTTCGCGCCAAAGGGTTATGAGCATGCGCAGTTGTACGAAGCGTTTTTTTTTAATGATACGGCGACCACCGAGATCTACACCACCGACTCCAAGGTTCGAAAACTGAACCTGCGAGTCTTGAAGGATGATCTCGACTTTTTTCCCAAATATGAAGCGGTCATCCTGGCAAGGAAAGATTCGATGGCGCGCGCGGCTGAAGCGTTTCGCGCAGTATTCAGACTCGAGGGCGCCATCACGGAACCGCAGATGATCGAAGTCAACGCCGCGGTGGACGAACGTCAGCGCACGGCGGAGGAAGCTGCAGGTGATTTCGTTTCGCAGCGGCTGGGCATCCACGTGGAGAAGCCGAGCTCGGTTTGGAACCAGACGCTGCAGCATGCGAGGGAGCACGCGTTTCTCGTGGCGATCTCGCTTGCCGCATCGATCATCATTGCGGTCCCGTTAGGCGTTCTTTCGGTTCGCTGGACGCGCCTTGGCCAGGTCGTGTTGGGAATTGTGGGAGTCGTGCAGACGATTCCATCGCTGGCTCTGCTCATGTTCATGATCCCGCTCCTGGGTCTGGGTGAACTGCCGACGATCGGCGCCCTCTTTCTCTATAGCCTCCTGCCGATCGTGCGCAACACCTACACGGGAATACGGGACATTCCAAAGGAGCTTCAGGAATCCGCCGATGCGCTCGGCCTGCCCGCGCAAACGCGATTGTGGCGGATAGAGTTGCCTCTGGCCTCGCGCGCCATTCTCGCAGGAATCAAGACGGCGGCTGTGATCAACGTCGGGACCGCGACCATCGGCGGGCTGATCGGCGCCGGAGGCTTTGGCCAGGCGATCGTCACCGGGCTTCAACGCAACGATCAATCGATGATCCTGTGGCAAGGCGCCCTTCCGGCTGCTGTCCTGGCCATTCTCGTGCAATGGTTGTTCGATTGGACCGAACGCTACGTGGTTCCCGGCGGCTTACGCTTGCCACCGTCTCGCGACTAATCCTTCCCCGCGGGATCAGCCCGAGGCATAAGAAGCCGATATTGACATCAAATGAACCCAATGACATCATTTTCACATGAGAACGACACTCAGCCTGGATGATGATGTCTTGGCCGAGGCGACTAAACGGGCGCGAATTCTGCGGATCTCTCTTGGAAAGTCGATCTCGGATCTCGTGCGCCGTGGTTTGCAAGTGGCGCCGCCGGTTCGGGAAAAGAATGGCTTGACGGTTTTCGATCCGCCGAAGGGATCGGCGAAGATCACGGCTGGCAAGGTGAAAGAAGCATTGAGCGACTTTCCATGAGCGTTTACCTGCTCGACGTCAATCTGCTGATGGCGTTGTTTTGGACGAACCATGATCAACACGAGCAGGCCAGTGATTGGTTCCAATCGCATTCGCGATATGGCTGGGCAACCTGTCCTTTGACCCAGGTGGGATTTGTTCGAATTAGCAGCAACCCTCGCGTTTTTCCTGATGCACCCTCACCGCTAAAAGCCATCGAGATTCTGAACGCAAACATCAACCACCGAAGTCATCATTTCTGGAAGGAGGAGATATCGCTTCAACGTTCCGTCGCTCTGTTTTCGAATCTTTTTACAGGACATCAGCAAACCACGGATGCCTATCTCTTCGGCTTAGCGATACACAAGCGAGGAGTCCTCGCAACCTTCGACAGCGGCATTGCTTCTTTGTTGCCGGAAAACGCGCCTCAGCTGAAATCTCTGGAGATTGTGCGTTAACGCAAATGCCCGGCTCGCTATCTTCAGTCGGGCAGCGCAAGGTACGAACTGGCTGATCTTTTTTAAAGGCTAATTGTGAAGGGTTGCGAAAGATGCCGCGCCGCTGAAGGGCCATTGAGTTGCAATCTCATCAAGCGCCTCCGCAATTTCGGTAATGAGCTTCTCGCATGCTTCGCACTCGAAAACGTGTTCGTAGTCGGTCCAGGCCAGATCCATCGCTCCGCAGGCGCACTGCCACAGTTTTGAGGGCGAGACGTGGGTTGTCGGCTCTTCGCGCATAATGAGTTTGACTCGCAAAAAAAAATTCCGGCACTTCTGTCACAAAGCGATCCTCTGGCTCGTCCTGACCTTAGAAACAGCATACACGGAGGGCATCCATGACAAATGCTTTAATTGTTGGAGGGGGAATCGCCGGATTGACCGCCGCAACTTTGCTGGGCCGGGCCGGAAAGTCGGTCGTGGTGCTGGAGCAGGCTGAACATCTGGGAGGCCGGGCCGCGACGCAGACAACGCCCGACGGATTTCATTTCAATATCGGTCCGCATGCCCTTTACCTCGGCGGAAAGGCCAGCCGCGTGCTTCGAGAACTCGATATCCGGATCGACGTACGCAAGGTCGGGACATCCGGCGCATTCGCAGTTTGCGACAACAGAGTGCACCCATTTCCATCGGGTCTGATTTCGATGGCGGGTACGCGACTGTTCAACATTACCGAACGTCTCGAGGCGCTCCGTTTTCTTGCGCGGCTTGGACGAATCGACCCTCGGCCCCTGGACGGCACAACCGTCACAAGCTGGCTGGAGAGAGATGTCCGAAGTTTTCGTGTGCGGTTGTTCGTTCAGGCGTTGATTCGCGTTTCGAGTTACACGAACGCGCCTCTGCAAATGTCTGCGGGCGCAGCGCTGGAGCAGCTCCAGTTGGTGTTTCGCACCGGTGTTGCTTATGTGAGTGGCGGATGGCAGACGCTCGTCGATCGGCTTCGAGAACGAGCTGCTGCTGCCGGCGCGAATCTGCGGGTTGCGAATCGCGTCCAAGCGCTCGAGTATCGCTCCGGTCAGGTGCGCGGCGTTCGACTCGATGATGGAACGCGGCTTCACGGAGAGGCCGTGGTGCTGGCGGTTCCTCCAGGGATCGCGATGACGCTCCTCGGTGATGGCGCAGGACTCCGCTTGCGGCAATGGATCGAGAACGCAACGCCCGTCCAGGCCGCTTGTCTCGATCTCGGTTTGCACCGGCTGCCGCAGTCCGGCAGGACCTTCGCGCTCGGTTTGGACGCACCGCTGTATCTGTCGGTACACTCGCGATGGGCGGAACTCGCTCCGAAGGGCGCTGCCCTGGTTCACGTCGCCAAATACCTGCCCGCTGGATTAACGACGGATCCGGCCGAGGATCGCACCGAGCTTGAACGTTACATGGATCTTGTCCAGCCGAGCTGGAGAGATCAGGTGATCCATCAGCGATTCCTGCCCCGGATGAATGTGACTCAAGCGATCGTTCGCTCGGAATTCGGCGGTTTGAAGGGGCGGCCCGGCGTGGATGCCCCGGCAGTCGAGAATGTCTACCTTGCAGGGGATTGGGTCGGTCCCGAAGGGATGCTCGTGGATGCTGCGTTTGCAAGCGCGTCACGAGCCGCGAAGCTGCTGATCGGAAGCCGCCACTCGATGTTGCAGGCGCAGGCCGTATGAATCGTGTTGAAGCCTTTGAGCAAAGCCGTCCGCTCTTGATGTCGATTGCTTATCGCATGCTGGGAAGCCGCGCGGACGCGGAGGACGCTTTGCAGGATGCGTTCGTGCGATGGCAGGAATCCGATGAAGATCCAGAATCGCCGAAAGCCTATCTGGCTACCATCGTCACGCGGCTCTGCATGGATCAGCTCAAGTCGGCACGCGTCAAACGCGAGGTTTATGTGGGACAGTGGCTGCCGGAACCGATCGTGACGAAAGGAAGCGCGGTCGAGTTGTCTGAATCGCTGACGATCGCGTTCCTTGTCCTCCTTGAAAGTCTCGCGCCGGCCGAACGTGCGGCGTTTCTGTTGCACGAGGCATTCGATTACGACTACTCCGACATCGCGCAGATCATCGGAAAGAGCGAAGCCAATTCCAGACAGATGGTTCACCGCGCGAAAGAGAGGATATCGTCGCGACACCGCCGTTACGACGCGACTCCCGAGCAGACGGAACGTATCACGTCGCGATTCCTCGAAACCACGCGCAACGGAGATCTCTCCGGACTCATGGCTCTGTTTGCCGAAGATGCCGTCATGGTCAGCGATGGGGGCGGGAAAGTGCGCGCCGCTTTGAACCCGGTTTACGGTGCGGATAATGTTGCGCGATTCCTCATCGGCGTGGTGCGGAAAAACGAGGGCCGGCAGCCGACGCACGCTGTGACCGAGATCAACGGCCAGCCGGCATTTGTGACGTCGATTGCGGGGCAGTTTGTTGCGGCGACGATATTGGGAATTCGCGGCGGCCTGATCCACGATCTCTACATCATCGTGAACCCCGACAAACTCGCCGGGATCAAGGCGCCGGGCGCGCGCCCCTGAAAAAGAAATAAAACGCCACGGTCTGAACGCAGTGGTACATATCGTTGTGGTTGAACGCCGGCGTGAACGAGACGCCGCGCAACTGAATGAGAAGTCCCGCCACACTGAGAAACAATCCGGCGCGAAGCCACTGGGTATTCGTCGCGTTGCGTTGCAGCGGACCCGAAACCGCCGCGGATACCATGAACGCGGCACTCGCGCCGATCAGCAGCATCGTCACATTCCACAGACCGGTGTGCATTCGCGCGCTTTGCAGCGTCGCGAAACCGTGAAACGTACCGCCGGCTATCGCGGCCGCAGCCCCGCAGAAGAAACCGATGGGCCAAAGAAAACTCACTTTGGAATCGTGTGTGGTTGACCGGAGCAGGGAAGCGCCAAACCCAAACGCGCCAATTCCCAGAATGTAGTCGGTCAGCATTGTCATCGGTTCGGTAATTGTCACGGCGACTAGTATAGCGACCGCCGCTCCCTTACGATAATTGCGATTCGATATCGTCCAGCATATCCTCCGCAGGACCTCGCAATGCCGCGTCGAGATGTGCCGATGAGGGTGTCGCTTCAACATTGATCTCCACAGTGTAAGCCCCGCGCCGTTTGGCTTCCTGCGCCAGCGCCGCAGCAGGATAAACCAGGGACGAGGTTCCCACCGCGAAGAACAAGTCGCAATCGAGAGCATCTATCGACGCTTGCAGCACGCGCGGATCGATGGCCTCACCAAACCAGACCACGCCGGGCCGGATCAGTCCGCCGCAATGAGGACACTCCGGAGGAATTCGGGGGAAAGGAACTGTTTCATCCCGCCAACGTTCCGGTGAGGCGGCGCAGCGCTCCCAGCACGACACTTCCCAGATCGATCCGTGAAATCGAATCACGTTGCGCGTGCCTGCTCGTTCGTGCAATCCGTCGACGTTCTGTGTGATCAACGTGAACTGCCGATACCGATGACTCCATCTGCTGAGCACTTCGTGGGCGCGATTCGGGGCCTTCGTCTTTAGAACCTGCCGTCGCCAGTCGTACCATTCCCACACCAGTTTGGGATCGCTTCGGAACGCGTCCGGCGTGGCTAGTGACTGCGGTGTATTTTTCTTCCACAGCCCATCGGGTCCACGGAACGTCGGCACGCCGCTCGCAGCGGAGACGCCGGCGCCCGTCAAGACTGTGATTCGCGCGTCGTGGCGTAAATGTGAGGCGATCTGCTCGAACCAATGCAGAAGATCCGGCCGTTTCATGACCGCGATCGCAGGTGAGGCTTGAAGTAATGGATGCGAGCGTGTCGATAAGCCTTCAACGTTTTGTCCGTTGTCAGGAGGATCAGCTTGTGTTGTCGAGCTGTGGCAACGATCAACTCATCCGCAGGATCACGATGCGGAAACTGGGGAAGATTCATGGCATCCGTGACAACTTCGGCCGTAAGACCAAGGACCTCGATATTCGGCGCCAGCGCGTCGGAAAACCAGCCGGCGAGGTCTTTGGGTAAATGCAGTTTCCCGATCTGAACCTTTTTCCCGATTTCCCAGATGCTGATGGCCGCCACGCCGAACACTTCGCGCGGCGCTGTTAACAGGCGGAGCGGTCCGGCCGGAATCGTTTGCGGTTCGTTCACCGCCCTTAACCAAACGCCGGTATCCAGCAGATACTTCACTTTGTGGCATCCCACTCGACGTCCAGCGGCTTGTCGACATCGCGTGGCAACGGAATCGGACTAAGGCAGGCGCCGACAAACGTTCGTGGTTTGAGTTCCGGAACAACCCGCGCGAAGGGCTTGCCTCGTTTGAGGACTTGAACGACTTCTCCGGCTTCGAGCCATTTCGAAATTCTGTTGAATTGATTACGAAGATCCCGAACGGTTGCTGTCTTCATACGTGATACAAGTGTATCACATCGCAATTTATCCAAAGTCCGGTTGTTCTTATCGGTTCTGGCGCCACTCTTTACCCACAATCAGCCGGGCGCCCCGGCCGAATGTGAGGTATGACCAGGCCCATTGCAGGACAACCAGCAGGCGATTCTTGAAACCGGTCAAATAGTAAATGTGGACGACCAGCCATGCGACCCACGCCAGCCAGCCATTGAGCCGGAAAGAGCCCATTTCCAGAATGGCCTTGCTTCGCCCGATTGTCGCCATCTGACCTTTATCCCAAAAGCGAAACGGCTGCCGCGTCTGGCCTTTCATATCTGCAAGGATGGTTCGGCCGATGTATCGGCCTTGTTGCATGGCTACCGGGGCGGTTCCGGGCAGCGGCTTTCCGGTTTGGTGAACGAACAGCGCCTGGTCGCCTGCGACGAACACGTTGGGATAGCCGTTCACACTCAGGTCTGGACTGACGGGAACCCTGCCCTGAGCGTCCACATCCAAACCCGCAAGCCTGCCCAACGGCGAGGCTTTCACACCCGCGGCCCAGAGCACGGTTGCAGCAGAGAGACGATCTTTGCCGACCTCCACGCCTTTCGAATCGACCGCGGTAACGGGGCACGACGTCCAAACTTGAACTCCAAGCTTTTCGAGATCCCGGACCGCGCGGTTGGCCTGCGGTTCGGAGAACATCGGAAGAATTCTCGGTCCGGCTTCGATCAGGATCACTCGCGCCAGACCGGCGTTGATGGACTTGAAGTCTTTCGCGAGCGTGAAACGGCTCATTTCACCGATAGCGCCGGCAAGTTCCACACCAGTCGGTCCGCCTCCGACGACGACAAACGTCAGGAATCGGCGCCGCGCCTCGGGATCCGTCACACGTTCGGCTTGTTCGAAGGCGACAAGGATTCGGCGCCGGATCTCCGTCGCTTGTTCCAGCGTCTTCAGTCCGGGTGCATTTTCTTCCCAGTCGTCGTGGCCGAAATAGGTGTGCGTGGACCCGCAGCCGAGGATCAAATAGTCGTACGCCAGTTCGCCGACATCGGCGATCGCTGTTTCTCGTGCGAGATCGATTCGCTGAACCTCGCCGAGCAGCACCGTGATGTTGGCGTATTCCGAAAGCATCGCGCGAATGGGCGCGGCGATGTCCGCCGGACTCAATCCGGCGGTTGCGACCTGGTACAGGAGAGGTTGAAACAGGTGGTAATTGCGGCGGTCAATCAGCGTGACGTTCACTCCCGGCGCTGCACCCAGGGTCTTCGCGGCATTGTACCCGGCGAAACCTGCTCCGACGATCAGGACGCGAGTCATGCCGGCTTCTTGCGGGATCGAGCGGCCTGCGAAATTTTTTCGCCAATCAACGAGATTTTGTTGTCGCGAAGCCGCTTTTCGCTCAGCCAGTACGGGCTGGTGATTTCCTTGAATGCGTGGATTGCGGCCTGGATGCCTTCCGCCCACGCGACGGTGATCAGTTTGATGTCCCCGTGGACGTCACCGACTGCGAATATCCCGGTGCGGCTTGTTTCGAAATAAGGGTCGATGGAAATGCTGCCGTCTTCATTCAAACGCAGGGCCAGCCTTTCGAAGGTTTCCTTTGCGGAAAGAAATCCGATCTGCACGATGGACAGCGAACAGTCGAGATCGTGCCCGTTGGTCAGATTCAAGCGGAGCAGATCGCCCGAGAACGATGCGGACTGAACTTCGCTCGAGCTGTGGATAACCGCCCCGGCTTCGCGGATCCGCGCCAACGTGTCGGGTTTACCGATGGGAACCGCTTCGCGAACGATGAGATCGACGTGCCCGCGCCGGCCAAGCACCATCAAAGCCGCATCCAGAGCGGAATCACCGCCTCCGACGACGGCAACGCGCTGACCGTCGTAGTCACCTATTTTTGGAACTTTGTAGTGAACGTTTCTCGAATTCAGCTGATCGAGAACAGCGAGCCGGCGTGGATAGTGGAGCAGTCCGCAGGCAATGATCACCTTGCGGCACAGGTAGGCAGCCTTCGAAGTGACGACTCGCTTGAGTCGATCTTCCGCTTCGACTTCCTGCGTGTCTTCGATGGAAACCAACTCTTCGCTGAAGCGAAACTGGACCAGCGCGTTCACGGCCTGACGATAAGTCCGCTCGGAGAGTTCTTCGCCGCTGATTCCGTCCGGAAAGCCGGGAATGTCCACGATGCGCTTATCGGCATACAGGAATTGCGGCTGACCCCCAGGCTTGTCTTTCGCTTCGATGACAAGAGTGGTCAGTGCGCGATGGGCGGTGGTCAGGCTGGCCGCCAGTCCCGCGGGGCCGGCGCCGATGATGACGACATCCCAGTAAGGTAAGTGATCGAAATCCAAACCCGCTTCGAGAGCCGTGACATTGAAATCCGACATGGCAGCATTCTACGCCGCGTTTTGTGCGCCGTCGCTTCTTGTGCTAGTTTCCAGATCCAATCAAAAGAGGTGAAGCCATGCTTGCGAGAATCGCCTGGTGTGCGGTCGGATGCGCGGTAGTGCTTCTGGCTTCCGCGATCGTTGCAGTGCCGGCAGGATTTCAAGCGGCTAGTCAAGCCATCGTCGGCGGTACGGTGATCGACGGAAATGGCGGATCGCCGCTCGCCGACGCGAGTGTTGTGATCGCCGGAGGGAGGATCACCGCAATTGGCCCGAGGTCATCGGTCCGGATACCTCAGGGTGCGGCGATCATCGATGCGGCCGGAAAGTATGTGGTTCCGGGTTTCATCGACACGAACGTTCACCTGTCGTTGTACGGCGGAGTGAAGGAGCGTTACGAAACCCTGGTGCGCTATCACGCACGTCAGAACGAGATCGTGCTCGAAGCGGCTCAGATTGATTTGAAGCACGGCATCACGACGGTTCGCGACAGCTACGGCATGCTCATCCCGCTCACTCGCGTCCGTGACGCCATCGCGCGAGGCGAAGCGGTCGGCTCGCGGATTCTTGCGGCCGGAAATATCGTCGGCTGGGGCGGACCATATTCCATCACCTTCAGCCTGATTCCGGAGAAAGACCTCACCTTGTTCCAGGAACAGGTCAATGACGATATCACTCAAGGCGCGGGTGAGACACTGATGGACATGACGCCGGCGGAGCTGCGTAATGCGATCGGGGCGTATCTGGACAAGGGACCGGACTTCATCAAATACGGCGGAACAAGTCATTTTTCGGAGCCGACCTTCATCGGTTTCTCCGCGGAGGCCCAAAGGATTCTTGTCGATGAAGCCCACAAGCGGGGACGCGCCGCCGAGACGCATGCCACCACGATCGAAGGTCTGCGCGTCGCGCTTCAGTCAGGCATCGATAACATCCAGCATCCCGAGCTACTCACACCGCGGGAAATTCCGGAAGACCTCGTCCACATGATCGTCGAAAAGAACGCGACGTGCTCCATGCTTGTCGGCACGATCACGGGCGACGCATGGCGCAAGCACCTCAAGGCACGAGAGGATGCGGAGAAGAAGTTTCAGGAAGCCGACAAAAAGGGCTCCACTCACGCGAAGACGTCCGCGGAGGAACGGCGGCGAGCCACGGACGCTGAAGCGGGCCTGGAAATGCGTCGACACAACGCTCAGAAACTGATTCAGGACGGCTGCCGGACAACGGTCGGAACGGATAGCTACTGGGCTGCGGCGCCGGAGCTTTCACGCGAACCCAAGCCGGAGAATCAGGATCACGGAATCGGAACGATCATTGCCATCGAAGGCCTGGTCGAACTCGGAATGAGTCCCTCGCAGGCTCTCGTGGCCGCAACGAAGAACGGCGCGATCGTCAGCCGTCGACAAAACGATCTCGGCACACTCGAAGTGGGCAAGATCGCTGACATCCTTATTCTCGATGCCGATCCACTGGCGGACATTCACAATATTCGCAAGCTGCGTTCGGTGATGAAAGAAGGTCGCATCATCGACACTTCTCGTCTGCCGGAGAAACGCGTTCTTTCATGGCCGCCCCCTCCGAGTCGCACCGAAGCGAAGCAGGGCGGCAGGTAACGCGGCGAAAGAACTTCTACTCCTTCCTCAGAAAGGCGCAGGATGTGATAAACGCGTCGTTGAGGTGACGTATGAGTGTCCGGCATTCGTTTCTCGTATTGTTGTTTCTCCTGCTCTTCAGAGTGACATCCGGCGCAGCAACATCCTGCGAAGGCCTGGCGAACCTCAAATTGCCGGACACGGTGATCACCATCGCACAGTCCGTCGCCGCGGGCGAATTCACGCCGCCCAGAAACGGCATAAAAGCAGTGCCGGCGGCGTTTTGCCGCGTGGCCGGCAAGATCAAGCCGACAAACGATTCCGACATTGGATTCGAGCTGTGGCTTCCCACATCGGGGTGGACGGGACGTTATGAGTCCGTCGGCAATGGAGGTTTTGCTGGTTCGATCCGCTACGATTCCATGTTGAATCCGCTGCTGGGCGGGTCGGCAGTCGCATCCACGGATGACGGTCATAGCGGCGGAGGCTCGGCCTGGGCTCTGGGTCATCCCGAGAAGATCATCGACTACGGCTATCGCGCCGTACATCTCACCGCCGAGATCGGAAAGGCGATCACGACAGCTTTTTACGACACGAAGCCGCACCACTCCTATTTCGTCGGCTGTTCAAAAGGCGGACAGGAAGCCTTGATGGAGGCTCAGCGCTTTCCGAATGACTTCGATGGCATTCTTGGAGCGGCCACTGCGAATCAATGGACAGCCCTGTTTTCGAGTTTCGCGTGGAATCAGAAACTGAATCAGGCGGACAAATCCAGGTACATTTCGCCCACGGAATTGGAAAACATCGGCGCTGCGACAATTGCAGCCTGCGATGCGTTAGACGGCGTTAAGGACGGTCTGATCAGCAACCCTTTGACTTGCAATCCGAACACGTCCAGTTTTTCGCTGACGGCTGCACAACGAAAAACTTTCGAAGCGATTCACTCGGGGCCGAAAAACAGCGCGGGAAAACCTGTCTATACAGGAGAGCCCTTTGGCGGCGAAAACATCAGCTGGAGAGGAAGTATCACCGGTCCGGGCTTTGAGGAGGCTTCGGCGCGAGCTTCTCAAACGATGTATGCGAACGGTTTCTTTGCGAATTTTGTCTATCAGGATGCCGCCTGGGATTTTCACCGTTTCGATATCGACAAAAGTCCGGCGGATGCGGAAAAGGCCGTCGGACAAATTCTGAATTCGGACAAGCTGGATCTCACGCCATTCAAGGCCCACGGTGGAAAACTCATCCAGTGGCACGGCTGGGCCGACTCGCTCGTCACACCGCTCGGATCGGTGGAGTATTACAAGAGAGTCAGCGCTGCTCAGGAAACTCCGTCAAAGACGCCCGAGTTCTACCGGCTGTTCCTCGCGCCGGGCGTCGATCATTGCGGAGGTGGCCCGGGACCCAATCAGTTTGGCCAGGCGGGAGGCAATGGTGATCCCGATCACGACATCGTTGCTGCCTTGTATCAGTGGGTGGAAAAAGGAATCGCGCCGGGCAGAATTATCGCCACGAAGTACATCGAGAATGATCCGGCCAAAGGCGTCGCGATGACGCGGCCGTTGTGTCCGTATCCACAGGTCGCCAAATACAAAGGTACGGGTGACACCAACGCCGCGACGAGCTTCGTGTGCAGTGCTCCGTGATACATGTGCTACGGTGTGCGACCAAAACTCCCCTCCTCACCGAATCTTGGAGTGGTGGAGCCGCGACTCCCCTCCGAAGTTAGGAGGGGACGTCTGCACCGCAGGTGCAGACGGGGGTGGTTTGAAACGATGCGCAGCCTCCGTATAGATATCGCGCGAAGCGCAACCGATTTGAAAGGAGCGCTTCGCGGTCTTTGAAAACCACCCCGACTGCTCGGGCTGAAACGCCCTCGCAGTCTGCCCCTCCTGACTCAGCTGACTCAGGAGGGGAGTTCGAACGCGTAGACTCACACTCGGTGCCGATTTTATCCTCTCACTTTTCGTTGTCTGGTTTGTGTTACGGCGCGTATCATCCTCGCCAAATCGCACCGACAGAAAGGGGAGGTCTGAGAACATGAATCGATCAAAACGGTTCGTGCTGGGTTTCGCCGTCATCGCCGCTGTACTCGCGTTGAGTTGTACGGCGTTCGCAGCGGACAACTGGCTGGGCAGCTGGAAACTCAACGTCGCAAAATCGAAGTATTCTCCCGGCCCAGCGCCAAAAAGCCAGACGCTCAAGCAGGAGGCCTCGGCGGGCGGGATGAAGGCGACAACCGACGGCGTGGACGGCGAAGGCAAGCCCACACACACGGAGTACACCGCGAAGTATGACGGCAAGGACTATCCATGGAAGGGGAACGTCAATGCCGACATGCTTTCACTGAAACGCATCGATGACAATTCGTACGAAGCCGTGTGGAAGCTCAAAGGCAAGACGACAATAACGTCCAGGACCGTCGTCTCCAAAGATGGGAAAACCCGAACGAGCACCCAAACCGGCAAGGATGCTCAGGGCCGAACAGTCAATAACGTTACGGTCTACGACAAACAGTAACTCGTCGTCGCGGCTGCAGCCACAACGTCTGCGGCCGCGTCAACCGGGGGGTTCATGACGATTGTGATTCGTCGCTCGATACGCGTGGCCGTCGCGTTAACTGTTTTCAGTTCTGCGGTCCTGGCTGTTCGGGGACAGACCGGGGCAAGGAATGGCGAGTGGCCGACCTACGGCGGCGATCTCGGACACACGCGGTATTCGCCTCTCGATCAGATCAACGCGGCCAATTTCAGCAAGCTTGAAATCGCATGGCGTTTCAAAACCGACAACCTTGGCCCGCGCCCGGAATATCAGTTTGAATCGACGCCGTTGATGGTGAAGGGCGTTCTGTATTCCACGGCCGGAAGCCGCCGCTCGGTCGTTGCGCTGGATGCCGCGACCGGCGAGATGATCTGGATGCACAGCGAGCGCGAGGGAACGCGCGGAACGAACGCGCCCAGGCTCCTTTCCGGACGCGGCCTCGCGTATTGGAGCGACGGCAACAATGACGAACGCATTCTCTACGTCACACCCGGCTACCGCCTCATCGCGCTGAATGCCAAAACCGGCGCGATGATTGCCACGTTCGGAAACAACGGCGTGGTGGATCTCAAACTCGACGACGATCAGGATATCGACCTCGACACGGGTGAGGTCGGCCTGCATGCCACTCCAACCGTCGCGAAAAACGTCGTCATTATCGGAGCCGCGCACCGGACCGGCGGGAATCCGAAGAGCATGCGCAACGTGAAGGGCTACGTTCGAGGGTTCGACGTGCGCACCGGCAAGCGGCTCTGGATCTTTCACACGATCCCTTTACCGAACGAGTACGGTAATGAGACGTGGGAACAGGAATCCTGGAAATACACCGGAAACACGGGCGTGTGGGGCCAGATCTCGGTCGATGAAGAACTCGGACTGGTCTATCTGCCTGTCGAGCTTCCGACCGGCGACTACTACGGCGGCCACCGCCCGGGCAATGGCCTGTTCGGTGAATCGCTTGTCGCTGTCGATCTGCAAACCGGCCAACGAAAGTGGCATTACCAATTTGTGCATCACGGCATCTGGGACATGGACATTCCATGCGCACCGATCCTTGCGGATATCCCATTGAACGGCCGTACCGTGAAGGTAGTTGCGCAACCGACCAAGCAGGCCATTCTTTACGTCTTCGATCGCGAGACAGGTCGTCCGATCTGGCCCATCGAAGAACGTCCGGTCCCGAAAGGCGACGTGCCGGGCGAGTGGTATTCACCGACACAACCCATGCCGACCAGGCCGCCCGCCTACGATCGAAACGGGGTGCTGATCGACGATCTCATCGACTTCACGCCTGAACTGCGAGCGGAAGCGGTCAAGATTGTATCGATGTACAAAATCGGCCCTGTTTTTACGCCACCGGTCGTCAGCAAACTTGGAGGACCGCTCGCCACACTGACGCTGGGCACATCGGGCGGAGGCTCGAACTGGCCCGGCGGTTCCTATGATCCGGAAACGCACATCCTCTACGTTTTCTCACAACGCGCGGTCACGCCGCTCGGTCTGGTCGAGCCTCCCGCGAACCTCTCCGACATGAAATACATTCAAGGTTCGGCCACGACCGGTCCTCGATTGACCGGAGGAGCGGGAGCCAGCGCGGGCGGTGAAAGTGCAGCGGCTCCGGCCGCGGATGGTGGCGGCGGTGGGGGACTGACAGTTCGCGGCCTTCCGTTAGTGAAACCGCCTTATGGACGCATTTCCGCGATCGATCTGAATAAAGGCGAAATCCTCTGGCAGATTGCGCATGGCGAGACACCGGACAATATCCGGAACAATCCGGCTCTTCAGGGACGGACCATTCCGCGGACCGGACGCCCGGGCAACATCGGTACGCTGGTGACGAAGACCCTCGTCATCGCTGGAGAGAGCGGGTTCTTCACAACACCAGCCGGCCTTCGAGGCGCCATGCTTCGCGCTTACGACAAGATGACCGGTGCTGAAGCCGGAGCGGTGTACATGCCGGCGCCTCAGAGTGGATCGCCGATGACCTACATGCTGAACGGAAGGCAGTACATCGTCGTCGCCATCAGCGGCGGCATTTATTCCGGCGAGCTGTTGGCTTTCCGCTTACCGAACAGCTAAGGGCGCTTTCATCGGTTGGATGAGGGGAATTTCCGGCTCCATTATTCGTGCTACCATCGCGGGATATGCATGTGGACCCGTTCGTGGCTGCGGTCGAGTTCATCGTTCTGCTGCTCTCTTTGAGCGTGCATGAGTCGGCGCATGCCTTTACCGCGGATGTTCTGGGCGATCCGACGGCGAGGTATCTCGGGCGTGTGACGTTGAATCCGATCGCGCATGCCGATCTCTTCGGAACAATCATTTTTCCGCTGGTGGGCCTGTTCGCCGGCGGCTTCGTATTTGGCTGGGCCAAACCCGTCCCGGTAAACGTCGGTAAACTGCGAAATCCGACTCGCGACCACATGCTTGTCGCCGCCGCAGGTCCCGGAAGCAATCTTCTCATCGCACTCGGCTTGTTCGGAGTACTGATGATCGTGAAAACGATATCGCCGGACGGCGCGAATCTGGTGCGCGACGTCGCCTATTTTCAGGTGCCCGAGGGCGGCAACGCGGTGTTGACGCCGCTGGCGGTCATCGCGTTTCACGGTATCGTTCTGAACCTGATTCTTGCTGTGTTCAACTTGATTCCCGTCGCGCCGCTCGACGGCGCGGCTGTGCTTTCTGGTCTTCTGCCCGGGCCGATAGCCGACGTCATTCAACAGATCCAGCCCTACGGCTTCATGATTCTGATCGCTCTTCTTTATCTCGGTATTCCTTCAAAGTTGTTTGAGCCCGTCGTGACCTTCTTCGTCCGTTACTTGAGAGTATGAGTAAACCAAGAATTCTGAGCGGCATGAGGCCCACCGGAAAGCTGCATCTGGGCCATTTGGTGGGAGCCCTGGACAACTGGGTTGCGTTGCAGGATCAGTACGACTGCTTCTACTGCATCGTGGATTGGCACGCGTTGACCACTCATTACGACGATACGAGCGAGATCCGTTCGAACATCTTCGACAACGCCACCGACTGGTTGGCAGCGGGGCTCGATCCGAAACGGTCCACGCTCTTCATTCAGTCGAATGTCGTTGAGCACGCGGAACTGCATTTAATACTGTCGATGATCACCCCGCTCGGATGGCTCGAACGAGTTCCGACGTATAAGGAACAGATGGAGCAGATCACAGCCCACGATCTGCACACTTACGGGTTCCTCGGCTATCCGCTACTCCAGGCCGCGGACATCATGGTCTACAAAGGAAACGCCGTTCCTGTCGGTGAGGACCAGGTAGCTCACATCGAACTCACCCGCGAAGTCGTGAGGCGCTTCAACAATTTTTACGGCCCGATTTTTCCCGAGCCGCAGGCGTTGTTGACGAAGGCATCGCGGTTACCGGGAACGGACGGCCGGAAGATGAGCAAGAGCTACAACAATTCGATTGCGCTCAGCGACAAGCCGGAAAAGATCAAAGAGACGGTTCGCACGATGGTCACCGATCCGGCGCGGATTCGACGACAGGATCCGGGTAATCCGGACATCTGTCCGGTGGGCGACTATCACAAGGTTTTCTCCGACCAACAAACCCTCGCCTGGGTGGACCAAGGTTGTCGCTCTGCCGGAATAGGCTGCATCGAATGCAAGATGAAGCTGTTCGATAACCTCCAGAAGCGGCTGGACCCTTTAACCGCCCGCCGCCGGGAACTCGAGCAGCACCCGGACGATGTGCGCGACGTTCTGAACGAAGGCGCCAAACGCGCCAAGAGAGTTGCCGCTGAGACGATGTCCGAGGTGAGAAAGGCAGTGAAAATCTAGATGGACGAACTCAAGGTATCGCTTCCGCTGTATGAAGGGCCGTTGGATCTGCTGCTGGATATGATTCGCCGGCAGAAGATCGACATCTACGATATTCCGATCGCGAAGATCACCGAACAGTATTTGGAATATCTCCACGTCATGAAGGAAATGAATGTCGACGTCGCGTCGGAATTCCTTCTGATTGCCGCTCAACTGATTTACATCAAATCGCGAATGCTTCTGCCGCCGGATCCGGATGCGACGCTGGAGGAAGCCGACGATCCGCGCACCGAGTTGGTTCGGCGTCTGCTCGAATACGAAAAATTCAAGAACGCGGCTCAGATGTTGTATCAGCGCGAAATGATTGAGAACGCCGCCTGGTCGAATCCCGGCCCCTTGCCGGTGGAGGAAGCAGAGCTCGAGCCGGAAATGACTGTCGGCATCTACGATCTCGTGCTGGCGTTCCGCGAAATCCTCAAACGCGCGGAAGAGAAGCCGACGATGGACGTCTCGCGCGAGGAGTTTTCCATCGAGCAGATGATGGGTTTTCTCTACGAAAACATCCTCGCTTCACGCGGCAAAGTCGCACTGACCGAGATACTGCCGGGCGTGAGCACCAAACGCGGACTCATCACCGCATTCCTGGCTTTACTGGAGTTGACGCGGCTGAGGGCGATCTACTTGATCCAGGAAACACCATTCGGTGAGATCGCGGCTCAGGCCAATCCGAATTATGAGTTATCAAGATCTTTCACCACTGCTTGAGGCGATCATCTATCTGGCGAAAGAGCCGGTGCCGGTCGAGGCGATCTGCAAGGCATTGCCCGATGTCGGCCGCGCTGAAATTGAAGAGAAAATCAAGGACCTCACGGAGAGATACCGCGCGGCCGAACACGGCATTGAAGTGCGTGAAGTCGCCGGAGGGCTGAAGTTTTCAACCAAGCCCGAACATCACGAAGTTCTGAAGCATTTCATCAAGAGCCAGATTCCCCCGACGCGTCTGTCGTTGGCCGCGCTGGAGACGCTCGCGGTGATCGCGTACAAGCAACCTGTGACCGTTCCCGAAATCCAGGACATTCGCGGCGTCCAGGGCGCGGGTGTCATCAAAACGCTGCTCGACAAGAAATTCATCTCCGCCGCCGGCCGCAAAGAAGTGCTCGGCCGTCCGATTCTTTACAAGACCACGCGAGAGTTCCTTGTTCATTTCGGACTGAAGGATTTGTCCGACCTGCCGAGTATGGAAGAATTCGAGGAGTTGATTAAGACGCAGGCCGCGGCTGAGGAAGCGGCGCCCGAACAAGCCGAATTGCCGCTGGAAAGTTGAGCGGCGAAAAGCCGTCGCCCACTATGCAGGAACGCCTACAAAAAATTCTGGCCCACGCAGGCATTGCGTCCCGGCGCAAAGCAGGAGAGATGATCGCGCAGGGTCGCGTCAGCGTTAACGGGACGATCGTCTCCGAACTCGGGTCCAAAGCGGATCCCGAAACAGACATCATCAAGGTTGACGGAAAAAAAATCCGGCAGGCATCGCGGCTGATTTACATCCTGCTCTACAAACCCAAGAACGTGATGTCGACATCGAGCGATCCGGAAGGCAGGCCCACCGTCATCGATTACGTTAAGGATCGCGTCAAAGAGCGCGTTTATCCCGTCGGGCGATTGGATTTTGCGTCCGAAGGATTATTGATCGTGACGAACGATGGAGAATTCACGAAACACATGACGCAGGCCGGAGTGATTCCCAAGGTGTACCACGTGAAAATCTCCGGTCAGCCGATCGAGCGTGATCTCGCGCGCCTTCGCCGCGGAATCTTTTACGACAACGAACGGCTTGCACCGTGCCAGATCGAACTGCTCAAGTCCGGCGACAATCCCTGGTACACCGTTACGCTTCACCAGGGACGAAATCAGCAGATCCGGAATATGTTTCACGCCATCGGCCATCCCGTCGAGAAACTGCGCCGAGTCAGCATCGGGTTCCTTCACGACCGGCGCCTCATGGCCGGCGACTGGCGTTTTCTGACCGAAGAAGAAGTCGCCCACTTCAAACACGACTTCGCAAGCCACAAAGGATTGAAAAGAGCATGAGCTTCTTAGACGCGGTTCCAAAGAACATTCAGGCGATACAACCTTACAAGCCCGGCAAGCCGTTGGAAGAGGTCGAGCGAGAACTGGGCATCAAAGCCATCAAGCTGGCGTCGAACGAGAATCCGCTTGGGCCGTCGCCTAAAGCGCTCGACGAGGTGAAGCGCTATTTGGAACACATCGAGCTTTACCCCGACGACACGGGTTACTACCTTCGACAGAAACTTGCCGCACGATTCAACGTATCGATCGATGAAATCATTCTGGGGTCCGGCTCGAGCGACATTCTCGCGATGGCCTTCAACGCCATGCTCACGCCGGACACCGAGGTTCTCACGTCCGAAGGTTCGTTCATCGTCTATTACCTGCTTGGACAGATGAAAGGATGCACGATGGTCCTCACGCCGATGCGCGACTACGGTTACGATCTGCGCGCCATGGCGGAACGCCTGAATCCGAAGACCAGGATTGTGTTGATTGCAAACCCGAACAATCCAACTGGCACGCTCGCTCGGCGGAGCGAAATCGACGGGTTTTTGAAGAAGGTTCCCGGGGATGCCCTCGTGATCCTTGACGAGGCGTACTTCGAGTTTGTGAGCGATCCGCAGTATCCGAACTCGTTCGACTACTTCCGTGAAGGCCGAAACGTTCTGATCATTCGTACGTTCTCCAAGGCGTATGGTTTGGCCGGCCTCCGAATCGGATACGGCATTGCGCGTCCGGAAATCATCGAGACGCTGCAAAAAGTCCGCATGGCCTTCAACACCGGCAGCCTGGCTCAGGTCGCAGCGATCGCCGCGCTTGACGATCAGACGCACGTACAACGCACCGTCGAATCGAACCGCCGTGAAGTGGAGTTTCTTTCGAAGGAACTTTCCGCTCGCGGCGTGAAGTATGTGCCGACTTTCTCGAACTTCATCTTCATGGATCTTGGCAAACCGTCGAAGGATGTGGATGCCGCGATGCTTCGTCACGGCGTCATCATTCGGCCGATGGCAGGCTGGGGTTTTCCAACCATGATTCGCGTGTCGATCGGTACGCACGATCAGAACGTGAAGTTCCTGGCCGCGCTCGACACGGTCCGGTGACGGATGACGATCAAAGAGATCCTCGAGACATATAAAACGATCGTTGTGGTCGGTCTTTCGTCACACTCATGGCGCGCCAGCCTGGGAGTGTCGCGGTATATGCAAGCCAACGGCTACCGCATCATTCCAGTCAATCCGAACGAAACGCGCGTTCTCGGTGAAAAAGCGTATCCCTCGCTGGACGACGTTCCGGAACCGTTCGAGATCGTCGACATCTTTCGCCGGCCCGAATACGTCCCCGGCATCGTCGAGGCCGCAATTCGCAAGGGGGCGAAAGTCATCTGGATGCAGGAAGAGGTCGTGCACGAAGAAGCCGCAGAGCGCGCGCGTCACGCCGGCCTTGAAGTGATCATGGATCGCTGCATTCTCAAGGAACACATGAACCTTTAGTTTGTTTAATCGACAGCTCGCGGGCGGATCGTGAGCACCATCAGTAACGCGATGGCGTAAGCAGCCAGTCCAATGAGTAACGTGGCAGTGATTCCCCAGAACATGGCGATGACGATCGCCAGTACCGACGAAATAACCGAGAAGGCGCCATTGATTCCCCAGTACCATGCCGCAGGCCCTCCGTCGTTGAGGGATCGCGCCGTCCGCATGCCGAGTGGGAACGGCATCCCCATGAAGAAGCCGGAAGGGAACAGCAGCAGAGCGGAAACGGCGATGCGCACGGGCGTCGAAAAGGATACCAGTTGCCGGATAACCGCCGGGCTGATCACGATGAAGAGCAAGAGTACGACGGGAAGCAGCCAGATCCATCCACCCATCCGATTGGAGCAGAGGCTGCCAAGGCTGGATGCGACGAGCACGACGAACAACACCACCGTCAATCCATACATCGGGTGACCGAGAAGAACGATCAAACGTTCCAGCTGCGCGATTTCCACCATCATGAAAGCCAGCCCGATCGCCGCGAAGTAAACCATCAGGCGGCCTGACGACGCTTTACGGACGCGCCTTTGCGCGACGAGCGGCGCGACAATGACGGTGGCGCTCAGAGCGACCACGATTCCGAGCAATGCTGCCAGCACCCGAACAGCCCGAAGGTTGGTTTCATTCGCCCCCGCGATCGTGGCCCCTTTCAGCAGATCCGCCGGTCGAAGCATGTGGAAGAAGAACGGAGAGTCGTCCGTCGGCGCGGCAATATTGACAGGATAGCTGCGCACCACTTCTTCATACTTCCCGGCAGTGGTGACGGCGTCGAATTCCGGCAACTCCGCGAAACTCGGCGTGAGCACGGGTAGAAAGTGCATTTCACGCGAGACCTCCGCCAGCCGGAGAACATCGTTATCGGTGAAGGCGGCGGGTGAAACCAGAATCGTGGCGACACTGGTAAATCCCGTATCCTGCCTTCGCACCATCATGATGTGCCGTCGAGGATCGGTCACTCCCATGTCTTTCAGCGCTGCCGTAGCCAACGCTGCCAGACGCAGCGACTCCGATGGGTGCGTATCGTCGTGCCACCGCGACATCGTCAGAATGCCGTCGGGCGTGAGATGGCTGAGGAACATCGTCCACGCTTCCCGGGTGTAGAGTCCGTTCTCGGTCAGGACATAGGCCCCCGCCGATGTTGCAGCCCACGTGTCGATCAACGACGCCTGAATAATCCCGAATCGTTCATTCGACCCAGCCGCATAGCTGCGCGCTTCATCGTTCACCAGCGTGACACCAGGCACCTTTTCCAGATGTCCGGAATAATTGCCGAAGTGTTGCGTCAGGACCTTGAGGATGTCGGCGTTGATTTCAACCCCGACCACACGCTCCTGGCCGAATACCAGGGAAGTGAGAATGTCTCTGCCGCCGCCCACACCAATGACCAGAACCGACGTCGGCTTTCTCAGGAAATGCGCGATCGCCGTCACGTCGTGCTTCAAATACTCGAGCGGTTCCAGGTTCCCGTTGAATCTCGTGATCACCGTTCCGGCCGCGGCATCGATGTTCAGAAGGAGTTGATCCACTTTTTGAGGCGGCTGGTATTGAGCGCTGATTCCCCATCCGAACGGCGAATCCCCTTGCGTCCTCACGAGAATCCTCGAGAGCGCATTCCAGTGTTCATACAATCCGTCGGTGGGATTCCGGGTTCCCTTGCTCCACTGGACTTCGATGAACCGGGCCGAGTGATTCACCTGAACGACTGCCAGCAAGCCGGCCGTGACTCCAACGGCTATCCATCTCCAACGGTCTTTGAGAGGCAACGCGAACGCAAACGCGGCGACGGACGCAATGGCCGCGTTCAGAATCACCGCGCTGGGTGCATGCGTGTGGCTCAGGATCGGCACCGTGAAAAGACAGCCGGCTGCCGAACCCGCGAGATCCGCCGCGTACAGACTGCCGGTGTGAGAAGGGAATCGCGTGAGCGCGACACATACCACCACACCGGCGAAGACAAACGGAACGGCGATGACGGCAAACGAAAGCGCCATCCACTTGAAGTCTTCATAGGGATTGACCGGAATATACAAGTCGATCGTGAAACAGACGGCGCTGCTCGCAGCGAACAAAAGGCCGGCCGTGGCCAACGTGCGATGCACATCCCGCTTCGGCAGGAGTTCCACGATGACCGCGCCCGCCGCGAGTCCGAACATGGCGAGCGAAATCGCCATGAACGCAAAGTGGTACCACATGATGACGCTGAAGATCCTTGTGAGAAACAGCTCCAGCTGCAAAAGAGACAGTGTGGTCAGGAAGAGGCCGATATACGTCGATCGCTGCGGTTGGGGTTGAACCGTAGACAAGATGCCCACCTTTCAAACGAAGCAGCATAGTTCTCTCGTCTGCCGTTGACAATGATGCCGCTTGCTTCAATCGATTCAATCCGGTATTAAGAAAAGACTCGTTGACGAGGATAGACCCCTCCGAGAGTCCTTCCTGAACCGGGAATCGTCACAGCGATAGACCTTAGTAGGGATGGCCGAATCAAGTGACGGGCGTTTCCCGGAAGCTGGATGGCACCGCCGCTTTCTGTGGTTCCAGCAAATCACAAACGAGAGGTTCGTGAATGGCAGCCATCCGTCGAGTGTTCGTTGCCGACCTTCATCCTCGAATCGGCCAACAGGTTTTAATCCGCGGCTGGGTTTTCCGGCTGCGGGTTCTGGCGAAAACCACCTTCATCATCCTCAAAGACTGCACCGGTTCGGTTCAATGCGTCGGCGCAACCGCCGATCTCCACGAGCAGCATCTGCATCCCGATCATGCGATCGAAATCGTCGGCACGGTTCGTGAGGAAAAGCGGGCGCAGACGGGAATCGAAGTCGACGTGCTTCGCGTCACGGTGTTCAATCGATCGACCCATGTGCTGCCATTCCATTCGTCGTCGAATATCTCGGGCGTGGGAGCCGACATCCTGCTCGATTACAGACCGCTGGCTCTTCGGAACGATCGAGTCGGCGACGTGTTTCGTGTACAGGCCGCGATCCTGCGTTACTACCGCGAATTTCTGTCAGCGAATCATTTCACCGAGATCATCTCGTCGAAGATCGTGAGCGGCGGGACCGAGGGCGGCACGAATCTGTTCGCGATTCAATACTTCGAGCGCGTCGCTTACCTTGCGCAGAGTCCGCAGTTTTACAAAGAGCACGGCGTTGCCGGCTTCGAGCGTGTTTTCGAGACGGGACACGTGTATCGCGCGGAACCTCACGCGACGAGCCGTCACCTGACGGAGTACTACTCGCTCGATCTCGAGATGGGTTTTATCGACGGTCCGGAGGACATCATTCAGCTCGAGGGCGAGTTGCTCACTTACGTTTTCGACCAGCTGAATCGTCATCATGGAGCGACTCTCGCCAAATTTCGCAATGGGCCGCTTCCGTCCATGCTCGACGTGCCCATCTGGACGTTCGACGAATGTTTGGAAAGGCTGCACCAGGATGCGGGGAGAAGAGACCTCACCGATGATCTCGATCCGGACGCCGAGCGCCAGCTTTGCCGTATGGCGGAAGAGGCGGCCGGCGTTCCGGCGCTATTCGTACTCGGATTCCCACTGTCCGCGCGGCCTTTCTATACGCATCCACGGACCGAAACGACAGCCGCCGGGTTTGACTTGTTATATGCGGGCCTCGAGATCACCACGGGTGGGCAACGGCTGCACCGTCGTGAGGACCTCGAGAATGCGCTGATCGCCCGCAACATTCAGCCCTCTTCCTTTGAACACCATTTGCGAATGTTCGAGGTGGGCATGCCGCCGCATGGCGGGCTCGCGATCGGACTTGAAAGACTAACGTGTCAGGTACTCGGTCTCTCGAATATTCGCGAAGCCACACTCTATCCTCGGGATCGCTACCGTCTGACACCGTAGTCGGTACTGGCTACACGGAAACCGTAATCCGTATATCGAAACTCCGGCGGCAGGCTGCTGCGATGCGCCGCCCGCGAGGCCTTGACCTGATGCCGCCATGAACCGCCGCGCGAAACGCGCCGCTTACCGGAAACCGGCCCGCCGGGATTCCTTTCGGGCGAGACGGCGTAGTAATCGGGCGCAAACCAGTCGCTGCACCATTCGTGAACGTTGTCGCCGATATGGAATAGTCCGTACGAATTCGGCCGCCAGTCTTCGACAGGACGCGGGCCTTTCCAGTCACCCTGAAAATAAGGAATCGACAGCGGCGCCTCGTTGCCCCAGGCGTACTCGGCATTTTTTTGTCCGCCACGGCATGCCTTCTCCCATTCCGCTTCGGTGGGCAACCGGTACGCCCGCCCGTCCTTTACCGAAAGCCATTCACAGTAAGCCACGGCCTCGAACCAATTCATTCCCACCGCGGGCAGATCGTCGTGGCCAAACATGGGGTCATGCCAGCCGCGAGGTTCAATCGCGCCGGCCGATTCCAGAAATCGAGCGTATTCGCGCCGCGTCACTGCTGTCGGAGAGATGTAGAAATCATCCACGAAGACGGAATGACGCGGCCGCTCCCATTCGTAACTCGATTCGGAGCCCATCCAAAACCATCCCGACGGAATAAGAACCATAAGAACGCGTTCCTGGTTTTGATTAAACCGTCCGTCGCTCGGGGGAATTTAGAAATCGGACGAAGTGAAATGCCAATCCGAGAACACAAAACCGAAATTGGACGGGCCGCTTAAGTCCAATTTCGGACCTCGGATTTCGGATTGGAATTTCACTTCGTTCAATTTCGGATTCCTCAGGACGGTGTTAACAGGACAATTCTAAGCCATCGGTTCGCGGTGTAACGCTCCGCACCCGAAAGTGGCGGTCAGGCGCTCTTCAAAGTTCGACCGTCAACGAAGCATTGAGGGGCGTGGCCGCCCACTTCGCTGTCAGATCGTCGAGACTGGCCCGAATTCGCTGCACGTCGTCGATCGACACGGGTGCTGGCGAGTGACCACGCGCCTCACAGGCAAGCTCGTAGGTGGCCAGCAGATCCTCCGCTGGGACGCGGCCTCCCCACATCTCGGCCTGAAAGCTTTCGACCAGCCGCTCGATAGCCTCCTCTGAATCGCCGCCCGCTGTCGCAAAGGCCGCCGGCTGGCCGTCGGCCACCAGCCCGAGGAAGCCGCCGTGAGTGAGCGTGCTCTCGACGGCATAGTGCACCATGTCGTGGGGAATGATGCCCTGCTTCGGGCAGCGGATCGTCTCCGCCGGTCCGGCAGGACGTTCGATCAGGAGATCGTCGTACTTGCCGTCGCGCTTGGTGAATGTGAGCCGCATCGAACCCCCCGGAGCGTGAAGGATGATAGCGCGCATCCGAGCTCCCGGGTCAAGGGATGATCCGCCCTGCCTCGGAAAATCGTTTCACGCAGACTTCAGCGCAGGAACTTTTTAGACCAGTTGGCAAGCACTTCAACGTGACCCTCGCGAGACGTTTTGCGGTAGTAGGTTTCATCCGAAGTAACCATTGTGCCCGTGTGATTCATTGCGGTTGCGTGAAACGCGGCATCGTAGAAGGTGACCTTAAACTTCTTCATCAACTCCAGCGATTTTTCATATATAGCAGCCGGCCGTTCTTCCTCGAAGCCGTAGCCGGTCAGGATCTTCATAAATTCCACTGAAAGTCCCGGCTGCTTCTTGCCGAGAATGTTCCCGACCTCGAAGAACCATAAAGAGGGCAGGATGATCGTACATCTTCCCGCAAGCCAGCTGTTACGAATCTCGAGTGCGCGGTCCCGATCCTCCTCATCGCTCGATTCGAGGACCCACTTCAGAAGGACGGAGGTATCCGGAACAATCACCGCCGATGGCATTACCTTCCCCTGTCCCGGCGCACCAAATTGACAATCTCCCGGCTCGATATCGATTTTGTCGTTTTTCGAAGGGTATCCATCCGCTCCGATAACCGCCGGCGGCGGATCAGCGCGAGTTCCTTCCGCAGAGCATTGTTGATCACACGGCTTCTCAAACCTGTATCGACCAGAGCGTCCAATTCCGATTTCACATCATCATCGAGAACGATGTTCACTTTTGTGCCCATACACACCTCGATTCTCTCTCTGGAGTAAAGAATACAAGTAAGGCATCCGCCTGTCACTACGGGAGAGCTGAGTCCGACAAGCCGCATCGGCTTCGCGACGATTCGATCATTCTGGGGGCTTTTTCTTCAGGCGTTCGAATTCTTCGAGGCGCTGTTTGATTCGGGCTTCGAGACCGGCGTCTTGCGGATGAAAGTACTGACGGCCTTTCAGGGAGTCCGGCAGGCAGTCCATATCCGCGACCTTTCCATCGATGTCGTGAGCGTACTGGTATCCCTTGCCGTATCCCAGATTTTTCATCAGCCGGGTCGGCGCGTTGCGGATGTGCAGGGGAACCGGCTCTGCTCGGGTGTGTTCCACTTCGTCGGCAACCGCCGAGTACGCGGTGTAAACCGAATTGGACTTCGGTGCCGCCGACAAATAGATCACACACTGAGCGAGAGCGAGCTTGCCTTCCGGCAGACCGAGAAACTCATACGCCTCTTTGGCGTCCAGTGCGACGCGAAGTGCCTGCGGATCGGCAACCCCAATGTCTTCCGACGCAAACCGAACCAGCCGCCGGGCGATGTACAGCGGGTCTTCGCCCGACTCCAGCATTCGCGCCAGCCAATACAAAGCGGCATTGACGTCGGAGTTTCGTATCGACTTGTGAAGCGCGGAAATGATGTTGTAGTGCTCCTCGCCGCCTTTGTCGTAAAGCAGCGTTTTCTGCGACGCTTCCTGAACCAATTCCCGGGTGACCGGCTGTCCAGCGCCCGCGCCTTCCACTGCCAGCTCCAACACATTGAGCGCCGTGCGCGCGTCGCCGTTAGCGACGAGAGCGATGGCGGGGAGAGCGTCCGGTTCGACATTAAACCCTTCACGTTCGATTGCGCGCCGCAGGACGTTGACGATGTCGTCATCCGTCAGGGCCTTGAGCACGAACACGCGTGAGCGTGAAAGCAGCGCCGATATGACCTCGAACGACGGATTCTCCGTGGTCGCACCGATCAGCGTGACGTTCCCATGTTCGACGTGAGGCAGGAATGCATCCTGCTGCGCTTTGTTGAATCGATGAATCTCATCGACGAAGAGAATGGTTCGTTTCCCGTGACGTTTCGCTCTTTCGGCCGCCGCCATGATTTCTTTGATTTCCTTGATGCCGGATAGAACGGCGCTGAAGGGAATGAAGTCCGACTTCGTCATTCGTGCGATGATCTGCGCGAGAGTCGTCTTGCCCACGCCGGGAGGTCCCCACAGAATCATCGAAGGTACCTGATCGTGCTCGATTGCGGTCCTCAACGGTTTTCCGGAATCGAGCAGATGGCCTTGGCCCACGATTTCATCCAGGCTTTGCGGCCGCATGCGATCGGCGAGCGGCGCAGAATCCGAAGCCGGCGCCGGCGCGGGTCGATTGTCGTCTTCAAACAGCGATCCGCTCATCGATGTTTCCGCGCCTCGTAAAAGATGACCGCCGCCGCCATCGCCGAGTTCAGCGATTCGACGGAAGGATTCTGCGGAATCCTCACCAGGGCGTCGCACGCGGTGATCTCTGCGGCCGTCAGCCCCTGACCTTCGTTGCCGATGAACACGGCAACGGGTTGACGCCAGTCGAACTGGTCGATCGTTTGTGTGGCGGCGGGAGATGTGCCGACAAGCCGGATTCCCGCGTTACGCAAGCTGCTGCTGAGGTCATCCATTTCAGCATCCCACACATGCGGCAATCGAAAGATGCTTCCTGCGCTCGACCTCACGACCTTTGGATTATGAATGCCTGCCGTTCCCGCGATTGCGATGCAGCCCGTCGCAAAGAACGATTCGGCGATGCGTAGAATGGTCCCGACGTTACCGGGATCCTGCAGCCGCCCCATCACGGCGATGAATGGCTTTGTCGCGTTAAGGACGTTTTCAAGCGAGAATAGAGGAGGACGTACGAGAGCAATGATTCCCTGCGACGTTTCAGTGCTCTGGATGGTCTTGAAGGTTGCGGCGTCGAGTTCATAAACAGCAGCGTTCTTCGGAACGTCCGGCAGGCCAACTCCACGGCGCAGAAAAACGTCCAATACAACGATGCCGCTTCGGATGGCTTCGTCGAGTAATTTAGGACCTTCGATCGGAAGCAGACCATCGGCGGTGAGTCCGCCATAGTGCACGGCCTTGCGAATGGCAGAAATCCTGGCGTTATGCTTGCCTAGTAGAGAGTGTGCAACGATAATCTCGGCTCCGATGAATATTCTTTGTACCGAATCGCTCTCGACCCGGGAGTTCGGCTTGATTCTATCGCTTTTGCGTGCCGGCGGTGTGATCGGCTTTCCGACCGATACCGCCTACGGTCTGGGCGCCGATCCCTTTAATGAGGGCGCTGTGGCGCAGATTTTCGCGTTGAAGGGAAGGCCGGAAACGAAGCCTTTATTGCTCCTCGTCGATTCGTTGGAAATGGCCGAAAGTGTGATCCTCTCGAATCCGCTGTTTCGCAGGGTATCGAGCGCCTTCTGGCCCGGGCCGTTGACGCTGATATTGCCGGCAAATCCTATCGTGCCTGCTTCAGTCACGGCGGGGACGGGCACTGTCGGTATTCGATGGCCCGTCGCTCCATTTGCGACAGAACTGCTGCGCCGCTTCGGCAAGCCGATCACGGCGACGAGCGCGAACAAAAGCGGCCGGCCGGCGGCCGTCACCGCAGCGGAAGTGAAGTTGGAGTTCGGCGACTCGCTTCCAATACTCGTGGATGGCGGGGAATTGCCCGTCCGCGGCGGATCGACGCTGCTGGATCTTACAACGACTCCACCCAGTCTCCTTCGCGACGGCCCGGTCTCCTTCGATGTTTTGAGCGCCTTCTTCGACGGCAATCTTCGGAGAACCGCGGCATGATCGTCCGCGCTCTGAAGTGGGGCACGATACTTTTGGTGGGCGTCTTCATCGCGCTTACGGCGTACTCGGGTTACATCTATCGCGAGATTCGCAACAGCGCCGTGCGCGACGAAGCGCAACCCGCGGACGCGATCGTGGTTCTTGGCGCGGCTCAATACAACGGCAGGCCTTCGCCCGTCTTCAAAGCGCGTCTCGATCACGCGTTGGGTTTATTTGAGAAAGGCTACGCCCACGCCATCATCACGACGGGAGGGTTCGGTCCCGATCCGAAGTTTTCCGAGGCGCATGTGGGCACGCAGTATCTGATACAGCACGGCGTCGATCCCACAATGATCGTCACCGAACAGGGAAGTGTCACCACCAACGACAGCATCCGGGCCGTTACCGGTTTGCTGCACGCCAAACATTGGAACACGGCTCTCGTGGTGAGCGACGGTTTTCATCTCTACCGGCTGAAACGCATGTTTGAGGACAACGGAATCAGCGCCTATACGTCGCCCGCGCCGAATAGTCCGATTGAGGGCGGATCATCTCAAAAGTTCTTCTACAGCTTGCGCGAAGTGCTGTTGTTTACCGCCTACCGTTTGGCCAGGTGAGCGCCGGTCGTACGGATTTGGGTGAGGAATTCGTAATCGCCGTCGGGCGGCAGGCTGGATACCTGAATTCGTTTGTTGAACACGGCCACGTTGTTCAAATACCAGAGACTGATGTTCGGCACCTCTTCCGCGACGATTCGCTGGATCTGCCGATAAACGTCCCGCCGCTTCTCGGTATCGACTTCGCGCCGGCCGATCGAAACGAGCGTATCGATCTGCGGATTCGAATAGCGGCTGCGATTCGCGCCGTTCGGAGGCATCCGGGCGGAGTTGAAAACGTAGTCAAAGATGTCCGGATCGTTGTTGGTTGAGCCCACCCATCGCAGGGAATACGCCTGGAAGTTTCCCTTTTGAACGTCCGCGAAGAAAGTCGCGAACTCATTCGAGCGGATCTCCATGTGGATGCCGGCTTCCCTTAACTGCTGCTGCAAGACTGACGCCAGCATACGCGTCACGTCGTCGGTCGAACATTTAAAGGTGAATGTGAGGTCCGGGTGGCCGGCCTCTTGAAGCAGTTGCTTCGCTTTCGCGGGGTTGTAAGGGTAGGTCGCGACGTCTGGTTCGTACGCCCAATTGGTCGGCGGAAGGACGCCGGTTGCCGGTCGCGCCAGATCACGCCAGACATATTTTATGATTTTTTCACGATCGATCGCGTACGCAATCGCCTGCCGGACCCGAACGTCGCGAAGAATCGGGTCCTGCATGTTGAATGCGAGATATTGATAGGACGTGCCCGGCGGCGACAGTACCTGCATATTCGGGTCGTTCCGGAACACTTCGACCATGTCCGGCGTCAGCGTGTTCGTCGTGATGTCGGCACTGCCTTTCCGCAGTTCGAGCGCGCGGACGATCGCTTCCGGGATGATCTTGAACGTGATCGTTTCGACTTTCGGCTTTTCGCCGTAATACTGGTCGTTGCGTTCGATGACGACCTCGGCGTCCTGAATGTAACGGACGAATCTGAATGGACCCGCACCGACGAGACTACGCACAAAGTTCGGTCCCGCGCCGTCGGGAACGATTCCGATCGCGCCGCGATTCAAGCTCCAGATGAACGGAGAGAAAGGCTCTTTGAGTTTGAAAACGACGGTGTGAGCGTCCGGCGCTTCGATCGAATCCACCACTCGGAACGCAGCGGTTTTGGTTGTCTTGATCGATCCGTCCTTCAGGCTCTGGAACGTGTAAAGAACGTCTTTGGATGTCACGGGCCTGCCGTCGTGAAACTTCGCATCCGTCCGCAGATGGAAGATGTATGTCCGCGCGTCCGGTATTTCCCACCGCTCCGCCAGGTCGGGTTGAATCCTAAACTCACTATCGGTTTTTACGAGCGAGCTGAAGATCAGTTGCTGCAACCGGCCCGAAGTCGCATCGATACCGATGCGCGGATCGAGATTTGTGGGGGGAAGATCCAGCGCAAAGACGACGTTGTCGGGATTGCCGGATTGTGGCGCCGAGCACGCCGAAACGAGTATGGCGAGAACAGCAAGAAACGCTCGAATCATCAGCAGACATTGTAACAGTTGGGCAAATACCTAAGTTGCGGACACACCTCCGGTGTCCATGGAGAATCTGGAAGGCCTGTTTGTCTTCGTCAGGAACTTCGAGTTTCATGTCGGCGACGACGTGATTGCAGATGTCCAGCACCGCTTGAATCGCTACCTGCATATTGCGCTCCGCGGCGGCACTGATGATCTCGTCGCTCAGGATCTGCTCTCGCGAGTGAGTCCGCCGAATTGTCTCGAGCGTTTGCAACACCCTGTCGAATGCGGCCGATGCGTTTCAGGATAACGTTGGAGTCAACCAAAGATCTGCCCTTCCCGAGCGCGCTTTTTCAGGTACGCGAGGTAGAGATTACGCATAGGCTGCGAATCCAGATATCGGTTGACTGTCCGGACCTGGAACGCAACACGCGCCGACTGCGAGCGCTCAAATATGAGCTTGCCCCTGGACAGTATCCGATGCGCCAGAAGCGGCGGCGCCTGGTTGAGGATGATCAGGTCGACATCGCTTCTTCCGAGGACGCCCATGAATTCACCCATCAAATCTAAGCGGTATTTGAAAATGTCTGGTCCTGCTGCGCTCTCGGAAACGAGTACCGCGATGTCGACGTCACTATCGGGACGCGCCCTTCCGCTGACAAGGGACCCGAAAATGTAACCTGCCTGGACTTCCTGTCGAGATTCCAGGAAAGAAACCGCAGCCCGTTCGATTGCAGTTAACGACCGAAGCGCCATAGCACTTCATTTTATATCTAACGCACCTGCGCAAAGCTTTCTCACTCTTGGGCGTTCCGCGATCGGTTTCTAAAGAGTCCGTGGTAGCGGCGTGCCCGCGGGCTTACGCTTTCACTTCCTCAAACTCGCCGCGGAGCCGATCGACCTGACGGGTGATGCGGGCTTTGGCGTGGGGGCGATGCCGGACGGGTGTGTATTGGATGCGCGATTTCAGTGCGAAGATGCGCTGGATCGATTCGTCGATGCGCGTAAGCAGGCTGCCGTTGGTGCGGGCGGAGCGGACGATCAGCTTGAAGGCGTCTTCAACCAGAGGCGTGGTTTGAGAAAACAGCAGCATGTCGTTTCCAGCCTCGACGCCGCGAAGGAATACTTCCGGAGTCAGGCCGAAGCTGGTGATCGCGCCCATCGTGAGGTCGCCGGAAATGATCACGCCTTCAAATCCCAATTTCCTCCGCAGGAATCCTTCGACGACGCGGGACGAGAGGGATGCGGCGATCGGCTTTTCGTCGCCCAATCCTGAATAGTGTGCATTCGAAACCATCATCATCGGGACGTCATCGACGAGATTCAGGAAAGGCAACACGTCTTCCTGTAACAGTTGCTTTTTGCTCTTGTCGATACGAGGAACCATGAAATGAGGGTCCGAACGCGCGGAACCCAGCCCTGGAAAATGTTTCGGACACGCGAGAATGTTCTTCTTTGAAAATTCGTCGAGAAAGGCGGTCGCGAGCCGGACCACTTCCAGCGGATTGGACGACAGCGCCCGCACCGACATGACCGACTCCTCATTCCGCAGATCGACAACAGGCGCAAAATCCATATTGAGGCCAACGGCTTCCAGTTCCGCGGCGATGATTCGAGCACCGGCGCGCAGATGCGCCGTACCGGCGGAGGCGAGTTCCGACAGGGAAGGAATCGGTCCGAACACCTGTTTCAAGCGATCGACGCGGCCGCCCTCGTGATCGATGGCAAGCAGTGCGGGGATTCCGTTGGGCTCACGCAGCCGGCTGGTCAGCGCGTAAAACTGTTCATAGTTGTCGATGTTTCGCTGAAAGAAAACGAATCCGCCCGGACGAATCCTGTCGAGTCGAGCCAGCGTCTCCAGGTCCGGCTCGAACCCCTGAAATCCAAGGAAGAAAAGCTGTCCCACCTTCTCTTCCAAAGTGAGGCGGCGGATGTCTCTCATAATCGGTCGTCGCTGATACGTTGAGGACTACTGCGCTTTCTTTTTCAACTCGACGAGTAGCCGCAATGCCTCCAGAGGTGTGAGATTATCGAGGTCCAACGAACGCAGAGAATTTCGAAGCTCCTCCTCCAAAGCGGTGAACAGCGCGAGTTGATTAACGACAACTTTGGTTTTTCGTTTGGCTCGAACGGTCAGATTATCAGACAGTTCATGCTCGTTTTCCTCATGTTTTTTGAGGATTTCCCGAGCCCGCTGGGTTACGGTCGACGGAATACCTGCCAGTTTTGCAACCTCGATTCCATAACTTCGATCGGCGGGACCGGCTTCAACCGCACGTAAGAAGATGATGCGGTTTCCGGCTTCCTTCACGGCAACGTGATAGTTCCTGATGCCGGGCAGGAGATCGGCAAGTTCCGTAAGTTCATGATAGTGCGTGGCAAACAGAGTCTTGGCGCGGATCGCGGCCTGGATGTGCTCGATGACTGCCCAGGCCAGCGACAGACCGTCGAACGTGGCGGTGCCCCGGCCGATCTCGTCGAGGATGATCAGGCTTCGCGGTGTGGCGGCGTTCAGGATGACCGCGGTCTCCGTCATCTCCACCATGAACGTCGAGCGGCCCCGGGCGAGATTGTCCGAAGCGCCGATGCGGGTGAAGATTCGATCCACCACCGAAAACTTCAGGAGATCGGCCGGCACAAACGATCCCATCTGCGCCAGGATCACCAGAAGGGCTGTCTGCCTCAGAAAGGTGGACTTCCCGCCCATGTTTGGACCGGTCACGATCAGGATCTGATCGGCGGTGTCATTCATATAGAGATCGTTCGGAACGAAACGATCGGCGCGGCGATCCTCGGCAAGCGCCTCGATCACCGGATGCCGGCCTTTACGGACGACCAGTTCGTCGGTCGATGCGATTTGCGGCCGCGTGTAACGGTATCGTTGCGCGGTTGCGGCGAAACTCGCCAGAACGTCGAATTCAGCGAGCACCGCCGCGCTTTGCCGAATCCGGCGCGCGTTCTCGGCGATCTGGTTCCGGATCTTCTGAAAGAGATCCTTTTCGATTTCGAGCATCCGCTCTTCGGCGGTCAGTATCTTCTCTTCGTACTCCTTTAATTCCGGTGTGACGAACCGCTCGGCGCCTACGAGCGTCTGCTTGCGGTCGTAATCCCTGGGGGCGAGGTGGAGGTTCGCCTTCGAAATCTCGATGTAGTAACCGAAGACCCGGTTGAAACGGACCTTCAGCGAACTGATTCCGGTGCGCTCCCGTTCACGCGCTTCGACACCGGCCAGGTAGGATTTGCTGTTTTTGGACAGGGCGCGAAGTTCGTCGAGCTCGGGGTGATAACCGTCGCGAATAACGCCGCCGTCCGCCAGGACAAGCGGAGGTTCGTCCGATATCGATTTCTGAAGCAGCTCGTGGAGATCGTTGAGGAGATCGAGCTTCTCGCGCAGTTCGGTAAAGCGGCGAGCCTTCAACCCATCGAGGACTTTCGCGACCGCTGGAAGACGATCGATGGAGCCGCGCAAGGCCGTAAGCTCGCGCGGCGAAGCCGTTCCCACGGTGATTTTCCCGAGGATCCGTTCGAGATCGAATACGCCTTCGAATGACGACCGCACGGTGTCGAGCAGGATCGGTGACGGCACGATCTCTCCAACCGCATCGAGACGGGCGTCGATTTCGTCGCGATCGATCGACGGCCGAACCAGCCAGCCACGTAGGAGACGCGCGCCCATCCCGGTTTTCGTGCGGTTGATGACGGAAAGGAGAGTGTCCCTCGAGTCTCCGTTCATCGATTCGACAAGCTCGAGATTCCGAACCGACGATGGATCGATGACCAGGTAGTTCGCCGTTTCATGAAACACCAGGCTCGTGATGTGCTCGAGAGTCGTCTTCTGCGTTTGTTTGACGTAATGGATCATGGCGCCCGACGCGCCGATGGCCGCCTTCCTGTTGGCGAGACCAAAACCATCGAGCGTGGCGGCCCCGAGCTGATCGCGGAGCGTCCGCGCCGCGTAATCGGTATCGAACAACCAGTCGTCCAGCGGCGTCTGTGCGACGTTTTGGAGCGAGACGATGTGGTCCTTCATACGCTGCGGAAACAGAATCTCGCGAGGCGCGAGATGCTCGACATCGAGCAGAAGGCGGTTCCAGCGATCGTCGCCTTCGAATTCGGCGACTCGAAATTCACCGGTGGAGATGTCGAGGAAGGAGCAACCCAGTCGCCCGTCCAGTTCGTTCACCGCGAGCAGGAAGTTGTTTTCGCCGGGCGCGAGAACGTTCGTGTCTGTTACCGTGCCGGGAGTGATGACGCGGGTGACTTCACGCCGAACGAGCTTCACCCCTTTTTTGGGCTCCTCCGTTTGATCGCAGATCGCGACCTTGTATCCCTTGCGAAGAAGCCGGGCGATGTATCCGTCGGCGGCGTGGTAGGGAACACCGCACATCGGAATCGGATTCTCGCGTTCCTTGTTGCGCGCCGTCAGCGTGATTTCGAGTTCGCGTGAAGCGGTGACGGCGTCATCAAAGAAAAGCTCGTAGAAATCGCCGAGACGAAAGAGCAGCAGGGCCTCGGGATTCTCCTCCTTGATGGCGTGATACTGCCGCATCATCGGAGTCAGGTCCTGCGGGTCATTCGACATTGGCGGAAATTAACACACTCCGAATACGGGAAAGGGGAATTTTGAAATGGGGTAGGGGAAGGGAATTTTGAAAATGGACGAAGTGGATTTCTAAGCCGAAGTCCGAGATCCGAAATTGGACTCGAGGCGATGGCATCCCCGTTCAATTTTGGATTTCGAATTTCGGCTTAGAAATTCACTTCGTGCATTTTTGAAATTCCACTCTCTTACAGCAGCTGGATCCACGGGCAAAACATTACGACAGGGAGTCACCAGGCCGGGGATTTTGAAAATGGGGCAGGGGAAGGGAATTTTGAAAGTGGACGAGGTGGATTTCTAAGCCGAAATCCGAGATCCGAAAATGGACTCGAGGCGATGGCATCCCCGTTCAATTTTGGATTTCGGCTTAGAAATCCACTTCGTGCATTTTTGAAATTCCACTCTCTTACAGCAGCTGGATCCACGGGCAAAACATTACGGCAGGGAGTCACCCAGGTCCAATTTCGGACTTCGGATTTCGGCTTAGAAATCCACTTCGTTCATTTTCAAAATTCCCTAAGAATGCCTACCCAAAGAAGACCGCGGCATCCTCGAAGATTTTGGGATCGAGGGGTTTTTCTTTCAGGGCCTCTTCGATCGGGACCGACACGATCTCGGTGGCGCGAAGGGCGGCCATGTGACCGAATTCCTTCGCGTGGATCAACTCCACAGCCTTCAAGCCGAGCCGCGTGGCGAGAACGCGATCATACGCGGTGGGTGTTCCTCCGCGCTGGACGTGCCCAAGAACTGTGACGCGTGTTTCGATGCTCGTCATTTCCTCGATCTGTTTACCGAGCCATTCGCCGATGCCGCCCAATCGCTCGTGACCGAATTCATCAAGGCGGGCGCCATGAGTGATCGGACCGTGAGTCTCTTCGGGTTTTGCACCCTCGGCCACGACGACAATCGCGAATTTGCGGCCGCGTTGAATCCGCTTCTGGATCAGCGCACAAACGTCGTGAACGTCGAATCGCCTTTCCGGTACGAGGATGCAGTCCGCACCGCCGGCCATCCCCGAGTATGTCGCAATCCATCCGGTATGACGCCCCATGACTTCGACGACCATGACGCGCTGGTGCGACTCTGCTGTGGTATGGAGACGGTCAATGGCTTCGACCACGATCTGAATGGCGGTATCGAAACCGAACGTGTAGTCCGTTCCTGCCAGATCGTTGTCAATGGTCTTGGGAACTCCAACAACGGAGTATCCGTCCTTAAACAATCGGTGAGCCACACCGAGGGTGTCTTCGCCGCCGACGGCAACCAGATAATTCAGGCCGAACCTCTGCCAGTTCGATTTGAGTTGCTGCAACGATTCTGTTTTTTTGTAAGGGTTCGTCCGGGAAGTTCCGAGAATCGTTCCTCCGCGCGGCAGGATTCCGATGACGGAGTAGTCGGTCAGCGGCTCGACGTCTCCCTGAACCAGTCCGCCCCAGCCGTTCTTGATGCCCAGCACGTCGTATCCAAGAGAATGCGCCCGGCGCACTACAGCACGGATGACGGCATTGAGTCCGGGACAATCGCCGCCCCCTGTCAGAATTCCGATTTTGTCCATCACCCTAAACTCCTGTTCCTATAATAAGCCATGCGGATTTTGGCTCTGGATACGAGCTCTCAACGCGGCAGCGTTTGCGTCACCGACGATGGCGAGGTTGTTGGGGAAGTTCGGCTCTCGTGTTCGATTCAGCATTCGGAACGTCTGTTTGCTTCGATCCAGTTCCTCTTTCAGTATTTTACGTTTCGTCTGGAGGACGTCGATCTTTTTGTCGCTGCCCGTGGCCCGGGCTCCTTTACCGGATTGAGGATCGGTTTGGCGGCAACCGAGGGCTTCGTCACCGCATTCGGCCGGGATGCCGCCGGCGTTTCGACGCTCGAAGCCGTCGCCTGGAATGCCGGCGAGTCGGAAAACCTCATCGCTCCGACCATCGATGCGAGGCGGGGCGAGGTGTACGGCGCTTTATACCGGCGGCACGGCAATGTACTCGTTGAAGAGCGGGCGCCTGTCGTGTTAAAACCCGCCGAGTGGTTTCATTCTCTGCCGCAAACCCATGTAGTTCTGTGCGGCGACGGCGCGATGCGTTACAAGGATTCGATTTTGCCGAAACCGGAATGGGAACTGCGCAAATCGGACCTCTACCTGGCTCGCGCGATCGCGGAGATCGCGCTGACGCCGCGCCGCGGTCCACTCGAACCGTTGTATGTCCGCAAGACCGACGCGGAAATCGCTCATGAAAGCATTGCAAGTCCGAATTCGTAAAGTGGCGCACACCGATATCGATCGAATCATCGATATCGAACGATCCTGGCACCACTTGTCGCACTGGTCGGTGGACAGCTATTACCGCCTCATCACCGAAGACAGCTTCACTTCCAGCTTCGTTGCGGAAATAGACGACGACGGCGGCAGCCCGAAGATCGTCGGATTCGTCATCTTTCACATCACGGCCGGCATTTCGGAAATCTACAACATTGCCGTCGAGGCGCAGCACGCTCGACTGGGTGTGGGCCGTCTCCTGATGTCTGCCGCCATCGAGGCATCGCGTCAAAAGGACGCGATCAAAGTGGTTCTGGAAGTACGAAAATCGAACGTTGGCGCGATCAACTTTTATTATGGATTCAATTTTCATATCGTCGGTGAACGCAAGAATTACTACTCGAATCCGCTTGAAGACGCATACGTGATGGAGTACCTGACGGCGTGAATTTTCACCTGTTGAACTACCTACATCCGTGTGCTACGGTGAGCCTAATTCCTAAATCGGAGGCAACGTGATGATGATGTTGAAGGAGGAGGAGATCAAAGAACGGCTGATATCCTCGAACCCGGATTTCCGTCGCCTGGTCGAGGAGCACAGAGTTTACGAAGGCAAACTGCAGGAATTGCATAACCGCCACCACCTGACGGAGCAGGACCACATCGAGGAGGTCCTGTTGAAGAAAAAGAAACTCCACCTGAAAGATCAGATGAACTCCATGATTCAAAAGTTCCGGAGCGAATTGAGTCATCAGACCACGTAGTTTGCAGCGGCGGCGAATAACCGCCGCTGTATCCGACATTCCTTAATCATGATCGTCAAGGACGCCTACCGCTTTCTCGTTCCCCTGCTTGTTGCGACTATCGCTGCATTCGCTTTGAATTGGGCAGCTGCCGCGGTCTTTTTCGTCCTGTTGACGGCGTTTGTCGCATTTTTCTTTCGAAACCCGAACCGCGTGATTCCTGACGACCCGAGGGCTATCGTTTCGCCGGCGGACGGCCGCGTGGTAAAGATCGAACGCATCGGCAATTCGGCGAAGATGAGCATTTTTCTTTCTTTGTTCAATGTTCATGTCAATCGAAGTCCCATCAGCGGGCGCATCGACGCGATCGATTACAAGAAGGGAAAGTTCAAAATGGCCTACTACGAGTCGGCGAGTGTGGAGAACGAGCGCAACCTGATGATGGTCACCGACGGCGATTTGAAGATCGTGTTTACACAAATCGCCGGTATCATTGCGCGCCGCATTGTGTGCTGGAAGCGAGTGGGAGACGTCGTAAAGAAAGGCGAACTCGTCGGGTGGATCCGATTCGGTTCCCGTGTCGATATTCTCTTTCCTTCGACCACCGAGATCACCGTGAAGGTGGGTGACCGGGTTCGAGGTGGATCGTCGGTTATCGGTAAGATAAAGTAAACGGCAATGATCGAACGTCAACGCATCAGGAGAAGAAAGATTCCGGCCCGGCCGAACCTGCAGAGCGGGCTCTCGATCATCCCCAGCCTGTTTACGATCGGCAATATTTTCTGCGGCTGCTACGCCATCATCTCGTCGCTGAAGGGGAATTACGACAACGCCGCCGTGGCGATTGGAATTGGCGGCGTTCTCGACGGGCTTGACGGCCGCATCGCGCGGATGACGAATACGTCCAGCGATTTTGGGCTCGAGCTCGACTCGCTGGCGGACGTTGTCTCCTTCGGCGTGGCTCCGGCGATTCTCGCGTTCTCATGGGGTCTCGGCTCATTTTCGGGCGTCGAGGGCGACGCCACAAAACACGTCACGCAGTTTGGATGGTTTGCGACCTTCGCCTTTGTTCTCTGCGGCGCGCTGCGTCTGGCCCGGTTCAACGTCCAGGCGCGGAAACCTGGCGAGGCCGGTTCCAAACGTTTTTTCGTCGGACTTCCGATACCGGCCGCCGCCGGTGCGATCGCGGCCGTTGTCCATTTCTTCAAACAGCCGATCACTTTGGTCAGCTCGGCGCTGGTGTGGTATTTCGTCTTAGCCATCGACGCATTCCTCATGATCAGCACCGTCCGGTACTACAGCTTCAAGGAGTTTGATATGAAGAAGCCGCGCCCGCGCTGGACCTTCTTCATAGCGGGCGCTCTGATCTGGATGATCTATTTTTATTCCGAGTACGTTCTGTTGATTCTCGCCTCGGTTTATGTCCTGTCCGGACCGGTCGTCAAGATTGTCCAGCTGGTCCGCCGCCTCGTGATGCCCAGCCTCAGTTCGTCAGAACCGGCGCATGGCAACATCAAGAGCTGATTGAGTAACCTCTGGCAAAGCTAGTTTATTTCGCCGTCCGGGAAACGGCCGCGCGAAGTTGAACCGGGGGCAGGAGAATTTCGCGGAACCGGAAGCAAAACGAAATCGCGCCGTAGAACTTTGAAGCGGGCCCGCGAAGCTGTTCCGGGGCGGGGGAATTTCGCGGAACCGGAAGCAAACAAGAAATCGCGCTTTAAAAACTTTAAAGCGGACCCGCAAAGTTTTCCGGGGGGGGGGGAACAAGCCTTTTCGGGACGGGGTCGTCTGGCGGCAGAAACTTGTATGGAAAACTTCAGCAGGAGTTGTTGCGCAATAGGACGGAGGAGCAAGCGTTGCGCGCGCGGCAGGAAACACAAACGGCGAAGCTCGCGGAATTGCAGAGACGACTCGATGCGCTGGATCGCATTGGGGTCGAGTTCAATCATCTTCAGCAGCAAGTGCAGATGGATGAGCAGAACTATCGGTTTTATCTCACCAAATTTGAAGAGTCGCGCATCTCCAGCGCAATGGATGCGGAGAAAATCGCCAGTGTTCGCGTGATCGAGCCGGCGGAGCCGCCGAGAAGGCCGGTGAGCTCCAAGGCAAGATTGAGGTTGGTATTGGGATTGATCTTTGGCGGAGTAGGGGGCGTAGCAATTGCCTTTTTCCTGCACCTGACGAGCGGCCGCTTCGATACCGACGATGATGTCGAAGACTATCTTGGATTGCCGGTTCTGGCGTCAATTCCTGAGTTGGATGTGAAGTAAATGCGGCAACGGGCTAAAATTTCTTGCGGGCTAAAGGCAGGCTGGATGATCGTTCAGGCCAGTGAGCTACCAGGAGCAATAGGATTATGAGTCGCTTTCTCAGGGAGCGGAGCGATCTGGAACAATTTTTACAGCGGGCCGACACGACGGCGGATGAGCGGCAGCGGCTGGCAGAGCCGATCTTTCTTGATGAGCATAAAGCGCGGGATGAGTCGTTGGTCGAGGTTGCGACGCATGCAACGGCACGGGAGAGTATCGACCGTTCCGACGAACGTACTTTAGCGGCGCCGGTCGAGGCTCCGCTGCAACCTCGACCCGATGCAGATGCCGCAGGATTCGGCAATATACCCATCGAGGACCAATGGGATGAGTTGCTGGCGCACGCTCCTGTCACTCCACCGATGCTCGCCTTGGAGCATTACGAGGCCCTGAAGGCCAACTTGTGGCCGGACTACTCGGAATCAGCCATGAAAGTCGTCCTATTTGTTGGCGCCTGCGCGGGCAGTGGCACGTCAACCGCGGCCGCCAATTTCGCAGCCACCTTGGCACAGGAGCTTGACAGCCAGGTATTGTTGATCGATGCGAACGTCAGATCGCGGAACGGGAGCGATTTGATGCGCGCCGATTTGAAAGAG
>CAZPBY010000019.1:0-101148 GCA_964584785.1 uncultured Solibacteraceae bacterium
GCCGCCATTTTGGATGGAGTCTAGAAACTTCGCTTAAACGTGAGGGGTAACGTCGCACCACCTTGTTTGAATTCGCCGGCGATCTCGCCATCGGGAGTTAGCTGGCCGCGATACGTTCCAGATATGACGCGCAGCTCAAGGTCAATCTGAGTATCTTTCAAGGTAACTGTTGAAACGGGATATGACTTATTACCGTCGTCGACGGTTATCATCATCGCCGTAGCCGTTCCGTCTGCGGCACGCGATAGCGTCAAGCCAATACGCATGCTCTTGGCGCCGGCCGTCAGCGTTCCATCCCAGCTCCCCTCGAAGTCCTTTGTCAACGCGCTGCTTCGAGGGGGTTCCACCACACGGGCCTCGCCAATTCGCTTGAGCTCGAAAGGAACGGCGCCTTTGGCGTTGGCGGCCATGCCGGCGATGCTCTGTCCATCTGCAGACAACGTGCCTTCGAACTTCGGGTTACCTTCGATGCCGACCAGTTGAAAACGGACGGCTTTGTCCGCAACCGCAATGCTGCTCAACGGCGCATTGACGGTTGTTGTTTTGGGAAAGGTCAATGAGCCGATCCACGAACCCGTTGGGTTCTTATCCAAATCGATGGTTAGCGCGAAGTCCTGATCGGGCATGAGCACCTTGCCCTCCCAGTGTCCAACTCCGGCGGAATCGCCCTGCGCGAGAGCGGTTCCCGTAATCAACACGAATGTTGCGACAAAAAGTTTCCAATTCTTCATAACGACCTCAATGCAAGGATAGGATCAATTGTTAGGGCTCGCCGAGCCGGGATCACGCTGGTCAGAAGCGCGGCGATCACCAGCACCGCGATCACGAAAATGAGAATCAACGGGTCGAGCGGAGACACGTCGAAAAGAAATGTCTGAATCAAACCACCGATCTGCGCGCCCAGGATCGCGCCACCTACAATTCCGAAAAATGCGAGCTTTAGACCCTGCCAGATGATCATCTTCAGAACGGCCGCAGGAGCGGCTCCGAGCGCGATGCGGACGCCGATTTCCTGCGTCCGTTGTCCGACCATGAACGCGAGCGATCCGTAAGCGCCGACCAACGCCAGCACCAGCGCCAGCAGGCCAACGACAGCGGAAATCAAGACGGCCGTGCGGGCCAGACCGAATCCGTTCAGACTCGAACCGACCTGTTCTTCCATGGTCACGACGTTTTGAACCAAGACGTTGGCGTCGATCGATCGGATTTCGGACTGGATTGTCGACGCCAAACTTTCCGGAGCAACTGCCGTTCGAATGTAAAACGTACGACTCGACGATATCGGCCGCCCCAACAGGCTCGACTGCGAAGACGGCAGGAAGAACTGCGGCCGCGCCGGCCGTCGCGGTTGGAGTCCGTTGCTCAGCTTGCTGGACTTCACGACGCCAACGACTTCCAGCAGCAGATCCGGCGCAGCCACCGTCCGGAACCGCTTACCGATAGGCGATTGACCGGGCCACAGATCCTCGGCCATGGTATCGCTGACGATCGTCATGGGTGTCCGGGATTGGCCATCGAATTCGGTGAACGCTCGTCCCTGGACGAAAGGTATCCCCATCGTTTGGAAATAGTCCGGGCTGACGAAGTTCATCTCGGTTCCAGCGAGAGCGCCGGTCAGAGACGGGTCCTGTCCCTCGGCCGACGCGCCGACGATGAACATGGAGTTCCCAAACGGCTTGAACACCGCCTCGGAAACGCTCTGCACTCCGGCGACACCGCGCAAACGCGATTCGATCGTCCGGTGCAGGGAAAGCGCCTGCGCGTCGTTGTATCCCGCTGTTGCGGGATCGACGTCGACGAGCAAAATATGGTCGCGCGCAAACCCTAAATCGAGCGACTGGAGATGCCGCAGACTTTCGATGAACATTCCCGCCACCATCAGGAATGCCACCGAGATCGCGAGTTGTGCGGCAACGAGCGATTGGCGCAAACGCTGACGCTGAGGCGCAATCGTGGTACGGATGTCCTGAAGATCCTTGTTGGGATTGGTTCGCGCGCTTCGAAGCGCCGGCACAACGCCGACAACAAGGGTCGTTATCACAACAAGTGTTGCGGCGTAAGCGACAACTCGCCAATCGACGCCGGCATCCATTCGAAGCGAAACGCCCTCGAACGCTTTCGGCTGAAGGTTCTCAATGAATCCCGTGGCCCAGGCTGCGGAGGCGGTGCCCATCAGACCGCCGGCCGCTGAAATCAGAAATGCCTCAACGAGACACACACGCATGAGCTGCCATCGGCTTGCGCCCAGGGCAGCGCGAACGGCCATCTCGCCCCGGCGCGCGAGGCCTCGCGACAGAAACAAACTGAGCACGTTGACCGATGCAATCAGCAGCACCGCTCCGGAAAGCAGCAGCAGGGTCGCCACGACGGCGGGCATCACGCTAAACACTGCCGGGTCGGGACGCGAACGGCGTTCCGGGAAAACGCGCAATCTTCGCTTCGCATTCGACTGCGGATACTGATCCTGCAATCGCCACGAAATCGTGTCTAGCGCGGCCTGAGCACTCTCCACAGTGACACCGGGCTTCAGTCGCGCGATGGCTCGAACCGTGGTGGTTGAGCGATTGTCCAGGTAGGCCTTCACGGGTGACAATTCGAGCGGCAGATAGGCGTCGAAATCCACGAGGCTGTCGGTGCCATGAAACGTCTTTGGAAGAACGCCGATAACCGTAAACGTCTGACCGTTCATCTTTATTTCCTTGCCGACAATCGAGGCGTCGCCCGCCAGATGCCTCGACCAGAAGGAATAACCGAGCACAACGATCGGCTCGGTCCCTCCGAGCTCGCCGTCGGCTGGACGGATCAGGCGTCCGAGAAACGGCTGAACTCCGAGCATCGAAAAGTAGTTGCCGGAGACCGCACTGGTGATCACGCGGTTGGTGCGCCCAGCGAATGTCAATGCGTGAAACTCGTTGTCCCAGACCGCGATGTCTTCGAATATGTCGGAGGCGCTTTTGGAATCGCGATAGTCCGGAAACGAAAGCTGGGCATTCGGTATGGGAACTTCGGTCGAAATCGTCGTGAGTCGCGTCAGTTGATCCGGATTGCGCACCGGCAACGGCTTGAGGAGCCCGCCGTTGATCAAGCTGAACATCGCCGTATTGATCGCGACGCCGAGCGCAATGGTCAGGATCGCGGTGATGGTGAAGACGGGATATTTGCGAAGCTGTCCGATCGAATAACGCGCATCCGCCCTCAATTGATCGAACAGCCGCAAGCCGCGCGCCTCGCGTCCTTCTTCTTTATATCGTTCGACTGAGCCGAATTCGAGTCGAGCGCGGCGCAAGGCCTCCTTGCGCGTGATTGAGGACTGCGACATCAAATCGTCGGCGCGGGCTTCGATGTGGAACTGGAGTTCCTGCGCCATTTCGTCTTCGAACTGGGGACGCCGGCGCAAAACGGCGGCCAGCGATCGAAGCTTTGCCCGGAGCACGGTCACGCCTCCGAGGCGCGCAGCGCCATGTTCATCGCGGAGACGGTGCGGTTCCATCGCTCGGTCTCCTGCTTAAGCCGCTTCCGGCCGGCCGTGGTCAGGTTGTAGTACTTGGCTTTTCGATTGTTGTCCGATGTTCCCCACTCGGTCTCGAGGAATCCCTGATGTTCGAGTCGATAAAGCGCCGGATACAGCGCGCCCTGCTCAATACTCAACGCGTCCCCGGTGATCTGCTCGATACGCAGCAGAATTCCGTATCCATGCTCGGAGCCCAGCGACACGGCCTTGAGAATCAGCAAATCCAACGTTCCCGGTATGAGTTCCGCTTCTTCCATTCCTTCTCCTATGCAATTTAGGAGAATCATAACACTCTTTCCTAAGCTGTCAAGGAGAGAGTCGTATCCGGCGTCCAACTAAAGGGTCGATGTGGCGTTTCAGTGTTTGCCCAAAGGAGGCATTTCGCTGAAGGCTGTGCCCACGCGCCGACTAAAGAAACGTTCGCTGCTCGAATTTATCCGAGGTCGTCGATTAATGAGCGCAAGCGGGAGAGACGTTTGGGCCGATCCTCCGCAAACCGCTGGACGCCGGCGAAAATCGATGTGGCATCGAGGTGGGCTTCGGCGATCACGTCGGCTTCCAGGCCTCCGGTGAGCCATTGGTTATCCCAGTCCGACGTGAGGGAGTAGTTGTCCGTCAATGACCCCACATTACGGAGAGGCCATACGCGGCGAGTGCCGCTGCTGACAAACATCAGGTCCTGGCGCGCGGATCCCGGAAGAACGTTATTCCGATACGATTCCGGCTGATGATCGAACAGTTCCTCGCTGATCGCCGCGATAACCTTTACATTGATACCGGCTGCTTCCAGTTTCGGAAGAATGCTGACGAGATTGAACGTGGCGCTCGATCCCTGCGACACGACATATCCGTGCTTCGGTTTTCCCGGTGTGAAGTCGCGAATGACGTACAGGCCTTTTGCGGCGGCCTTCAAATCCGTATCCGCAAATTTCGTGCGATCCGCGACCGGGAAATCGGGCCGTGCCACTTCAATGACAATGATACCCACTCTTTTCTCTCGGGCCGCGATTTCCGCCGCAGCGAAGTAGCCGGCGGCGACATCGTTGTAGTCCCAGAAGCTGAGGTTGATAACTTGCCCGCGTGGGAATAGCTTCCACACCTGCGGTGAGAAAATGCCGAAGTGCGTGCGCGCATCCGCGGCGGTTTCGGGTCCGGAGTGTCCGGCGAGGATGTGCAGCACACCGGTGCGGAATTTGCTGTCCTGATTCTGCTGACTCCAGACGCGCGCCGGCAGATACATCAAAGGAGTGAAGGCGCCGTACGTGCCGCTGAAAGCCCAAACGCCGGCGAATTTGTCGGGATCGACCGACGCACTCTGGCTCACCAGACCGATCGCGCTCGACGCGTTCCCTGCTTCCTGAATCGCGGCTTTCAATCGAGTACCCAACGGGTTCGTTTCAGGATCGTAGTGTCCCCAGATGCTGCCGTGTTCCAGGTTGACCGACTCCGAAAGATCCGCGGCCAGCGTCAGCACGCGATTACCGGTGACATAGTTCAACCACTTCACGATCTCCGACACCGCGCGGCGCGCCCCGGCCACTTCGCCGTACTTTCGGAACAACGCAATCTTCACTTCTTTTTCCGCGCCGGAGATCGAATTCGTGACTTTCACGGCCTGCGCCGTTTCCGGAAGATTCGCCACTTGCAAACGTTCGTCGAGGAATGGATCGCGATCGACCTGGATGCGAAGCGGAAACTCATCCTTCACGGTGTCCCCGATTTCGACCAGGCGATCGGCAAGCCAGTCACCCAAACCGTTCTTGTCGAGCACGGACATCGCGACATCGATATTGGTCTTGAACTGGATCAGCCTTTCGCGCGGATCCGACACCGGACCGTTGTGCATTCCCTCGAATTGCACGCCGTAACGTTTTTCGAACGTACGCGCAAGGTTGACGATGTATTCCGTGTTCATCTTGAAGCCGTAGGGATGGCTTGGATAGCCGACGATCTGATCGCCGGCATCGGGGATCTTGCCGTTGACCGCGGCAGGCCAGTATCCCTTGGTGGTTTTTCCGAAGACGATCATGGGCCGGCGGTCGGTGGGGTCCCACGTCTCCATTCTTTTGAGGATGCGAACGATTTGATCGTAGTCGTGACCGTCGGGAATCGAGAACACGTTCCAGCCATACGACGTCCACTGGTCGATCAATCTGTAGCCGTCGAACTTACGATGAACGACGCCGCCGAGCAGCGAATCGTCGATGCCGGCGTTGTTGTCCGAAAAGAAAACACGAAGGCGTTTTCCCACCTGCAGCGCGATGGCCTGCGTCTTCAGTTCCTGAGAGTGCCCGGCGCACATCGCGAATTCGCCTTCGAACGCGATGACTTTCGGCGATCCCATCGGTGCGCCGGCAACGTCCCAGAATGCGGCTTTTCCGGCAGCTGTCGCGATCCCGATGCCTGAAGGTCCGCCGTTGACGTCGTTGGTCACGTCCGTCGATTCGATATGTCCGGAGAGAGCGCGAATCCCGCGCCCTTTCGCCTGAGCAAACAAAGGATGATCCTGAAGACCCGCGTCGGAAAGCAGCGTCTTCAGCGCTCCCGCTCCGCGGCGAAAGCCGAGCGCATCCACCGGCAGCATCGCGACATCGGGCGCGACGTGGTATCGCCGATCGCCTGTCTTTTGATATTTGCGGTAGAGCGCCTCACCCATGATCATCCACAAGGCGTAACATGTCGGAGCACAGTGTCCTGCGGCAAGCATAAATTTGTCGGAGTAAGGATGTTTGGGACGCCGGTAGTCGAACCGCAGCCCGCCCATTTCCGGTCCCGCCAGATGAGTACACACATTGAACGGCGTGTACGCCAGAGGGCCGCCAAAATGTCCGGTCTGCGAGTAATTCCCGAGCAGCGTCAGGGTCATGCAGGTCATGAACCCGATGTCTTCCAGCTCCGAATACTGCGGGGTTGTTGAAATCCTTTCAGACCCGGACGAAGTTTGAACGCTCATCAAAAATCCCTTCCCATTAAATCAGGCGTGCGGACTCACGGATTTTAGCGGACCGCGTGATCAGCGGCAACTCGCGATTCCGGATTTTCGGTGGCATACTTACTGGCGATTATGACCCATGCGCCACGTGCCTTTGGCTTGATTGCGCTGGTCGTCTTCGCTGGTTGTTCGACGTCGAGGCCGTCAAGGTACAGCGGCCCGTTGATTTCATCGAAGACCAGCATGGCGACAGCCTGGGAATTTCCGAAGAACCCTCTGAACGATCCCTCGCTGGACGATTCGAAGCTATCGAAGGAGATCAAGTGGGGTTTCAAGATATTCACCAATACGCCCGGCGAGGTGCCGCAGCTTGCTCCGGGAAAGATGTCGTGCAACAACTGCCATCTGAACGGCGGACAGCGCGAACGGTCGCTGCCTCTGGTCGGTGTCGCCGGAGCGTTTCCGGAGTACAACAGGCGTTCGGGACGGCTGTACAGCTTGAACGATCGTGTCGTGGATTGTTTCCTTCGCAGCGAGAACGCCACCAGCGCCATCGAGGCCGTGCCCCCGACGCCGACATCCAAGGAAGTCCTCGCCGTCTCGGCGTATCTCACCTGGCTCGCAAAAGGCTACGAAGTCGGCAAGAACCCCGCCTGGCGCGGTCAGAATACGATTGAAACGCCGAAGCTGCTTCCCGTCGCCAAGCTCGATTCGAAGAAAGGCGAAGAACTGTATGCCGAGCGGTGTGCCAATTGCCATGGCGACCAAGGCCAGGGCGTCTTCATCGGCGACAAGAAGCCTGGCCCGTTGTGGGGCGAGAATTCCTGGAACGACGGCGCCGGCGCGGCGCGGGTTTACACGCTTGCCGGCATCATTCGTTACTCGATGCCTTACATGAATCCCGGCAGTCTCACGGATGAAGAAGCGCAGCATCTGGCTGCCTTCATCAATTCCAAACCGCGCCCTTCGTACCCGTACAAGCACAACGATTACACAACCGAAAAACTTCCGCCCGACGCTGTGTACTATCCGCAACGGTCCACTGAACTGCGGCCGCAGGATTAGGAGCCTCCATTGAGACGACTGAGCAGGGTTCTGTTCGCTTCGATTCTCTGCATTCCCATCGTGTCCGGCGTGCGGATGCCGGCGCAAACTCGGCCGAAGGGTGTGCCGAAGTTCCAGGTCGATCCGTCATGGCCGAAGAGCAAACCCGACAACTGGGTGTGGGGCGGCGCGGACGTGCTCGGAATCAATGCCGATCGGCGCGATAACCACGTCTGGGTGACCACGCGCGGTCAGATCGCGGAGTTCGATCCGTCCGGCAACCTCCTTCAAGTGTGGAACGCAAAGGGTGAAGGCAACAAGTGGACAACGATCCACGGGCTGTTCCTCGATCACAACAACTTCATCTGGACCACGGGCCGAGAACAGCATCAAGTCCTGAAATTCACGCGCGACGGCAAGCTGGTGCTCGAGATCGGGAAGTTCAATGAAACCGCAGGCAGCAACGATACCGAACGCATGGGCAGACCGGCCGAGATTTGGGTTTCACCCACGACGAATGAAGTGTTCGTTGCGGATGGCTATACGAACCGGCGCGTGATCGTCTTCGATGGAACGACGGGAAAATATCTTCGTCACTGGGGCGCCTACGGCAAGCCGCCCGACGATAAGGCTCGCAATTCTCTAAGCGCGGCAGATTCGACGCCGCCGCCTCAGTTCAACATCCCGCACGGGATCACCGGTTCGCGCGATGGACTGATCTACCTCGCGGACCGCACGAATAGCCGGGTTCAGGCATTCAAACCGAATGGCGAGTTCGTCAAGGAGTGCATCACACGTCCCGGTTCGGGCGGCGCATTTTCGGTCGCGCTGTCGCACGATCCGGAGCAGGAGTTTCTCTACGTTCCGGATGGCACGCAACACCGGATCTGGATCATCCGTCGAAGCAGCATGGAAGTCGTCGGGCAGTTTTCGCACGAAGGCCGCGAAGTCGGAGAACTCGGCCGTCCGCACAACATCACGGTGGATGGGCTCGGCAACATTTATGTGTCCGAAGCCGATCCGGGAAGGCGTGCCCAGAAGTTCACGTTCAAGGGCTTCGGCACACCGTAGGAGTCGCCGATGGGCGCGACCGGGAAGCGCAGCCTCGGTGCCCCGTCGCTACCGCTCCGGGTACTGACATTTGTCGCATCCCGCCTCCTGCGTCGAGTCACTGTCAGTACCCGGGGCGGTAGCGACGGGGCACGTTTCGCTTTTGCAAAGCCGATCTTTGTTGCCTTCCTGATGGGTTGTACCGTTTCGTTGCTCACCTCAGCTACGCTGACGGCACGCCTGGTCATTCCCGCCACGATTTACTGGAGCTTCATACCGCTTGTCCAGATCGGGTCGTTGTATATGGTGTGGCGCCATGATCGCGGCAATGTCTCGTTCCGTCGATTGATCGACAAGTTCTTCGCGGGCTACACGCCGTGGTCGATTTTTCTCATCGGGCTGTCGCTAATCTGGGCCTTCCTGTCGCCCCACAACAATGCTGTGGAAGCGGCGATCGCGAATGTCTGGCTCTTCGGCGGCTCCGTCGCGGCATCGATTGCGTCGGTGTACGTCGACTTTCGTTTTTTCCGATTGGTTCTCGGAAGAACACCACGCCGCGCGGGTCGGGACTTGCTGGTTCAGCGACTGATCTCGTGGAGCACGATCCTTTTTATTATCGGAGCTCCAACCGCCTGGTCGGAAATCGTCGGAAGAATAAGCGGGTGAGGCCTCAGCTCAAGCTGAATCACAACGACGCGTGATTGCTCAGCGCGATGGGTTTCGGCAATTTTATTGACAACGACCGTTCGTTGACATCAAATTGCCCGAAACAAAAGAGCCTAACAAATCGGAGGCAGAAATCACGTGAAGACTCCATTTGCGTTTGGATTACTTGTACTCTGTATTGCGGCAGCTGTCTCGCTCGCGCTCCTGGCGTCGTCCCCACAGGCTTCACTTGAGGAAACGATCAGCGGGCCGATCTCTGCGACGAGAACAATCACTCAAAACGCCCGACTCACCGGCGACGTCACTTGTACGGTCCAGGGGGCGCCATGCATCCTATTTGGCGCTCCGGGAATCACTCTGAATTTGAGTGGGTTCACGATAACGGGTCAGGGAGATCCAGCAACGGGTTGCCAAGGCGCCTTCACCGGCAATGAAGGAGGAATACATGCTGTGAACCAAGCGGACGTCGCCATAGAAGGGCCTGGGTTAGTGCAGGGGTTTCGAGGCGACGGCATTCTCCTGGCTAACAGCAGCAGGATTCGCGTTATAAACGTCACCGCATCGACGAATTGTCAATCGGGCATCCGGTTGTCCAACCTCTCCGACAGTTACATAGAGTCGAATGTTGCCGTGAGGAACGGTAATACTGGCGCTCCTTGCGGCGGACTTTGAATTACCGGCGGGAGCCGCCGCAACCGGGTGTTGCGGAATCAGTTGAGCGGAAATGGCTACGTACGTCCTGCGGGCACAGATCCGGATTTCGGAATCGGCCTTTTAGTGAGCGCTGACAATTTGATCGAAAGTAATATCGTCACTGGAAATTCCACGGGCATTCGCATTAATCCTGTATCCACAGGAAACGTTATTCGAGGAAACACCGTTGCCGGTAACCCACCAATACTCACATCGAATAACGCACCGGAAAATACGGCCTTCGGATTCGACATACTCAATGTGTCCGCAGCGGGCGCGAACACTTTTGAGAACAACCTTTGTCTCACCGCAGTAAACGCGCCCTGTGCGAATCAGAAGTTGAATTCCATCGTGATACCGCTTGCCACGGGCGCTGCGCTGGATACGCAAAGAGTCCGCGTGAGTAGCTCGTTCACTGCAACTTTCTCGGGCACCAACTTGACCAGCGCCACATATTTCGACGTTCGATTCCGAGCTCCCGGCACAACCGCGGACATTGAGGCGCCGAATTGGCAACAAGGTCTATCCGGAAGCCACCCTATACCCCAGGGCACAACGTTGGGAGACTGGACCATGACCGGTGTGCGGCCTCATCTGGATGCCAACGATCACACTGGTCCGTATGCCTCGGTTCAGGCAACCCTTTCGGTCATCCCTTTCTGAGGAGAGTGGCTAACAAATGCGGGTAATACCATGGAAAGAGATCCTAAGCTCGCAGGACTTCTATCGATCATTGCTGCCGCGCTGACGCCGAGTTGATGAGTGCTGCCTCAAGTCCTGGCAGGACTTGGCTCACTTTCGGTGTTGAGCGCCGGATGCCTTTTCTGGCTGGAGCGCTTGCAGCCGCTATTTTTTACAGTGGCGATTACGTTACTCGTCTATCAGGTATGGCTGATAGGTAAGCGTCCGCCGTCTCGACGCACATGGACGATCAAGATGATTCTTGCCATGAGTCTCGCGCTGAACGTCGTAGTGATCGGAGCATGGATTTCGCTATGGCTGCGTTACCGGTAGCGATTCTGCTTGAAGAAGGGAATTAGTCATGAAGCTGCTGAAAAAGGGACTCCTGGTGAGCCTGGTCCTGATCCTTCGAATGCCGGCACTAGGTCAAGTGCAGAAGGTGGAGATGCGGACAACTGGAATTTCCTGCGGATTCTGCGCCGCGGTATCCGAAGTCTATTTGCGGCAATTGAAAACCGTCGACCAGATCACTATTAGCCTCTCGAGAGAAGCGATCATCATTACATACAAACCCGAAGGTGTGTTCCAGCCTAGGGAACTCCGGGACGCACTGATGAAAACGGACGTGGGTGTGACCCAGTTCCAAATAAGTGCTCGCGGGCGAGTCCAGGAACAGGGAGGAAAGCGGTTCTTCCTGGCTGGGAAAGACAAGTTTGCAGTCATCAATTCGCCAGCCGCTTCTCAGGTCTCCACTACCGCTGAGATCTCCGTCGACGGGATCGTTGATGATAAAGCGGCGCCGATGGAGTTGAGAATCCTGGCGTTTAAGTTTCTGAAACCTTAGCTTTGGTTGCGGCCACGGCAAGCGCTTCGAAGAATAGTGCGATGAAGGCTCCGTGGATCTTCGCGTGGTGCGCTGTTCTCGCGTCGCTGATCGCCGGAACGATCGCAGACAGTCCGAGCCCGAATCCGCGCGTGGAACTGGGCGGATACGACGTCCTCGCCGGTGATTTTCACGTTCACAGTTTCCCGTGGAGCTGGGCCACGCTGGACCCGCTGGACACCGTGATGGAGGCGGGACGCCGCAACCTCGATGTGATCGCCATGACGCCTCACAATCACCTCTGGGTCGCGAAAATGGGACGCCGGTTTTCCCGAGCGACGGGCGGTCCATTGGTGCTCGTGGGCGAAGAGATTCATTCGCTCCACTACCACATTCTCGGCATTGGTCTCACAAAAACAGTCAGCTGGAATCAATCCGCGGCACACATCATTGAAGAAGTACATCGACAAGGCGGCGTTGCCATCGCGGCACATCCGGTCGCGCGTTTCTGGACGGGCTACGACGCCGAAGCCATGCGTCTTCTCGATGGCGCGGAGGTTCTGCATCCGCTCGCCCTGACCTATGAGGACGGCGCCGCAGAGTTGCGGCAGTTCTACGAGCGGAAACGCATGACGGCGATCGGCGATACGGATTATCGCGGTCTCGGACCGATCGGACTTTGCCGCACCTGGGTTTTTGTGAAGGAGCGCACGGAACGCGGAGTTCTGGACGCCCTACGGGAAGGCCGCACGGTCGTTTATGACCGCGACCATGTGTACGGTGATCCGGCCCTGATTCAACTCGCCGCAGCGGACGGTCGATTGCCGACAATGGCAGTCGAGCCCAAAGCCTCTGGATTGCTGGCAAGGTTCAGCCGAATCACCGGCATCTTGGGCCTCGTCGTGATTGCCTTGATGTGAGGGAAATCTGTCGTTTGTATTTCACATTGGAGATCCCGACATTCCAACAGTGGACATTTTTTAAGCAGCCTTCCGAATATGTCAAATGTTGGGATGTCCGGATCTCCAATGTGATATTCACTTGACCGGATTCTCCTTCTGCCAGTGATCACCGTCCCAACAATTTCTCGATGGCAGCGCGCTCTTCGAGAAGCTCTTTCTGCGTCGCCGCCAATTTCGTTTTTGAGAATTCGGAGTGCTCGAGATCTTTGACAATTTCATAGCGGCCTCCGGCGCAGGTCGCTGGATATCCGAAGATGATGCCTTCGGAAATGCCGTAGCTCCCGTCGGACGGCACGCCCATCGATGCCCAGTCTCCTGCCGGAGTCCCGCCGACCCAATCGCGAACATGATCGATCGCGGCGTTGGCTGCCGAGGCGGCGGACGACAGGCCACGGGCCTCGATGATCGCTGCTCCACGTTTCTGAACGATTGGAATGAACGATTGTTCGACCCAGTTCTGATCGTTGATCAGCTTCGCTGCGTTTTGCCCATCGACTTCGGCATGGAATACGTCCGGATATTGCGTATTCGAATGATTGCCCCAGATCGTCACCTTCTTTACGGATGTCACGGGCTTGCCGCTCTTGCGGGCGATCTGCGTGCGGGCCCGGTTGTGGTCGAGTCGCATCATCGCGGTGAATTGCGACGGCTTCAGGTCCGGCGCGTTCTTCATCGCAATGAGCGCGTTCGTGTTCGCCGGATTTCCGACGACGAGGACTCGCACGTCGCGCGACGCGACTTCGTTCAATGCCTTGCCCTGCGGAACAAAGATCGCGCCGTTCGCTTCAAGCAGGTCCTTGCGCTCCATGCCCGGTCCACGGGGGCGCGCGCCGACGAGCAGCGCGACGTCGACGTCCTTGAATGCGACTTTCGCTTCCGACGTTGCGATCATCGATTCCAGCAGCGGAAACGCGCAATCATCCACTTCCATCATCACGCCGTTGAGCGCCTTCTGAACCTTTTCATCCGGGATTTCGAGAAGCTGCAGGATCACCGGTTGATCGGGCCCCAGCATCTCTCCACTCGCAATCCGAAACAGCAAACTGTAGCCAATCTGACCGGCCGCACCCGTTACGGCAACTCGAACAGCTTTTTTCATGACGACTCCTCATGTAGATCTCAAAGCGAGAGTGGAATTATAGTGGGCCTTTTTGCGAGGTGTCCAATGAAGCCAATCGCGACATTGATTATGATGGGGTGTATGGTCCTCACGGCGCCGGCTCAAAACAACGAAGAGAGAGCGATTCAAGCCCTCGTCGAGAATTTTCTGCTTCGTCTCGGCGATCGGCAGTTCGACACGCTCGATGCCGACTTCACAGCGAAAGCGCTGATTGTCGTCACACGCCAGCGTGACAACCAGTGGGTCAATACGTTTCAGACGGCCGAAGAGTGGCTCGCCGGTCTCAAAAAGAATCCCAATCCGGTCGCGTTTCGCGAACCCATCCAGAACGTGAAGGTCACGATCGACAACAATCAACTGGCGTACCTGCGGGCGGACTTCGAAGTCGTGCGCGACGGTAAAGCTGTCTCCAAAGGCGTCGACCAGTTCACACTGGTTCGCGAAGCCTCCGGTTGGAAAATTGCCACCGTCGCGTACACGTCCATACCCGTTCAGTAAAAATCAAGGCACTCAACTACGGCGGGCGCGGGACTCGATGGCGACGGCGGTGACGATGATGGCGCCGATGATCATTTCCTGCGCGTACGTCGGCCAGCCCACTTGCTGGCAGCCGTTGCGCAGGAACGACATGATGAGGGCGCCGATCATGGAGCCCAGGATACTTCCCTCACCGCCGCTCAAGCTGCCGCCGCCGATAACCACTGCCGCGATGATGTCCAATTCCGCGCCGACGGCGACAGTCGGATCACCTTGCCGCAAGCGCGACATTTGCATCACGCCGGCCAGTCCGAATGTAAAACCAGCAATGGCGTAGATCGCGATCTTCATCCGCTTTACGGGAATCCCGCACGCTCGAGCGGCGGTTTCGTTCGACCCCAGCGCGACCACGTGCCTTCCGAAGACGGTATTCCGCAAAACGATCGACGCGGCGACCGCCAGAGTCATGGCGACCCACACACCCGGTGCGACGATCATCCACGGTTTCGACGGAAACGTGACCGCCAGTTCGTTGATCCACGACGGCGGCGCCACAACCGTCATTTCCCTCGCGGCCCATTTCGCGGCGCCGCGTGCGACGCCCAGCATTCCCAGCGTCGCGATGAACGGCACTACGCCGAGTGTGGTAATCGCCGTCCCATTCACGAACCCGACAACTCCGCCCGTGAGAACGCCAGCGGCGATCGCAACCATCGGCGGAAAGGAGTGAACGAGTGCCAGCGCCGTCACGACGCTCGTCAACGCGATGGTCGATCCCACCGATAGATCGATTCCTCCGCTGACGATGATCATCGTCATGCCGATTGCTCCGATCGCGACAATGACGGTCTGCGCCAGAACGATCCGCACATTGACGATCGACAGGTATTGCGATGGCGAGCCGGTGAGGATGCTGAAAGTCAGAATCAGCAAACCGAGGCCGGCGAACGGCGCCACGGTCCGGACTTTGGAGACGACTTCGTTCCTGCTCACGACTGAGCCACCTGGCCGATCGCCGTTTGCAACACCGATTCCGGCGTCCATTCTTCGATTCGCCGCGTCTCCGATAAACGGCCGCGCGACATCACGGCGAGCTCGTCACAAATCGCGAAAAGTTCGGGCAAATACGAACTCACGAGCAGGATCGCTGTTCCTCTCGACGCCATTTCCCGGATGTGCGCGTAGATCTCGGCTTTGCTGCCGACGTCGACGCCTCGCGTGGGTTCGTCGAGCAGCAGGATGTCCGCATTCTGATGAACGAGTCGTGCAAGCAACACCTTTTGCTGATTGCCCCCGGAGAGCCGGCGAACGGAAGTCAGCGGATTCGGTGTGCGAATCCTGAACCGTTCGATTTGCTGCGATGCCGCTCGAGTTTCGTCATTCACATGGATCCAACCCCATCGCGCGTTCGGTTTCGACATCGTGATGTTGTCGCGAACAGAAAAGTGAAAGATCAGGCCGTCGACGCTGCGATCCTCGCCCAGGTAACCCAGACCATGTTGAATGCTCTTGTGCGGACTCCAACCAGCGCGTGAAATTCGGTTGCCGTGAATCTGCAATTCTCCGCTCGTGATCGGACGCAAACCGAACAGCGATTGAAGCAGTTCAGTGCGGCCGGATCCAACAAGTCCGGCGATCCCGAGAACTTCACCCCGGCGCAGCGTAAGACTCGCATGACTCACGGCCGGCGGGGATTCGATGCTCATTGTCCGGAGGACGCTCTCGCCGCTTCCGGACACCCTGGATGTCTTCAACGTGGCTTCAACCGGCCGTCCCACCATGTGCATGACGAGCGCCTGATCCGTTACTGCGCCGATCACACCGGACCACACATTTCGGCCGTCTCGCAGCACGACAACGCGATCGGCAATCTCACGAACTTCCTCGAGAAAGTGGCTGACGTATAGCACGGACATTCCGCGGGCGCAGATCTGTCGAACGGCCGCAAACAATCGATCGACGTCGTTGCGTTGAAGACTGCTGGTCGGTTCGTCCATCAGGATCAGTCCGGCGTCCGCTGCGAGCGCCCTGCAAATCTCCACGACCTGACGCGAGGCCGGCGCCAGATCGCGGACAAGCGCATCCGGTGGAATCTCAGAGCGTCCGAAACCCGACAAGAGTGTCCGCGACTGTTCGAGCATTCGCTCGCGCAGAATGAATCCGAACCGCGCACGCTCCGCCCCGATAAAGATGTTTTCCGCAACGGTCAAATGAGGAAACAGCGACAGCTCCTGACGAATGTAGGCGACGCGTGTCGTTGTGCGAACGGTTCCGGCGTCCGGTTGGATCGCACCCGAAATCACATTCAATAAGGTGCTCTTGCCTGCGCCATTTTCTCCGACGATCGCAACGACCTCGCCCGGATTCAACTCGATTTCGACGCCATCCAGCGCGACCGTGGGGCCGAATTTTTTATGAATCCCGTGGAGTGCCAGCATTCGAGGCGCTCAGGGCGCCAGGGGTGGATGCAGCAGCTTCTGCGAATCGGGCAAATCCATGTTCTCCGGGGTGATCAGCTGAACGCCGGTGTCGCGCGTCTTCGGCACCGCTTTTCCCTGGAGATGATCCACCATGGTTTTGACACCGAACTCACCCATGCGGAATGGATTCTGAACGATGATTCCGTCCAGTTTTTGTTCCTTCATCGCCGTGACAAACGCGTCGCTCGTATCGAAGCCGATAAACCGGATCTTGCCCGCCAACTTCAAATCCTCGAGCGCGAGCAACGTTCCGGAAGTCGACGATTCGTTGGGCGTGAAAATCCCCTGAAGCTGATCGCCGTATCGCTGAAGCAGATTCTCGGCGGCGGCCTTCGCGGTATCGCGCGTCGCGCCGGCGTGCTGATCGGAGGAGATCAATTGAATCGTGGGATATTTGGCCTTCAGCTTCTCCACAAATCCCTTCTCGCGAGATTCCGTGCTCGCCACTCCCTCCTGATAACGAAGCAGAAGAACCTTTCCTTTATTATCCAGAAGCCGTGCCATTTCGTCGGCCGCCAGCTCGCCGCCGTGATAGTTGTTGCTGGCGAGAAAGCTCACGACCTTGTCGGAATCCAGGTCGGAGTCGATGACGACGGTGGGAATTCCGGCACGCTGCGCCTCTTCAACAGGACGGACCAGCGCTTTGCGATCGAAAGGCGCGAGGACAATCCCGTTGATGCCTTGCGACAGAAACCCTTCGACGACCTGTACCTGCTGCTCTCGATCGTCTTCGCGAAGCGGTCCCTTCCACAACAACTCGACGTCGATGCCCTCCCCTTTCAAATCCTGACCCGCTTTGATGGCGCCGGCGTGAATGCTCTTCCAGAACTCGTGTGTCGAACCTTGGGGAATGACCGCGATCTTGAAGTGGTTGGTGCCGGTCGACGACGGCCGGCATGCCGTCAGCAGAATCGTGAGTGCGAGAATTGCCTGGCGCATTCGAGCGTAATAGCATTCTCGCAATGAAAAACGCCATAAACTTCGCCGTTCTCGCTGGCTTAATTTGCACCGCCGGTTTTTCCCGGCAGCCTGCACCCGGAAAGGCACTCGATCGCAAGGCGCTTGCAGCGCAAGTGCGCGCGGAGTTCACTCACGCCTGGGAGGGTTACAAGAAGTACGCAGCCGGACATGACGAGCTGCTTCCGGTCAGCCATGCGTCACGGGATTGGAACAAGGATCAGCCGCTCTACATGACTCCGGTCGACTCGCTAGACACCATGATCATTATGGGCATGAAGGATGAAGCCGCAAAAACGCGGTCACTGATCGTCGACAAGCTGTCTTTCGACAAAGACATTCAGGTGAAGAATTTCGAAATCACGATTCGCATTCTTGGCGGCCTGCTCTCGTCATACGAAATGACGAGGGATGCACGACTGCTGAAGATGGCTGAGGATCTCGGCAATCGTCTCATGCCGGTCTTCAATTCGGAGACCGGTATGCCGTACATGTTCGTCAATCTCAAATCGGGGCTGGTGAGCGGCGCGGAAACAAATCCGGCCGAGATCGGCACGCTGATCCTCGAGTTCGGAACTCTGTCGAAGTTGACGAAGAATCCCCTCTATTTCGACAAGGCGAAGAAGGCTGTCGTCGAATTGTACAAACGCCGCGATCCGAAAACGGGACTCGTGGGACAAGGCATCAACGTGGAGACGGGCGACTGGACGAACAAGTCGAGTCACATCGGCGGCGCGATCGATTCGTATTACGAGTACCTCGCAAAGTGCGAACGCTTGTTCGCCGATAAAGAATGCGGTGCGATGGCGCGCGACAGCTTGCGCGCCGTGAATCAGTATCTCGCTGATGACGGGCCGTCAGGTCTGTGGTACGGCGTTGCGGATATGACGACCGGTCAGAGGACCCGAACCGCTTTCGGCTCGCTGCAGGCCTTTCTGCCCGCGGTTTTCGCTTTCGCCGGCGACCTGGATCGCGCCCGGCGGCTCCAGGAATCCGCGTTCAGGATGTGGACGCTGAACGGCATCGAACCCGAAGGCCTCGATTACAAAGAAATGCGCGTGACCAGTCCGGGATATCAATTGAGACCGGAGATCGTCGAGTCGGCGTACTACCTTTACCATTACACCAAAGACCCGAAGTATCTCGAGATGGGCCGAACATTCCTGAACGATCTCGTTCGGTACTGCCGCACCGATGCGGGTTACACCGTTCTTCGAAACGTCACCACCAAGGAAAAAGGCGACCTCATGCACAGCTTCTTCCTCGCGGAAACTCTAAAGTATCTCTACCTGCTCTTCGAGCCCGCCGCTCTCGACTTCGACAAGGTGATCTTCAACACCGAAGCGCACCCGTTCTTTCGGTGAGTCACCGATCCGAACGTTTAGAATGGGGAAGGAATACGGTTATTTGCGTTTGACGTTGGACATCCCGACGTTTGACTGTTGACGTTTTCGGGCGCAGCAGCTTCTGAATAGTTCACGAATAGGTCGCAACAATTCTCTTCCGTCCCGAATTTCCACTCCCGCTATTAGTTATTGACGGCCCGCCGTGAGCGGCTTATTTTATGAGCATGCTCACATTCCGTGAAGCCGCGCAACCATGAGGATCACGGCTGAAGCGAAAGCTGAAACGCGGCAGCGGATCGTCGAGGCGGCGGCCGAACTCTTCGCGAGTCAAGGCTGGAACAACGCCACGACGCGCGGCATCGCTTCCGAAGCCGGGATAGCGGCCGGCACGCTCTTCAATTACTTCGACTCCAAGGAAGCCATCGTCGCAGACATCCTTTCGGAAGCGCTGGCGGCCGCGCGCCAGACGGTGCGCCGCCGTCGGACCGAATACGCGTCGCTCGGGGAAGAGCTGTTCGACCTCATTTGGACCGAACTGAAAAGCCTGCGAAAGTTCAGGACGTTCCTTCCGTCGGCTGCCGAAACAGTCTTTAACCCGATACGGCATGCAGCGTCCGGCAGCCCAGGCGAATCGATCCGCATCCATCATCTGGAAACGGTCGAGCAGATCATTGCGAGTCACGAGGGGCAGAGTTCCCTTTCACCCATCGCTCTGCAGCTCTACTGGACACTTTATATCGGTGTATTCGCGTATTGGGCGTCCGACGATTCATCCGGGCAGGAAGATACGCTCTCGCTACTCGATCAATCACTCAAGTTATTCGTCGCGTCATTGAACCAACCAAGGGGAGGAAATCGTGGCTACAAACCTGAACGACCTCGTGGCAGCTCTGCCGCTGGACAACGGCAGCGAATGAAACGAGGCGGGTCTTTCCGAAAAACGACTTCGTGAGATCTTCGCCGATCTCGCCAAACGGCCCGTGCCTCTGCATTCCCTGCCCCGGTTGTGGACCCTCAGCGAGTTGTCCGTCCAGATCGCTCGAGCCGGTTATAAGGAAAGGCCCTTTCGATTTTGGCGACGAAGAGTTTTTCAAGCGTGGAATTGAATGCGTTACCGACGCCCTGCGCAACCGGTGCATGCAGGCTCATCCGATGTACGTCTACGCTCAGCGCAGCGTCCTCGGATTGAGGGCCGTGCTGTTACGGTTGCGGGCAAGAGTCGACGTCGCCGCTCTCCACGATGAGGAAAACGCACTGTGGCCGGTCCGGGGATTCTGAGTTTATGAGTCACTTCCTTGCGTCCCGCGAGCGAACGCCGTTATAAGCGAGGATGCGTCCATCGGCTGTGAGCACGGTCAAGTCATGGCATCTGGCGGCGGCGACAAGTACGCGGTCGGCGGGATCTTTATGAAAGGATCCCGGGAGGGCGTAAGCGTCCACCGCAACCTGGTGCGAAACTCCCAGCGTTTTTGCCTGCAGTGCGCTTACTGCGCGCTCGACCCACTCTTGGACCGCCATCGACATGGTGATGTCGCCCGAAGCAGCGAGGCGGGCCAACTCCAGAGTTGAAATCGTGCAGATATGATTTTCATGCTGGGGAGAAACAAGCAATCGCCTTGTCTGCGGCCCGATCCGTTCCGGATCTTCCTGCGACCAGATCCAGACGTGCGTATCGAGCAAGAATCTCACTTGAGCATTTCCCAATCCCTGGTGGTGTCCATCCGGATCAGATCGCGTCGCGCGCGTATGTTGCCTTTGAGCAGTCCAAGCCGTTTACGCGGCGTTTCCTCGGTAAAAGGTTCAACGCGCGCCATCGGCCTGCCTCGCAGCGTAACCACGACAGGCTCCTTCGATCGTTCCACTTCCTTGAGCACGGCGATGCATCTCGCTTTGAATTCTGAAACCAGCATCGTCTTCATATCCGGATGGTAACTTGGTCAAGAAACCAGGTCAAGTCCAGGCAAGGATATGACAAGACGAGGATCGAAGGACGCCCTTCAGCATAAGCGCGGTCACCCGAAGCCTTGTCAATGAATCGTGACCTTTCGGCACAACTGACCAATGCAGTTCGAGGCTACTTTTTCACGACGTGAAAGCACCGGACGAAAGTGAGAGCCGCTCTCGATCGAGGCGGCGGGAGGTCGATCCGTCAATTTCCTGTCGAAGCTGGTTCTATGTGGTCGAGCACAAACAGTTCGACTGGTGTCACCTCATGTTTCGAAAACGTCAAACGGAGACACTACCCCGCATGTCCGAAGAGTAGTGTTCAACGCCGGACACGAATATACTGTCTCGCAAATCGAGGTGAATCTATGTCCGCTCGCGCGTCTGTTGTACTTTTGCTGCTGCTTTTGCAACAACTGCCTGCGCCTTTTCACACGCCATGGTTTCGAAAGAACATCCGAGTCGTGACGATGCCCGACGGGCAGCAGCTGAAGGTACCGCCGGGATTCAGCGTCAATGTTTTCGCGGACAATATGCAGTCGCCTCGCATCATGCTGCTTACTCCGAACGGCGATGTGCTGGTGGCCCAAAGCGCCTTTCAAAAGATCACCGTGTTGCGCGACGCGGACAAGGATGGAGTTGCGGAAACTCGCGTGACCTTTGCCGAAGGATTGACGCGGCCGTTCGGGCTGGCGCTTTGGAAGGACTATCTATACGTCGGCAATAACGACGCCGTTGTACGGTTTACGTATAAGCCTGGACAAACCACGGTCAGCGGCGGACCGGAGAAGATCGTCGATCTGCCGCCGAGCGACGGCGCTTACGATCAGGACACCGCCGACCGGCTGCACATCGACCTCAACCAGACGCGCGGCTACAACCATTGGACGCGGAATGTGATCTTCAATCCTGCGGGTACCAAGATGTACGTCGCCGTCGGCTCGCGCACCAATTCCACACCGGAAGTGGACTCCAGGCGGGCCGCGATCGATGAATACAATCCAGACGGTACCGGACACCGGGTTTTCGCGAGCGGACTGCGCAATCCTGTCGGTTTGGCATTCTTCCCGGGAACCGATACCTTGTGGACCGCCGTTAACGAGCGCGATCAGCTCGGCGACGACGTTCCTCCCGAGTACATCACGTCCGTGAAGAGCGGCGCTTTCTATGGCTGGCCGTTCTCATACATCGGTCAGAACGTCGATCCGACCGTGAAGCCCCCGCGGCTGGACCTCGTTTCAAAGGCGATTGTTCCGGACGTGCTGCTTCCCGCGCATTCGGCTCCGCTGGGTTTGATGTTCTACACCGGAACGCAGTTTCCCGCCGACTACCGCAACAGCGCGTTCGTCGCGTTGCATGGATCCATCAATCGGTCGAAGCTCTCCGGCTATAGCGTGATGCGCGTTCCGTTCCGCAACGGAAAGCCGGGCACTCCCGAAGAATTTCTCTCCGGATTCGTGGCGCGCGACGATGGAGAGAACAAGGAAGCGTGGGGCCGCCCCGTCGGACTCTTGCAGTTGCCCGACGGTTCCATTCTTTTGTCCGACGATGGCGGCATGAAGATCTGGCGAATCAGTTACACGAAGAAGTGAGTCGGGTGAATCGACTGTTACTTCTTCGCAGGCGTTGATGGTGGCGGGGCTGCCGGCAGATCCGAATTGAACGTATCCACAGCGGCCTTCCACGAGCCGTCCGACTGCTTCTTCCAAATGGTGACGTACTTCCCCTGGTCCTTTGCGGGGTTGCCCTTGGGATCATTCATCGTCATCTCATAGGTTCCGAGCGAGTAACCGATTTCGCCGGACTTCGCGGCGCCCGCATCCGTTGCTTTCCATGCCAACGAAAAACCAGGCATCGCAAACATCGGGCCCAGCGCGGCGCGTGCGGCGTCTTTACCTCTCGACACTGGCATATTCGGAGGTAGAACGATCGCATCATCGGAGTAGTACGCAACCATCGCATCAAGTTGCTTAGTCCCGGCGGCCTTCGACCAGTCGCTGTCGGCGGATCGGATCTGAGCCGTCGCAGCGGCGCTGTTATCTGCGGGCGCAGGAGGCGGGGGCGGTGTCTGATTACATGCAGCCACCACGACAAAACAGCAAACAAAAACAAATCGCGGACAAAGTGTCATGATAAACACTCCTTATCTCCTGGATGAAGATTGGTTAGTGTTGCGTCATCGGTGTGCCGGTGTCAACCCAACACGATTCACACAGAAACGGTGCCTAAAGCTGGTTTCGAGCGTCAAAGCTGTGCTAAGGTGTCCGAGCTTATCCGCCGTACTTACCAGACAATTTGGCGCGACCGCAATGCAATGCACGAGCCGGACCAACTTACCCAACTACTCGCGGCCTGGAGCGCGGGAGATACCAAAGCGCTGGACCAACTCGCACCACTGATCTATGGCGAGTTGCGCAAGCTGGCGCGGTACCACATGTCCCGTGAAGCTCCCGGACACACGCTTCAGCCGACGGCCCTCATCAACGAAGCATATTTGAAGCTGGCGGACATGCACCATCCTGCATGGAAGGACCGGAAACACTTTTTTGCTGCAGCTTCGCAGATAATGCGCCACCTGCTGGTCGATTACGCGCGAAAAAAACGCTCTAGCAAGAGAGGACGCGAATCGATTCGGGTTCCATTCGACGAAGCCATCGCCGTTTCCACCGAAGTCTCGGTCGACATTACCGATCTGGATGAGGCGTTGACGCGCCTGGCCGCAGTGGACACCAGGAAGGCCCAGGTCATCGAGCTGTGGTTCTTCGGCGGCCTGACAGGTCAGGAAATCGCCGAAACGCTCGGAGTCGGAACATCGACCGTCCATCGCGATCTCGAATTCGGAAAGGTGTGGATCGCCCGAGAAATCCGGAGCATCAACGATGAACCCTGAATACCTGACGCAGATCGAAGAGGCTTACATCGAAGCCTCACGTCTGCCCCCGGACGCGCGTCAGGAATTCCTTTCCCGCACTTATCGCAATCGTCCAGACATTGTCGAGGAGGTTCTTTCCCTTCTTCGGCACCAGAACGACGCCGACAGGTTTGATCGATCGATCGTCGCAGCCGCTGCAGCCGAAATGTTGGAGGACGTCGACAACCTCATCGGATCCATTGTCGGCGGCAGGTACGTTATTCGACGTTGTATCGGGACCGGCGCTCAGGCTGAGGTATACCTTGCCGACCATGTTGCCTTGAAAACCACGTTTGCGCTCAAACGTCCACTACCCGCTCTTCGCTACAATCCCGATTACCGGTCCCGCTTCCTCGAAGAAGCACGGCGCGCCGTCCTGCTCAAACACGACAACGTCGCACGCGTTCACGACGTCATCAACGAAGGGCCGGACATCTTCGTCGTCATGGAACACGTGGAAGGCGAAACGTTGCGGGCGCGCATGGTGAAAATGAAGCGTCCCTTCACGGTCCGTGAATTCCTGCCGATCGCGATTCAGTGCGCCTCGGCTCTCGCAGCGGCGCACGAAAAGCGGATCGTCCATCTCGACGTGAAGCCTGAAAACATCATGCTGACGCCCAGCGGCCAGGTGAAGATCTGCGACTTCGGCGTCGCCCGCCGACTCTCCACAAATAACTCCAGCGACACGACAACCGAGGCGGATTTTCACTGGACTTTCGCTGGAACGCCTGCCTATATGGCGCCCGAAGTCATCCTTAGCCATCACTTCGATGAGCGCGCCGATCTGTTTTCGTTGGGAACAGTGTTCTATGAAATGCTGGGTGGAGCGAATCCGTTCCAGACCGACACGCTCGCGTCGACAACGGCAAGGGTCGTTTCAGACACACCGCCACCTATCGACGTCCATCCGAGGTTAAGACGAATCATCACTCGACTACTCGCCAAGGATCCCAATTCCCGCTACGCATCGGCAGTGGATCTCATACAGGACCTCAAGACAATCCGCTCGTCAACCGATCGTCTTCAGAGTGTTCTCGGCAGTGTTCGTGAGTCGCTTGCGGATTCGCCGCTTCGTAGCGCCGCGATCGTCATTGTCCTGGTGCTGCTTGCGACATCGACAATATTGATCAACGCGCGCAACGGATCGAGATCCGGGACCAGCGCACCAGCCGTGATGAACACGCCAAAGCAAGTTTCAATGATTATCGGGAACATCAAGAACCGGACCGGCGAATCCTTCTACGATTTCACCGTTGCCGACCTTTTGACAATCGCGATCGGGCAATCCTCGCACATCACTATCTATCCGTATGAGCGATTGTCGGACGCATTAGGGAAAATGCGCAGGGATCCATCATCTACAATCGACGAGTCCACGGCTCGAGAGTTGTGTGTACGGGAAAAGGCCGCTGCCTTCATTGTTGGAGATGTCTCTGCTTCGGTTCGTGGCATTGACCTCAATCTACGGTTAGGCAATGCGACACAAAACCAACCTCGCCAAATCACAGCCTCATTCAAAACCAAAGAACAATTGTTCGCGTCGATAGAGCAAGTCGCGGCAGAGGTAAGACGTACAGTCGGCGAGACGACGCCTGAGATTCAGCAGAGCAAACCTCTGGCGTCGGTTACTACGAACCGGCCCGAAGCGCTCGCCCTCTTCTCACAGTCACAGGAGTTCGCCCGGCGAGGAGACACTGAAAAAGCCGCGGATCTGATTCGAGCAAGCCTCGACCTCGATCCCGAATTCCCAATGGCTCTGGTCCACCTGAGTTTGATTGAGGCCGGTCAGCGCGACAAGGCGATGGAGACTCTGACGAAGGCGTATGCCTTGCGAGACAAACTTCCTCGACGAGAGTCCTATAACATCGCTGGAACTTACCACCTTTTCAGGTACGAATACGAAGACGCCATCGAGAATTTTCGCAAAGTGACGCTGATTTACCCCGACGACGTCTTTGCCTATGACTATCTAAGCCAGGTTTACGACCTTACTGGCCGGTTTGACCTGGCGGTCGAGTACCTCCGCCGTCTTGTCACGTTGGAGCCGAACAATGTGGCCCGCCGGCGAATGTTGGCCGGAGAATGGGCTAACGCTCGTCGCGTAGATATCGCTGAAACACTACTAGCCACCCTGCCGGATCATCCGGCAGTGGATTGGCTTCGCGGGACGATTGCGATGGCCAAAGGTACACCGGATGATCTTCGGATCGCGCACGATGCTTTTCTTACACTATCGCGGTCCAACGATACCTATGCGAATCCCGGCAAGCTCTATCTGGCGCAAATCCTGTTTTACGAAGGCAAGTTCAGAGAAGCCGCAGTCAATCTTGAAAGTGACCTGGACGCATTCGCCGGCCAGCGAATTAACTATGACCTCGCCCGGCGGCTTTTCCTTTTTGAGATCTACATGAGGCTTCGCGAAGTCCCGCGTGCCCGACAGCAAGCGGACGCTCTTGCAGATACGGTTGCCAAGCCGACACGGCTCAATCAGCTCCGACTGGCAGCCGTTCTCTATGCTCGACTGAAACAGACGAAAGAAGCCGGACGGCTCCTTATCACTCTGCGGCAGATGGCGGACACTCAACCGGGAAACTTCAGCCGGTCTATTGTGTATGAAGTCGACGGTGAGATTCATCGCGCCTCAGGGGACCTGGCCGCGGCGCGGGAGTTGCTTCAAACAGCGTACACGCTGAATCCGGATTCGCTGAACACATGGACGCTTGCTCAAGTGTGCACGCAATCCGGCGATGACCCCAAAGCCCTGGATCTGTATCAGGATCTGATTTCTCGAAAGACGGAGGTACTCCGCTACACCCCCGCTTTATATTGGGTGCAGTCACACCTTGAAGCGGCCCGCGCCGCGCGACGGTTGAACAAAGTTGAAGCGGCAGCCGTTTTGTACGACAGGTTTCTCGACATTTGGAAGGACAGTACCGAAGCCCGCAGCCAGTTGGCGGAAGCGCGAGCTGAGCTGCAGAAAATCCGCACACACTAACTAAGTCAGGAGGCGAAAGATGATTACGTTTTCTATCGTTATTGGTAAAGCTTGTGTCGATCCGGATGCCCGTGCGGACCTCGACGTCATTCGCAAGCAGGCGGATACACCCGGCTACATTACTGCGTCACGCGCCATGTACGACCTTACCCGCAAGTGGAAACTAAGGCCCAGCCTGTTCGAAACATGGGAGCTGGTGCGCGTGTTTTCGCCTAACCCGAAGGGCTGGTTCAACGGTGCGGTAGATGACCGAGTCGACCGCTGGTTCGCCAGGATGAAAACTGCCAACGCCACAGTCAACTTGCCGAATGCCGGAACTCAACACCTCGAAGTCTACGAAGTCATGGGCGTAGCCTGCGTTGATTCGGATTTCCGCGGCGAGGCGGAAACCGCGGCAGGTTCTACAGACACGATGGACGGCTTTCTCGCAAAATACAACTTCACAATCACGACAGCCAGCAACCAACAGGCAGTGGAGTTCCTGGTAGCTGTGTTCAGTTCCAACGCCATGCTCGAAGGTATCAAGCAGTTTCGGGAACCCGTATTTCCAAAAGCCTTCGCCGAAGATACGCGATGCTGGGATCCTCCATGCGAGCCCAACTACGTCTTCAACCTTGATTACAATCTCAAGCACCCTTGGGGCTTTCCCGGCAGATGGAAGGTTCCCAATCAGTTGTAGGAGACCATATGCCGGGCGGTACTTTCTCGCTTAAAGAGTCCGACAATATCCAGGGCGACATACTGGCGCCATTCAAGAAACGCCACTTTGCCTTCCTCTTGATCAAGTATCAATTTGATCCCGCCAATAACAAGCCAGGACGGGATTGGATTGGTCAAATGGTGAAGGAGTTCATCTCCACGACGTGGGACGTTGTCAAGGCAGTGCGTGACAACGATACGGACGGACGGTTGTGGACGAACTTGAGTTTCACTGCCGGAGGCCTGATCGTCGTCGACAAGAGATTCGAGCAGCGTTTGGGCGAGCTTGAAGCGTTTCGCGAAGGGGGAAGTTCAGATCGAACGCTGAACAAGCTCAACGACAGGCGCGGTGATCTACAATCAAACTCGTTGTTGGGCGACAAGGGAAGCGAAGTCATGGGGGTCATCAAAATAGCAGCCGACGACCAGAAGCTTCTCAATAACCACATAAGAGCCTTAAGCCAACTCGCTGGTTCGTTTGGTATCACCCTCGACGACAGCGTCCGCAGCGAAGGTCAGACACGACCGGACCCTATAACTGGAGAAGAAAAAGCAATCGAAAGCGGATTCGGATTCCGGGATGGGATTTCGCAACCGCGGATCATGGGGTACCACGACGACGGTATCTTGCAACCCGGAGAATTCATTCTCGGATATGACTCGGAGTCCGGCCTGTCTACTTCGCCCGACTGGATGAAAGACGGCTCATTTATGGTACTGCGCAAACTTGAACAGAACCTGGATGTATGGAAGCCTCAGCTGAGTCACATCGTTGACGAGTGCAAGAACCGGCTGAAACTGGAGATCAACACAGACAAAGCTGCCGCCATGCTGATAGGTCGCACGAAGGATGGTGAGCTTTTAACCGGTCACGAACTCGAGCGGTTTGCGCACGTTTCTAAAATGACAACTGAAAACACGGGACTCAGCAACCGGCATCGCATCATCCGACGCGGAGTTTCTTATTCGGAGGGAGGTAAGGTTGGGCTGCTCTTCAACGCTTATATGGCGAACATCGAAGAACAATTCGAATACCTCCAGACCGTTTGGGCAAACGATAAGAACGCACCACCCTTTCAGGGAGCCGACCCGGTCATCGGTAACGTTCACGAACCGTTTGAGGTCGCGGTGAATCAGGGCCGGGGTTGCCGTATGGGGCTGAGCAAAGCAGTAGTCACGCGCGGTTCACTGTATACGTTTGTTCCTTCACTAACGCTACTGCGGGAAATCGCTCGCTAAGAATCGATGATGAGCACTATGCGATAAGCATAGTGCTCATATGCCTGTTATCCCTTCTTCATATAGTCCGCGATCGCAGCGACGACCTTGTCCACCTGTTCGAAGCTGTTGTAGGTGTGTGGCGAGATGCGGATACCGTCGGCGCGAGTGGCGCCGGCGAAGCCGATTGTCTCGTACAGGGCGGTGGCCATTTTGTTGATGTCGGCGGCGCCGGGGCGGAACACCACGATAGCGGACGAGATTTCAGGCAGTGACGGCGAATGCATGTGGACGCCGGGAATCTTGATCAGTTCCTTCTTCACCGCGTCGGCAAGCGCCTTCGACTGGGCTTCAATTTTTTTCTGGCCGATCCGCACGTGGAAATCGATCGCTTCACCCATCGCTATAAACGTTGGATCGTCGCGCTGGCCGAGCTGTTCAAAGTTCCTCGAGGCGCCTACGGCGCCGCCATAAACACCGTAATTGGTGGGCCACAACTTTGTCTGCGCGTCGCTGCGTATATAAAGGATGCCGGCTTCCTTCGGTCCCATCAGCCATTTGTGCGAGCTGCCGGTGTAGAAATCGCATCCGATGTCTTTCAGGTCGACGTCGAGCGCGCCGAAGGATTGAGCGCCGTCGAGCAGCGTCAGAATTCCACGTTCGCGAGCGATGCGGCAGAGTTCTTTCGCCGGAAACTGCGATCCGTAGGAACTCGTGACGTGAGTAAAAGAGAGGACCTTCGTCTTCGGAGTCAGGACGTCCACGAACGGTTTGATCAACGCTTCGACCGACGGCGGAGGCGTGGGAATGTTTACGGCCTTCACCGTGAACCCATAACGCTTGGCTTTGTTCTGCCACGACGTCAGGTTGGTCGGATGGTTTTCATCATGCACGACAACTTCGTCGCCGGCCTTCAATTCGATTCCACTCGACACGAAATTATTTCCCTCGCTGGTGTTCCGCGTGATGACGATTTCCTCCGGCGCCGCATTGAGGAAGGCGGCAATCTTCTTCCGCGCCTCTTCCCTTCCCTGACTGAACTTGGCCCGGCTTTGCTGCGATGGATTCGCATCCATGTCGCGTGTGTACTTGATCAGAATTTCCGTCACGTTCCGTGTCGCCGGACAGAAATTGGCGGCGTTCATCACAATGAAATTGGGATCGAGCGCGAACTCCGCGCGAACCGCGGCCCATGAATCCTTCGCTGCCTGCGCTCCAAGCGATGGAAGGGCCCGGCCGACCGCAACGATGCCGAATAGTCTTCCGAAATCACGTCTCGACAGATGTTCGATGGACATGGTGATCTCCCTCGTTGTTCTGGTTATTTCTGCAACATAAGCTACATCAGACACTGCTGGTTGTATATTCGAATGATGACTCGACGAAACCTGCTCCGCTTCATCAACGTACTCGCGATCGCGTTACTTCTGACGGCGCCCGCGCTGGCCGCCCCCATCACGCTGCGCGTCGACGCCACACAGGCGCTGCGCAGAATTTTTTACGCGGACGAAACAATTCCGGTGACGCCAGGCCCGCTGACGCTGGTTTACCCGAAGTGGATACCGGGCGAACATGGACCGACCGGGCCGATAACCGATCTCGCCGGGTTGAAGCTCTCCGCATCGGGCAAGTCGATCGAGTGGAAACGCGATGCGGTAGACATGTATGCGTTTCATTTGACGGTCCCCGCCGGTGCGACATCGCTCGACATGAAGCTGGAGCTTCTGTCCACGCCCGGTTCCGAAGGCTTCAGCTCAGCCGCGTCGGCTACATCCGAACTTGCCGTCCTGAGTTGGAATCAGCTTCTTCTCTACCCCGAGGGGAAACCAACCAACGACGTGGAGTTCACCGCCGAACTGAAGCTCCCCGCCGACTGGAAGTTCGGAACATCACTGCCCGTTCTGCGAAACGCCGCGAATAACACCATCGATTTCAAAACCGTGTCGCTGACCACGCTCGTCGACTCGCCCGTGCTGGCGGGCAAGCATTTTCGGCGAATCGAGCTCAGTCCCGGCGCGACCCCGCCGCACTACCTCGACATCGCGGCGGACAGCGACGAAGCGCTGGAGGTTAGTCCCGAGCGCGTGGCGAAGTATCGCCAGCTTGTGAAAGAAGCACTCGCGATGTTCGGCAACTCGACGCACTATCGCGAGTACCATTTCCTTCTGGCTTTGAGCGATCAGATTGCTCACTTCGGTCTGGAGCACCATGAATCCAGCGATGATCAGGCTCGCGAGGTTTTTCTCACCGACGACGCCGTGCATCTCGCCGGCTCCAGCCTGCTTCCTCACGAATTCGTGCATTCCTGGAACGGCAAGTTCCGGCGTCCGCAGGGACTGGCTACGCCCGATTACCAGACACCGATGAAAGGCGAACTGTTGTGGGTCTACGAAGGACTCACCGAATATCTCGGTTGGGTGCTGACTGCGCGCGCCGGCCTCGACACCGCCGAACAGAACCGTCAGTTCCTAGCCGTCAGCACCGCAGCGCTCGACAACCGCTCCGGCCGGGAGTGGCGTCCGTTGATTGATACGACAATCGCCGCGCAGTTGCTCTACAACGCTCGCAGCGACTGGGACTCCGAGCGTCGAGGCGTCGACTTTTATGACGAAGGCCTGCTGATATGGCTCGAAGCCGATACCATCATTCGCAAGCAGAGCCAGGGTGAGAAATCGCTCGAAGACTTTCTGCGGGCTTTTCATGGCGGGCCCAGCACCAATCCCGAGGTAAAACCTTACACGTTCGAAAGCCTGGCGGAATCGCTGGGCAGCATCGTCAATTACGATTGGAAGAAATTCTTCGATGAACGCTTGAACAGGACCGGAACCGAGCACGCTCCTCAAGGCGGCATTGAAGCGGGCGGCTACCGCCTGACTTATGCCGATAAGATGGCCGACGTTCAAAAGACCATCGAATCGGTCAGCGGAAGCATCAGTGTCGCGTATTCGATCGGTCTCAAGCTCGGCACGGACGGCAACGTCACCGATGTGCTGCCGGAGCTGGCCGCCGCGAAGTCAGGCGTCGGACCGGGCATGAAGATCGTCGCTGTGAATGGAAATCAGTTCTCCGGCGAAGTCCTGCGGCAGGCAATCCGTGGCACGAAGACAGGCGGCACACTGGATCTGCTCGTCCAGAACGGAAAACGTTTCTCGAGCTACAAGCTCGATTATCGCGGCGGTGAGCGCTATCCGATGCTGGAACCCAACGGTCTGCCGAAATTGCTCGACGAAATTCTGAAGCCGCTGTCGAAGTAGCGAATTGTAGTCGGCGCCTGAAGAACGTGTGAACCGTCAGACACCCTGCGCTCTGACGCTAGTTAAGCTACACACTACCAGGAGCATCACGTGAATTTTCTCCCCAGGCCGGGGTCCGGTACGGCCAGTCCGAGTTTCGCGATGATGGGTGTGACTTCCGCCAGATATTCGGCGCGAGCCTGAGCGTTGGTCCGGCGCTTCAGTCCCCACTCGATGTAACGTTCGTCGCGCCACGAATCGGATTTACCGAACATGTCCAGACCGATGATGAACCACTTGTTCACGGCCTCCTGCATTTGTTGCCTACCCTGCTCGGAGCGGCACAGCTCGGCGGCCTTGAGCAACCCATACTGGACGTGACCTTTTTCTTCTTCGATGATCTGGGTGTCGTAGGGCGGCAGTTGCCGCGCGAGTGGAAGGTAGCTGCAGTTGATGAATTCATCGAGCTGGTACTGGCCGACGCGATCGATCAGGAAACCGAACACGGCCCAATCGGCCCAGGCGGGCATGTCGCCGCGAAACGCGTCGACGTATCTCTCCGATTTCGGCACGAACAGACGATCGGTCGCGTCAAAGCCGATTTCCTGGAGCAATCGATTCATTCTGCGGAAGTGGTCGATCTCCTCCATCGCTGTCTTTGCTACTTTCCATTGCTCGTCCGCTGTCGCTGCGCGGAGCGTCCACCGGTCGACATAAAGATGAGGTCCGCCGATCTCACAGTCCGCTTGAATGCGGATTACACGGACGAGGAGATCCTGATACTCCTTCGGCATCTTTGGAAAATCCTTCGCTTCGATCTTGTCCGTGAACATGGAATCACCTCGGGTTCAAGCAGGTGCCGTGCTGCAAGTGATGATCGAAATCGCTGCGGAACAGCCGAAAGGCGCTCGTGATGGGCGGCCCGGGCATGTTGACGAGGGCGCAGTACCCTTTGCCGCGATTGAAATCGAGAACCTTCTGACATTGGTCGAACAGACTCGCGTCACCTTTGCCCTGCTGAATTCGCTCGAGCATCGTCACCAACATGTTGGTCTCCATCCGGCACGCCGGACATTGCCCGCAGGACTCGTGCGCGAAGAACCTCGCCAGGCCGACCGTCTCTTCAACCATGCAGGTTCCTTCGCCATAGAACCTCATCACGCCGCATCCCAGTGTCGAGCCCGCCTTCCTGCACGACTCCGGATCGAGCGGCGTGTCGAGAGACGCCGCTGCGAAGAAGCCACACGATGGACCGCCTGGCAGTATCGCCTTCAGCTCGGCTCCACTCCTCAGACGCCCACCGATATCGTCGTAAAGGCGTCTTAAAGGCGTCCCCAACGGAAGCTCGTAAGCGCCGGGGTTTTTCATTTCATCGCCAAGACAGAAAAGCATCGTTCCCGGACTCTCGTGCGTTCCGAACTGCCGAAACCATGCGGCCCCGTTCCTTACGATCGGCGCGACATTGGCCAGCGTTTCGACGTTGTTCACGACAGTGGGTTTGCCGAAGAGCCCGGCTGTGGCCGGATAGGGCGGCTTCTGGCGCGGTTTGGGCGGTTTGCCTTCCAGCACTTCGATAGCAGCGGAATCCTCGCCTGCCACGTAAACGGTCGGCGCGCGGTGGATCGTGACCTTCGTATGAAGGTAGCCCGCAGCGCCCGCCTCATGGATCGCGCCGGACATTCGGTCGTACGCATCGTGATAGGTTTCGTTGAGATAGATAAAGGCCTGTTCGGCCGAAATCGCGCGGGCCGCAAGCAGCACGCCCTCAAGAACCAGATGCGGCCGGTGTTCGATCAGAACACGATCCTTGAGACTGCCCGGCTCATCTTCACCGGCGTTGCATACGAGATAAGCCGGCTTTTCGGGCGTCGATGCGGTGATCGACCATTTGCGGCCTGCCGGAAACCCGGCGCCGCCGCGTCCACGAAGGCCGGAGTTCAGAACTTCGGCGATGATTCGTTCCGGCGCCGGCTTGCTCCGGACAGCCTCATAGCCGCCCGACGCGCAATATTCCGCAAATGTTTCGCGACTGGTGGGTTTGCCTTCAGGAAAGAGAATCATGTCGCTTCAAAACAGTCCGGCATCCAGCAGCTGAAAGATCAGGTCCTTCAACGAGGCGTCGACGCCGTGCGTCAAGCGGTCCACCGGCGCTCCTCCTTTCGCGTGATCCGCGATATCCCCGACATCCGACGCCTTCACGTTGCAGTACCAGGTCTTGCTCGGATACACGACGATGTTTGGACCGGCCTGGCACGCGCCGAAGCACATATACGGTTTCACTTCGACATTCTCATTGTCTTGCACGGACTGTCCAAGTTTCTCCAGCAGCTCGGCCGAGCCTCGCGCCTTGCAATCCGCGTTCTGGCACACCAGGACGTAGGTCTTCGACATGGTTCGTCAGACTGCCAGGACCCAATCGCTCTGCCTGGTAAGGTTGTCCAGCAGAGCCCTGTCGGCCGCGGTCGGCAGCGTCTCCTGAAGGTGCCTGGCGTAGGCTTCAGCTGAAAGTAATTCACCGGTGGCGCTGTAGGTTTTGCCGGCGTACTCGCCAATCGACCGGTGAAACTTCGCGTGCGGCAGCGTGATCTTTGGCTTGCCCTCCGGAATCATTTTGTTCAGAGCTTCGATCAGCTGAGACACTTCACTGAAATAGTGTCCGCGAGCAAGTTCGTTCAGCTTGTCCCGATCGAAGGCCTCCTGGGTCGCGCCTTCGTCATAGCGCCCTTTGAGACCCCACACGTAAAACCAGGACGCCGATGAGGAGTTGTCCACTCCAAAGAGATCGAGGGCCACGGAATACCATTTATTGACGTGCCGCTGGATGACATCGATGGGCACCTTACCCGCCTTGATCACACGACTCAGTCCCGTATGGCCTGTGAGCAGGTGATAGAACTCTTCCTGAAGCATCGGCTTCATGCTCGCGGCAAGCGGCTTGAAGCCGGAGTGGCTCAACATCGTCAGCTGATACTTGCCGTCGCGATCGACGAGTTCGGTGTAGCAATAAAAATCGAGCCAGGTCTGGACATCCTGATTGAACGCTCCGAGCAGGCGTCCATTGTCAAAGGCGCGGCGCTCAAGCAGTTTCTGTGCCTCGAGCTTGCCGGACGAACCGAAGTACTTCACAAGCAGGTAGCTCATCTGCGTTCCGTGACGCATTTCCTCTCGCATCACCTTCACAGCGGATTGCAGATCGTAATCGCTGGGCGCGGTTTTCAGCAGGTTGCGCTGTTGTTCGACCGAAGCAAACTCGGTGTCACCTTGAAAGGTGATCAGGTGGAGCAGTGAGTCGCGGACGCGCTGATCGGGAATTTGCAGCACGGTTTCCCACTTCGGCCGGCCGGCGTAGTCACCGAATTCGATCTCATCGCGATCGACGGCGCCGAACTTCACTTCGAAGTTGTAGTCGCTAAATCTCGAAGTGTCGAGACCGATATCTTTCTGCCACTGGTGAAAGTAATCCTTCCAGTCGTCGAATGTGCTGATCCTGCCCATGATTGCTGAATCCTCCGTTCACTTACCCTGAAACTTCGCCACGCGCTTCTCTTTGTAGGCCGCGAGGCCCTCGGCGGCGTCGCCGCTGGCGAATGCCTGAGCCAGCAGTTCGCGTTCGAACGCCAGACCTTCATACTGGCTGCCCTGCATTCCCGTCTGGATCGCGCGCTTGATCAAACCGACGGCCTTGCTGGGCTTGTTGGGAGCAACGAACTGCCGCGCGTAATCGATCACCTGATCGAAAAAGTCGTCGCCTTCGAAAATGTCTTCGAGAAGTCCGTATTCCAGCGCTTCCTCGAAGGCGATCAACCGTCCCGTCGCCGCGAGTTCGATCGCGCGTGACTTGCCGACGAGACGCGGCAGACGCTGAGTCCCGCCCATGCCTGGAATAACACCGAGGTTGACCTCGGCCAGGCCCATGCGTCCGGCATTTTTCTTTGCGATACGGATGTCGCACGCCATCGCGATCTCGAGGCCGCCGCCCGCGCAGTGACCGTTGATCGCGGCGATCACCAGCTTTGGTGTGTTCTCGAGCCGCGCCAGCGTTTCGTGACCGAAGAGCGCGAACTGATTGCGAAACTCCGTGCTTTCGCGAAACAACATGTTGATGTCGGCACCGGCGCAGAAAAATTTCTCGCCCGCGCCGCGAATGACAATGACATGGACGCTGGTGTCGAACCGCGCATTGACGATCGCCGAATCCATCAGCTTCAGGCTCTCCAGCGAATACGCATTCGCCGGAGGGTTGTTCAATTCGATGATTCCGATCCCGTTTTCCGCCCGATATTCAATGAGAGCCATGCTCGTCCTTCCCGTACACCACAGACTTGGTTTCCATGTAGTAATCCAGCGCTTCGTTTCCGTGTTCTTTGCCAAGGCCGCTTTGCTTGACGCCGCCAAACGGCAGTTCGTCGAAGATGATCTGCGGAGAGTTGATCCAGGTGTATCCGGCCTCGAGACGCTCGGCCGCTTCATTCGCTTTGTCGATATCGCGGGTCCAGATCGAAGAACCCAATCCATAGATCGAGCTGTTCGCTTTTTCGATCGCTTCGTCGAGCGATTGGACGCGCATTAGCGGAAGCGCCGGTCCGAACACTTCCTCGGTCACGACTTTCGACCGTTCGTCGACGTCGACCAATATCGTCGGGAGATAGAAGTTTCCCTTCTCAAACGCTGCGCCCTCCGGACGTTTTCCGCCGGCCAGAACGCGAGCGCCCCTTTTCACGGCGTCGGCGACCTGGTCCTCCACTTCAGCGCGCTGTGCGGCCGTGTGCAGGGGTCCGACGAGGATCCCATGCTCGAGTCCATTGCCGACCTTCAACTTTTCCACACGAGGCATGAGCTTCGAAATGAATTCGTCGAAGACCTTGTCGAAAACATAAAGCCGCTTGATGGCGAGACACGCCTGGCCGCAGTTGAAGAATCGGCCGACGGATGCGGCGCTGGCGGCTTCGTCGATGTTCGCGTCATCGCAGACGATCATGGGATCGCTGCCTCCCAATTCGAGCGTGACGCGCTTCACGGTCTGGGCGGCCACTTCCATCACATGCCGCCCGGTTGAAGTCGCGCCGGTGAATCCGACCTTGCGGACACGCGGATCCCGCAGGATCGCCTCACCAACAATTTTCGCCGGTCCTGGCACGATGTTCAGAACACCGGGCGGAATCCCGGCTTCATTCATGATCTGGATGGCTGCGATGTCCGTCAGAGGTGTCGTGCCGGCCGGTTTCACCACGACGGTGTTGCCGCAAAGCAGCGCCGGCCCGATCTTGTTACCGAGGAGGGACAGCGGAAAATTCCAGGGAACGATCGCGCCGCACACGCCGATCGGCTTTTTGATGATGACGCCGAACCGGCGGTCATCAAGTTGAGGGACATATCCGCCGCGAATGCTCTTGGACATTCCCGCATAGTGATCGAGCGTGTGGACGAAACGCCGCACTTCGAGCACGGCTTCACGTATGGGTTTGCCCTGTTCCTGCGTGAGGATCCTGGCAAGCTCCTTCTCGCGTTCCCTGACCCTGTGGCCCGCTTCGAACAGGATTTCGCCTCGACGCGCCGGCGGTGTTTTCGACCAGGACCTCAAGGCGGACTCCGCTGCGTCGATCGCTCGATTCGTATCCTGCGCCGTTGCGGCAGCGGCACGATCGACGACTTCGCCCGTCGCCGGATTGCGGATCTCCGATGTGCCGCCGTCGGAGGCGTTGCACCGTTCTCCTGCAATAATCATCTGAGCCATATCCTTACGGGGTCGCGATGACGACGCCTTTTGTCTCCAGGTAATACTCCAACGCTTCCGGACCATGCTCGCGGCCGAAGCCGCTGTACTTCACGCCGCCGAAGGGCATTTCGTCGTAGCCGATGTGCAGCGAGTTGATCCACACATTGCCCGCCTCGATCCTCTCGGCCGCGCGTCGAGCCTTGCCAAGGTCTTTGGTCCAGACGGAAGAGCCGAGGCCGTAATCGGAGCTGTTCGCTTTCGCAATACCTTCATCGAGATCCCTCACCTTGAATACCGGCAACAGCGGGCCGAATGTCTCTTCCTTCACCGCACGTGCATCTTCCGGAACACCGGCAACCACGGTCGGCAAATAGAAGAAACCCTTCTCGAACTCCGCGCCTTCGGGACGCTTGCCGCCAATCAACACTTTGGCGCCGCGTTTCTTCGCGTCCTCCACCTGGGCCTCGATTTCGTCGCGCTGGACTTTGGTGTGCATCGGACCGAGGCGAGTAGCTTTATCGAGACCGTTTCCTACCGTGAGCTTCTGAACCTTGCCGAGCAGCTTCTCGACGAATTGATCGTAGACACTTTCGACAATGTACAGGCGCTTCACCGCGAGGCACGCCTGGCCGGGTTTGAGGAACAGTCAAAGGTAAGCGGCAGGCAGTGCCTTGCCCAGGTCGCCGACTTCGACGAAGGTCATCGGATCGATGCCGCCGAGCTCGAGAGTCACTCGGTTCATCTGCGAACCCGCGACCGACACCACGTGCTGGCCCGTTTTGCTCTCGCCGGTAAATGCGATACGGCGCACTTTCGGGTTTCGCAGTAATTCTTCGCCGACCACTCCACCCGGACCGGTGATCACGTTCAAAACGCCTTTCGGAAGGCCCGCCTGATTCAGGAGCTCGATGATGCGGATCGTCGTCAGAGGGGTTGTGGACGCGGGCTTGACGACAACGGTGCAGCCCGCCGCAAGCGCCGGACCGACCTTCGTGCCCATAAGCGTGATCGGAAAGTTCCACGGAACGATGGCGCCGCAAACGCCGACAGGCTGCTTCAGCACCATGCCGTACATCTTGTTATCGGGAAGCGGAACATAGGAGCCGCGGATCTTGGAGGCAAGTCCGGCGTAGAAGTTCATGCCGTGGAGAAAGTGTTCGATTTCACGCTGCGAATCGCCGACGGGTTTACCCTGCTCCTTGGTGAGAAGAACCGACAGATCGGGAAGTTCCTTCCTGACGGCTTCGATTCCCTTGAGGATCAGCTGCGCTCTGGCCTCCGCCGGCGTGTCGGCCCACGCGGGGAACGCCGCAGCCGCCGCGTCGATGGCCGTGCGGGCATCGGCTTCATTGCCCTTCGGCGCGCTGTCGACCACGTCTCCCGTGGCGGGATTGATCACGTCGTAACTTTGGCCGGAGCCGGCAGCAACCGATTCTCCACCGATGAACATTTTCGCCATGTTTGTATGCCTCCATCTCGCGTTGATGAAACAAGTACTATATTGCGCATTGTGTGGCGCGTCAACATGCAGTATATTGCTCATCGACCGCTATGACCAGGCACCACAAGGAACCCGCCGCCCTGCTCTCCGAAATCGGATCACGGGTGCGCTCAAGGCGGTCGGCCATGGGCTGGACGTTGAAGGATGTCGCCGAACGTTCGGGCGTTTCGACGAGATTCCTTTCGGACCTGGAAAGCGGGAAAGGCAACATTTCGGTCGTTCGACTGGCCGACATCGCACGCTCGCTCGACGTTTCCCTGGCTTCATTGTTTCCCTCCGAAGACCGCGGCAGGCTTTCGAACACGATCGTCGCTCTCGTCGGTTTGCGCGGCGCGGGAAAGTCGACAATCGGTGTCGCGCTCGCCAAGCGTCTGGGCGTGCCGTTTATCGAACTGGACGCGGTGATCGAGAAGGAAGCGCATCTGTCGCTCGCCGAACTGTTCTCTATGCACGGCGAAGGATATTACAAACGCCTGGCATACGACGCTCTCCTGAAGATATTCGCGAAGGCGGAACGCGCTGTTGTCGCAGTCGGCGGGTCGGTCGTCACCGATCCCGAGACGTGGCAGCTCCTGAAGAGGCGGGCACATACCGTATGGTTGAAGGCCACGCCGGAAGATCACTGGAAGCGCGTCCTCGGCCAGGGCGACACGCGCCCGATGGCCAACCGCAAGTCCGCCATGGCGGAACTGCGGTCGATTCTGTCGATCCGCTCGCCGCTTTACGCGGAAGCCGCACAAACAATCGACACCAGCAACGTCCGCCTGAAGGAAGCCGTCCGCCTGATCGAGCGACACCACGCCTCTTAACAAATACATAGGAAAAAGGAATTTAGAAATCGCACGAGTCCCGCATTGCTAATCCGAAAACACAAATCTCAGATTGAACCGCCCGGCATCGCGAACTGGCAAATTCAATTTGAGATTTGTGTTTTCGGATAGTTTCGGATTGGCAATGCAGGACGCGTCCATTTTTCTAAATTCCTTCAGACTCAGTTGCGGCTTGACAAGGGCTCATCTCCGGAGTATCTGTATCGCATGACGTTATATCGACAAAGAGGATAGGAGATGAAAAAACATCGAGCATCGAAGACGGCGGTAAAGGCGCCCGAAGAGTTCCTGCCGCTGTCGGCCCCGGTCCTGCACATCCTGCTTGCGCTTGCGGACGGCGAAGCGCATGGCTACGCGATCATGCAGGATGTCGCACAACGAAGCGACGGCGTCGTCCGGCTCGGCCCCGGCACGCTCTATGGCGCGATTGGCCGCATGCTGGAAGACCGGCTCATCGAAGAATCGCAGGAACGGCCCGACCCTTCTCTGGACGACTCGCGCCGTCGTTATTACCGCCTCACCCCTTACGGCGGCGAGGTTCTCGCGGCCGAAACCAAGCGATTGGCCGTGCTGCTGCGGGCGGCGCGATCGAGCAAAGCCATCCGAAGCATGAAACCCGCCGAGGAGCGATGATGCTGAAACGTGAACACATTCTGGATTGCTCCACTCAGGTTTATTCATGGTTCTTATCGCTCTACCCCGACAGGTTTCGCGCACGATTCAGCGCGGAGATGCTGCAGATCTTTCGTGACTGCCTCGGCGATGAGCAGGGCGTTCATCTCTGTCGCTTCTGGATGCGAACGCTCAAGGATCTCGTGTTTTCCCTGACTCGCGAGTGGCGCCGGGAAACAGTCATCGGCGGCGGCGAGGTGGATTACACGGGGTTGGCGGACGCGTTCATGATCACGATCGTGGCCGGCACAAACCTGCTCGGATGGGGAGCCGCAGGATCGGTATTCGCGGTCCGATCGCTTGCATCGACGGGGCTTTTCAGGTCGTCGGCGAACGTGCTTCTGGGAGTGCTGACACTTCCGATGGCCGCGTTGATCGGTATTGCATGCGCGTTGATTGTGGCCCGGCTCAGCCGCGTCGAATGCAATCGAATTACGGCATGAGCGGAGCGAATGTGAGCCCGACAGGGCGAAACCATAAATAAAAGGACAGCGGTGCTCGTCGCGCGCGACCTCCGGAAGAATTATGGATCGTTAATCGCCGTTAACGCCGTCAGTTTTTCCATCGCCGCGGGAGAGATTCTCGGCTACATCGGTCCGAACGGCGCCGGCAAGAGCACAACTGTCAAGATGATTACCGGCCTGATCGAACCCACAGCCGGTGAAGTGCTGTTCGAAGGCCGTCCGATCCGCGACGACCTCGCGAGCTACAAGCGGCAAATCGGTTACGTTCCGGAAGAGCCCAATCTTTATCCCTACCTGACGGGTCGCGAATACCTCGACATGGTCGGCGCGTTGCGCGCCATTCCGCAGAGAGTGCGGCTCGAAAAGATCGATGCACTGCTAAAACTGTTCTCGCTGCACCCGCAGCGTCATATCGCGTTGTCGTCGTACTCGAAGGGCATGCGGCAAAAAGTGCTGTTGATCTCGGGACTCCTGCACAACCCCAGCCTGATTGTTTTCGACGAGCCGTTATCCGGACTCGACGTCACGTCCGCTTTCATCTTCCGGAAGCTGATTGCCAGTCTCGCCAGGCAGGGCAAAGCGATCTTCTATTGCTCGCACGTTCTGGAAGTGGTCGAGAAACTCTGCACGCATCTTCTGATCTTGCGCAAAGGAGCCGTCGTCGCTCATGGACGGACCCGGGACGTTCTTGATCAGCTCAATAAACCCACACTGGAAGAAACGTTCGCTCAGCTCAATCCCGAATTGGATGCCGGCGCAATAGCGGCTGAAATCGTGGATGTCGTATGTACGACCTAGAAATACCCTTTCACCGTCTCGTTCATCACTTCATCAAACGGATTTTTTACGGAGCCGGCGAGGGCGATGAACTGCAGTTCGGCATTCCCGCGCTGCTCGGAGTTCTTTCGACGCCGTCCGCTTTCGGCGCAATCGAGCTGATGAATAAATACTCGACGCTGTTCCTTTACTTGATGCGCCATCAATTCTTCGATGTTTATCGAGCGTCGGTGCCGGACGAATATTTTTTCATCGCGTATTCGATGGTCATTACCGGCGCGGTCGTCATTTTGAAATGGGACAGGCTGTTTCCCGATCGTCAGGACTTCGACAATCTGGCGGTTCTTCCCATTTCGACGCGGCAGATCTTTGGATCGAGCCTTCTGGCTCTGCTGTTTCTGGCGACGCTATTCGCCGTCGATATCAATTGGGCGGCCTGCGTTATCTTTCCCTTCGCCGTCACGAGCCGCTACGACACATTCGCGGCTTACAGCGAATTCTTCATCGCGCACACGTCCGCGGTCATTCTCGCGAGTTTCTTTGCATGTTTCGCGCTCCTGTCGATCATGGGCCTGACGATCCTGTTGGCGCCTCAGCGGTATTTTCGAACCGCTTCGCTTCTGGTGCGAATCGTGTGCGCCGTGCTGTTGATCGCGATGCTCGCATCGGCGTTCAGCCTGCCCGGACGGCTGCTGAACGATACCGCGCCCGAGTGGGCCGCGTACCTTCCCGTGGTTTGGTTCCTGGACCTCCATCAATTTGTCGTGGGACGCGGTGCTCCTTTCTCCGGATCGGCGGTTTTTCCGATCGAAGCGACGTTTGCCGTTTTCGCCTTCTCGATGGTGGTCTACGCGCTGACGTACTACCGGCAATTCACCCGCATTCCGGAGCAGACCGCGGTCCGCCCACGCCGGCGCAAGGACGGCGCGTCACTGGTGAGGCGCGTTATCGATACTGCTCTCGTGCGATCGCCGTTCCAACGCGCGGCTTATCACTTTTCGCTGAAGACTGTGTTCCGTAGCGAGCGTCATTGCCTGCTGTTCGGCGCGGCCGCCGGCGCCGCGCTGTTCGTCTCCGCGCAGACTCTGACCGACGCGATGGCGGATCCCGTCAGAAGCGGTTTCGACAGCCGCCTGCTGTCGATTCCGCTGACTATGGCCTACTTCATTATTTGCAGCCTGCGCCTGTTGTATGACCTTCCCGCGGACCGCAACGCCAATTGGATATTCCGCACCACGGTCGATCGCGAGAAGCACGAGTCTCGTGCGGTCGGCATGAAGGTGATGCTGACGATGATCGTCCCGTGGCTCCTGGGTGTCGTCTTTCCGCTATCCGTCATGAACTGGGGCTGGCGGGCCGCATCCGTACACGTGGCATACGTACTGATCTGTTCGACGATACTCGCCGAGTTGTTGTTGATGGGCTTCCGCAAGATTCCATTTACGTGCTTGCATGTCATGAGCAAGGACCGGGTGCTCGTGATGGTGATCTTCTTCCTTGTCGGCTACTCGTTCTTCAGCCCGACGAACGCAATACTCGAAATCACGGTGCTCGCACAACCGTTTCGCCTTGGCCTCGTCGCGGCGCTGTTGGGCACCCTGATGCTCGTGATTCGATCTCGCGAGCGCGAAATCCCGCCCACCGACCGCACCCTGATTTTTGAGGACCGCCCGGAGGCTCAAATACAGGTCCTCGATATACCCCGATAAAAAAGCGGCAAAAAGCTGGCGCCACCGGACGGTACATTGGGCTTGACGAATGATTCAAACGAATGATTGCATCATTCGTATGACCGTCGATACCAAGCAACGGATCCTCGACGTTGCCGAGCAGCAATTCGCGGACTACGGTTTCGCCGGAACGTCCCTCCGCCGGATCATCGCCGCCGCCGGAGTCAACCTGGCAGCGGTGCACTATCACTTCCACTCCAAAGAGGCTCTGCTCGAGGCGGTTCTCATGCGCCGCGTGGTGCCGCTGAACCAGGAGCGGCTTGCGCTTCTGGATGAGGTGGAAAGCAAGGCGCCGAAAAAGGCGGGTGCCGCCCTGGAGGACGTTCTTGCAGCCTTCATCGGTCCGCCCATGCGGTTGATCCTGAACCCGACCGGGGAAGGCAAAGTCTTCGGAAAGCTCATCGGCCGGCTTCATTCGGAGACCGGCGGTTTCTTCACCGAAATTGCGAAGCGGCATTTTGGTCCCACGTCGGAACGCTTCCGTGCCGCTTTGAAACAGGCGCTGCCCGGAGTTCCCCAGGATGAGCTTCACTGGCGCATTCATTTTTCGGTGGGCGCCATGGCCCATACGCTGAGTTGTTGGGATCAGCTCGAAGCGTTGTCGGGTGGACGCGTGCGGCCGTCGGGCGTCGAATCCGCGCTTCCCCTTTTGGTCGGCTTTATCGCGGCGGGTCTTCGTGCTCCGGCCGCCAACGGTTCAAAACAGCGCTCCACCAAGCGCTCTGCTCCAAAGAGGCGTTCATGAAACGATTGCGCGCACTGGTCATCCTTATCGTTATTGCTGCCGGGGTTCGCTATTACGCGATGCGGCCCGGTCCGTCGGAATTGGTGCTGACCGGTATCGTTACGACCAACGACGTGATCGTCAGTCCACAAATCGGCGGACGCCTCCAAACACTGCTCGTCAATGAGGGAGAAACGGTGACGCGCGACCAGTTGATCGGCGTCATCGAGCCGGGGGAACTACAGGCCGACAGCGCGTATTACGCACACAGTGTCGAGGGTATGTCGTCGCAGGTTGCGCAAAGCGAAGCGGCGCTCCGCTATCAGGTGCGCCAGACGGAGGACGAGATTCAGCATGCGGAAGCGACGCTTGCCGCAGCAGTCGCTCAGCAGGCCGAAGCCGTCGCCGCGTTCGAGAGCGCTCGGATCAACCTCGACAGGACGCAGGCGCTGAGCAAGGAAGGTGTGGCGTCGGCCCAGCAGCTCGACATGGCCCGCACCGCGTACGATGCCGCCAAAGCGCACGTCGACGCGCTGAACAAACAGATCGAGGCGGAAAAAGCCGCAGTCGCCCTGGCTCGCGCCAACCTCGAACAGGTCGGCGTGAAGCAGGGCCAACTCTCCGCGAACGTGCATCAGCGCGCCGCGGCGGCGGCGCAAAAAACGAAAGCGGATGTTCGGCTCGGATACACCGAGATCCGATCGCCGATCGCCGGCATCGTGGACGTTCGAGCCGCACGCGCCGGCGAGGTGGTGACGGCGGGGCAGCCCGTCATCACGCTGATCAATCCGGACGACCTTTGGGTTCGCGCGGACGTGGAAGAAACCTATATCGATCGCGTTCGGATTGGAGATCATCTGCAGATCCGTCTGCCGTCCAGTCAGGAAAGGACCGGCACCGTTTTCTATCGCGCGGCCGATGCAGGCTTCGCCACGCAGCGTGACGTCAGCCGGACGAAGCGCGACATCAAAACGTTTGAAGTTCGCCTTCGCCTCGACAACAGCGATCGGCGGCTGGCCGCGGGAATGACTGCTTATGTTCTGCTTCCCACGGCACAACAAAGTCATGATTGACATCGACGTTCAGCAGATCACGAAAAAGTTCGGAAACTTTACCGCGGTCGATGGTGTGTCGTTCGCCGTCGATCACGGTGAAATTTTCGGGCTGCTTGGTCCGAACGGAGCGGGCAAATCCACATTGATCCGCATGCTGACGACTCTCATTCCGTCGACGTCCGGGCGTGGGCGAATCAATGGATTTGATGTCGCGACACAGGCGGATGCAGTCCGCCGGTCGATCGGCGTGATCCCGCAGGCGCTGACCAGCGACCTGGAGCTGAGCGTCGAGGAAAACCTTCTGATCTTCGCCAAGTTCTATGGCGTTACTCGCGAAAAGCGCAAACGGCTCATCCCCGAACTGCTGGAAGCTGTGGAACTAACACAGTGGGCGGACAAACCTGTGAAGAACCTTTCCGGCGGCATGCGGCGTCGCGTGGAGATCGCGCGCGGTTTGGTGCACGAGCCGCGGATATTCTTCCTCGACGAACCGACCACGGGTCTGGATCCCGTGTCGAGAGTGGCCGTTTGGGAAATGCTGCGGAAAATCAAGTCTCAGCGCGACCTGACGGTTCTATTGACGACGCATTACATGGACGAGGCGGACAAGCTGTGCGATCGAATCGCCATTGTCGATCACGGAAAACTTGTCGCGCTGGATTCGCCGCTGAAACTGAAAGCGTCGATCCCCGGCCGCAACGTTCTCGAAGTGAGTTTCTCGTCGACTCCGGACGGCTGGAGGGATCGGCTCAAGACCTTGCCGGACGTCGAAAGCGTGTCGGGCGAAGACCCGATCTACCGCATCTCGTCGCAAAACGGTCCGGCGACCACGATGGCGCTGCTGGACACGGCGTCGCAGGCAGGGATTGCGGTTCATTCGCTGTCAGTGCAGAGCACCACGCTGGACGACGTCTTCGTTCACTACACAGGGCATCAGTTACGCGACGCGCTTCAGGAGGCATCGCCACTCGACAGCGCGTTCTCGCTTCGCCGTCGCTGAAAGGAGAAATCCGTGAGAGGAGCATTACCCATCATCGAACGAGAACTGCGGCGATTCCGGCGCAGTCCGATACTCATTGTGATCTCGATGATTTTTCCGATCGTTCAGCTCGTGGTTTTGGGATACGCCTTCGGCGGAAACGTCAAGCACCTGAAAGTCGGAGTCGTCGACCAGGATCATCGCGTTCCCGCCGTCAAATTACGTGAGTTGTGCGGCGCCGTCGCGGAAAACGCTCAAACGTTCGAAACGGTGGAGTACAGCGATCCCGGCGAAGCCATGACCGACCTGAGGAACGGCCGCATCAACGGCGTCCTGACGATTCCTCCCGATTTCTCGAGACGTCTGCTCACCAAGAACCAACCTCGCGTGGCCTTGATCGAAGACAACACGGACAACTTCGTTTCCGCGACGCTTGCTGCATCCGTTGCCGGAATCGTAAACGCCTACAACGGGGGGTTCGGACTTCGGCAGCGCCTTTCACCGCAGGCGACGCTTGACGTGGTTGAAGTCTATCCGTACGTGCCCTACGTTCAGTACCTGCTACCGGGCTCGATCGTGATGTCCATCTTCATGATGGTCATGATCGGCGGCGGCATCATTTTTATCGATGACAAAGCTCGGGGACTGCACGAGGGTTATCTGGTAACGCCGATCACGAAGCTCGAATTGATAGCGGGATTCAATCTGTCTGGAACGATCAAGGCGGTGCTGGCGGGATCCGTTCTGATGACGATCGGTTCGTTGATCGCGGGAATTCCGAACCCGTTCGACGCGATGCGACTGCTCCGACTGTTCGTCGTGATCCTGGTGACGGCCTTTGCTCTGGTGAGCATGATGTTCCTGCTTATGGTCCGCGTGAGCGATCCGCTTCTGCCGCGCGCCGTCTTCGGTGTTCTGAACACACTTCTGTTCTTTCCGAGCGGGGCCGTGTATCCGCAACAGGCATTTCCAGGCTGGATGCAGGTGATCGCGACGATTGACCCGTTTACATACTCCGTCCACGCGTTCAAAAGCCTGTTGCTCAAGAATACGGGCTTTGTCGCGATCAGCACGGACCTCGGCTATCTCGCCGTTTTCTCGGTCATCGCCATGACGGCAGCGACACTGCTGTTCAAACGCACGCTCTAGCGATCAAACAACGCGCGTCGCGGCTACTCGTTCGTCTTCACGGACTCCGTCGTTGTGGCGGGACGTCTCTCCGGGGTCTGCAGCACTTTTTTATGAAAACAGCTGCGGTGATAGTCCTTGCCCCGGAAAACGGTGCGAAGTTCCGCCGGGCTGATTCGTAGGTAACATTCGGCACACCAGACGGATTTGCTGGGGTCGATAAAGCGGTCGGTTTTGTAGTTCATGGCATCCTGCCTCAGGTAATTTCGGCGGCACTATACCACGCGGTCCGGCGCTGTCAAGCGGTACTTTTCTCCCACGGCTTCCGGCCCCGAAGGGACAATCCTTTGGAATTCTTTAGAGTTACGGATTCAGCCGAACGGGTGCACTCTAGGTATTCGTGAACGACACACCACGCCAACAGAAACCAGCTCTGATCGTTCTCGGCATTCGCCGGATTCGCCGCAGTCAGACCGCTGAAACGATCCTGTTGGAGCGGATGGACCCGCGGCACCGTTGGACGCTGGAGTCCCGGTAGGAATGCGCCTCACGACGCACCCCCCGGACAGATCCGTACGTGCGGCATTCCCGCATACGACTCCCACCTTGGATGTTTAGCGGCGAACCGATCACGCGGTTCTCCGTACACGCTCTAGCCCCGTCCGCACGGTTGGCTCGCTCGGCGTCGATCCCGTGTCAGGCTTCACGTGTTCTCCTTGGTCCGGCACCTTTGCTCCAGCAACTCCTCAGCGTTGGCCTCGTTCGTTGCCTTCATGGCTACTATGTACCGGTCCGACTCCTCGACTGCGTACATATCCGGCTTCGGGTTTTTTTCCCTTCCCGGATCGGTCTATTCCTTCAGACACAGTCGAGGCCTCCCGGTTCCCGAGCAGAAAGTCTCATGGCGTGCATGGGGTCTTTGACTACGCCGGATCGATCGCCGCTTCGCGTTTCCGCGGCATCTCGTGTTGCCTTCCCCTTGGGATGACAAGGTCGGCATCCAGAACGAACTTTTCGAAGCTCGATATCCCAGCCCGCCACTGCCGCTGTCTACGCTTTGCTACCAACCTCACGATTCGTACCACAAGACTCGCGGTCCGAGTGGTTCGCTATTCCTTCCCGGTAGGGCTCTTTCATCCCCTACTTCCTGCCGGTCTCCCGGCGCACCATCCCAACATTGGACATTTTTCGGAAAGCTGCCCACTGGTACGAATACCGTATAATCCAGCGCCATGGCTTCAGCCGCTCAGCTTGACGCCACACAGCTACGACAGCAGCGCGTTCGCGCGATTATCGCATCCGCAGTCGGGACGTCGATCGAGTGGTACGACTTCTTTTTATATGGGGCCGCGGCGTCGCTCGTGTTCCCGCAGAAGTTTTTTCCCAAATCGGATCCCTTCGTCGCGACGCTGCTTTCCTATTCCACGTACTTCGTCGGATTCGCGGCGCGGCCGATCGGTGCGGCAATCTTCGGTCATTTTGGGGACAGGCGCGGCCGCAAAGCTTCGCTGATTGCAACGCTGGTCCTGATGGGCGTTTCGACCATGGCGATCGGTTTCACTCCCGACTACTCCACGATCGGGATCTGGGGGGCCGTATTGCTCACCTTCGGACGAATACTTCAGGGAATCGGAGTCGGCGGCGAATGGGGTGGATCCGTATTGCTCGCCGGAGAATGGACGGATCCCAAGCGCCGCGGGTTCTCCACGAGCTTCGCGCAGTTCGGCGCGCCGGCGGGAATGGTCCTCGCCAACGGGGCGCTCGCCCTCATGACGGTTTTCATGCCGAACGATCGATTCATGCAGTGGGGATGGCGGGTTCCCTTCCTTCTCAGTTTCGTGCTCATCTTCATCGGACTTTACATTCGCATCGGAGTCCTGGAGACACCGGTATTCGCGCAGATAAGGAGCCAGGGCCGGGTAACCAAAGCTCCGGTCGCTGAGGTTTTCAAACGAAACTGGCGCGAGGTGATCCTCACGGCGCTGCTTCGAACGGGCCAGCAGACGCCGTTCTACATCTTCACCAACTACATTCTCCTGTACGCCACGCGGACTCTGGGTTTCGGGCAGACGATCGTGCTGAATTTCGTGATGATTCAGTCGGCGTTTTCGATGGTGACGGTACTCTTTTTCGGTTTTCTTTCGGATCGGCTCGGCCGGCGGAACGTCATCGCAGCGGGTTGCGTCGCCATGATGATCTGGCCATTCGTGTACTTTGCGCTTCTGGATAAGCGCTCGCTGCCGCTGCTCTTCGTTGCCATTTTTTTCGCGCTGCCGATACAGGACATGCAGTACGGCCCGCAGGCCGCGTTCATTTCTGAAAGTTTCCCTGGTTCGAGGCGATACAGCGGAGCGTCCCTCGGATATCAACTGGCATCGATTACCGCGGGCGGGCCGGCGCCGCTGATCGCAGTCTGGCTGTATGAAACCTACAAAACGTCCACAGCGGTCGCCGCATATGTGTCCGTCACGGCCATGATCAGCCTGGTCTCGGTCCTCCTGCTTCAAGATCGATCCGGCCAACTGGATACTCATTGACGGAACTCTCATCAAAAAAGCTTTTGCCTCTCCACCTTGCCTGGGCGTATACCTTTCCGCAGTCTTAAAGAAATAAACAAAGATCTTGATGGGGGACTTGAGAGAGGAGGAGATCCGCATGAGACGTGGATTCACGCTCGTTTCTTTGATTCTTTTGTTCATCGCGGGCGCGCAAATTTTCGGTCAAGGAACGAATGTCGTGCTCTCCGGCACAGTAACCGATGCGACGCAGGCGATGATTCCCGGAGCCCAAATTACGGTGGCGAACGTTCGCACCGGTGTGGTCTCGACGGGAATCACGAATGAAGCCGGCATTTATAGCTTTCCCAGCCTGCAACCCGGCGTTTACCGCGTCAGTGCCGAACTTCCAGGGTTCAAAAAACACGTCTACAACGACGTCACTCTCGAAGTCGGCGGGCGCGTTGTTTTGAATTTCCAGCTCGAAGTTGCCGCGGCGGCGGACTCGACGGTTGAGGTCACCGCTCAAATGGACGCGGCATTGGCGCTGGGAACGAGTACGGTCGGAACTGTGATCGAAGGAAAAAGCGTGACCGAACTTCCCTTGCCTGCGCGCGACGCTCTGGGGCTGGTTTTCACGCAGGCCGGAGCCGTCGGGGGAAATTTTTCCGGATCCAGAATCGGAGCGCTGAATATCACACGCGACGGCATCAACATCATGGATCAGCACATCAATCAGGGGCTGAACCCGGACACCGCCACCGTCAATGCCGCGCCGACCGTGATTTTCAACAGCACCGATATCGTCCAGGAAGTGCGCGTGGTGACGTCACCCGCCGACGCGGAGTTTGGCCGGGGCTCGGGACAGGTTCAAATCCTGACCCGTTCGGGTACGAATCAATTCCACGGAAGCGTTTTTGAGTCGCACCGCAACACGGTCCTCAACGCGAATACCTGGTTCAATAATCAGCGAGGAGATCCGCGAAACGTCCTTCTGCGAAACCAGTTCGGCGCGCGCCTCGGCGGACCGATCATCAAAAACAAAACATTCTTCCATGTTCTTTATGACGCGCAGCGACAGGTGACTCGCAATACGGTCACAAGCAATGTCTACACGGAAGCGGCACGACGAGGATTTTACCGATATTATCCCGGCGCTCGGAACGCCAACTACAATTCAGGTACGGGTATTCGATCCGTCGATGTCAACGGCAACCCGGAAAGGCCAGCCGCGGCGACCGGAGATCTGATCACTCTGGATGTTTTCGGCAAGGATCCGAACCGCTTGCGAGCCGATCCCACGGGCGTGATCGGGAAACTTATCGACCTGACACCGCTTCCCAACAATTTCCGCGCGGGCGACGGTTTGAATGTCGCGGGGTACGCGTGGAGCCGCCCTGCGACGAACGATCGAGATCAGATCAACTTCAAAATCGACCACACGTTCAACTCGAAGAACAACGGGACATTCAGCTTCACGCATGAAACCGAAGACAACTTCAACGGTAACAACGCGCAACCCGTTCCGAATGCGCCGGGCGGCCGTTTCTCGAACAACGATTACTTTTATTCGCTGAGCTTCACCAGCACACTAACCCCGCACCTTGTCAACGAACTCCGCGGCGGGGCGCAACGGGCGCGCATTTCGGCGCTTGGACCATGGGACAACGCGGAGGGCTTGAAGGCACTGCCGACCGCGGGAGGTCTCCCGTTTGCCGTGAGTTTTCTGACCGGCACCATCACCAACCCGATCGTTATACCTGGCGTTGCCTGCTGCGGTTATGGATACATCGCACCTCTATATACCTGGGCGGACAACCTGAGTTGGATTAAGGGCCACCACTCGTTCAAAGGCGGCGTCGAAGTCCGTTTCGTCAGCAGCGCGCCATTCAGCGCATTTGAAGTGATGCCGAGAACGATCATTGGCGCCGGTGGCGTTGCGGTGACTGGAGTCACTGCGGCGGCCATACCGACGCTGGGAGCGAATGAAGGAGACGCACAAAGTCTCTTGATGAATCTGAGCGGTTCCGTCGGATCGGTTAATGAAGCGTTTAATTCCGCCCCACCGCCGACGCTTCAATTCCTGCCTTACAACAACAAGATTCGATATTGGCAGCAACGCGAGTTCAGCGTTTTTTTCAAGGATGATTTCAAGGTGCACCCGGGTTTCACGCTCAATCTGGGAGTCCGCTACGAGTTTTACGGCGTGCCTTACGAGCGACGCGGTCAGACCGCCGCCATTAAGGGAGGATCATCCGGATTGTTCGGGATCTCCGGAACCGGTTTCGGGGACATGTACCAACCGTTCCATCAGGACCCGACTCACCTCACGGAAATCGAACTCGTCGGCAAGAATTCGCCCAACCCGGACAAACTGATCTATAACAACGACTGGAACAACTGGGCGCCGGCCGTCGGTCTGAGCTGGTCGATTCCGTATTTTGGAAAAGACAAAACGATTCTCCGGGCAGGTTACAGCATTGGTTACGAGCGCGATTCGCTGCGCATGTTCAACATCGTTGTCGGCGATCAACCCGGCCTGCGCACGGTCACGTCATTCCGCTCGAGCAGCTACTACGACCTGACGAAGCTCGCGCTACCGCTGACGACCGCCGTCAAACCTCTCGAGACGATCCCCACAACGGTGCGGACGGACACTATTCGCGGCTTCGACACGAACCTGCGCACGCCGTATGTTCAGAACTGGAATCTCTCGATTCAGCGTCACCTTCCCAGCAACTTCAACGTTGATGTTCGCTACGTCGGCAGTAAGGGAACCAAATTGATTCGGGGAACGAACCTGAACGAAACCAACATCTATGAGACGGGGATTCTGGATGCGTTTCTGGCGATTCAGTCGGGCAGCGAATCGGCGCTCATGGATCGAATTTTTAAAGGCATCAATCTCGGCTCGGGAGTGATCGATGGTTCCGCGGTCCGAGCGGGAGCTGGTCTACGCTCGAACAGCAGTACGAGAGGTTTTTTCGCAAACAACAATGTGGCAGGATTCGCGGATTATCTGAACACGACCACCCAGAACACAACCGGAGTCGGCGGACTTTTGCGCGGCGCGGGTTTGCCTGAGAATTTCATCACCGCGAATCCGCAGTTCGCGGCTGCGAACCTCACGGCCAACTTTGCGAATTCGAACTATCACTCGTTGCAGGTCGACCTCACCCGGCGTTTTGCCCAAGGCTGGATGGTTGAGAGCAACTTCACGTGGAGCAAGGCTCTTGGTGAAGAAGAGGGCTCCGGCCAGGAAATGCTGGACAGTTATCGCGACGGCCGGAATCGTCAGCGAGATCATCGGATCCTGACGTTCGATCGCAAGTTCGTTTTCCGCAACAGCGGCACTTATGAACTGCCTTTCGGTCCCGGCAAGATGCTGCTCAACAACAGTCACGGTGTTCTTGCGCGATTCTTCGAGCGGTGGCAGATCTCTCCGATCATCAGCCTCACTTCGGGCGCGCCATTCGAGTTCTCGTCAAGCGTCACATCCGTCAATACGTTCGGCGACAATACGCCGACGCTGGCAGGACCGATGCCCAGCTCAGGCAAGGTCACGAAGGTTTCCGACGGTGTGATCTATTTTCCGGACCTCAAGCAGGTGACCGATCCAACGATCAATACACTGACCAGCGCTCAGCAACTGAACACCCGGAGTACGCTGTACGCGATCGCAGATTCATCGAACCGTTTGCTTCTTGTGAATCCTCAGCCCGGCGTTCTTGGAAACCTCGCGAACTACTACGGCCGAGCGCAGGCGACGTTAAGATTCGACGCGAATCTGGTGAAGCGCGTTCGGTTGGGCGAGCAGAAGGAATTCGAATTCCGTCTCGACGCGATCGACGTTCTCAATTCGCCGCAATTCGGCGCTCCTACAGGCGACATCAACTCCCTCACCTTCGGACGTATCACGACCGCCACCGGAAATCGCATCATCGTTCTCGGAGCTCGGATAAACTTTTGATGTTATGCGATGTTTAACCGGGTGGCTTGCCGCCGCCTTACTGGGCGCCGCTGTTACGGCAGGCGCCCAGAGATATGAAATCGACCCCTATGCCGGCGTTTTTTTTCCCGGAAAATTCGCCGGTGTTTACCAGTTGAATCGCGAGGGCGTTTACGGTGTTCATGGAGGTGTGTTTCTCACAAGCGCCCTTGAAGCCGAAGGTCATCTAGGCTACATCAACAACCTCAGCCTCAAAGACACGCTCACTCGAACGAGAGCGTATCTTTGGGATGCGGACGCTTCGTATCACTTCGGTAAGACAAGAAAGAAGCTGTACGGTACTTTCGGAATCGGCTCCGTGACCACCACCGTCAGCAACGACGCTCGATTTCTCTTCGATCCCGATGTGCTGACCACCCACCGATTCTTGTCGTTGAGTTACGGCGGCGGACTGAAGGCCCTGCGCAGATGGGGTCCGATAGGCTATCGTGTCGACGTTCGGGGCCGCACTCTTCCTCACTATTATGGATTCCGTCAAGACTGGGTCGAAGCCACCGCCGGGGTGACAATTGCGTGGGGAGAGCGGTAACGCTCATCTGCGGACGATGGAAACCACTTCCGCCGTCCACGGAGGGAGAATCACTGGAATTCCCTTCTGCATCAGCTGGGCTCCGGTTGCGATGTACGAGTGGGGGACTTCCAGGAAGCCGACCCAGTACAAAGCGTCGGCATTAAGGCCGCGGACCTGGACGAAATTGACACCGGGCTTTTCCTCATTGCTGTAAACGAAGATGAGGGACCGATCATTCTGCTCGTCGTGCGCTTCAATCGCATCACTCGATTCGCCGTCAGGCTCAGCGGTGATGTGATACACCTTGCCGTCGCGCATCAGTTCCCGCACCGACTTATATAAGGACACCTCGCGCTTCATGAAACCCATCGTGCTGCCGGACCATCGGGTGATCCGGTTCATCAACGTCAGCGGCCCGCCGAACATATAGCTGCGGGTGTTGTACGAACTGTTGGGCTCGTCCATCATGTAGCGCTCGGTATAGCGAAGAGGAAAAGGGTACGTCCCGCCGTAGACCGCGCGGCGAGTGGTGAGCGCGTCATCGGAATCATTCAGGATCGACGTGACGTACTGCTGAACCATCTTGAACGTCTGCATGCTGCCGCCGTCTTCGCAGTTTTCCCAGACCACTCCTGGCGTTGCCGCATGAACGACGGCGAGGATGGTGTCGAGTCCGTCGACGGCATTCGAGTAATTGCTGTCGCCGGGAGCGTGACTGTGCGTAGCTGACAAACAGATTTTGACCATATTGTCGCCGTCCTGGGTCACCCAGTCGACGTCGTAATCACGGATGATCCGAATGGCTTCCGAGATGATCCATTGGCGCGCAGGCCGGTGACTCGGGCAGAGCGACGTCGCGCCGAAGTAACGAGTCGGACGATCGGGATAAACGGCTTCCCAATCGGGATGCTCCTTCAGGACCGGCGCATCCGGGGCCACTTCAAGCAAGGGCAGGTGCAGACCGAACTTCATTCCAAGGCTATGAACCGTGTCCGACAGAGGACGCAGGCCCTCGGGAAACTTCTGCGGATCGGGATACCAGTCACCGATCTGACGCGCCCATCCATAGTCGAGAATAAAAACTTCAGCGCCGAGCGAAGCAGCCCGCTCCGCCGCATTGATCGCTGTGGACAAGTCGATATCCTCGCCGTAGCCCCACGTGTCGAACATCACGTATGGAAACGCCTCGGAATCCGGAAAGCGCGCGGCCAGTACGTCTTCCGCAAACCGTTGTGTGCGATATCCGGCGTCGTCCCAATCGCCGTGAAACACTCCGATAAACGCGTCCGGGACGCGGAACGTGCCGTTCGGCGGTACGCGATGGTTCAGATCCGTAATGTGCGCTTCGAGCCGGACCATTTCACTCTCACGCACGTGCTCCACATACGACAGCGCCCGCCCGTTGAACTCCCAGGCGGCGACCAGGCCGTTGTCATGAGAGTCACGCAGCGCCCGCCACGCCGTATGTTCGCCGTTGGATCCTGTGAACATCCCCACCGGACCGTTTGCGAGCGAGATATCGGTTTCGTGCGGCTCGAAGTTGCCGGCTCGTGCCTGTCGCCACTGGCCGACGAAGAAATCGCGATAGGTTTCCTGGGAATCATCGAAAGCCCATGACAGCATGTCGGCGTAGGTGACGTAGTCGGCGGCGCGGCTGGTATTGCGATAGATCGTGCGGTATCGAAAGAACGGCTGGCCCTCGTAAACGTCGGCCTCAAAACGGACCTCGCCGGGCACATCCCTGCTGGACAAGACGATGGAAAACCTCACACCGGTCGCCGGCGAAGTAATGTCGAGGAACGACTGCGACACCACGGAGTAGGCAGTCTCCGCATTCAAACTCAAACCATCAACAGTAAGATTGATGGGAGAACTAGGGCTCGCCTGGGGCGCGCTCCAGATCCGGCGCGATGTCGCGTCGTCTATAGAGCGCAACCGGAAACGCCCTTCCGAATCGAGTTGAAACGAAACCTGAATGGATGGATTCCCGATCGTCCACGACCGATCTTCCTCGCGATACTCCGAATAAACGCCATCGCCTTTCGAGGGCGGCGCGCAGAACGTCAGCACCAGAACAAGCGCAAAGAACCTGAAAGCGACCGTTCGACCCAAGCGGTCCTCCTCAACTATCAGTGTTCCTACGGGTCATGCTTAGACGTAGACAATTATTACTTGTCGTCTGTTTAGAACCTCTTTTGCAAGATTTAACTAAACCGCGTGGCGTGACCGAATGGATTAGAATCTTGAAATGCCTTTAAGCGCGGATTCTCTGAAAAAGGTCCCTAAAGTCCTCCTGCACGATCACCTCGATGGCGGACTTCGGCCGGCGACAATCGTCGAACTGGCAAAGCAAAGCGGATACGATCGCCTGCCCACAATGGATGCAGGCGAACTGTCTTCGTGGTTTCAACGCAATGCGAACCGCGGAAGTCTGCCGCTTTATCTGCAGGGTTTCGAGCATACCTGTGGTGTGATGCAGACCGAAGAGGCGCTGGAACGCGTCGCCTATGAGAACGTTGAAGACATGCATCGCGATGGCATCGTTTATTTCGAAACCCGCTTTGCGCCGGTCCTGCATACACAAAAAGGTCTGCATCCGGAACAGATCATACGCGCCGTTTTGCGAGGGCTGGAACGCGGCGGACGCGACTTCGGCGTTCAATACGGCCTGATCCTTTGCGCCTTGCGCAGCATGTCTCCGGAAGTTTCCCAGGAAGTGGCCGAACTGGCGGTCGATTTCCGGCCGCACGGAGTTGTGGGTTTCGATCTTGCCGGCGAAGAAGGCGGTTACCCGCCCAAGAAACACGTCGACGCTTTTCATTACATCCAGCGCGAAAACTTCAACATCACCATTCATGCAGGCGAGGGCTTCGGCAAGGAGTCCATCTGGCAGGCCATCCAGTGGTGCGGGGCGCATCGTATCGGCCACGCGACGCGGCTGGTCGAGGACATGAAAATCAAGGACGGCAACGTCCTCAACATGGGCACGTTGGCGCAGTATGTTTTGGACAAACGCATCCCCCTCGAAATCTGCCTGACCAGCAACGTCCACACCGGTGCGACGACGCCTAATCTGGCTGAGCATCCCTTCGGCATCTTCTTCAGATTTCGTTTCCGCGTGACGCTGAACACAGACAACCGTTTGATGAGCGGTATCACCCTCACAGACGAGTATCGGACGGCAGCCGATGTGTTCGGCTTGGATCTGAGAGACCTCGAAAGAATCACGATCAACGCGATGAAAAGTGCCTTCGCCCCGTACAGGCAGCGGGTCGCATTGATCTACGACGTCATCAAACCCGGATATGCCACACAAATAGCAGAATCTTGAAAACCGAACGTGGTAGCACGAAGCCCGTTGCTGCGCTCCGGGCATATTGCGGCAACAACTGATAGAACCCGGAGCGCAGCGACGGGCTTCGTGCTACCACGTTTCATCAACGAACCGCGGGTGCTGTACAATTTCGCGCTATGAAACGAGTCTGGAGCCTGTTCGTGTTTACGTCCGTGGTGATGGTCCTCAACGTCACCTCTCAACAACGTTCGAAGCCTTTCACCGTTGTCGAGGCGAGCATTCCCGAAATGCAGAAGGCGATGCAGGAAAAGCGCGTCACGTCGAAAGAGATCGTGACGCAATACCTCACCCGCATCGCGTTATATGAAGACAAGCTGAACGCGGCGATCACCATCAATGCAAATGCGATCAAGGAAGCGGAGCAACTGGATCGTGAACGGGCACAGGGAAAGATTCGAGGTCCGCTACACGGCATTCCGATCGCGCTCAAGGACAACATCCACACCACCAACATGCCGACTACAGGCGGCGCACTGGCATTCGCGGGCTACACGCCTCCGTACGAAGCCACGCTAACGAAGAACCTTCGCGACGCCGGCGCCATCATCATCGCGAAAACGGGAATGACCGAACTCGCAAACTTTATTGCCGGCGCACCGACTCCGATGCCCGGCAACTACAACGCCGTCGGCGGCTATGGCATGAACCCTTACGATCCGCGGCCCGACCCGCGCGAAGCGACCTTCGATGGCCGCCCCGCGCTCGGCACAGGCGGCTCCAGCTCGGGCATCGGCACGGCAGCAAACTTCTGGACAGGAAATGTCGGAAGCGAGACTTCGGGGTCGGTGTTGAGTCCTTCCAATCAAAACATGCTCGCCGGCATCAAACCTACTCTGGGACGAATCAGCCGTTATGGCATCATTCCAATCACAGCCGATCAAGACACCGCCGGACCGATGGCCAAATGGGTCACTGATGCCGCAATCATGCTCGGCGCCATGGAAAGTCCATCGCCGGACCCGAACGATCCCGCAACTCGAACCTGCGCTCCGCCGCCAAATCGCGACTACACTCCGTTCCTAAAGACCGACGGCTTGAAAGGCGCGCGCATCGGAATTCCTCGAGCCAACTATTACGACCCGATCTCTCTTCCCGGCGACACGCAGCTGGCTCGCGGCGGACTGAATACTTTCCAAATGAAAGTGATGACCGACGCGATCGACGTCCTGAAGAAGCAGGGCGCGATCGTCGTCGATCCGATCGTCATACCGAGCATCGTAACGACGGACCTCAAGAATAATCTTTTGATATGGGGAACCTGCGGCGGAAGCACTCAACGCAAAGGCGCCGATGAGGATTGCTCGATCGTTTTGAAATACGGCATGAAGCGCGACTTCAACAAGTGGCTCGCCTCGCTTGGCCCGACAGCACCGGTCAAGACGCTGACCGAATTGCGGAACTGGAACCTCGCCCATGAAAAAGCGGGTGCGATCAAGTACGGTCAGGCGGCGCTCGATATCTCCGACGAGCTGGATGTGACCGCCGATCGTCCGCGGTACGAGGCGGACCGCGCAAAGGATATCCGTCTTGCCGGAACGAACGGGATCGACGCCGTCATGAAAGCGAACAACCTCGACGCCGTCCTCTTCCCGGCCGCGAATGGCGCCAACATCGCGGCAAGGCCCGGCTATCCGACGGTCATCGTTCCATTCGGAATGGTGCCCAACGACCCGACACTGCCTCCCAATGCCCCCACCGTGACGTTTGGAACTTTGGGGAATTCCCTGGCGTTCCCGCCAAATTTCAATGCGAAGCCCGGCCCCTTCGGCGTGAGTTTCACCGGTATGGCTTGCAGTGAACCCAAACTGCTGTCTCTTGCTTACGCCTTCGAACAGGCAACAAAACGCCGGGTTCCGCCGGCGAGCGCGCCCTAAGCGGCGTCGACGTCGCGTGACGACGTTCAAAATACTGGTCGAATACGACGGCACACGTTACAGCGGGTGGCAGGATCAAAAGAATGCCCGCACGATCATGGGCGAACTGCGCAAAGCCGCTGCAGATGTATTCAAGAGTGACGTTGACATTCAGGGCGCCGGACGCACGGATGCCGGCGTCCACGCTCTCGGTCAGGTCGCCCACATCAAAGTGAACGCGCCCGTCCGGCACAACGTGGAAATCATCCGAACACGTTTGAATGAGCTTCTTCCCGTGGACATTGTGGTCCTCGACGTCGAGGCCGCCGCCCGAAATTTTCACGCCCGGCACGACGCGTTGAGCCGGATTTATATCTACCAGGTCTCCGCGAGAAAACAGGCGTTCATGAAGAAATATGTCTGGTGGATCAAAGATCCGCTGGATATCAAGGCAATGCGGCGCGCAGCGGCTTTGCTGGTCGGCCGTCATGATTTCGTTTGCTTTCGCGCGGAGGATCCGTCGCGGCCGCACGAGTCGACCATCGTGGTGGTGGAAAAGGCGGAGATTGAAATCGAGGAAGATGTGATTACGTTCCGCATCGAAGCTTCCCACTTCCTCTGGCGCATGGTGCGAAGGATTGTCGGTGTGATCGTCAAGAGAGGGACAGGGGAAATAACGGAGAACCAGCTCCAGAAGCTCCTCGATGGACATTGCGACGTAAAGCTCGATGTCGCCGCATGGACAGCGCCCGCCTCCGGACTTTTCCTCGAGCAGGTTCGGTACGAACGGATTCATTTGTGATGGCTGATTGGTGAGAGGTGATTGCATAACTGAGGCCATATGCCAACCCTCATATGTGGTCCGGCATATGGCTTCAGTTATGCAATCACCTCTCACCAATCGGCCATCACAAATGAATCGGGCTGCTAAAATCATCCAAGGAGGAATACATTCATGGGCCTTGGCGACAGGTTTCCTGATCCGGCAACGGATCTTCCTTTAACACCGCAATCGTCAACGCAGACCGCAGTGCTTGCCGGCGGGTGCTTTTGGTGCGTCGAAGCCGTGTACCGTCAGCTGGACGGTATTCGAAGCGTGGTGTCGGGCTATGCGGGTGGAACGAAGGAAACCGCGAATTACCGGACGGTCTGCAGTGGAGCGACGGATCATGCAGAAGCCGTCAAAATCGAATTCGACGCAAGCAAGCTGACATTCGGACAGCTTCTGAAGGTTTTTTTCTCGGTCGCACACGACCCGACACAACTCAACCGGCAAGGCAACGATGTCGGCCGACAATACCGATCGACGATCTTCTACGCCGGCGAGGAACAACGCAGGATATCTGAGGCGTACATTCAACAACTCGACGCTCAAAAAGTGTTTTCAAAACCTATCGTGACGACACTCGAGCCGCTGAAAGCGTTTTACGACGCCGAGGCGTACCACCAGGATTACGCCGCGCTCAACCCGAACCAGCCTTACATTGCGTGCATCGCGATGCCGAAGGTTGAGAAAGTCAGGGAGTACTTTCCCGAAAAGTTAAGACGCTGAAAAAGGGAATTTAGAAATGGACGAAGTGAAATGCCAATCCGAAATCCGAAGTCCGAAATTGGACTTCAAGGCGCCCTGGTGCGGACGCCATGCTTGGTGAGTTCAATTTGAGATTTCGGATTTCGGCTTAGAACTTCACTTCGTCCATTTTCTAAATTCCCCTGCCCCCCACCTCACGACTCGAGTTCCTTGATCCGACGGTACAGCGTGCGAAGTGAAATACCCAATTCACGCGCCGTTTTCACTTTGTCGCCGGCGTAGCGCTCGAGAGTCTTGCGGATGATGTCCTTTTCTGCCGCCTGAAGCGTGCGAGGCTCCATTCCGGAGTAGTCCAGCATTCGGGGAAGGTCATCCAGATCGATCTGTTCATCGGCACCCAGCGCGTAAGCGCGTTCGATGATGTTCTCGAGTTCTCGCACGTTGCCGGGAAAATCGTAATGCGTCAGTAATTCGAGCGCCTTCGTGCTGACGCTGCGAACCGATCGTCCGAACGTTTCATTGAACTGCCGAAGGAAATAACCGACCAGCGTGGGGATGTCTTCTTTCATTGTGCGAAGCGCCGGAGCTTCGAACCTGACAACGTTCAGCCGGAAGAAGAGATCCTGCCGGAATGTGCCGGCTTTCACCGCGTCCTCGAGATTCCGGTTCGTTGCGGCAACGATTCGCACATCGGTCTTGACCGAGACGGAACTGCCGATCGGGCGGACTTCTTTCTCCTGCAGCGCTCGCAATAACTTTGGTTGCAACGTGAGCGGGAGTTCGCCGATCTCGTCCAGGAGGAGCGTCCCGCCATGGGCCGAGCGAAAAAGACCGCGAACATCGCGCAGCGCTCCGGAAAAGGCTCCTCGCACATGACCGAACAGTTCGGTTTCGGCGAGATCCGCGGGAATGGCGCCGCAGTTGAGCGAAATAAACGGTCCTCGACAGCGCTGAGACAGCTGGTGAATCGCGCCGGCCATCAGCTCCTTTCCGGTTCCGCTTTCCCCTTCGATAAGCACAACTGAATCGTTGGACGCAACCTTGGCGATGATCTGTTTGACCTCCCGCATTCGGGGCGACGATCCGACGAGACGCTCAACGCCCGGCTTCTCGGACATCCGTTCGCGGAGCGATCGGGCCTCGCCTCGCAACTTCCATTGTTCGGAAACGCGCTTCACGAGATGCTTGAGGTTGTCAAAGTTCAGGGGCTTGATCAGGTAATCGTACGCGCCGAGACGCAGTGCCTGAATCGCTGTCGTCAATTCGGGATCGCCGGTCATCAACACGACATCCAATTCCGGGTCGTGCCGTTTCACACTCTCCAGCACGGCGATGCCATCCATGCTGCCGTGCAGATGAATATCGACCAGAACGAGATCGAATGGAGTCTCCTGGATCAGTTCCATCGCCAGAGGACCGCCTTCGACGCCTTCCGCTTCGTAACCCATGGCTCGGAGACCCTCGGTAATCGTGGAACGAATGGCGGTTTCGTCGTCGATGACGAGGATGCGCAGTTGGTTCATCTCAGCTTTTCCAGATAGGCTCGCACCGCGTTCAACAGGCCCATGTCGATCGCGTCGGCGATCAGCGCATGACCGATGGAGACTTCAGCAATATCGGGAATCTCGAGAAACTTCGAAAGATTGTGCAGATTGAGGTCGTGCCCTGCGTTGACGGCGAGTCCCGCCTCCTGCGCGGCGCGAGCGGCCTGAGCGTATGTGGACCACACCTGCTCGACGTCGCCGCCTTCGAAAGCAGCGGCGTAAGGTTGCGTATAGAGTTCGATTCGATCGGCGCCGGTCTTTGCGACGTGACGAATCTGATCCATGTCCGGGTCCATGAATAAGCTTACGCGTGGGCCAATTCCGTGAAGCTCGGAAACGATCGACTTCAACCGGTCACCGTCCCGTGCCACGTCCCAACCGTGATCCGACGTCGACTGCTCGGGGGAATCCGGAACGAGCGTACATTGGTGCGGCCCGACGCGAGCGACAAGCTCCATGAATTCCGGAAATGGGTTGCCTTCGATGTTGAATTCGACCTGCGGATAACTGCTGACGAACTTCGCGACCTCATACACATCCGAAGGCCGAATATGCCGCTGGTCGGGCCGCGGATGGACGGTGATTCCATGCGCTCCGGCGCGAATGGCCGTCTCGACCGCTTTCAGCACGCTGGGTATTCCGATGTCTCGGGTGTTCCGCAGCAGCGCAATCTTGTTCACATTGACGCTAAGTCTGGTCATGGCATCTGTCGCGCTACATCTTCCAACGTACGTCGAACCCAGACTTCAACCATCTGACGGCGCCACGAAAAATCCAAGTCCGTATTGTCCAGCGGACGCGAGTCGAGGCGCGCACACACGGCGGCTTCGCGAATCGAATCCGCTGTCAGTTCGCGGCCGATCAGAACGTTGGACGCAGTTTCCGACAAGTACGGGGCGGAAGTGACGCCGCCGATGGCGATGCGCGCGGCTTCGACGACGCGGCCCTTCTTCGACGGGCGTATCCAGGCGGCGACATTCAGTATCGGAAAATCGATGGAACCACGGCGGCGCAATTTGCGGAAAGCCGTGATGTCTCCGTTCATCGGCGGAAGATCGATGTGAGTCACGATCTCGTCCGGTTCTTTGCTCAGATACGCAATGCCGTCCTGGTTATAAAGCTGCGCAGCATTGATCGTCCGCTGGCGGTTGCTGCGGAGCAGCCGCACTCGCGCATTCAATGCCAGCATCACGGGCGCCAGGTCCGTGGAAGAAACCGCCCAGCATCGCCTGCTGCCGGGCGCAACCCAGCACGTGTCGCCGTCCTTCTTCAGGCAAAAATGAATAGACTGCCGCCATTCATAAGTCTGGTCATAGTAGAAGCAACGGGTATCGACACAAAGATTGCCGCCGAGCGTGCCCATGGTTTTCAGCGGAGGACTGGAGATGGAGCGCGCACCCTCGGCTACGGCGGCATAGCTTTCGAGCAGCGCCGGATGACGTTCGAGTTCGTGCAAAGTCAAATTCGCTCCGAGCGTCATGCCCGTCGACGGTGATCCGCCGATCACCCGCAATTCCTGCAGGTGTCGCATACCGATGACGACCCGCGGCTCCATTTGCCGCCGTTTCATCTTCGGCCACAGATCCGTTCCACCGGCAACAAGCATGGCGCGAGGTCCTTCACCGGTGAGGATTGCCGCGGCCTCGCGGATATCCCTGGGACGCCGGTATATGAAGTCGGGAAGTCGCAGCATATCTAAAGACCCTTCCTTGTGTACTCGGGCTGCGCGCTCGAACGGCCGTCGCCGCCTTCCCAAGGCGGAAGGATGAACATGGGGTCGCGGTAATCGATCGTCGGAAAACTTTTGGGGCCGTACCGCCCCTCCTTGCCTTGCGACTTCGCCTTCAGCGCTTTGAGAATCTTCTCCGGGGTCACGGGAATCTCGTCGACTCGAACTCCGACGGCATCATACACGGCGTTGCACACGGCCGGAGGTATGGGAAGCAGCGGACCTTGTCCGACTTCCTTGGCGCCAAACGGTCCCATCGCGTCGGGTTCTTCGATAAGGAAGGTTTCGATCGGACACATGTCCATCGACGTAGGACTCTTGTAATCGAGCATGCTCGGGGTCTTGTGGACGCCAAGCCGGAACTCCTGCTCTTCCATCAACGCTTCGCCCAAGCCCATATAGATGCTGCCTTCGACCTGACCGATCGCCAGCATCGGATTGATGGACCGTCCGATGTCGTGCGCCATCCACACCTTCTCGATGCGAATAATTCCTGATTCGGCGTCGACATCGAGTTCAATGACCGCCGCAGAAAAACTGTACGTCGGGCTTGGGCCCACACCGCCGCCTTTGAACTTGGCAGCGGATTGCGGCGGCTTGTAGCTTCCAACCGTACCGAGCGTTCCAAACTTTGCTTCAGCCAGCTGGACCGCTTTCGCGAAATCGACGAACTTGCCGGGATCTTCGGCATCGAACATTCGGCTTTCCGCCGCAACAACGCGCGTTTTCGGAATCTGCAATTCCGCGGCGACAGCATCGTTCAACATTTCCCGAACGCGTTCGGCTGCCTCGATTGCCGCATTACCAGTCATGAGGGTGACGCGACTGGAGTAGCTCCCCAAATCCACGGGCGTGAGGTCGGTGTCGCCGGTGACAACGCGAATGTGCAGCGGATCGATCCCGAGAATCTCGGCAACGATATAGGCCAGAATCGAATCGGATCCTTGTCCGATGTCCGTGCTGCCGCAGAAAACCGTCACCAGGCCCGATCGATCCAGTTTCAACTGAACGCCCGACTGCGGCATGTTGTTCCAGTAGATCGGAAGTCCGGCGCCGGTCAGGTAACAGCCACACGCCAGCCCGACACCGCGCCCAAACGGCAGCTTTCGGAATTTGTTCTTCCACTCTGAAGCGTCGACCACCTTTTCGATGCATTTCTGCAAACCGATCGTGCGGATCGTCAGCCAATTCGCGGTGAGCGAATCCGGCTGGACGAGATTCTTCAGACGCAGTTCAGCCGGGTCCACCCCGAGAAGTTCGGCAGCCTTGTCCAGTTGGATTTCCATCCCGAATCGAGGCTGAGGCGTTCCATGACCGCGCTTCGGCCCGCAGGGCGGCTTGTTGGTGAAGAGTCTCGCTCCTTCGAATTTGTAGGCGGGGATGTAGTACGTCGTCGTCTGCAGCGCGCCGGTGTAATAGGTACTCGCGACACCGTAGCTGCCGTAAGCTCCGCCGTCGAGAATAGTCTGGAAATGCATGCCGGTGATGCTGCCGTCGTTCCTCAAACCGAGGCGAGAATGCATCAGGACGGGATGACGGCCGCGATGGCAGTAGAACACTTCTTCGCGTGTCAGAGCGATCTTCACCGGACGTCCGGTCTTTATGGCGAGCTTTGCTGCGACGATCTCGTGGCTGAACGGATCGCTCTTCCCTCCGAAGCCGCCGCCGTTCGGACATGCGATGACCTGAATTCGATTCGCCGGCATCTCCAAAACACGCGCCAGTGCCCGGTGGACGTAGTGTGGCGTTTGCGTCGCCGACCAAAGCGTCAATTTGCCGTCGGGCTGATAGATCGCGACCGCAGCATGCTGCTCCATGGGCAGGTGCGTGTTTCCCTGATAGAAAAACGTATCGTCGAGGACCAGATCCGTGCCGATGAGGGCGCTGGTCGTGTCGCCGAATTCAAACGAGATGGTTTTGTGAATGTTGCCCTGCTCGGCATAAGACTGAATGGGGTTCTCGCTCGGCTGGATGCCGTCCTGGATCGACATCACGGGGACGAGATCGGCGTATTCGATATGGATTCGCCGAACCGCCTCCTCCGCAGTCTCCTCATCCACAGCTGCAACGGCGACGACAGGATCACCGACGTATCTCACCGTGTCGATCGCCAGGGTGTGTTCGTCCTGCGACACCGGCAGAATGCCAAACGTGATCGGAAGTTCATGGCCAAGCAGAACGCCCTTCACGCCTTCCATCATTTCTGCCGCCGATACGTCGATCCGCTGGATTCGGGCATAAGGACGCGTGCTGCGAAGGATCTTCGCGTAGAGCATCTGAGGAAAGAACAGATCGTCGGCAAAAATCGTCCGGCCGGAAACCTTCGCTGCCGCGTCGACTTTTCGCAGCGGCTTGCCGATCACGTTCAGCGGTTTTGTCCGCAGTTCATCGCGCATGAACCGGCTCCCGTTTCCTGGTGGTCAGCGCGGCAGCCTGCTCGATGGCCTCGAAAATTTTGATGTAGCCTGTGCACCGGCAGAGGTTCCCGCCGAGCGCTTCTTCGATCTGCGCCCGCGACGGTGCGGGATTCTCCTCGAGCAATGACTTCGCGACAAGCAGAATGCCCGGAGTGCAGTAACCGCACTGCGCGGCCGCGAGGTCCGCGAACGCGGTTTGAAGCGCGGTTAGATCCGCCCCTTCGGACATGCCTTCGATGGTCGTGATGTGTTGTCCCTCGAGCTCGAGCGGCAAAAGCAGGCAGGACAGCGCCGGCTGGCCGTCGATCAAAACAGCGCAAGTTCCGCATTCGCCGACTTCGCAGCCGTGCTTCGTGCCGGGCAATCCGAGATCTTCGCGAAGCACCTCCAACAACGTCCGCGTGGGATACGCCGCGAATTCACGCAACTCACCGTTCACCATCAACCGGTACAGCTGTTTGGATCGCATCGGTACCTCCGGTCTAGATCAAACATAATCATTATGGGTCAAGAAAGCCTGCAGTTCTTGAATCGTTTCATGAACTCAGAAAGAATACGGCGCAACATGAAGGTCGCACGCCGGTTTATTGTGGCACTGATCGTCCTCGTGGGCACGTGCTCGTGACGGTTCAATGCGGGCTGGTATCACAATTACTCGGCTGCTTGGATGACTTCGCTCGTTGACGGCACGTGAAAGTGAAATAGGGTTTGATGTTTCATGCGCCTTGGACATAATAGTTTTCGCACGATTTCATGGCACACAAACGGTCGTTACTGCCACCGGAGTCCTTCGGTCGCGCTGTCAGCGTGACCTCGATACTGATCGGCTGTCTTGCGATAGCGGGTTGGGTTTTCGACATCGAACCTCTCCGCAATGTATATCCCGGCCTTCCATCGACTACCGGCAACGGCGCCTTGATGCTCATCCTGATCGGCGTCAGTCTCTGGTCGACCGGTGGCATTCCCAAGCGATCGGACAAGAGAGTCGCGATTGTTTGTGCAGCCCTTATCGTGATCATTGCTGCGGCAACCTTTATGGAGAATGTCCTCCAGAGGGACTTCGGAATCGATCAACTGCTGGTTAGACAGGTGGACGCGGTCCTGACGAACGCCGCTCCCGGCAGGATGGCTCCTCACACGGCCCTGAGTTTCTGGATGCTCGGCGTTGCTCTGCTGTTGCTGAACCTGAGTACCGGGCCGCTGTCACCCTACATCGCGCACGGCCTTTCGTTGTTGGCGAGTCTCATCGGACAACTTGTTTGCGTCGGTTACGGGGCCGCCTCACCGAATGTGTATATGGCGGGCCGCTACGGAGCCATGTCCGTCGAAGCTGCGGTGATGATCGCGTTTCTCGGATTCGCGGTGCTCTGCGCTCACCCGAACCGCGGCCTTATGGCGGTCCTTTCGAGTTCCAACGCCGGCGGAGTCGTCGCTCGCCGGCTGTTGCCATTGGGATTCGGCTTCCTTCCCCTCCTCGTTCTTATTTCATGGATTGCGCGCATCCTTGGCCTGGGCTCGTTTCAATTCGGCGGTTTCATCGTTCTCGTGCTCGTCATTCTCGTCTTTGCCGTCCCGATTCTGTGGACCTCGATGCTGTTGTATCGCACGGACAACAAGCGCATGGAAGCTGAGAAAGAGCTCGCCGATCAATACGAGGTGATCAACAATCTCAACTACGACCTTCGAAAGCAGGCGACGGAACTTCAGGCGCTGAACAAGGAATTGGAATCATTTTCCTACTCGGTCTCACACGATCTGCGTGCGCCGCTCCGCCACATAGCGGGATACATTCATCTGCTGGAAAGAAGGCTTGGATCTCAGCTGGACGACGACAGCCGGCGCTACCTCTCGGTGATTACGGATGCGTCGCTTGAAATGGGCACGTTAATCGACGATTTGCTTTCGTTTTCAAAAATGGGAAGAACGGAAATGCTTCACGCACCCATTGAGCTGAACGGTGCGGTACGCAAGATCGTCAAGGAATTGCAGCCGGCCCCGGGAAATCGGGCCGTCGAGTGGACGATTCATCCGCTGCCCCGCGTTCAAGGCGATCCGTCGATGATCCGGCTCGTCATGACGAATTTCATTACAAATGCCCTGAAATTCACGCAAACGCGCGCCACCGCGATGATACAAATTGGATCGATGGATCGCGGCGATGGAGAAAATGTGATCTACGTCCGCGACAACGGCGTTGGTTTCGACATGCAGTACGCGCACAAACTCTTCGGGGTGTTTCAGCGGCTGCATCGGACCGAGGAATTCGAAGGAACCGGTATCGGCCTGGCCACCGTCCGCCGCATCATCCAACGGCATGGGGGAAAGGTCTGGGCGGAAGCGGCGCCGAACGAGGGTGCCACGTTCTATTTCAGTTTGCCGCGGGATTTGAACGACACCGTCAGCGAGCCACAACCCACGCTGACCCGAAAAGTGATCTGAGGAGAATGCAGGAAGCCCGTCGCTGTGCTCCGGGTTCTGAACAATATCGTTGTCAGCGAGTTGTCAGAACCGGGAGCGCAGCGACGGGCTTCGTAGCGCCACGCGAAACGCCAGCGTTAAAAATTCAGCTTCAGCGCGAACTGAATCACGCGGCCATTGTTGGACGTGCCGGTGATCTGGCCAAAGGTATTCGATGTGATGTTGCTGTTCGGCAGATCGAAATTCGCGTGATTGAGTAAGTTGAAAAACTCAGTGCGGAATTCCGCGTTGCCCTGTTCGAGTTTCGGCAGCTTCGTCTTCTTAATAATCGAGAAGTCGACATTCGACTGACCCGGACCTGTGAGGATGTTTCGCCCCGTGTTGCCGAACTCGTTCCCCGATTTCAGGAATCCGCTGGTGTCGAAATAGCGTGTCAGCCGCGTGCGCACATCACCGGATAACGTGATCGAATCCACAGTCGCTCCCGGAGCCCAGTTCGCGCGCGAGCTGGTGACGCCGTAGAGCGCGGATCCTGTGCTGTCGGTGATCGAGAACGGCAAACCGGACTGCCACGTCAGAATTCCGGAGAACTGCCAACCCTGCAGGGCGGCCGGTCCGAACTTCGGTAGTTCGGCGATAAACGAACCAACGGCACGATGCGTTCTGTTGAAGTCCGAAATGCCGCGCGCCTGACTGAGATTGCTCTGGTCGCCGCTGATGCCGCCGAGGGTTGAACTGCTCCCGCCTGAACTGTTGTCGAGCGACTTCGACCACGTGTACGACGCGTTGAACTGATACCCCTTGCTGTACCGTTTTGTAATTCCCGTTTGCAGAGAATTGTAGCGAGAGTCGGTTCCCGTGTTGACTTCGCTGATTCCCGTCGGCGAGAAACCGAGATATGGAACGCGCAGGTTCACATTTGAAGTGGTGCTATCCGTCTGACCACGGATTGGATTCTGCGCCGTGGCCTTCACTGCCTGATTCCTGTTGATCGAGTACGGCAGCTTGGTTCCCTTTGAACCGACGTATCCCAATTCGAACAGGTAGTTCCTGACAATCTCCTGTTGGATTCCAAAACTGTAATGCTGCATGTATGGAATTTTCAGCAGCGGATTGATGTTGATGATCGCCTGCAGCGGCCGCGACGTGTCATTCGGCGGTCCATAAATCGTTGGGACGATCGGGAATTCGGAAGGCAACGGCAAATTTCCGAAAGGATCCTGGAAACTCATCGTCGGCGCCGATGTCGCGGTCAGGTTCGGCAGCATGAAGAACGGAGGCGCGCTCAACAGCTGGAGTGAGATCTGATTGGCCATGCGTTCGAAAAAAATTCCATAGCCGGTCCGAATCACGAGCGACTTGTCGGTGAGCGGTTTAAATGCCAGACCGACCCGTGGAGCAAGGTTCTTCAGATTGTTCTTATCGACCATTCCCGCCGCCACGCGCGGGAACCCTTGAATCGTCGCTTTGGTATTTTCCGCGAGCACGAAACCTTTTTGCGTTGAACCGTTCGTCGCGGGTTCTTCGTACAACCGCCGGTCATAGTTGCCAAGGCGGCCTTCTTTGTCCGTGCTGAAGCCGAAGATATCGAAACGGACGCCGAGATTCGCTGTCAGGCGCGAATTGACTTTCCAATCGTCCTGCAGGAATGCGGACTCATCAGGAATGCGGTAAGCATGGTACGACTGGCCGGTTCCCACACTCATCGTATTGATGCTGCTTGCGGTTGTGCCGTTTCCACCTTGATCTATGGCGCCGGCAGGCCTGCCGATAAGAAAATCGCCGAAGTTCGCGAATCCGAGCGAGCCGCGTGTGTTGAAGTTGTTATAGAGGTTGATCTGGTACCGCTTTATCTCGAACCCCATGCGCAAGGCGTGACCGGCGCGCACCCAGGAGAGCGTATCGCCCAGCACGTATGTGTTCGTCGTACCGGCCTGATCGTCATTCGAGCCGGTTCCGAGACTGAACGCACCCGTCACCGTGATTCTTCCAAGGCCGGGATAGATCGAAGCTGTCGTTCGCCGGATCCCGACGTCCGACGCCTTCACCGTTTCCTTCAGCTCGTCGACACCGCGGTGACGTGTGTATCCCGCTCGCAGTTCGTTGAACAGCCGCGGACCGAATGTATGGCGATCCGCGAGCGACAAATTTCTGTTCGAAAACTCCTGGTCATACCCAAAGCCGGGCAGCGATGCCCCTGCGAATGGCCGTTTTTGCGGTACGTTGCCGAGGAACGATTTCCACGCAATCGTGTTCTTGCTCGAGAAGTTGTGATCGACGTTAATGGTGTACTGATCTTCGTTATATCGGGCCGGAATCGATATCGCGTAATTGACGCCGATGCCCGGAATCTGCGGACTGGGAATCAAATTCGAACCGTCTGCGAGTTTCGCGTTCAATAACGCGAAAGCGACGGGATTGATGTTCGACCCATCCGAGAGAATCGAAAGTGGAGTGCATGGAGTCGGCGAGCAGGATCGCGATCCGACCGTTCCCGTAAAGGCGCGGCCAAGTGACGCACGTGACCGATCCGTCGGAATGTTGGGCAACGTCAGTGTGCTGCTGCTGGCGGAGAGTGAGGCGCCGTTGACCTGGCGGGTGCCTTGATAAGCGCCGAAGAAAAACGTTTTGTTCTTCACGATCGGTCCACCGATCGTGCCGCCAAACTGGTTTTGCCGGAGGATGGGGCGCGGCGCACCGGTCTTGTTGAAGAAGAAATTGTTGGCGTTGAATTTTTCATTCCTGAAGAACTCGTAGACGTTGCCGTGATACTGTGGCCCACCGGATTTCGTGACGACGTTCACATTGGCACCGGAGTTGCGCCCATATTCGGCGTCATACAACGACGTTTGTACCTTGAACTCCTGGATGGTGTCGGACGCGGGAATCGCAACGCCGTTCGATGAAAGCGAGTTTTCCTGGGCGCTGTTCGTATGAATGTTGTTGGCGTCGATTCCGTTGATCATGAAATTGTTGAACACCATCCTGGCGCCGCTCGTCGAGATGTTCTGAGTCCCGCGGCCGAGAGCCGCCGTGTCTGGAACACTGACAGAGGTTCCAGACGAAAGGCCCAGAATCTGGGTAAAGTTTCGAGTAGCGAGCGGCAGTTGGCGGATCTGGTTCTCTTCGACGACATGGCCGAGCGTGGCTGTTTCCGTTTGAACCAGTGCAACGTCGGCGTTGATGGTGAGTTCCTCAGCGACAGAGCTGACCTCAAGCGTGACGTCGACCGCGACCCGCTCGGTCACGCGTACGACGACGCCTTCCCTGCGAACCGTTCGGAATCCGGGAAGCTCGAAACGCACGGTATAACCTCCCGGCGGCAGGAGTTGCGCCGAGTAACGTCCCGCCTCGTCAGTGACAATCTGGCGGGATTCCTGAGTTGACGCATTGGTGACGGTGATACCGACACCCGGCAAAATCGCGCCCGTCTGATCGCGAACAATGCCGGCGATCGCTCCTGTGCTTTGCGCAAACGCACTTGTGGCGACCAATGAGACACAAATAGCAAGAACTAAAGAGATCCTACCTCCCATTGTTTCCTCCCCTGGTCAGAAGTTGTCTTTCTGATCTCGTTGTTTATTGGGGAGAATCTATTGCAGCCCTGGGGAAATTGCAACGGCCTGGTAATGCCGGAAGGCGCTCGCTGCCGATGTCACTGTGACAGGCCCGCTAGAACCTCATCGCGAATTGAATACCCTTCACACGCGGGGCCAGCAGTGGCGCGATCCGCAGATCGCGCGGGTTCGTTTCCGGCCGTGGCGGAAATTCAGCCATTTTTTCCGGTGACGGTCCAACGCTCGTCCGACGAAGTATCCGCCGACAGCACCGGCGCCCGCGCTGCGTGAATGCAGCAGGAAAGTTGCAAAGAAAGAAGAATCCGCTTTAAAAAAAGGCATCACGAAACCTATCGCCGGTTTCGGCGATGGGCTCGTGATGCCACGTCTCGCGACGCGAGGCGATTGCGGGAATCTAACGTGAAGGTGGCTAGGCGAGGACCACCTCCGGGTTGTCCCGGAGGTGGCTTGAGGTGGGTGAGTACTACGGGGCTTTCGCGATTCCTTCGCGTTCTCCGTCGAACGTATAACCTGTAATTCGGGAATCGATAGGGGCAGTTCCCTTCAGTTGCGCGCTCGTTCGGATTAAATTCCGGATAGTTTCCACACCGGAATTACCTTTTTGGATCAAACGTGCGACGACGCCGGCTACCAGCGGGGCAGACACGCTCGTTCCAGATGCTCGAACGGTTCCGCTGCCGCGGTTCAACGTCAACATGCCGATGGAAGAGACGGTGCAGGTTGAAGAAATATTCTCCTGATCTTCTCCCGGCGCCGAAATCGTGATTCCGGTCTTCGCGATCGAATCGAAGGCGCCATCGGTCGTGTAGTAGGACGCCGAGTCGGCAAGGAGGGCGGTCTGGGTCCTGCAAGCCGTCGTGCCTTTCAGAGCCGTTGTGCTCGCAACGTTGATCACTTCGGGATAAGCCATCGGCACCCGCTGCGAAGTTGTTACGGTTGCGTCGTTGCCCGCGGCCGTCACGATCACAATACCCAGGTTGTAGAGGTTCTGGATTGCCGTGCGATACGAACTGTTGTCCGAGATCGTACCGGCACGGCCAAGGCTCATGTTGACGACGCGGATGTTTGGCGTCACCAGGTTCCAGTTCTGATAAACCCAATTCAAGCCCGCGATGATGTTCGAATCGGATCCGTTGCCTGCGGAGTCGAGAACCTTGACGCAGTATGGCGTCGATTTGGGCGCAACACCGACGACCCCGATGGTGTTGTTGAGAGCGGAGATCAGACCCGCAACCGCTGTGCCATGACCGTTGTCGTCCTGGCAGCTGGCGCCGAAAGCGCTGTAGCTCTTCGTGGAGACGGCCAGATCCGTATTCAGAAGGTCGATGCCCGTATCGAGGATCGCGACACCGACTCCCGTTCCGTCCGATCCCGTCAGTGAGGCGCCTACCCGCGTCACACCCGACGGCGTTACCTGAGCCGGAGCCGTGGATCCTCTCATCATGCCCATGAACGAAACGGTGACAGGACGATCGGGAACAATTTCGATCACGTTCGGATTGTGCTGCAGACCGTTGAGCGCCTGCTCCGGCACTTCGATGGCCATCGCCTCAACAACGTCGTAATCAAAACGGACTTTGCCGCCCGCGTTCGACACTTCCGCCGCGCGATCCGACCTTCCCAAACCGGGAATGAATCTCACAATGTAGCGGCCATTACCGCGGCTGGCGGGCGTGGTAACCGGGGTTGACTGCGACTGTGGAAGCGACAGCGCGAGAATCGCCGCCTCGATATTGATTCGGCCGTAACCAAGTTGTCCGACATACGACGGATTCGGACCGTCGATATTTTCACTACCCGTCGCGACGGCTTCGAGGATGCCTTTCGGTGAGAGAGACCGCAGCAGAGCGGCTTCAGCGGCAACGATAGCCGACGAGAACGAAGTACCCGATGCAACCGCATACCCGTTCGGATAAGCTGTGATCAATTCAACGCCGGGAGCGGAAACATAGACGGATTCGCCATAGTTGGAAAACGACGCCTTCTGGTCATAGTTATCCGTAGAGGCCACGCCGACAACACCGTCGTAATCCGCAGGGTATTGCGGTTGAGACGAGTTGGAATTTCCCACTGCAACGACGACTATGACGCCCTTCGAGATCGCAAAGCTGATCGCCGATCGAACTTCCGACGCATCCGAACTCAGGCCGAGACTCAAATTGATGACGTGAGCGCCGTTTTGTACGGCGTAACGAATCGCTTTTGCCACAACGAACGCATCGCCCGTGCCGGTATCGTCAAAGGCACGCAGAGGCATGATCATGGCATCGGGCGCGATCGCGACCATCAATCCCGCTACCATTGTCGCGTGGCCGTGGCCCGCGTTGTTCGAATCGAGGAACGACGCCGTCGATTGATCCAGGAACGATGCGGTCGACTGGTCCAGGAACGACGCCGTCGACTGATCCAGAAACGATGCTGTTGACTGATCCAGGAACGAGGCCGTCGACTGATCCAGGAATGACGCCGTCGATTGGTCCAGGAATGAGGCCGTCGACTGATCCAGGAACGACGCGGTCGACTGATCCAGGAATGACGCCGTCGACTGCTGCAGCGTCGCACCGGTTCGCGTCTTCATGTTGCCGTTCCCGACGAAATCCTTGCCGGCGGTGAGGTGTCCCTGCAAGTCGGGGTGTGTCGTATCAATAGCGCTATCGATGTCGGCGATGATGATGCCACGCCCCGTCGCTCGCACTCTGCCGGCTTCCGCGTGGATCCGGTCAAACGCAGGCTGTTTTGTGAACCACGGCAACCCGGCGGGACTCGGAGCCACAGTCAACGCGGCGCCCTTAAAGCGAGGAAGAATAATCGCCGTATCGGCGGTCATTGAATCCACACCCGACGGCAACGTGCCGGGAACCGAAGACACGCTCAGCAGGAAGGATGTGCCGTCGGGCATGGAATCCAGAATCGTCGCACCCATGGATGCGGCGATATCATTTATTTTTGCGTTCTTTGAAGGCCGGACGATGACCGCTGAGGCCGCCTCGGAGTAAACACCGAACGCGATTAGGAATAAAAGCGAAGAGAGGACTTTTTTGGCACTCATTGCCGTATTGATCTCCTATCCTGGGAAATTTCAGTCCAATGAATCTAAGAACGCCGCGAGAACGCGGGAATCAAACTGCGTTTCAGCACAAGCCAGCAATTCGTCGACAGCGTCCTGCCTCGAGAATGCTTTGCGATACGGACGATCGGTCGTCAACGCGTCGAACGAATCACCCACAGCGATGATGCGGGCGCCAAGCGGAATCGCATTGCCTTGGAGTCCGGCCGGATATCCGCGACCATCCATCCGTTCGTGGTGGTGAAGAACGATCAAGCTGACGGTTTTGAAGTCGTCCATATTCTTCAGCGCCATCCATCCGAGCTCGGGATGCTTCTTGATGTGATCGAATTCTTCGGCCGTCAACTTCCCTCGCTTCAAAAGAACGTGATCGGGCACTCCGATCTTGCCGATGTCGTGAAGCAGAGCAGCCATCACCACGTTGTCGAGCTGCGCGTCCTGCAGACCCAGTCGCAGGCCGATCGCTCGGGCATACGAAGCCACCCGGCCGCTGTGACCGCCGGTATAGGCATCACGCAGATCGACCAGCGACACCAGCGTGCAAGCCATGGCCAGTGCCTGTTTGCGATAGCGATCTTCCATTTCCATGAAGCGGTAGCGGAGTTCCTGACTGTCGTCTACGCGATGGATCGTAGCTTTACTCATTGATCATCTCCTTGATCGTGAAATCGGCGAGTATGCGTTGGTTTGCCGGAATGTCGGCTTGAAAGCGAAGGTGACCCGCCGGCGCGGTGCCGATGCGGAACTCACCCACTTCGTCGGTGACGGTGACTGCAAGCTGCTGTTCGTTCCGAATCACACCAACGCGAGCGCCGGATACGAAATCGCCAGCTTGCCGTGGAAGAATCTGGCCAAGGATGATCCTCGGCGCGCCGCCCACTCGAAGGTGGACGTCGTATTCGTCGGACCTCAAAAGAATCTGTTGGGAACTGGACACGCCGCGAACGCCTGCCGTGGCAGGAACAATCGTGCTGTCAAAGACTACCGTTGCGAGAATCTGCCGCAGCTTTGAAACGGGTTTAGAGATGTGGTAGATGGACTCGCAAATGCGAATGGTGTGCAGGGGTGCGCTCTGAAGGCAAGAATGTTTCAAAGCGCTTAGAAGCGAAAACCACTCGGAAGCTTCCTTTGCACAAACGGTGCAGGTCCCGAGGTGTTGCGCTATCGACTCTTTCGAGTTCGTGCTCAGCCATCCTTCGGCAAAGTCGATAAGTGAATCCGTATTCGGGTGGCGCATCATGCGCTCCTTTCAACCTACTAGTCGGAACCCACCCCTCGAAAAATACTCCGTGACAAATATTTTTTTAGCCGTTGCACCTCCGATGACCCCGATTTACCGTGGGCGGGCGAACCCGTCTAATCGCGAATCGGGATTTGGGAGTCGGGATTCGCCCCGTAAAAATTGCAACTGGCGTAGATATAAGCGATTGGCGATTTTGCGATATATTCCCCCGCATGAAAATCCCCACTCTTCTGGTTTGTCTGGCTTGTGCCGCGGCCGCGCTGGCGGGCATGCAACTGGCTCAGGATAGCTACGACGTCAAAGCGCACTACTCCAAGACCGAAGTTGCGATACCGATGCGCGATGGTGTGAAACTGTTCACGATTATTTACTCGCCCAACGACCAGTCCCAGAAATACCCGCTCCTGCTGACGCGCACGGCTTATGGGATCGCTCCGTACGGCCCCGACAACTATCGCGCGGTCATCGGGCCGAACAACGAGTTCGCCAAAGAGGGGTACATCGTTGTTTACCAGGACACACGTGGAAAATTCAGATCCGAGGGCGAGTTCATCCATCATCGGCCATTCGTTCGCGGTCAGGTCAATGAAGCAACCGACACCTACGACACCATCGATTGGCTGATCAAACACGTTCCGAATAACAACGGACGCGCCGGACAGTGGGGCATTTCCTGGGGAGGATGGGAGGTATCCCAGGGCATGATCGATGCGCATCCGGCCTTGAAGGCATCGTCACCTCAATCTCCACCGCAGGATCAGTTTCTCGGCGACGATCACCACTCGGGCGGCGCCTTTCAGCTGATGTACGCCTTCTCCTGGATGTCGGACAATGCCCGCGCCCGCTCGGCTCCGACGGACCAGCCACCCGGACGCTTCGATTACGCCACGCCGGACGGCTATGACTTCTTTCTGCGACTTGGCGCCGCAGCGAACGCACGGGAGTTTTTCGCCGACGACGTACCGACGTGGAACGATTACATGATCCACGGAACCTACGATTCGTATTGGCAATCGCGAAACGTCCCGAAGGATTTGAAGAACATCAACCATCCCGTGCTGATCGTCGCAGCCTGGTTCGACGCGCAGGATTTCTGGGGCCCGTTCCGGATGTACGACGCGATGATCAAGAACAATCCGAACAACAAGACGTACTTCATCCTGGGACCGTGGCTTCATGGCGGTTACGGCCGAATGGACGGCGACACGCTGGGTAATATCTCGTTCGGCTCGAAGACCGGCGTTTACTATCGCGAAAAGGTCGAACTTCCTTTCTTCAACTATTACCTGAAAGACAAGGGAATCCTCAACCTGCCAAGGGTTCAGGCATTCGAAACCGGGAAAAACATGTGGCGATCGCTCGATCAATGGCCGCCGGCGAAAGCGCAGCCGACGAACCTGTACCTTGCGGAGAATTCGACGCTGAGCTTCACGGCTCCTCACACCGCCAACACCTTCGACGCCTACGTCAGCGATCCTTCAAAACCTGTACCGTATTCCGCGGAGATCCGCACGATCGAGGGTCACTTGTTCATGATTGAGGATCAACGGTTCGCGTGGAACCGGCCTGACGTCCTCTACTATCAAACCGCACCGCTCCCGGAGGACATGACGATCGCCGGATCGATCAAAGCAAACTTACAAGCATCGACAACCGGCACCGATTCGGATTTTGTGGTGAAACTGATCGACGTTTATCCGGGCGACGCGAACGATCCCGCGCCCAATCCGTCCGGCGTTCGTATGGGAGGATTCCAGATGCTGCTGGCCGGCGACATTCTCCGGTCGAAGTTCCGAAACAGCTTTAGTTCTCCAGAACCCATGACACCCGACAAAGTGACACGCCTCGAGTTTCCACTCGGCGACAAGTACCACACGTTTCTAAAAGGTCATCGCATCATGGTGCAGGTTCAGAGCTCGTGGTTCCCGATGTTTGATCGCAACCCGCAGACGTTTGTAGATATTTACCACGCCCGCGAGTCCGACTATCAAAAGGCAACTCAGAAGGTGTACCGATCCGCCGAGGCGCCGTCCTTCGTCACTGTGAACGTGTTGAAGTAGACACGAAGTCTGTCAAAAGTACTTCCAGGTTATCTAAGGATTGCCGACGAGATAAAACGGGGCCCAGTAGTAAGGATGGCTGTCTTCTTTGCGCACGGCGAGAGCGGCGTCCTTGAGAGCTTCGGACTTCGAGCGGCCGCCCAGCCAGGACTGATAGAACTCGCGCATGAATTTCGCTGTCGAACGGTCGTTGACGTCCCACAGAGTGAGCAGCAGCGATCGTGCGCCCGCGTAGAGGAATCCACGCATCAATCCGAGAAGTTCGTCCGCACCGGATAACTCCGTCACTCCGGACTTACATCCGCTCAATGTAACCAGGTTCGTCTGGCACGTCATCGAGTAGAGATCCAACGCGGTCAGCCAGCCGTCGGATAGTTTGAAGGAGGAGAACATCGGATTGTCCGACCGGAAAACGGCATGCGTCGCAATATGCAGAAAGTCCGATTGAACGGCCTGCCGGCGAAGAACTCCGCGTGTTGCGCGGGTGCCGTAGTAAGTGCTGGCCTGCGGGATCAGTTTGCGGAGACACGCAATCTCGTCGGCGATCTGAGGCGCCTTCTCATCGGCGACGCCCATGATAACTGGTTTCGCGTGATCGATGGGTTTGCGTTCCACGCAATATCGAAGGACTGATGCGCTCGGCGCGTACGAAACCGTGTATCGATCGATCAGATATTTCGTTCCGTCGAAAAACGCGTGAAACGGAAAGTAATGCAGAACACCGTGCGGCACCACGATGAGGTGTCGCGATTTCAAGTCATCTTCAAGCGGTCGAACCAATTCCAGGTACAAATTGTGCAGGTGTTGATTTGTGGTGTGAGTCAGCTTATCGACATGCTCCTTGACATAGGCATCGCCCAGAAGGAATGTCTCCATCTGGAGGCGCAGCCGTTCATGAAGATGCTGGACGCGGCTCAGCGTGCACAGGTGACGTCGCAGGACGACGCGATCACTCGTGATGACGAATGCCAGAACCTCGTCGCGTGCCACGAAGTACTCGATCAGCGATGTATCCTCCGGCAGGGTTTTCTGCACGTCTTCAACCGACACGATGCTGACTTTCTGCAACGACGCGTATTCCGGATCATCTTTCGCCAGCTCTCTCAGACTTCGAGTCAGCTCGTTTTTCTTCTTGTCGATTTCCGTTGTCGTGTAGCGTGCCCCGGCCTTTCCCGGTTCGGGCTCCGACCGAACGTAGTAGCTGTTCAGCTCCTCGTGCAGACGATTGATCTTGGCCAGCAGCGACTTGTCACCGTGCGGTTGAAGAACGGGCAAGTGTTGTGAGAGCAGATCGACCAAACCTCTCGACTTGGCGTGTTCGCACCAGTTGTAGGCAGCCACCACGCGCCGTTCCGAGTCCTGCTGGCGCAGCGCGAGCCGAATCAGAGCCTCATAAACCTGCTGCTTGCCTTTGAAGAAGCTGACGCGCAGCTCATCGAAATGCAGGTTCGTACGCTGGACTTCGATTTCCTGAGCGGCGAGCGTGAAGTATTCCTCGGCCTTGGCCAGATCGTTCCCGTATTCGGCGACCTGCCCCAGCATCGAATAGCACGGGAAAAGGTGCAGCGGAATCGGCGTTTCGCGGATTAGCGTTTCGATCGCTTCTGCATATCCTGCAGCTTGCCCCACATCGCCGACTTCGAGGCTGACGCGTGTCAGCAGCGCCAGCGCCAGCGCTCGCTTGGATGGCACTTGCAATGCCTCGAACCTGTCGTGCGCCCGCGCGCCCAGGTCCCGGGCTTCCCAGTAGCGGCCCAGTTGATAATGCGCCTGCGCCCGATAAAGCTCGATGGATGCACCCCAGTACAGATTGTTCTCGCTTTCGAAAATGCGCTGCGACTGCTGGAAAATCCGCAAGGCGTCGTTGGTCTGCTGGCGGTGCATCAAGCCCATTCCAACAAACGCGCGCGCCTTAGCCTCTTCGTACTTCATCCCGAGCTCTTTGAAGCTCTCGGCCGCCCTCTCCGCCAGGCGGAGAGCGTCGGCGGTGACATTCAACTGAAGGTAGATTTCCGATTCGTCCAGATCGCAGAGCGCGGAATGCCTGTAGCTGCCGTGCTGGTTGTAATACTCGCGGAGCTCATCGAAACCCTGAATCGACTCGCTGTAGCGGCCTCGGAGGTACGAGAGATATGCGCGGTTGTATTTGACCTGGTCGTGTAGCGCCGTCTGGTTGAGTTTGCGGCTCAGTTTCTGAGCCTTCTCGAAATAGCGGTCCGCCTCTTCGAACCGGTCGAGCATCGACAACGAATCGCCGATGTTGAGGTAACATGGCGCCAACGCCGACGTGTTTTTCAAACGCCGAAAGACTTTGACTGCAGTCGTGTGATATTCGACCGCACGTGTGTGCTGATCGAGCCGATGGTAGAGATTCCCCAAATTCACGCAGAGGCGGGCGTGTCCGTCCTCGTCGTTGTTCTTGACGAACCATTCATCCGCCAGGTGCGCCTGTTCGATTCCCTGCTCGTACCTGCCGGTCATGAACAGCGCCGAAATCGATCCTAATCGCGCTCGCGCGACTTTTGCGGAGTTGTCTTCCTTTTCCCAGAACACGATGGCTTGTGCGTAGTGGTGAAGCGACTCTTCATACTGCTCGTTCGCTGTGAGCACATACGCCATCATTCGATGCGCTTCGGCGCGAAGGTTGTCCGAGTTCGAAAAGGTGCCGATCTGAAGAGCGAGTTGGGAGAGCGACAGTGCCTGTACGGAGGCTTCGGTCCGCGCGGAGCCGCCGTACATTTGGATCTGACGAATCGTGTTCCACATTTCAGCGAACAGATTCTCCAGATCTCCGCTCGGGATCGCGGTGACATATGTCTGCAGATCGCTTTCAGTTTTTTCGAGCAGTCCCGTGACGTCCGACATGATCAGCTGAGAAGCTTTCTAAGTTTTTTCAGACACCGGAGCCGCGTAGGGCCGATGCTCGCTACCGGTATACCTAGTTTTTTTGCAATCTCTTCGTACGTCCACTCTTCCGACGACGTATACAACAGTTCCATGAGCCGGCGGTTTCGCTCGGGTAGTGTGGCCAGAGCTCTTTCGAGCGTGTGCTCCCTTTCGATTTGAGCGAAGGCATCCGCCGCTTCGAAAACTTCCTCATCGAGAATCGGCTCGGTTGGTTTCGATGCCCGGAGGTGATCGCACGCCTTTCTTCGCGAGACCGTCGATACCCAGGCCGCAAGGCTCGTCGCGTTTTTCAGTTCGTGCAGCCGCTGATACAGCTCCAGGAAAACCTGCTGCAGAATGTCGGTCGCAATTTCGGGATCGCGGCAGATCTTGATGGCCACAGAGTAAATCAGCCGCTGGTACCGGCTGACGAGCTGCTTCCACGCGTCCTGGTCTCCGGCGATGCATCGACGGACGAGTTTCGCATCGGCGCTTTCGTCGATGATTTCAGCGATAACTTCTGCAGCGCGGACGGTCATAGGGATGAGGCCTCCGCGCGGACGGAGAACAATCTGTGGTTCAGCCTGTTCTTGCCCTTTCGTTTTGCGGCATACATCAAACCGTCGGCGGTTTCGAGTGCCGCTTCCACCGACTCGGGAACTCTGTCGAACGTCGCGAGACCTACGGTGAACGTCACCGGCAAATTGGATCTTTTGAGTTCTGCGAGAATCTGCTTTTCGATTTGTCTCATGGCAACGGGCGCAAGGCTTTGCGTTGTGTCCACAAGAAGGATCGTGAACTCGTCGCCCCCTACACGTGCAACGATGTCGGACTTCCTCGTATTGTTTTGCAGGCAGGAACCGAACAATCGGAGCACTGCGTCTCCAGCCGCATGTCCGAGACTGTCGTTCACACGCTTGAAATCGTCGATGTCCAGATAGGCGATGCTGATGCCTTTCCCCATCCGGTCGCATCGATTGAACTCACGACCAGCCAACTCCGCGAAGCCCCGGACGTTCGCCAGACCGGTCAGATAGTCGGTCTGCACGCATTGAAGCAGCGTGGAAAGCTCTGCTAATGTGAACGCGACGATCAAGAAAAACCCCAGACGAACAAGTGCATTCCAGAACGGTATAGCCGGATTCGAATAAACGTGACCGGCTGCCCAATCGGCACCCAGCCACACGGCTGCGCTGGCACACGAGATGACGAATCCCGCGGACTTTCCCAGACGCCAGGTCACTAATGCAATGGGAAAGAGGTAGAACAGCGAGAGGGCGATCTCGGAGCCTGTAACCAGATCGACCATTCCGATGACTCCTACCATCAGAACGGCAGCGGTCAGGACGAATGATCTCGACCGTGCGACGAGGTAATCACCGAACGTCATGATCAAGCGTGAAACCGTGCTGCTTGAAACAGGCGCGAAATGGTGCGTCAAACGCGGGTGCCATTTCGTCCGCGCATGCTCTGCCTTGTTATCCAGCCGCATTCGCGCATCCTGCGTCTGTTTGGAGCTCGATTTGTGGCGAAAACCCGTCGAATCCAAAGCCATCGTTACCTCATCCTAAGGTTGAACGCTGGCCCATTCTCGGTTGGGGTCACGCACGACTCAATAAAAATAACTGAAAAACGTGAAACACACGCTGCGAGCCGGCCATACCGGGAAACTGGGCCGGGAAGACCAGGCCACTAGCCCGAATTTCCGCTTCCAATCTCATAGAAACTACTAAGATAAGAACGCCGCGAGGAGGATGGACATATGGCCGTGATTGGTTTCGTGTGGTTTTCTTTGGTGTTGTGGTCCCAACAGCCGGCGGCATCGCCGGCCCCGCTCGATTTCGAGTTTTTCAAAACGCGTATCCAGCCAATCTTCACGACGAAACGTGCCGGCAATGCACGGTGTATTTCGTGTCATGCGACCGGCACGCCCATGCGCTTACAGCCGCTGGTTGCGGGAAGCGCGACGTGGAGCGACGAAGAATCGAGAAAGAACTTCGATGTCGTCCGGCAGCGTGTTGTCCCTGGAAGTCCGGAAAAGAGTCGACTGCTGCTCCATCCTTTGGCCGCAGAGGCCGGCGGTGATGAGCATCACGATGGGGGCAAGCACTGGAAGTCCAGGGAAGACCCGGAATGGCAGACTCTCGCGGCCTGGGTTCGCGGCGAGACTCTGAACACGAAGGTCGCGGCCGGCGGAAAAGTGCGCATCATTCAGACCAACAGCGCCGGTGACAACGTCCACATCATCGATCCGTCGACCAACAAAGTGGTGGGCGAAATCTCGGGCATTGAAGTCGGCCATGGCGCTGCGGCGTCACCGGACGGCAGCCGCATTTACATCAGTAACGAAGCGGACAGCACACTCGACGTCGTCGACGGGAAAACGCTGCGCGTGACCAGCAAGGTTCCGCTAAGCGGCCATCCGAACAATATTGCCGCGAGCCGCGACGGGCGCCGCGTTTATGTCGCCATCTCGCAGGCGCCCGGCGCCGTCGATGTGATCGATACGGCGTTGTTGAAGCGCGTCAAGAGCATTCCTGTCAAAGGCGCTGTGCACAACGCGTATGTCACCCCTGACGGCAAATTTGTCGTCGCGGGATCCATCGCCGGAAAGAACATCACCGTCATTGATGCTGTGTCCGAGGAACCACTCTGGGTCAAGGACTTCGACCTCGGCGTGCGGCCCATCACGTTTGAAAAGAATGCCGACGGTTCGACGAAACGAATGTTCGTCCAGCTTTCGGGTTTCAACGGATTTGCCGCCGTCGATTTCGTGAGCCATCTGGAAACGGCGCGTATCAAGCTTCCGCCAATCACGCCGGGCAAAAAAGAAGTACTCGAAGGCGGCAACGATTCGCATGGGCTTGCCGTGACGTCGGATGGAAAAACTCTCGTGGTCAACAGCAGGCTGAACAGTGCCGTTTATATGTACTCATTGCCGGACTTGAAGCTTCTTGGATCAGTCGATGTCGGTACGGCGCCGGATTGGGTAACGCTGACGCCCGACGGCAAGACGGCCTATGTCGCCAATGCGGGATCAAACAACGTGTCGGTTGTGGATATCGCGTCGAGGAAGGAGATCACGAGGATTCCTGTCGGCCAGGTCCCGAAACGCAACATCACGGCGATGCTGCCTTGATCTAAAAGGTCTCGTTAGGAGCTAGGCTGCGCGGATCCTGAAAATCACTCCTGCAGCGATTAGAGCGACGCCAAGGGGCACGCTGACGCGTTTTCCCCATGGTGCGTTCTTCTCCACAGTCATGATCGTGCCAAGAACCAGCATCCACAGGATGTGCGCGTTCACGGAAAGAAACATCAGGAGCATGAGAGACCAGCAGCATCCAATACAGAAGATCCCGTGATGGACGCCCAGAGCAAACGATTCCGCCAGATCATTCTTTCCGTGCCAGTGTGATGTGATGAAGCTGAACGGAGAGCGGCATTTCTGAAGGCAGTGATACTTCAGCGGTGTGAACTGATAAACTCCGCTCAGAACGAGCAGGCCGGCCTGAAAGTTGGGACCCTGCATGAACCGGCTGAGTTCATACACACCAACGAGAGCTATGAAACCGAAAATCGTCCAGATCGATAGATAGCCCGCAACGCAAATCGCCGTCAGCCAGAACTGTAATTCCCGGCCGTTCACGATGCGATGAAACATCGCCAACAGAGGAAAAGAGGTTGGAAGCATCATCGCGACGGTCATCAACATCCATCCGAACGCGAAGAGCAGAGACGAACCGACTCCGGAAAACACGAAGGGGGCCATCGCCGGATGATGCCAATGCAATCCATACGGCGTTTGGCCCCAGGCCCAGAGAGCGGCCCAGGCGAGCACGATGAATCCAGTTAGCAGAACGACTCGGAGTCGTTGCTCGCTGAGCACAATCATCGATCAACCTTCGAATCGAAAACTTCCCTGCACCGCGTTGTGGCCGGTAATTTCAAAATTGAATCCAAGTTCCGGGATCGCGGTTTTATATCTGCTGGCCTTGCCGACATAAGCCGGAGAGCCCGGTATCGTTGTAAAGATGCTGTCATGGAGCGCAGTCGACTGCCCAGTCGCGCCCACGAAGGGTTGCATTTCGGCCTCGACTTGATTGCCGATCTTCAGGGTTCCCTTGACGCCTTCAACGTCAAATCGAATCGGTACGCGCTGCACGGCGACGACTTCACCGATCAGCTTGGCGAGATCGGCGCAGGGACCGCCGAGTTTGCCGGACCACACCTGAAGTATCGCATCCTGCTGTTGTTGAGTTGCGCCGTCGTCGACGAAGATTTTCACTTTCCAGTTGCCCTTGAGAATGTTCCCCGGAATATGGCAGAGCGCAGCAATGGTTCGTCCGGAAACATCGAGACCATTAATCATTCCAGCGTCAATCCGCCACGACAGGCAGCCTTTGCAGGTTCCGCCGTCCGGATCCTCACCGACCCAGCACGGGCACAATGTCTTGCACGTGCATACTTCAAGCAGGCGTCCTTTGACCATGTAGCCCATTTCGTCACCTCCTAAAACTCGATACTGATGTGAATGGTTGGAGGCTTGTGAATCTATACCCCATCGATCAGCGAGGTCAAACGGGAAGGCCGAGGGACTGAGGAAATCCGAAATTGGACTTCAGGCTAGAGCCAACCACGAGGCGGCGCGGCTCAGTTCAATTTCAAGTTTGTGTTGTTCGGATTGGAAATTCACTTCGTCCAATCTCGGAATTCTTACTTCTTTATTCCGTAGGCGCGAAGTAGCCGTCTCGGGCGCGAATCTGCAGTTTGGGCATACCCGGTGGAGAATTCACCTTCAGTCGGACCTTCCGGTACTTGCCATCTTTGTTGCCGTTGGTGGATGTGTAGCCGATCACGTACTGGCTCTTCAGCTCTTCGGCGATTTTCTCGCAAATGTCCTGGAGATCATTCACGTTTCCCCGGAACGAATGACCGCCGGTGATGTCGGAGAGTTCGCTGACCAGCGCGCGTCCGAGGTCGATGGAAAAAATCTGGGCATCGGTTTCGCGAGCGAATTCGTGGATGTCGCCGCGGCTGTAGCGGCTGTGATTGTCTTCGCCGTCGGTGATGAGCAGAAGCGCCTTCTTGGGATTGCTTCCCTTTCGAACCTTCGAAAGGCCCAGATACACGGCATCGTACAACGCGGTGGATCCTCCGGGCGGAGCGAAAGCCAGATGGTTGCGCAGGCGGCTGACGTCCGTCGTGAAATCCTCTGTGACTTTTGCGTGATTGTTGAACTCAACCAGAAAGTATTCGTCTTCCTTAGTGCCGGTCTCCAGAAACGTTTGAGCAGCCTCGCGCGCGAGTGCGATCTTGTTCTGCATGCTGTGACTGATGTCAAAGACGATGCCGAGGCTGAGCGGCTGCTCCTCCGTCGAGAAGTATTGGATGTCTTGCTCGACCTTATCCTCGTAGACCTGAAAATCCGACGCCTTCAGATCCGTGATGAGCCGGTTATCCGGACCGGTCACGGTCGCATTGACCATCACCATATTGACGTCGACTTTTAGGGTTTTCTGTTCCTGCGCGATGATTCCTGCGGCTGAAAGAAGGGGTAAAACTACAAAGAAAAGCGCGAATCTCCTATCCACGGTGCGGACACTATCACTCCACACCGATGATTGCAAGAGGCACAAAACCACGCCAGTCGTGGCTTTCCGCCCAGGACGAATGTCCTATGCAGCGCGGCGGAAACTGCCGCCGCTGAGGCGTACCAACCTGCGGCGCGTCCGATCACGCCGGCAACCATGGCGCCGGCGATACCGACCAACATCGTGACGAGGATGCCGCCTGGATCGCGGCCCGGCATCCGAAGTTTGGCAATCGCCCCGACAATAAGACCGACGACGATCATTGAAATGATGGCCATAGTCCAGGTTCCTTTCATCGATGAGAATGATGGGTATTCGACCACCCACATTTCATCGGTGCAGGCTCTGTTCCAAGAGCAACTGGACCGGCATCCGTCGGGAAGCCGGGACTTTCGAAAATTTGTGATTCGTCCTGAAGAGCCTTCCTGGCAGGTTCCTGGCAAAGCGGGTATTTATTACCAGACGCGTTCCATCGTCGAAACAAAGTAAACGGCAAGGAAAACAACCGTTATTACCACTCCCGCAGTCACGAGTCGCATGACTAAATCCTCCTTGTGCTGGCGTTCCGATCGATCGCTGGACCTATAGCACGTCGCCCGCCAGCGCCGCAACGTCATGAAAGGAAGGAGACTTGGCAGACCAGTACTTTTGTCCTTCAATCAAGTTTGTTACACAACGAAACCGGTTATGTAACGGGTTACAACGTTGAAGAATCAGGGAGGAACTTCGGGGGACGACGGTGCTTCGTGGCCTGTTCGAAAGCAAAGGCGATCTTGATCAGGACCGGCTCGCTCCACGCCCTGCCATAGAACGAAATGCCGATGGGCAGGCCGCCGACGAATCCGCACGGAACCGTGATGTTCGGATAGCCTGCGATTGCGGGCCCGGTCGAACTGCCTCCAACGAAATGGTCCCCGTTGATGTGATCCGTCGTCCAGGCAGGCCCGTTGGCGGGCGCGATGATCGCATCCAGCTTGTTCTTGGCCATCACCGTATCGATTCCCTGACCGCGGGTGAGCTGCTGGCTCTTTTTCAGCGCCGCCAAATAGGCGGCATCGGTTAGCGGGCCCTTCTCCTGGGCCTGTGTGAACAATTCCTGGCCGAAGTAGATGAGTTCGGTGTCCGCGTTCTTTTCGTTGAAGTCGATGACGTCCTTCAAAGTCTTCACCGGCGCGGCGGGTCCGAGCGATGCGAGGTATGCATTCAGATCCGCCTTCAGTTCGAAAAGAAGCACGGTAATCTCGGTATTCTCCAACTGCTTCAGGCTGTCGATGTTGGTCGGATCGATGACCTCCGCTCCACCCTTCTTTAAAACATCGATCGCATCGGTCATCAGTTTGTCGACTCGAGAACTGAATCCGAAATCGGAACGCGAAACGCCGATGCGCATCCCTTTCAAACCGTTCGGATCGAGAGACTGCGTATAGTCGGTCAGGGACTTTCCCTGGCTGGCATTGGTCGCGCTGTCGCGAGGATCAACGCCGGTCAGGGCGCCAAGCAGAATCGCGGCATCGGCGACCGTGCGGCACATGGGACCTGCAGTATCCTGGCTGTGCGAAATCGGAATGACTCCGGCGCGGCTGACAAGTCCGACCGTGGGCTTGATACCGACGATGCCGCACGTGCTCGATGGACACACGATCGACCCGTCGGTCTCCGTTCCGATCGTCAGGGCCGCAAGATTCGCCGATGCCGCCGCGCCTGATCCCGAACTCGAACCGCAGGGATTTCGATCGAGGACGTACGGATTCCGGCATTGCCCACCGCGCGCGCTCCATCCGCTCGACGAATGATTCGATCGAATGTTGGCCCACTCGCTAAGATTGGCTTTGCCGAGAATGAGCGCGCCGGCTTCGCGCAGTTTCTTCGCGACGAACGAATCCTGGCCCGGAACCGAACCCTTGAGCGCCAGCGATCCTGCGGTGGTGGTCATCTTGTCGGAGGTGGCGATGTTGTCCTTGATCAAAACGGGAATGCCGTGCAACGGACCGCGCGGTCCTTTGGACTTGCGCTCCGCGTCAAGCGCGTCTGCAATCTGAAGCACGTCCGGATTCGTTTCGATCACCGAATGCAGGGACGGCCCCTGCTTGTCCAGCGATTCGATGCGTCGTAAATACGATTCCGTAATCGATCGCGCGGTGTACTTGCCCGACTTCATGCCGTCCTGCAGCGTCGCCACCGTGGCTTCTTCCAGTTCAAACGACGCGACCGTGTTGGCGGCGGACGCCGTCTTCTGATCCGGCTGCGGCTCGGGACGCGAGCATCCGGCGACGCCGATACTTCCGGCAACCAATGAGTAACCAAGAAAGCGTCTTCGATTCATGCGCGAAATTATGCTTAGAAAACTGAGGAACTGAACGAAGTGCAAAGCACCCCGTTCAATTCTTAATTCGTCACTTACTCAACCGTGCCGGTGGCTTCGGTCCATCCGTTCTTGAGGTACTGATTGACGATCCACTTGATCACACGGCCGTTGTTGTAGACGTAGCTCACGATGTGATTCAGCGTGGAGAAGCAGCTGGTTTCGCAGGTCTTCTTCATCTCCGAGAGCTGATGCTCATCAAATTTCGGTTTGCCGACCACACCCCAATCGAAGGTTGCTGAATACATCGGGAAGCAGGGAGCGAGTGTGCCGTCCGTGCGAATTATCATCGTGTTCTGCCCGGCCCGGCATCCCCAGGGTTCGATCTTCCCGCGCATGAACTCTTTCATTTGCAGGAGGCGGTCGCGTTGATTGATGATCTTGTAGCCCTGTTTCTGCTTCTCGACGAGCCAATCGATGAGATCGTCGACCATGGGATAGTCTTTCGGTGTGAGGAAGGTGCTGTTTTCGTCGAGATGTTTGAAATGCGGAGAATCGATTAACGGCGACTCGACGATGTGGAAGTCGATGCCGATGTTGTACTCTTTCGCCAGTTCCGTCAGCCTTTTTATATCTTCAATGTTCGTCCGGCAGATGCAAACATTGAAGAACACCTGCACGCAGTATTTGCGCTGAACTTTGATGAGGTACTCGAAGTACGGGCGGATCGGGCTGAGGGCTTTCGCCAGGCCGGGTTTCTCGTCGATACAATCCACGGCGAGATTGACACAGCACAAACCGGCGTCGCCGAGACGGTCGATCACATCGGGTTTCATCAAACGTCCGTTAGTCGGCAGATATACGAGGAAGTCCTTCTTCGCGGCGTAAGCAGTGATCTTATGGATGAATTTCGGACGCAGCAGCGGTTCGCCGCCCATCAACGCGAGAAAGCGATTGCCGATGGAATGGAGCCAGTCGATCGACATTTTCGCCGTCGGTTCCGTCATTCCTTTAATGCTGTTGTCGTATGACCAGCAATAATGGCAGTCCAGATTGCATTTCCACTCGCTGAACAGGTACGCGATCAGCGGTCGCAGCTGACCTGGCATGAATCTTGATTTGAAGTAGGGGGCGCCCAATCCCTTCCAGCTTCTCCATGCCTTGAATCTGTGAAACTCGCGATCGGTTGGCCACATGAGTTCGGCCCGTTGAGGAAATACAGGCTCCGGCAATCCTCCGGCAACAACTTCATCCGACTCATACAAGGGCTGATCCCGGTGGATAGTGGGATTTTTCAACAGGTCGTGCAAACTGGCGTCAACTCGAAATGCAGGTACAGCTGGCTGTTTTTCCGCCGTGCTCATCGAACCTCCTTTGTCAGACTACCCCTCAACAAAAAACTTACGCGATGTGGGGAGAGTAAGCAACCCTATATAAAAGTGAACTTGAACCCAACGCGCCAGCTAGGCCAAATCGAACTCGGGATCTTGAAATCGGCAAAGTAGAGTTCCAACCGAAATCCGAGATCCGACTCGGTGGACGCCTGGTTCAAAACCCGACAATGACGGCCTGTCGAGCGAGCGTGATAAACGGGTCGGGATAGATGCCGATGACCATCGTGAAAATGATCGCGACCGCGAGGACCGTCAGCAGGCCGGGAGAGTACGTCAAACCCGTCTTCTCTGTCGCGTCACGCATGAACATCGCAACGACGATCCGCAGATAAAAGTAAATCGAGATTGCCGCGTTGAGCACCGCTATCACCGCGAGTGTGTTGTGGCCGGTCTCAATCGCTGCCGCGAACAGATAATACTTGGCGATAAAACCGCCCGTGGGTGGAATACCGGCGAGCGATAAGAGGAAGATCAGCATCAGAACCGCGGATACCGGATTCTTGAAGAAGAGCCCGCTCATCTCATCGATGTGTTCGCCGATCACGTCGCGCCGGCGAAGCGCGACGATGACAGCCCACGTACCCAGATTCGTGAACGTGTAGATCAGAAGATAGATCGCCACGGCGGTAAGACCAGTTTGATTCCCGGCAATCAATCCCAGAAGGATGTATCCCGCATGCGAGATCGAGGAATAAGCGAGCAGCCGTTTCAAGTTGGATTGCGTGATCGCCGCAATGTTGCCCACCGTCATGGTCATCACGCAGACCGCCGCAAGGATGGGCACCCATTGTGGACGCAGGGGGTAGATCGCAATCATGAACACGCGGAGCATCATGGCAAAGGATGCTGCCTTCACCGCAACCGACATGAACGCGGTGATGGACGTGGGAGCTCCCTCATACGCATCCGGAGTCCATTGGTGGAAAGGAACGGCGGCAATCTTGAAGAACATTCCCGCGGCCAGCGTGATCAAGGCCATGACCGAAATCGGATCGCTTAGAGGACGTCGCGATAAATTCTCCGCGATGTCGATGAACTTCGTCGAACCCGCAATGCCGTACAACAACGACATTCCATACAACAGAATGGCCGACGAGAACGCACCTAGAAGGAAGTACTTCAAGGAAGCCTCATTGGAACGCTGGTTGTTTCGCAGGAATCCGACCAGCACGTACGTCGCGATCGCCATCGTTTCAAGTCCGATGTACAACGTCACCAGATCGACCGCGCCGGCCATGAACATCATGCCCGTTGAGGCAAAGAGAATGAGCGCGTAGTACTCGCCATGATTCTCACGTTCGATATCGAGATACTTCAGCGACAGCGCGATCGAGAGCGCGGCGGCAACAAGGAAGATCAGCCGGAAGAAGTTGGAGAATTGGTCGACGGACAAAACACCACCGTACGCCGAGAGTTGGAAGCCGTTCGCTTTGTACAAAAACGCGCCCGAAAAAGCGATGCCGACCAGAGCGAGAATTCCAAGTTTCTTCTTGTCCCTGATCACGAGATCCGCGATCAGCAGTACCATACCCCAAATGATCAGTTCGAGTTCCGGCGCGATCGCCCCGAGGTCTTGAATTTTGAAGAACTGTTCCATTACCGCCGTTCTCCCGCCTGCGCTTCCATTCGAGGCGCGCCGTGCAGGTAGCTCGGATCGAGCTTCTCAACAAGTTTGTTTACAGGTTTGTCGAGCGCATGGAAAAACGGCGCCGGATACAGTCCAATCCAGAAGGCCACGACGATGAGCGGGACCAGGGTCGCGTATTCGCGAAAATTCATGTCCTGAAGCTTCTCGTTGGCGGGGTTATCCAGCTTTCCGAACATTGTCCGCTGATAAAGCCACAGCATGTAGGCCGCGCCAAGCACGATTCCGGATCCGCCGGCCACCGCCCACCAGAGGTTGTGCTGGAACGCGCCCTGCATGATCGCGAACTCACCGATAAACCCGTTCAGCAACGGCAACCCGATCGACGACATCGTCATGATCAGGAACACGGTCGCGAATCCCGGCATGATGTTCGACAGTCCGCCGAACTGCGCAATCTCACGCGTATGCCGCCTTTCGTAAATGATGCCGACGATCAAAAACAGCGCGCCCGTCGAGATTCCATGGTTGATCTGTTGAATGATGCTTCCGTTGATGCCGTTCGGATTGAGCGCGAACATGCCCAGCATCACAAATCCCATATGACTGACCGACGAGTACGCGACGAGCTTCTTCATATCCGGCTGCATCATGGCAACCAGCGCCCCGTAAACAATCGCGATGATCGAAAGCGCCGCCATCAGCCAGACATAGTGCTTCGAACCTTCCGGCAAAATCGGAAGGCTGAATCGCAGGAAGCCGTACGTCCCCATCTTCAGCAGGACGCCCGCCAGAATCACTGAACCGGCAGTCGGTGCCTCGACGTGAGCGTCCGGCAGCCACGTGTGGAAGGGAAACATCGGGACCTTAATCGCAAATCCAACGAAGAAGGCCAGAAAGATCCATTTCTGGAAGTCGAGCGCAAGAAACGATGAGATGGCGTGGAATGCCAGCACGTTGAACGTGGGCGCCGTCCCGAACTGCTGCGCAATTTCCGGATGGGCGGCGGCGATCGACGGATACATGAAGTAGAGCGCCAGGATTCCCAACAGCAGCAGAACCGATCCGACCAATGTGTAGAGGAAAAACTTGATCGCGGCGTACAGCTTGCGCGGGCCGCCCCACACGCCGATCAGGAAGTACATCGGCACGAGCATCACTTCCCAGAAGACATAGAACATGAAGAAGTCGAGCGAGACGAACACACCCAGCATCCCGGCCTGCAGCATGAGAAGGAACGCGTAGTATTCCTTCAAGCGGACTTCGATCGCGCTCCACGACGACAGGATCGAAAGCGCGCCGAGCAGCGTGGTCAGCATGATGAGCAGTAGTGATATTCCATCGATGCCCACGTGATAATTCGCGCCCAGCGTCTTGATCCATGGGATGTCCTGAGCGAACTGGAACTGGTCGGATTTGTCAAAATCGAACCAGAACCACAGAAGAAGCGAAATCGCGAAACCAGCGAAGCCGATAAAGTTCGCCCAGTACCGGATCAGGTTTTTGTTCTCCTTCGGGAAGAAAAGGAGAATGATCATCCCGGCCAGCGGGAAAAAGGCAACGATGGTCAGGATATTTGCTCTAAAGAAGTCCATCTACGGGGTCCCCCATAAAACGTAGCCAACGAAAATCAGAACGCCAAGGATCATCACCAGCGCGTAGTTTTGTGTGTATCCGGTTTCGATGAGACGCACCGGCCAGCTCGACGTCTTGACGAATCCGCCGATGAAGCGTACAAGACCGTCGACGATCCAGCGATCCCACCAACCGGAGCCGACGGCGCTCTTCACCGTGCCCCAACCCGTTCCATTCACCACACCATCCACTACGTTCGAATCGAATCTCCAGAGCGCCCGGCCCGTATCCTTCGCGCGATTCACGAACAGCGCATCGTAAAGTTCATCGACGTAGTATTTGTTCAGCAACGTCGTGTACAGACCCTTGACCTGCGTCGATACCCGCTCGGCCCTGTCGCTCTTTTTGTAGTAAGTGGTGTACGCGATCATGAACCCTATGAAAGCCACGGCCACCGAAACCGCAGCCATTCCGATTTCGACGCTCTCGCTCAAATGCGAAACTTCAGCGGCGGCGGGCAAAACCGGCTCAAACACCGGTTCGAGCCAGTGCTCAAAAATGTTGGGGCCGAGCCACTTCGGCAAACCGATATAACCTGCCAACACAGAACCGGCCGCCAGGATCATCAACGGAACCGTCATCCGCTTAGGCGATTCATGGATCTCGTGAGCGCCATGGCCGTGAGCGTCGTGAGCATCGTGCGCATGGCCTCCGCGGTATTCACCGAAGAACGTCATGAACAGCAGGCGGAACATGTAGAAAGCCGTGATGCCGGCAACAAGCGCACCGATTCCCCAAAGCAGAACGTGTCCGTGCGGACTCGAGAAGGCCTGCCACAGGATTTCGTCCTTTGAAAAGAAACCCGCAAGGCCCGGTGTTCCGGCGATCGCCAGGGTGCCGATGAACATCGTCCAGAAGGTGATCGGGATCTTGTCCTTCAACCCGCCCATGTTCCGCATGTCCTGCTCGTGATGAAGGGCGTGAATGACGCTTCCGGAACCGAGGAACAACAGCGCCTTGAAGAATGCGTGCGTCAGCAGGTGGAAGACGCCGGCCGCGTAGGCGCCGACGCCGAGCGCGAGGAACATGTATCCGAGCTGGCTGACGGTGGAATAGGCGAGGACGCGTTTGATGTCGTTTTGAACGACGCCGATCGTCGCCGCCATCAGCGCCGTCAAAGCGCCGATCACAGCCACAACCGCCATGGCCTGCGGGGCGAGTTGGAAAATGAAGTTGCTGCGCGACACCATGTACACGCCCGCCGTGACCATCGTCGCGGCGTGGATCAGCGCCGAAACGGGCGTCGGACCTTCCATCGCGTCCGGAAGCCAGACGTAGAGCGGAATCTGAGCGGACTTCCCCGTTGCGCCGACGAACAACGCCAGCGCCATCATGACGAACCACGTGTCGCCGGCATGGAAGTTCCCTGCTGCCGCACCCTGGCGGATGCGCTCGGCTACCTCGGTGAATTTAAGCGAACCGGCGGTCATGAAGACCATGAAGATGCCGATCGAGAATCCCCAGTCGCCGACGCGGTTAACAATGAACGCTTTCTTCGCAGCGTCGCCGGCGCTTCGCTTCAGGAAGTAGTAGCCGATCAACAGGTACGAGCACAGACCCACGCCTTCCCATCCGACAAACATCATCACGTAGTTGTTGCCGAGGACGAGTGTGAGCATCGAGAACATGAACAGGTTCAAGTAGGCAAAGAAGCGATAGAACCCGTCCTCCTCGTACATGTAGCCGCTGGAATAAAGGTGGATGAGAAAGCCGATGCCCGTGACGACCAGAACCATGACGGACGAAAGTGGATCGAGCAGGAATCCCCAGTCGACGGCAAATCGTTCGACTTCGCCCGACTTCGTGTGAGCTGTCCCCGCGTCGATCCAGTGGTAAAGCACCACTTCATGCGAACGCTGTTCGACCGGAACCTGCGTCAACTGGTAGACCGCGCCTGCCGCCACAATGAACGACAGCAGGACCGAGCCCGCCGCAATCACCGCCACTGCCGGTTTCGGCAGTCGCTTGCCGAAGAGTCCGTTGATGACGAAGCCCGCAGCCGGAAAGAGCGGAATCGCCCAGATCAGATCAAGAAAATTCATAGTTCTTTAATGGCGCAAAAGGGGATTCACCACTTCATCAAGTCGATTTCGTTGATGTTCATGGTTTCCTTGTTCTTGAACATCGCGATGACGATCCCGAGGCCCACAGCGGCCTCCGCCGCTGCAACCGTAATCACGAAAATCGCAAACACCTGTCCTGTGACCTGCTGCAAACGACTCGAGAACGCGATCAGATTGATGTTCACGGCGTTCATCATCAACTCGATCGACATCAGAATGATCATGATGTTCCGGCGCGTCAGTACGCCGATCACGCCGATCGTGAAGAGCGCGGCCGCCAGTATCAAATAATGATGCGTCGGTACCATGTCTTCTCACTCCTCCGCGGGAGTCTTCTTCTTCGCAAGCACGACGGCGCCGACGATCGCCACGAGCAGCAGAATCGAAGCGATTTCAAACGGCAGCAGGTACGTCGTGTATAAAGCCGTTCCCACCAGCTCCGAATTGCCCGCGACGGGGATCGCCGGCGCCGAAGCAATCGCCGGCAGAAGGAAAGAGTTCTGTCCTTTGTAGATCACGTAGGCGAACTCCACGATCAGAATCGCGGACGTCACAATGGCGACCGTCCACTGCCTGTTGAACTGGCGTTCCGCTTCCGCACGCCTCAAAGCAATGAGCATGATGACGAACACAAACAAGACCAGGATGCCGCCGACATACACGATGACCTGGACGCCGGCGAGAAACTCGGCGTGCAATGTGAGAAAGATTCCCGCGACAGAAAGCAGCGTGACTGCGAGGAACATCGCGCTGTGCACGACGTTGCGCTGAGAGATGACAAGAATCGCCGAGATCACCGCGAGCGTGCCGAAGAGGTAGAACAGAATAGTCTCGAGCATGGCGTTACCTGGTGTAAACCACGGGTTGAACGCCTTCCTCGAGCTGCTGGCGATCCAGCTTCATTTCGCGCCTACCGTAAAGGCTCAGTTCGAATTCCTGCGTCAGTTCCAGACACGGCGTCGGACAGGCGTCCTCGCAAAGCCCGCAGAACATGCACCGCGACACATCAAAGATGTACGTCGTCAGGACTTTCTTGCCGGCCGCCGAACGGTCCCAACCGACTTCGATGCAATGCTCCGGACACGCCAGGGCGCACAGGTTGCAGGCGATGCACAAGGTCTCACCCGTATCCGGATCGCAGTTCAGCCTCGGCGCGCCGCGGAAACGTTCCGAGACTTTCGGCCGCACCTTCGGATATTGTTCCGTGATGTTCTCTGAAGGTTTCTGGTAGGAAAACGTCAGCAACAACCCCTTGATGAGATCCACCATGAAGATCTTCTTCAGGAGCGTGAGTTCCGGACGTTTGACTTTCATTGCACGTAACCTCTCATTTATCGACGGATGAGCAGCACAAGGCCCGCCGTGACAATCACGTTCGCGATCGCGATCGGCATCAGGTACTGCCAACCTACTTTCATTAGTTGATCATATCGGTATCGCGGCCAGCTTGCGCGGAACCACAGATAGAAGTAAAGGAAGACCAGAACCTTCAATGCGAACCAGATCACTCCCGGCACGTAGTCGAGAAAACCGAGCGCCGCGATGTTCGGAAAAGGTCTCAGCCATCCTCCCCAAAACAGCGTAACGGCCATCGACGAAACCACGATCATGGCCGCGTATTCCGCAAGGAAGAACAAAGAGAATCGGAATCCGCTGTACTCCGTGTGGAAACCCGCAACGAGCTCCGACTCGGCTTCCGGCAGGTCGAACGGCGCGCGGTTCGTCTCGGCGACCCCGCATATGAAGAAAAGGATGAATCCGACCGGCTGAACGAATACGTACCACCAGCCCAAACTTTTCTGCGCCTCGACGATCTGCACGAGACTCAATGTGCCTGCGACCATCAGCACGCCCATGATCGAAAAACCGAGCGCCACTTCATAACTGACCATCTGTGCCGCGGAGCGTAGCGCGCCGAGCAACGGATATTTGCTGTTCGACGCCCATCCGCCAAGGATGATCCCGAGAATGCCGATCGACGAAACCGACAAAACATAAAGGACGCCGATGTTCAGATCGGTGATGTATGCGCCCGTCGTTATCTCTGGCAACCTATTAATGATGGGAATCGAGCGAATCACCGGAACAGTTGAAAGACTCGGAATGTGAATCGCTTTGCTGGGACCAAACGGAATAACGGAGAACACGATAAAAGCCGGTATCAGCGTAATGACTGGAGCCAGCGTAAATACCCAGCGATCCGCCGCACGAGGAACGATGTCTTCTTTCAGCATCAGCTTCACGCCGTCCGCGATGGGCTGTAGCAAGCCGTACGGACCGACACGCATCGGGCCGAGTCGGACCTGCATGAAAGCGATGACCTTGCGTTCGAGCAACGTGAGGTAGGCGATCACCCCCGAAAGGGCGAGAAAGACAATGATGATCTTCAGCAACGGGACAACGATGTAAGTGTAAAGAAGCTCCAAACTCATTATTTATTCGTTTCGCCCTCTCGGGCTCCACATTCGCTCCGCTTATCGATCTATTTCACCCAGCACTATGTCCAGCGTTCCGATGACGGCGACCACATCCGCGACCATCGCTCCAAGAACCATCTGGCGGAGCGCCTGAAGATTCACGAAAGACGGCGGTCTCACGCGAGCTCGATAAGCCTGCGTCGCGCCGTCGCTGACCAGGTAGTATCCCAACTCACCTTTCGGCGCCTCGATCGAGTGATAGACGTCGCCCACCGGCGGCTTGATGATCTTCGTCAGCTTGGCCATCAAAGGTCCGTCCGGAATTTTGTCGATCGCCTGACTGATAATCCTGCAGCTCTGACGCAGTTCCTCCATCCGCACCATGTACCGGTCGTAGGTGTCGCCATGCTCACCAACCGGGATATCGAATTCGAAATCGGCGTACGCCGCATAGGGCTTCGCTTTCCTCAAATCCCACTGAACTCCTGAACCGCGCAGCGACGGGCCCGTCAGGCCGATATCGATGGCCGCCTTCGCCGAAATCACGCCGACACCGCGAGTCCGGCCGATCCAGATGCGGTTTTCCGTGAGCAGCGTTTCGTACTCGTCCACTTTTTTCGGGAAGCCGGCGATGAACGTCTTCACCTGCTCCTGAAATCCGTCATAAAGCTCGTACTGCGTGCCGCCGATGCGGAACATATGCGTCGTGAGCCGCGCGCCACAGTAGTTTTCAAAAATCTTCAGAATCTCTTCGCGTTCGCGGAAGGCATAAAGAAAGACCGTCATCGCACCGATATCGAGTGCGTGAGTGCCGAGCCAAAGCAAGTGACTCGATATGCGATTGAGCTCCGTCATGATCGTACGGATGTATTGCGCGCGGGGCGGAGCGGCGATGCCGAGAAGCTTTTCGACCGTTTCGCAGTAACCAAGACAATTGGAAACAGCAGCGATGTAATCCATGCGGTCGAGCGTCGGAACGAACTGGCCCCATGTCTGGTGTTCGCCCAGCTTCTCCACGCCACGATGCAGGTACCCGATGACGCATTGCGCGTCGATCACGCGTTCGCCGTCAAGTTTCAGCTTTACCTGCAGCACACCGTGCGTCGACGGGTGCTGAGGTCCCATGCTGACGGTTATTTCACTCGCATCAAATAACGTGTGCTCGTTCGTCGTCGACATAATTAATCCTGCGGCGTTACGTAGTCTCCTTCTTCCGCCCGTGCCTCACCGACGTAGTATTTCTGACCGGAATCAATTCCGAGATGTTTCCGCACCCACTCCACGTCCTGCAACCTGAGGTTGTAGTCCTTGCGCAAGGGAAAGCCGGTCCAGTCTTCGGGAAGCAGGATGCGCGTGAGGTTCGGATGATTCGCGTACCGGATGCCGAACATATCGTACGCCTCGCGCTCCAGCCAGTCAGCCGTGCCCCATACGGGAACCACACTTTCCACCGATTCAAATTCTTTGATCCGGCATTTCACGCGCAGGTACTCATTTTTGTCGAACGAATACAGGATGTAGACGAGTTCGAATTCCTCTTCCTTTGGCCAGTGGACGGCCGTTTCATCGGCGAGGTAGCTGAAGCGCATGATGTCGTTGTCACGGAGGAACGTCATGATCTCGGCCAACCGGTCTTTTTTGATCTGAATCTGGTTCTGGCCGATGAAGCTGTAGGACTTCACGATCTGGTCGCCGAACTTCGTTTTCAACGCCTCGACCAGCGGCGACGTCCAGGGCTCCGGAACCGGACCTTTCGGCTTCGGCGGTGCCGCCGGCGCTGCGCCAGCGGGCTTGGGCGGAGGTGCTGGAGGCGGTGGTTTCGGCGCTGCGGCCTTCGGTTCTCCCGGTGCCGGCGGTGTTGCAGGCGGCGATGGCGGTTTCGGCGGAGCGGGCGGTTGAGACGCCTGCTCCGCGGGTTTTTCAGGCTGCTTTTCCTGCGGATTCTCTTTTTCTTCTGCCACTATTTAATACTCGGGGAGGAACAGCGTTCGAAGCCCACAAAGACATGGGATTCAACCACACCGTTGCACCGATGCGCAACCGCTTATCTTAGCAAATCCGATTGAAGGAATGGCGAGCCGGTATCGGGACGACAGGGTAACGTCAAAGTCCGAGGCGATGTGGTGACTGCACGGGTGATATATTTC
>CAZPBY010000020.1:0-100833 GCA_964584785.1 uncultured Solibacteraceae bacterium
GGCGGCCCGTCGGTGGGGAAATGTTTCTCTTGACATCCCCTTTCACAGAACGGCTTGGCGATGAGCCGCAAGCGGCGCGAGGCGAATTTATACATTCGACGATAACCAACGCGCGCCGATTGGCGGCTCCATTGCCGTGTTAGGCAGTGACTTTCAGGTTTGCGTAAAGATACTCAGGAGCGAAATCCGCACCATTTGGCCACGTCAGTGTGTGAAACTCAGGATGAATACTGAACCGTTTAAAAACTTCCAGATCGCGCAATGGTTCAAAAATAGGTCCGGTCAGTTCAGCGGACAAATCAATCTCACCACTGGTGCCGTCGCGAAACTTCAGCCGGATTACAAAGCCAGAAACGTGTTCGGCTGCTGTGACGTGATATTTCATTGCCTTCTACTCCAGAGGCGGAATCTTCTTAAGGGATTGATGCTGACGCGCCAATTCCCAGTCTTCTTGCAATTCCGCTACATGCTCGCTTCGCCATTCGGATACAAGGTTCAGCGCCCGTCTCGGTAACTCGCCTGAAATGACTTCGCCGGTTTCAATATCAATGACCGCCTCGAATTCAGCGTACACCGCGTGGAAATGCGGTCGACCGTGTTCTCGGTAGAACACGCCGATGACGATCCCGAAGAACCTGGACACTTCCGGCACACCGTCAGGATAGGCCCTTCCGGGGTTTGGAACAACTGCCTAACGGCTCAACACGTTCAGCCGCAAGCCGCGCGAGCCACACTTGGAACGCGTGATCTCCTTGCGCGCGGATTGACGGCTGCAACGTTTTGTTGGGCGGCAGCGCTCACTTCTTCTGACCCGTCGCTTATCGAACGGACTCATGTCGCGCGTCTTCGTAGTAGTGGGCCCGCACCTGCGCGGTCCACTTTTGGAAGACGGCGCGAAGCGCTTTCTTCTCGTTGTATTCGGCGTCTGGTCTTGGCATCGGATGCACGAACAGGTCAGTAACACCATTGTCAAACACGCCGCCGGAGATTCCGGCCTCTCGAAAGACGAGCAAGGGCACATTCAGCGCGAATAGTATTCCCGCCTCAAGTTGATTCCAAGGAGTAGGAAACTGAGCCGTCTTGTTTCGGCCGATGCCGCTTTTGAAAGGCGTGCCCCTCTTCCACGCTCCCGCGGTCGCTTCGAACTGCGAGAAGCCAAGGATTACCCCTCCCGAGCAGTGCTTCGCCAGTGTCAGAACTTCGCGCAGCGGGAAGCTTGTGGGATAGTCTGTTCGACCGAGCGTGCGTGCCTCGATTCCATGGTGGCCAAGCTCACCAAGCACGACTTGCTGAGCTTCGCTCTGCTTTTTGCTGAGAGTATTTGGCATCGACACAAAGACAGGAATCAGCATCCAACGTCCTACGCCTCCCGTGGGCCGCTTGAGTTGTCGCCCTTCTTTTCCTCACCCGAGTGTCGGGAAACGAAGTCGGCACCTTCATTAGTCAGGATTGCCTCAACTCTCTCCACGAAGAGCGCTACCCTTGTCCGTCGCTGAGCTGTAATGAGCTGTGCCGGTTTCGAAGAACCGCCGTTCTCGTTCTAGAGCATCCCAAGACGCACGGTAGGACAACCAGTTCTCGTGCGACTTCAAGTGTGCCAAGAGACCTGTGGCTATTGCAAGGGTGGCAGAAAGCACAGATGCCACAATCCGCCAAACATGCTCGTCGGGAGCCAACGCAACGAGTGGTGTGAGGCTGGCGGACGCAGCGAGCAAGTAGATGGAAACGATGCGGTACACCCGTTTGGCGCAGCAGGCTCGGTTGTCATAGAACGTTCGCGCCTTCGCGAAGTCCTCCGCGAGATACTTCTTGAGAGCATCTTCGTCCATTCGTTACTCCAGCGGTATTGTCGTCAGTGGGCAAGCTGCCGCATCGTGCGGACGATGTCCTGTATGTTCCAACCGACCCGTGACCGGTTCTCTAACGCGGCCGGATAGTTACGGACCCGCCCATCGCCGTACAAGCAGACTCCCATGATCGGCTTCCCCAGCTCCACGGTCTTGCGAAGCTCCCAGTCCACCCACTTACTCGTGTAGGTAGTCGGGCCATATAGGCACACCGTGAGTTTGGACAGCCTAAGCTGGTCAGTGATTCCTCTGGCAATGTAGTCAGCGTTCCGGCTGTCGAACGGCTCCTTGATTGAGTAATCGGCAAACTCCAAATCGGAGTTCTCGTTCTTGGCCTGCCCCCGGAACAGATTAACAACGTTGAGGTCCTCTTCGACAAAACTGAGAAATGCTCTAATCATCATTCACCTCTGCACTGAGCCAAGAGCTGCGGGTCGACTGCGACGGGGGTGGCCGCCTGAGTACGCCCAACATCTTTAGTAAGCTGCGGACCTGCCATGTTTTCCTCAATGTTACGCCGACCAAGGATGCAGCCTGTCTTGGGAGATCTGCGCATTGGTCATACTGCCGCGCGCCACTGAGGGAATTCAGGGCAGGGTGAAGACGACGAGCGTGTCGGTGGCAACGACGGCAACATATTGCTTACCGTTCCTGCCGCGATAGGTGATCGGATCGGCGTTTCCACGTGGCGCAAGTTTGGTTTCCCCAATGTGCTTGCCTTTAGGGGCATCGAGGGGGCGGAAGCGGTTTTCGTCCGTGGTTGCGATAAACAACACGCCACCCGCCGTGATGATGGGACCGGCCAGAACGGGGCGGCCCGTGTTCTGCTTTCCTTCTGGAAGTTTTTCGGTGATGCCGAGCGGAATCCGCCAGGCGACCTCGCCGGTCGTCGTGCTGATTGCCGTCAATCGCCCCCACGGCGGTTTTTGACAAGGCCAGTTCTCATCACCCATGCGGACATCGAACGTGGCTCGGCCTGGAGTGGTCTTGTCATAAGGGAAAGGTGAACCGGCACGCGCTTTTTCGATCGATCCCAGTGCACCGACATCCTGAGTAGCCACGAAGACGAATCGCGAAGCCGGATCGAATGCGGTACCGCCCCAGTTCGCGCCGCCGAGACCGCCGGGAAAAACCAGCGTGCTCGGTAATGATGTTCCTTCGGCGCGATATCCCCACGGAGTGAACGGTCCCGAGTTCTGGACGCCGCCGATACGATCGATCAACTCCTGGCAAGCCTTCGCATGTTCTGCCGTTGTGTCCGCCGCTGAAACCAAATCCTCCGGCTTGTATCCGGTGCGTGCCAGCGCCGGAGGCTTCACCGGAATCGGCTGCGTCGGAGACGCCATCTCGCCGGGAACATCACTTTTCGGCATCGGCCGCTCCTCGACACCAAAAACCGGCTGGCCGTTTTCACGATTCAGAATGTACATGTATCCGGACTTGGTGGTCACGGCGAGAGCGGGAATGGTGCGTCCGCTGCTCACGATATCGAACAATCCCGGCGGGGCGGGCGGATCCGCATCCCAAATATCATGATGAAGCGTCTGAAAGTGCCAACGGTATTTGCCCGTTTGGATATCGACAGCGACGACAGAATTACCGAACAGGTTCGCGCCTTTCCGATCTCCTCCGTATGCACCGCCGATCGGTGAGGCCAAAGGCAAGTAGAGAAGTTCGCGCTGCTCGTCGAGCGTGAAATAAAACGGCCAGGCGTTCACTCCGAGGCGGCCCTTCCAACTGTCACCTTCCCAGGTGTCGTGGCCGATGGTTCCGGGCTGCGGCACAGAACTGAATTCCCAAAGTTTCGCGCCGGTTCGCGCATCGTAGGCGCGCGGATTGCCGATTCCGCCGACACTTCCCTGTGGTGTGTTCGCGCCGACAACGATGACGTTTTTGAAAACTCCGGGGACGGAGTTGTACGGAGTCTCGAGATCCACTTCGCCGTTTTTGCCGAAAGCGGTCACAGCGACGCCGGTCTTCGCATCGAGCGCAATCAAGCGACGGCCCGCCGTAAAAAAGATTCGCGCCGCGTCTGTTCCTTGTCCCGGCCAATACGCAACACCCCGTCGTGACGGTGCGCCGCCCATCACCGCATAGCTCCAAATCTCCTTTCCTGTTTCCGAATCGAGCGCGACGATGCGATTTGCAGTCGGAAGAAACAGCACGCCACCGATGACAATCGGTGTGGCTTCGGAGTTGACGCCGCCGCCACCGCGCCCGCCGCCGGCTGGCGCCGCCGCGCTGCTTTGCAGGCTAAATGTCCAGGCCTGGGTCAGAGTTCCAACATTCCGGGTATCGATCTGCGATAGAGGGGAGTATCCCGTTCCGGCGTAATCGCGGCGGTACATCGGCCAATCCGCGCCGGTCTGAGCCTGAAGGAGCAGCAGAATGATTGAGACGTAGAGCAACATGGAACCCCAGGATTTTCGTCAAATACCCTGCGCGCACGCGCCGGCTGAAGCCGGCGCCTACATCCGCACCGTGCATCCGCGCGGAGGCTGGACGATACAACCGCACGTTGTAGGCGCCGGCTTCAACCGGCGCGTGCGCCGATAGGCGCAGGGTATTTGCCCGCAGCTTTAGTTCGATCTTGGATTATTTACACCGAAACAATAAATCGTTCCGTCGTAGGTTCCAAGATAAACACGACCATTGACGACGCTGATTCCGGAGAAGTGATTCCACTGATGAATCTGATCGCCGCTGGACCACAATTCTTTGCCGGTTTGGGCATCGAGCGCGTAGATCGTGGCATGGGTTCCCTTGGCCGCGCGGATGGAGGAATCGAATTGCAGTCCCATGTCCGGCCAGGCCTGCTTCGTTTCTTCGCCGCTGCCGTAAGCGAACACGACGCCGTTCACGATGACCACGGGCTCGCCGCGGTGCATATCGCGCGAAACCCATGCCGGTGTCAATTGCAGTTTGCCGCCGGCCTCCTCGACCTTGAATGCCGCGACGCCGCCTTCTTTAGTAAGCGGAGTGTTCGTAATGGGAAATTTCATCTGCGAATGCGCCGGGCCCCAAAACGGCGCAAGGACCCAGCGGGTGCCCTTCGAGTCTTCCCAGGTTGAGAGGGCGCCCCAACTGCCCGCGTCCTGGAAGTCCACTTCTTCATTACAGAACAATGGCGTTTTGTACATGGGCGTTTGATGGTTCGGCCCACCGGCCGATTTCGGATCGAGCAAATACATCCGGCATTCCTTGCCGGACGCCGCCATTAGTTCGCGACCTTTATAAGTGAAAAGAGTTGGTGTGTTGTTGGGATCGAGGTCGCGTTTGCGCAGCCATTCCCAGTTGGATGGTGTGAAGTAATCTTTCAGCTTCAGTTCATCACCAACGATGTGTACGCCGACAATGCTGTTGCCGTATCTCGGCGGATCGGAGGTGAGATCGTAGACTCCATCTCCGGTCGTGAACCACGCTGTCCCCGTGGAGTCGACAGCAACCCCGCGCCGGCCCCAACTGCCGCCGCTGGCCGCGTTGAACGTCATTACCTTGTTTGTCGGGTCGTCTGTTTTTACAGCGGCGACGGAAATACCGGCATACGTGCTCGACAGCCACAGAACGTTGCCGACCAGATTCAGCGACCAGCCTTTGCCGGTATGAAACATGTATGGCGGCTGGAGATCCTTACCGTCCGCCGCGTTCAGGATATTCAGCATGCCGTCGCCGGTCACGAAGTAAACCGGCCGCCGGCCCTGCGAGTCGGGCGGACCGACTGCGGGCGTGTCGCTGCTGCCACCCGGACGAAGAAAGCCCAAACGCCGAGGATCGGAATTTGGCAGGATTTGTCCAGGATATGTCCAGTTGCGCTGCCAGAGCATGACACCGGTGGCGGCATCGACCGCGTAAAGGTTGTCCGAAATCCCGGCAACGATTGCGACTTCCTTCGTGCCTGCCGGCGTCGCGAGTTGTCCGACGACGATGGCCGGCATCAACGAATGCAGCGCGCGCGGGCCATTTTCGGTTCCGAGCTTCCATTGAAGTTTCAAATTACGGACGTTGTCTTTCGTCAGAATCTTTTCGTTCTTCGCCCAACCGGTTCGCTCGGCGTCGCCACCATCAGTTAACCAATCGACCAGTTGCGACGCTGCGCCGGCGGTTCTCTGTGCGGCGTTGAGCCGGGCTCCGGCCCAAAGCGCGGCCACTGCGGCACTGATCAGGAGAGTCATCGCTGAAATCTTCCTCATGAAATATTCCTCCTAGTGCTCCAGTGGAACACCGAACGCGTAGAGTATGCCGTCGTAGGTGGAAACATATACCTGGCTGTCGCCGCCGGAAGGTCCCGTACCACGTGCAAACGAGGTCATCGTCGTACCGCTGTTCCACAGTTCACGACCGGTAGAGGCATCCAGCGCATATAACACAGCTCGTTGAGAGCGCTGCGCACGCTGGGACGCCGGCATCTGGCGGTCCGTCGTCTTGTATTCGCCGCTAGACGCAACGAAAACAACATTATTCAAGATCATCGGCGCGAGCGGCGACATCAATTCACGCGATGTCCAATCCTGCTGCAACGCCACACTACCGTCTGAATCGACAACCTTGAAGGCTACGATCGAGTTGTTTGCCGGCGCCAAAACCCAGCGAGTTCCGTTTGAATCCTCCCAGGTAGCAAGACTTCCTGTTGCAGATTCCCCCACTCCCGCCGCGTACTCCGGCGATTTTGCAAGTGGTGTCCGGTGATCGGCGCCGCCGAGCATCTTGCCGTCGAGCACATAGAGCCGGCCATCTTTGTTGGCGGCAACGATCAGTTCTTTGCCCCTGAACTGAAAGGTGATCGGAGACGATGTGAACGGCGTCGCCGCCGAAAATGTCTCCTTAACTTTCAGAGTCCTGGGCTCGAGCGCCACAATCGCGTTGGCCGATGGTCCGGAACCTTCGCCCGTCGCGAGATAGATCGTTCCGTCTGTGCCGAAGGCCGGGCCCGCACTTCCGACGACAGCCGCATCACTCTGCCAGGTCGTGATGGTCTTTGTTGGACTGGCGAGATCCACAGCCCACGCGCCATTTGCGGCGCCGCCGCAGTTGTCGGTGGTTGTGGCATAGAAAACGCTGTCCACGAAAATTGAGCCGACAACTTTCGCATTGGCCGGGAGGAGTCTCACCGGAGGTGTGATGTCTTCACCGGTTTGTGGATTCAGTGTGTAGATCGAACCGCTGCCGGACACCGCATAGATGGCGTTGGCGATCGGCGCATTGTTTCCACCGCCACCGCCACCACCACGTCCACCGCGACCACCTGGGGGAGGACCACCTGGAGGAGGACCGCCTGGAGGAGGACCGGCCGGCGCGCCGGCGGGTGGCGCACCACCCCGGCCGCGACCGCCGTCCGCTGCGGGAGCCGCAAACGGGACGGAACGGGTCACCGCCGTTAAGCCGCCGGGGCAATTCAGAGAACTTGCCGTTGTGGACGCCGAATCCAGACGCCGCGTCCAAAACATTTTCGACAGGTCGTAGTCGATTGCGTACATGATATCGGAGCTGCCTCCGACGAATGCGAGCGCCTTGAAACCCTTATATGAAATGATATTCGTCAGGAGCAGGGGCTGCGTCAGTGAGTTGAGCTGTTTCGGCTGATTATCGAGTTTCAGCTTCCACAGAAACCTGAAACCCGAATGCTCAAAAGTGCTGGCAGACACCTTCGCATCGGTTTTGTTCCAGGCCGTCCGCTGCGCATCGTTCCCGGTGGTGGACCAGTTGCCACCGCCTCTTTGGCCGCGCGCGTCACGGACGCTCGTAACTGTGAGGGCAAGCAGCACCGCCAACAGAACACGCACTGTTCGCATACCCGATCTCCTTCGCTACTTCTTTGCGATCGCTTCGCCGATCGCCTTCTCGGCGAGCGCCGCCATGATTTCGTAGCCGGCGTCGTTCGGAAGCAGGCCATCGATCGTGAACTCGCGTTTGAAGTCGCGTCCATTGACGAGCGCACCGTAATAATTCAGATACACGGCACCTGATTCCGAAGCGTAATCCCGTAACCACCCGTTCAGTCCGATGATCTTCCCCTGCGGACGCAATGCCGTCTGCACTGCGGTAATGCAATCGCAGACAGGCGTGACGGATGCGAGTACAACCCTGACCCCGTTAAACTTCGCAAGCTCTACCATCGATCGAATGTTTTCCTGAATCGTCCCCTCTGTGCCGGGACCGAGCATTCCCGTCAGATCGTTCGTGCCTCCTTCGATTACCACGACACGTGGTTTCAGTTCGATCACATCCTGACGGAATCGAACCAGCATCTGCGCGGTGCTCTGATCCGCGATGCCTCGATTGAAGTAAGGCTTTCCGGGAAAAAACTTTGAAGAGCCGCGGCCCCAGTTCTCGGTGATCTGGGCGCCCAGAAAGACGACACGATTTTCATTCGGCTGCGGAGGCGGAATCTCGCTGTTGTCGCTGCCGTACCGATTCAATCCCGCCCAATCCCGGAACAAACGTTCGTACGCAGATAATCTCCGCTCGAGTTCAGACGTACCTTGAGTGCTCTGTGCGACCGTGAAACTCGTGATGCTCAAGAACAGAACAAGTAAACGAGTCATAGAGGGACTTGCTCACGCGAACAATAGGACCGCCCGCGCGCAAGGCAAAGAGGAAAGTTTGGATTTCGATAAATTCCAAAGCGCGGAATGGACGATCTTAACTATGAGTGGTTTACACCTTGCTAAGCAGGCTGAATACGCCGTTTTGTGTTCCGCAATGCGGAATATCCCACCGGATCGATCTTTCTGGTAGCGCCCTTTCCGTTGATGTGAGTGAATAGCGCCGGTTCAGAAATCATGATCGCTAATTCGTTTCACGGGCGGCGTGCTCGAATCATCGAGAACGCCGCGATGCGGGTTACGGTGCTCGAAGAAGGCGGCCACATCGCCGAGATTATGGACAAAGACTCGGGCATCAATCCTCTGTGGATTCCTCCATGGCCCTCGATCGAACCCTCTTCGTACGTTGCCCTCAAACATCCGGAATACGGCAGCGGTTCCGACGCCAAATTACTGGCCGGTATCATGGGACACAATCTCTGTCTGGATCTGTTTGGCGGACCATCCGCAGAGGAGGCCGCGGCGGGGATCACCGCACACGGTGAAGCATCGGTTAATCGGTACGAGATTTCCGCGGAGCGGCATCAGTTGATGTGCAGAACGAACCTGCCGCTGGCTCAGCTTCGCTGCGAACGTCTCGTGACACTCATCGAGCGGCGGGTGCGAATTGTCGAGACGGTCGAGAACCTGTCATCGACCGATCGCCCTATCGCGTGGACGCAGCATGTCACGCTCGGTCCGCCATTTCTGGAACGCGGGATCACGCAATTTCGAATTTCGGCGACGCGCTCCAAGGTATTCGAGAGTGAGTTTGGAACTGCGGCATACCTGAAAACCGGAGCGGAATTCGATTGGCCGATAGCGCCGGTGTCGGCAGGCGGTGTCGCAGATCTGCAGGCCTTCAATGGTGAACCGGTTTCGAGTGCATTCACGACTCACCTGATGAACCCGAAGCAGGTCCACGCGTTTTTCGTCGCGTTTTCTCCGGCCCATCGGCTCGCCTTCGGCTACGTGTGGAAGCGCGCCGACTTTCCGTGGCTGGGAATCTGGGAGGAAAACCACAGCCGCACGAATAGTCCATGGAATGGAGTGACGTTAACGCGAGGAATGGAATTTGGCGTTTCACCGATGCCGGAGTCACGCCGGGAAATGATCGATCGAAGACAGCTGTTCGGCGTACCTGCTTATCGGTGGTTGCCGGCGAAGACCCGCATCACCGTGGAGTACTTTGCCGCGGCGTGGCGCAGCGACACGATTCCGGAAACATTGGAATGGCCGTCGTGAAACTCGAGACGTTACGTCACAAAGCCCGTCGCCGCGCTCCGGGTTCTGTCAATTTTCGCCGTAACCTACAGAACCCGGAGCGCAGCGATGGGCTTCGTGACGCTACACAGCAGAGGCGACAGGAGTCTCGCCGCTGATGCTGCTCGAAGCAAAATCAATTCATAAATCATTCGCTGGAGTCCACGCGCTAAAGGGAGTGGATTTTGATCTCAGGCCTGGAGAGGTCCACGCGTTGATCGGCGAAAATGGCGCCGGCAAGAGCACGCTGATCAAAATCATGACCGGCGCAGTTCGGGCCGATTCGGGAACTCTGTCGGTTGCCGGCCACACGGTCGCGACTGGTGATCCCGCAATCGCGCGTTCGCTGGGAATCGCCGCGATCTATCAACAGCCGTCGCTGTTTCATCACCTGACTGTTGCCGAAAACATTGCTCTGTTCCTGGAAGAGGGAAAAGTCTGGCGAACGGTGAATTGGAAGGAACGCAATCGACACGCGGTTGAGTTGATCGAACGCGCCGGCGGAAACCTCGCTCCGGAGCGGCTCGCGTCGAGTCTGAGCATGCCCGAACAGCAGCTGGTCGAAATCGCGAAAGCGATCGGCGCCGAAGCGAAGATTCTGATTATGGATGAACCGACCGCCGCCCTCGCCGAACGCGAAGTGGAGACGCTGTTCGGTGTCATCGCTAAATTGCGAAGCCGCGGGGTGGGCATCATTTACATTTCGCACAGGCTCGAGGAAATTTCTGCCCTTGCAGACAGAATCACCATCCTGCGAGATGGCGAACGCATTGCTACCGTTCCGGCGAACCAGGTCGATCGCTCCGGCCTCATCCGCATGATGGTGGGGCGAGAACTTTCGACCGTATTTCCCAAACGTGACGTTCCGATCGGAGATGTCGTTCTCGAACTGAGCAATGTCGGAAATGAGTCGCGAGGACTGCACGATATTTCGCTTACCGTCCGCCGAGGCGAGATTCTTGGGATAGCCGGTCTTGTCGGTTCCGGGCGTACCGAGTTGGCGGAAACTTTGTTCGGGCTCACGCCTGCCGATCGCGGCGAGATTGTGCTGCGAGGCCAACCGGTCCGTATCGAGTCGCCGGCGCGCGCTATCACTCTCGGAATCGGTTACCTTCCCGAAGATCGCCGCCACCACGGTGTGGTACTCGAAATGTCGATCGCCACGAACAGCAGTCTGGCGAATTTGAGGGAGGTCTCACATTTAGGCTTGATCGACCGCGCGGCCGAACGTCAAGCGGCGGATGGATACGTAGGACGGTTGAGAATCAAAGCGGAATCCGTCGATGCTGAGGCAGGAACCTTATCCGGCGGCAATCAGCAAAAGACTGCGCTGGCGCGATGGCTATTTACACACCCGTCGGTTCTCATTCTGGACGAGCCGACTCAAGGCGTCGATGTCGGCTCGAAATCGGAAATTCACGGGTTGATGATGGACCTGGCCGAACAAGGCATGGCGATCGTCATGATTTCTTCAGAACTGCCCGAGATCCTCGGCATGAGCGATCGCATCGCCGTGATGCGGCACGGAACCATCGCAGGAGTTCTTTCACGAAATGAAGCGACGCAGTCCAACGTTCTCGCGCTTGCGCTCTAGTCACGAAGTGTCCGTCATCATCGCGATTGCCGCCCTGGCAATCGTTCTGGCGATCGTTGCGCCTGGTTACTTTGCTTCGGAAAACCTCAGCGACCTCTTTCTGGCGAACCTGCCCGTCCTCATAGTTGCCGCTGGAACGACTCTCGTGATTCTTACCGGCCAGATCGATGTTTCGGTCGGATCGGTGTTTGCGATCTGCAGCGTTGCTGCGGGTCTGCTGGCGAAATTGGGTTTGCCGGCGGCGATGGCCGCCATCGTGTCGTGTGTTATCGGCGCGGCTCTCGGTGCGATAAACGGAAGTCTCGTCGCGTATGTTCGAATTCCATCGATCGTTGTCACATTGGCGGCCATGGCGGCCTGGCGTGCGGCTCTTCGCTGGTACACACAGGGCGCGTGGGTTCAGGATCTGCCGGTGGATTTTCAATGGTTCGGTCTATCGCAGGCGGCGTATCCATTCGCGAGCCTCGGCGTTGCCGCGTTACTGATCATTTCGTCCGCCTGGGGCCTGCGCAATCTCGCCGCCGGACGAGCCGTTTATGCGACCGGGTCGAATGAGGAAGCCGCCCGCCTGACCGGCATTCACACCGCCTTCGTGACGTTTTCCGTATTCATCATTAGCGGCGCGTCAACCGGTCTCGCTGCCGTATTCAACGCTGTGCGCTTTAATCAGATCCCAAGCAATACGGGACTGGGTCTGGAGATGAAGGTTATCGCCGCCGTGGTGATCGGCGGCACCGCCATCACTGGTGGCGCGGGAAGTATGTGGGGAACGGTTCTTGGCGTGACATTACTCGGAGCGATCGGGCCGGCCCTCACTTTTCTTGGTGTCAGTGCGTACTGGGAGAGAGCGTTGCAGGGTGGAATTATTTTGGCGGCCGTCGTTGTCGAAGCGGTCCGCCGGCGTTCAGAGAGACATGAGTCGAGTGTCGCCGCAAGCCAGGCATAGATGGGCGATCATGGTCGTCGCTCTTGTCGTGGAGGTCGCTATATTCTCCGCGATCGCCCAGAATTTTTTCAGCGCCGGTAATTTCATCGAGATCGTCCGGTTCAGTGTCGAGCTTGGTCTGCTGGCGATCGCGCTCACACCCGTTCTCATTTCCGGTGGTATCGACTTGTCCGTCGGCTCGATGATGGGTTTATCCGCGATCGCTTTTGGATCGGCGTGGCAGGACTGGCGCCTTCCGCTTCCGGTCGCGGCGCTTGTTGCGCTGCTGGCAGGCTGCGCGGGTGGTGGCCTCAACGCCATCCTCATTTCGAAACTGAAGCTTCCGCCGCTGATCGTGACGCTGGGAACGTACTCGTTGTTCCGTGGTGTTGCGGAAGGCGTCACTCACGCGGCCGTGAACTACAGCGGTTTTCCCGAGTCTCTTCTATACCTCGGCCAGGGATACATCTGGGGATTCATACCGGCGCAAGTCCCGGTCTTCGTCCTGGTGTTCATCGCTTATTTCGTTCTTGTTCACCGATCGGTTCTGGGCCGCGCGTTCTACACGATAGGATTTAACTCCGAAGGTGCGCGTTATGCCGGCATTTCTGTATCTCGCCGTATCGCTCTCGTTTATTTTCTATCCGGCGTAATGTCGAGTCTCGCGGCCGTCATTTATGTCGCTCATCTGGGGCAAGCGCGAGCCGACACCGGCACAGGTTACGAGCTCGACGCCATCACCGCGGTTGTTCTTGGAGGAACGTCCGTATTCGGCGGCCGCGGATCGCTGTGGGGAACGCTGTTCGGCCTTTTCTCGTTGTCGATTTTGCAGAATGGATTGCACCTGGCCGCTCTACCTTCGGAGCTGACAGGTGTGTTAACCGGCGTCCTGCTGGTGCTGGTTATCAGCATCGACCGCTTCGGAACTCGAAGCCGGTCGATCGTCGAGGAGATTCCAGACGTGAAAAACAGTCAAGTCGCGGTTCTATGCGGCACAGTCCTGCTGGCCGCTGCCGTTGTATCTGCCACGAATGTGTGGCTCGTGAAATCGCTTGTGCCGAAGATCGCCGTCTCCGGCGCAGTGGCCGATTCGCCTAACGCTGCCCGGCGTCCGGTAATTGCGGTGATGCCGAAGGCGAAAGGCGATCCCTATTTCGTCAGCGCGCGCGCCGGAGCTGAGGAAGCAGCAAGGGAGCTCGGCATCGAACTTATTTGGGACGGGCCCGCAAGTCTAGACGCCGCGAAGCAAAACGAACTTGTCGAAAACTGGATCACGCGTCGCGTTGACGCAATCGCGGTGGCGGTTGAGAACAAGGCCGGCATCTCGACAGTTCTGCGCAAGGCTCGGGAACGCGGTATTCACGTTCTGACCTGGGACGCCGACGCCGAACCGAACGCGCGGGAGTTCTTTGCCAATCAGGCGACCGCTGAAGGCATCGCGAACACACTCACAGACGAGGCCGCCCGGCTGTTGAACGGCAAAGGCGAGTTCGCCATCATCACCGGTGCGCTTAGCGCCGCGAATCAAAATGAATGGATCGCATTTATCAAGAAACGACTCGAAAAGCATCCAGACCTGAAACTGGCTACGATCCGTCCGAGCGACGACGATCGCGATAAGGCTTTTGCCGAAACGCAGACACTGCTGAAGGTCTATCCGCAAATGAAACTCGTGATGGCGATCTCCGCGCCTGCCGTCCCTGGTGCCGCAGAGGCGGTGCGACAGGCACGCCGGCGGGATGTGAACGTGATCGGCCTGTCGCTGCCGAGTATTTGCAAGCCCTACGTTCACGACGGCACGGTGCAGACCGTGGTGCTGTGGAGCACACAGGATCTCGGTTACCTCACGGTGTACTCGAGCTGGCTGCTCATCCAAAACAAGATCCAGGAAGGTGCGACCTCCTTGCTGGCGGGCAGGCTTGGCACGATGGAGATTCGTGGAAGTGAAATCGTTTTAGGACCTCCACTTATCATCAACAAGAGCAACATCGATAAATTCAATTTCTAAATAGATGTACTCAGGAGATCCTGCATTCCGCATCGCGGAATAGTGCGGATCGAGCGGGCGGCGTCGTAAATAGCCTAACGGCTTGAAGATTAAGCACACATATTCCGCATCACGGAATAAGACTCTCCGATCTTGTCTCTCACTTGGTTTCTCAAAACCGACAAATTTAATGTTCGCCCAACAAAAGTAATGCGCGAGAACGAGGGTGTGCCGCGCCAATGTTTGACGATCAACGCGAACGTCGATGGTGACGAACTAGCGTAAAAGGCATCGGTCATCGGCATTATTGGAGGCCGACCCCCACGAGCCGAGTCCAGCACCCAAATCGCGCATAAATGGGAGGAGGATTCGAGATGTCGCTTCGACGATTCCTGTTTGTGCTGATGCTGCTCCGTTTTGTGTCCACGCAGACGGCGAATGCTCAGACGGTGAGCGGACAGATTTCGGGCCGAGTAACCGATCCTCAGAGCGCCGTCATTGGCGGCGCCGCCGTGCAATTGACCAACGATCTTACCCAGCAGGTTCGCGAGTTCGTCACGGATGAGACCGGTGGCTTTGTGTTCTTGAGCCTCGTGCCGGGAGACTACAGCCTCGCGGTCGAGCTACCGGGGTTTAAGACGTATCAGCAGAAGGCCATCCATGTCAGCGCGCAGGAGCGCTTGAACCTGCACGATATCAAGCTGGAACTCGGTGAGTTGAGTAACACGGTGAGCGTCGAGGCCGAGCAGGCTCGCGTGCAAACCACCACCGCGGATCGCATTCAGACGCTGACTCAGTCCGCAATTGAAGGCATTCCAATGCCGAGCCGAAGCTTCCTGGCGGCGACGCGAATCATACCGGGATCTCAGAGCACCAGTAATGTCGGCGGCGGGTCGATCAACGGCGGGCAAACCGGCCAGTTGGTTCTGCAACTGGACGGTATCATCAGTCAGGATAGCGGCGCTCCCAGCAGCAACGCCAACACCGGCCGCTTCCTGGTCAGCCCGGACTCCGTCAACGAAGTGCAGGTCCAGGTCAACTCGCTGAACGCCGAATTCGGTTCACGCGCCGGCGGTCAGATCCTGGTCACCACGAAGAGCGGCACGAACGCGTTCCATGGCACTCTATCGGAACACCTCCGGAACGAAGTCCTGAACTCCAATTCATTCTTCAATAACAAAAATGGTATTGCGAAACCCCAATACCGGTTTCACAACTTCGGCGGTACCATTGGCGGTCCGATCCTGCTTCCGTGGACGGATTTCAACAAAGGACGCAACAAGCTGTTTTTCTTCTACGCGGAAGAACATCAGGTCAATCACGGCGCAAACACCAACAGTTTCACCATGCCCACAGCCGCGGAAGTGGCGGGAGACTTTTCGCAGACCACCGACAGCAAAGGCGTATTGATCAAAATTATCGATCCGGTGACCGGTCTGCAGTTCCCGAACAACATCATACCTGCCAACCGGATCAGCCCCACGGGCCTGGCGATGATGAGGCTTTTGCCCAGCGTCGGCCCTGTCACCACGGCTTTCGGAACGTACGCGAGCCGGCCCAGCGCGGGCGGATTCACCGCACCTTTGGTCATCGATCCAACCGGACTGCGCGGCTACAACACGCGGATGACTTTTCCGGTAAGCCAGCCCCAAACCACTCGAACGCTCCGCATCGATTTCAATGCCGGTCCGAAGACAAACATGTATCTCCGCCTGCTCCAAAGCCTTCAGAATTCCATCGGCGTCGGCTCGGGCCAAACCTTGGGAGGGACGAACTGGGGACAGTACGTGAATACGAATCCACAACCGGGCCGCGGCTACGTGGTTGGGTTGGTTCATACCTTCCGGCCGAACCTGATCACCGAGTTCACTGTCGGCTCGAATTACGTCCATCAACAGAATCGGCCCGATGACCCCGAGGCCTTTGCAGCCATCGGTACGCTTCCGAATTTCAAAGACGCCAACGGGAAAGTCGTCAGTCTGAACCAGGTGTTCAACGGCAACTTTCAGAACCTGATTCCCACCATCAATTTCGGCAGAGCCAAGACCCAGAGCGCCGGAAATGCGGTCACCGGCACGGCGCCTGCGTTCGGATTCGACAACCGCTGGCCATTCGACGGCACCGATCACAATGCGAACCTGAGCGACAACGTTACCTGGGTCAAGGGAAGTCACCAGCTCAAAGCCGGCTTCAACTGGGAACGAGGCACGCGTCATGTGAGCGTCTACTCGGTCTACAACACTCAGGGCACTTACTACTTCGGCAGCGACCTTGGCAACCCGCTCGACACCGGATATCCATTCTCGAATCTTCTTCTGGGTACTGTTCAGGGCTACGGTCAAGACAATGTGAAGCAGATCAACCATGCACGCTGGAATCAGTATGAGTGGTTTGCGCAGGATACGTGGAGAACGACGCGGAGGGTGACCCTGACCTACGGCATGCGTTTACAGGTGATTCCGCAGATCGAATCGAAGGGCGCGACGCTGGGTTTCTTCAATCCCGCTTCATACAGCAGCGCCAAGGCCGGCCAGCTCCTCTTTCCAGCGTGCCGGGTTGCCGTGCCGGCCACGGGAAGCTGCTCCGTTGCAAATACGTACGCCGTCAATCCGGTAACCGGCAAGCAATACCCTGGCGCGTATGTCGGCTTGTTCGATCCTTCGTCGTACAGCGGTACGCCGTACTCGGGTATCGACCTCTACCCGGAAGGCAAGTATTTCGACACGGAACATCCGCAGGTGGGGCCGCGGGTGGGCCTGGCCTGGGATATTTTCGGTGATGGGAAAACCGCCCTTCGCGCCTCCTTCGGTATCTTCTACCAGCGTTCTTACAGTGTGGATGCCATCGCCTCTAACGGCTCCGGCGTTGGTCCGATGAAAGTGCCGCCCGTCTTCCAGGCTCCGCTCTTTTTGAATACCACGTTTGATCAACTGTCCAGCGCCACCGCCTTCTTTGGTCCGCAGGCATTCAACGCCGGGGACAAGAGAATGCCCAATCCGACAACCAACAACTGGAGTCTCAGCATCCAGCGCGATATCGGCAAGGGTATGGTTCTTGATGTGGCCTACGTGGGGAACAACGCACACCATCGGCAAGCGCTGGCGGAGAACCTGAATCCGGTCATGCCCGGTACGGTATGGTCGCCGGTGCAATCGGGCGTCAACAGCGCGGGGTTACCGCTCGGCACGCTCAATCCGCGGTTCGTCAATCCGAATCAACCGAGCCAGACTCTGCCCATCGATCTGGTTCGTTCGTTGACTGGATATGCGGGCATAGGAGAAATCACCAAGTTTACGGCCCTGGGCAATTCCAACTACCACTCGCTGCAGGTCCAATTGAACAAGCGGTTCGGCAGCAGCCTGACATTCGCCAGCAACTACACCTGGCAAAAGACTATCACCTACAATCACAACCAATACATTCCCGATAGGCTGACCAAGGACGTTAACAACAGGAAGCACGCGGTCAATGTCAATACCACCTATCAACTTCCCAGCGTGATACGTTTCCTGGGGAATAGTGGCCTGACGAAGACTGTATTCGAGGGTTGGCGCGTCGACAGCGTGATGCAACTCTTTTCGGGCAATCCCCTGGGAATTACTTGCCAGGTGCAAAACGCTCCGGCAGGTTACCCCAACGGACAAGCCGGTGTTCCCAACGCCATCCCGCTCCGATGCGACCAGGTCGGCAACTTGTTCCTGGCAGAAGGAACAACACCCACGGCTGCGGGTTACCCGGCGACGACCGATCCGCGGCTGTGGTACCCGTTCAATGCGGGTGGTGCATTAAGCACGAACCCCGCTTTTACGTTGCCCGCGTTGTCGACGTACGGCTTTGGCAACGCCCCGCCGACGCTTTTTTGGGGACCCATATTCAAGAACGTCGATCTGGCCGTTTCCAAATCCTTCCCGGTATTCAAGGAAGGTTATAAGGTGGAATTTCGGATGGACATGTTGAATGCGTTTAACCTGTTAAACCTTAGTGATCCCAACGTGACGCTGACGTACAACTACAATACGGGTGCGCAGACCAACTCCAACTTTGGCCAAGTCACGAGTCAGACGGGTCTGCCCGCCACCGGACAGCAACGCGTTATGGTGGCATCACTGAAAGTCCGGTTCTAGGCTGCAGGCGCCGGCTTTCAGGAGGTATGAATAAACTCCGTGTAGCGTCACGAAGCCCGTCGCTGCGCTCCGGGTTCTGACAGTTTTTTGCCGTAACGCTCAGAACCCGGAGCGCAGCGACGGGCTTTGTGACGAGACTTTTCAATCAAAGAGAGTTGAGCCACAGCCCGTGAGGCTGGGGTTGCGCTCTCCTTAATTGTTGTAACGTGCTTCGATCGCGGCGTAATTGTGCGCGGCCTCTTCCCACACCGCCGCCGGCCGCGGTTCGAATTTTTTCAGCTTCAGGTTTTTCCTGACGTGGTCTCGCGCGTCGTCGAGCGATTTGAAGCGGCCGTCGCGGATTGATTGCACGATGACGTTGCCGATTGCCGTGGCTTCCACGGGCCCGGCGAGGACCGGTAAGCGGGTTACGGTAGATGTGACCTGATTGAGATAGTCGTTCTGTGCTCCGCCACCAACGATATGAATGCCAACGATCTTCCGGCCCGTCAGCTGTTCGATGGAGCGCAGCACCGAGGCATAGCGAAATGCGAGCGAATCCAGAATAACCTTCGTAAAGATGAACGGATCTTCCGGCACGTTTTGCCGGTTTTCCTTCAATTGCTCCGTGATCGCAGCGAGCATGCTGGTTGGGTTCAACAGACGAGGATCGTCCGGGTAGATCAAACCGGGTGAATAATCCAAAAGTGCAAGATGGCGCAGCATGCTGTTGTAATCGATGTCCGTGTCGCGTTGTTGCCATTCCCTGCGACACGATTCGAGGATCCACAAACCCATCACGTTCTTGAGAAAACGAATGGTGCCAAAGGCCCCGCCCTCATTGGTGAAGTTGCGGCGCTCGATTTCCGAATTGATCAGCACACTGTCGCGCTCGATGCCCACGAGCGACCAGGTGCCCGATGAAATGTAGGCAAAACCCTCCTCCAGCGGCGCGCCCGCGACAGCGCTTGCCGTATCGTGAGTCGCGGGAGCGACGACTCGGGCCTCCTGGAGTCCTAGTTCCCGGCCCAGCACGGGCCGAATCGGCCCGAGGTCGGTTCCAGCGGGTATGATGTCGGCCAGCAGATGCAAGGGCAACCCGAGCGTCTTAAGCAGCTGACGATCCCACTTGCCATTCTTGGCATTGAGCATTTGAGTCGTGGTTGCATTCGTGTATTCGGTTACGGCCGTTCCCGTCAAAACGAAGTGCATGAGGTCCGGAATCATCAACAGCCGTACAGCGTGTTTAGGAATACCGCTCTGCTGATGCGCGGCAAGTTGAAACAGTGTGTTGAACACGAGAAACTGAATACCGGTCCGGGCGTAAATTTCTTCGCGGCGGACGACTTCGAACACACGCGTGATGGCGCTTTGCGTCCGGTTATCGCGGTAACAGACCGGGTCCTCGCAAAGTCTGCCGTCGGCATCGATGAAACCGTAATCCGTGCCCCAACCATCTACGCCGATACTGGCTATCGTCCGCCGGTTACGCTGAGCCCACTCGCTTGCCTCTCGCAGTCCGGCTTTCATTTCAGAAATGATCTTTGCCGCATGCCAGCCGAGGTGACCGTTGCGCCGGACAGGCAGGTAGTGGAAGCGCCGCACTTCGTGGAGGAGCAACTCGTTCGCCGACAATCCTGCGGCGAACACCCGCCCGCTTCCCGCACCAAGATCGACGGCAACGTAGAGCGGCTCTTTCATGGCTCCTCAAACGATCCCGCTGAATTGTTCCGAGGAAACCCGCTGGCGCTCCCGAGCCTTGCCTTTGCGATATCCGCTGTTGCGATACGTTTCCATCGGATCGATCGCGCCACCGGAACGCTGCCTTGCCACGGCAAGGATGGGTGACACGTCAGTCGTGAAGGCCTGCTTGAGCGTCGCCAGCGCAAGGAGCGGATCGCACTTTTCCTGAGCTTCGGTCAGTGCCTGCCGGTCGACGAGACGGGCCTGCACATAGGCGCGAGTCACCTCGATGGCGCTCGCCATGAGCGACTCCAATGGATCGGTGATGTTGTGAGACTGGTCGAGCATGTACACAGGATCGAATTGCGGAACGGCGCACAGCTCCGCGTCAACGAGTTCGTTGAAAATCAGAAAGAGCTGAAACGGCTTGATGGAACCGGCATCCAGGTCGTCATCGCCGTACTTGCTGTCGTTGAAATGGAACCCGGCCAGCTTTCCTAACTGGATCAAACGGGCAACGATCATCTCGATATTGACGTTCGGCGCGTGATGTCCCAAATCCACCAGGCAGGAAACTTTCGGTCCGAGTTCGCGGGCGCAGTAATAACTCGTTCCCCAATCATTGATGACGGTCGAGTAAAACGCCGGCTCGTAGAGTTTGTGCTCAAGAAACATCCGCCAGTCCGCGGGCAAGGCTTTGCAGATCGCGTGCGTGCTCTCGAGGTAGCGTTCCAGCGCCCGCCGGGGATGGACTTGTCCGGGGAAATTTCCGCCGTCTGCAATCCACACAGTCAACGCCTTCGAGCCGAGAACCTTACCTATTTCGATGCACTCGATGTTGTGTTCGACCGCCTGCCGGCGCACGGCCGGATCCGGATGAGTAAGGCTTCCAAATTTGTAAGAGAGTGCCTGTCCAGGATGGTCCTGAAAGGTATTGGAGTTCATCGCGTCGAAGTAGAGGTCGTGCTCGCGCGCAAACCGGCGGAGCTCAGCGGCATCGTCGGGCTTGTCCCATGGAATGTGCAAAGACACCGCCGGCGTCGACCGCACCAGTTTGAAAACCGTGGCGCAGTCTTCGAGCTTCTCGTAAACGTCTCGCGGCTCGCCCGCCTGTGGGAAGCGAGCGAAACGCGTCCCACCGGTTCCAACGCCCCACGACGGAACAGCGATACGTAACTTCTGAGCCTTAGCCGTCAGATCCTCGATGTTGACGTTGCTGCGCTGAAGCTTCTCGCCGAGGTGCGCGTAATCGGTTTCGAGCAATCCCACACCCTTCGTGTTTTGCTGCTGGATGAATTCGCTTTCGATCTCAAAACGCTTGCTCATAACTCACCTCAGAAAACCATCCTGAAGCCCGCCATCGACCGGAATGATGTGGCCGGTTGTCTTCGACAGCCGGCGCGACAACAGCAGGAAAATGGCTTCCGCCTGATCCTCGGGCACTATGGGCGATTGAAGAAGAGAGCGCGTGGCGTAGAATGCCGCCAGTTTGTCGCGGAGTTCTTCGGTTGTCTCATTTGCATCGAACGCTATGGCGTACTTTTCCAGAGAAGCGATCACGCGATCGCGTGGAAACATTGTGCTGCCTTTCACGACGGTGGCCGGAGCGACGGCATTGACACGCACCAGCGGCGCCATCTCGATGGCCAGCTCCCGCACCAGATGGTTCGCCGCAGCCTTGCTGGCGTCGTAGGCAAGACTTCCTCGCTTCGCGACAACGGCGTTTGCGCTCGTGGCGAGCACGATATTGGTGGGAAGATTCTGGCGTCTGAAAATCCGGTAGGCTTCGTCGGCGACCATATAGGCACCGGTCACGTTGACCGCGAAGGTCTTCGTCCATTGACGTTCGTCGGACTGGCCGGTTCCACCACTCAGGAACAAGCCGGCCGTCACGACAACGGCGTCAAGACCGCCGTAGGCCAACAGCGCGTCCGTGAACATCCGTTCGATACTCTTTCGGTCGGTAACGTCGCAGGACAGGCCGATGGCCGGTCCGCAATTGCTGATCCCGCTGCCGGCGACTCCGATGCCTTCTCCGTACCTGGCAACGATCTCGCGAGCGGTCTCCTTTGCTGCGCTTTCATCAATATCCACGCAGACGATGTGTGCTCCATCGCGGACCAGACGGTGTGCGGTCGCCTTACCGATGCCTGAACCCGCACCAATCACAACCACGACCTGCCGCTCGAGTTCTCTGTCCGGAGGCAACCTCCGCAGCTTGGCTTCCTCCAGCGACCAGTACTCGATGTCGAAGGCTTCGAGCGGATCCATCGCTTCGTACTGGTCGATTGCTTCGGCTCCACGCATCACTTCGATCGCGCAGTTGTAGAACTCGGCGGTCACGCGCGACTCACTTTTGGTTTTTCCCCAGGCCATCATTCCGAGACCGGGAATCAGAACGACGGTGGGATTGGAATCGCGCATCGGCGGAGAATCCGGACGCCTGCATCTCTTGTAATAGGCTTCGTAATCGCCACGGTAGCGTTCGAGTCCATCGATGAGCGCGGTTTGGAGTAACGAGATATCCCCTGTCTCCGGATTCCAGTCGACAAACAACGGCTTGATCTTGGTGCGCAGGAAATGGTCGGGACAAGAGGTTCCCAACTCAGCGAGTCGCGGACCATCGTGGCTGTTGACGAAACGAAGCATGCGCTCATCGTCCTGCAGAGTTCCGATGGCGCGGTTGGTCGTAGAGACGAGTCCACGAACGAACGGAATGATTTCCGCGATAATGTGTCGCCGATCGGCTTCCGCCAGGGCTTTGTACTTCGGACCGCCAAACGTCTTCTCTCCGCGATCGTGCTCCTCGATGTAGCGCGTGGCTTGATCGATGATTTCAAGAGCGGTCTCGTAACAGGTCTTGTCATCGTTGCTCCACGAACTCATGCCGTGATGGCCGAGGAGCACTCCGTTGGCTTCAGGGTTTTCTTTGATGCGTGACTCGATGAGCAATCCGATATCAAAACCGGGCCGCTGCCAGGGCACGTAGATCACGTCGTTTCCATAAATCTTCCGGCACAGCTCTTCCTGATTTACGGATGCGGCAATAGCGATTACCGCGTTGGGATGCAGATGGTCGACGTGTCGAAACGGTACGAAGGTGTGCAGCGGCGTGTCGATGGAACAAGCGCGCGGGTTGAGTCCAAAAACGCAATGGCTGTACATCGGGTACATCCGCGACTCCACTTCGGTCTTCGGACCGCGCTCGGGGCTGGCAAGGTATAGCGACTTCATGGCTCGAACCTTATCTATATAGAGGGAGGCAAAGCCGTCGCGGGTGGCGGTACGCAAATCCCCGCCGGATCCTTTAACCCATAGAACTTCAACATCGTCGCCGGTGAGGGGATGCTTTTCCATCAGCTTGGATGAAGTGTTGCCGCCTCCGGTGTTGGTGAGAGTCAGGTCCTCGCCCAGTTTGTTGGAGCGATACACCAGCCGGTCCAGGCCATGCAGCTTGGAAGCGTCCTCGTCGCTCCAGAGGTACTTCACATAAGTCAATTCTTTCTGCTGCTTTCCGGACATAAAAAACGAAGACTACACCGCAGTCGCAAGGTACGAAGCGGAAAATCCCAGGTTGACCGATATTCCAACAGCCGGAATACAGCTGTCTGAATTACATGGGCTTACGAAAGTTGGCGGGGCTCGGAATCGACCAGCACCATTCCGTAATGCGGAACAATCTTACACGTGTGTCAATTCTGGGTTGATTTGCAGTTGGACGGTTCGCCGAGCGCTCGGTCGATTAGCGGAGGTACGTTGAAGGCTTTGCCTCAAAAGTTATCGGTCTTGGCAAAAACTGTCCGTTCGGACTGTTTTGGTTCCTCACCAGGACTTTTGAGGCAAAGCCCGTTGAAGGGAACGCTGCCGCCTCAATTCTTTGTTGCTGAACGACCGCATGTCGAATTACTCTTGCCGCGATTGTAAACGTTTACATGTTGGCGAGGAAGCTATGCAAAACGGCGTACGGCAGTCGGCGGCGTGGGCCGCAGCTTTTCTGATCGGAATCGCGGCGTTGGCAGGCGTGGCGATGAGCAGTTCCTCGCTCGCGCAGATCGCCGGAGCACCACAGACAACAGCAGGCCAGGGACGAGGCGGTCGCGGCGGCCGCGGTGGCGCAGGGGATGCGCCGGGCCGCGGACAACGCCGGGGCGGTTTTCCACAGTTCACTCGAGAGCTCGCGACTCAGGACGTTCTGGTTCGCGGCAAATCGGTTTATGAAGCGCAATGCGCATCGTGCCACGCGTCCGATCTACGCGGCGGTCCCGACGGCACAAACCTCATGCGTTCGGGAACCGCACTCCGCGATCAGCACGGCGACTTGATCGGCGCGGCAGTCGCCAGGCACACGCCGGCGCTGACACCTGTTGCGCCGGATGTCGTCGCGATTGCCGAATACATTCACAGCATTCAGGCAACCGCCGGCGGCCAGGGGAGTCCTCCAGGACGATATCCCCAGGGTCTCGAACTTAACGTCCTCGTCGGCGATGCGACCGCCGGCGAAGCCTACTTCAACAGCGTGTGTGCCAACTGCCACTCGGTCACACGCGATATGAAAGGTATCGGTTCGAAGTATTCCGATGTACGAGCGCTGCAGAACGCCTGGGTCACGGGAAGCGGAAGCGGCGGTGGTGGTGGTGGTGGCGGGCGCGGCGCCGCTCCCGTTGGCAGGACCGCCGTGGTGACGATGGCGGACGGATCGAAGCTCGCGGGCGCGCTGGAGCGCAAAAACGATTTCCTGGTGATCCTGATGCTTCCGGATGGCACGCGCAAGTCGATCCATCGCGATCCGGACACGGGCGTTCCCAAGGTTGAAGTGACCGATCCCAACACGGCGCACAAGGAAATGGTCCTCGCGCTCGATGATCCGGCAAACAAAAAGATGCACGATGTAACCGCGTATCTCTGGTCGATCAAGTAGAGGGATGCAGCTATGAAAAGAATATTCTTCGTCGCGCCGCTGCTGTGTGGATCGGCGCTGTTGCTCGCGCAGAGCCGCAGCGAAGGCCTGGATCCTGCCGATATCATGAAGCCTCTCGCAAATGAATGGAGGACGTACTCCGGCGATCTCAGCGGCAAGCGTTACAGCGCGCTCGAGATGGTGAATACCAACACGGTGAAGAACCTGAGCCTGAAGTGGGTCTCGAATCCGATGACGGGTTGTGGGGCGAACGGGACCGGCGGCGCGACTGGAGGAGGCGGTGGCGCGACTGGAGGAGGCGGTAGCGCGACTGGAGGAGGAGGCGGCGGAGGTGGTGGTTTCGGCGGAGGCCGCGGCGGCGGGGGCGGAGGTGCCTTCACTGCGCCGCTCGAGATTGGAGGCTTCGGCAACGGTGATTTGAATTCGTGCGGCCCCGCGCGTTTCGGCGGCGGCATTCTGTTCGTGGACGGCGTCCTTTATGGAGCGACCAACAACGATGTCTACGCCATCGATGCGCGCGACGGCACAGTGCTCTGGCATTACTACTGGAAATATCGCGGCGGCACCAGCACGGGCACGCGCGGCGTCGGCATGTGGCGCAACTACGTCTATTTTGAATTTCACGACGACTGGGTTGTCTGTCTCGACGCCAGAACCGGCAAGGAAGTTTGGAAGAAGGAAATTGCGCCGTTCGAGCAACAGTATTTCTCGTCGAACGCGCCGATGGTGATTGGCGATCACATTTTGGTCGGCACCGGAAACGATATGGACGCCCCGGCGTTCCTCAAGTCGCTCGATCCGAAAACAGGGGAGCAGCAGTGGATCCTGTATTCGACGCCGCAAAATCCCGGCGATCCCGGCCTTGAAACGTGGGCGAGCCTGGATGCGGCGCGACACGGCAACGGCGCGACATGGATTCCCGGATCGTACGATCCGGAAACACACTTTTATCTATATGGAACCGGCAATCCGACGCCGGCATTTACGCAGGGCCGCGGCGACGGCGACAATCTTTTCACGTCGTGCCTGATCGCCGTTAACGTCGATACGGGCAAAATGGCATGGTATTTCCAAACGTCACCGCACGACACGCACGACTGGGATTCGACTCAGACACCGGTGCTCGTGGATATGCCCTTTAACGGCCGCACGCGCAAGCTTGTCATAACAGCGACGCGCAACGGTTACTTCTTCGTTCTCGACCGCACGACGGGCGAGCATTTGCTGACGAGCAAGCTGGGACTGGTGAATAACTGGGCTCAGGGCCTTGACGCCAAGGGACAGCCGAAACGCAATCCGAACAAGGACGCGACGATCGCCGGGTCGCTCGTCAACGGTGACGTCCTGAATTACCCGCCTCCAACGTTTTCGCCACTGAGCGGACTGTTTTATGTGCACGAGCAGAATTCGCTCCGCATCAGTTATCTCATGGAGCCCGATCCCCGCGGTTCGATGGGACTCGGCGGAACCATGGGCGGCGGCAGTTTGGGCTGGGGCACGAACCTCGTGGCGGTCGATTACAAGACGGGCAAGACCGTCTGGCGTAAGGAAATCAACGGCGGAAGCACCGGGTTGCTCTCGACAGCGGGCGGCGTGCTTTTCCTGAACAATGCTCCGAACGTTGAAGCATGGGATGCCGCAACGGGGAAAGCCCTGTGGTATTCGCAGATCGGTGGCCTGGCGAGTCCGCCCGAGACGTTCATGCTCGACGGCAAGCAGCACCTGCTGTTCAACGCGGGCACTCTGTACATGTTCGTGCTCAATTGACGAGCACGGCCGCGCGGGGGTTACGTCAAGTGTGGCGGGGCGGTGCTCGAGCGAACGATCAGCGTGTGGGGCAGCGTGACCGATTCCGGAGGCGTCGTGCGTCCCCGCAGGATTTCCAGGAGAAGGCGGACTGTGCCTTCTCCGATTGCCCGCATGGGCTGAGCGACTGTCGTCATCGGCGGATCCATGCAGCGCGCAAAGCGAATGTCGTCAAAGCCCGCCACGGAAAGATCCAGCGGGACGCGAAGGCCGTGACGCTTGGCGGTTTCGATCACACCCATCGCCATTTCATCATTGAAGCAAAAGATCGCAGTTGGACACTCCTTCCGCGCCAGCAGCCGTTCTGCCTGGACCACTCCGGATTCGATCGAAAAGTCACCGCTCTCGACAACACACGTACCGAGTGCCTTGTACTTCGCAGCGCACTCCTTCGCGCCACGCAGCCGGTCGCGGCTCAGCGGGCTCGCCAGAGGACCTGTGATTACACCGATGCGGCGGTGTCCGAGACGGTAGAGATGATCCATCGCTTCGTAAGCGGCCTTCGCATTGTCGATGTGCACACTCGGAACTCCGAGTTGCGGGCTGAATTCGCAGCCGTTCACCACCGGCGCGCAGCGGCCGTTCGCGTGCCGGACGATATCGGCTGCCTCTTTCGGCAAACGGTGTCCGAGGAAGATCAAACCATCCGCCTGCCGCTGTTTCAGCATTGCCGCATAGCCTTCTTCACGTTTAATGTCGTGCTGTGTATCGCCCACCAGTACCGCATATCCTTCGCGTTGCGCCGCGTCTTCAATGCCTTGAAGGATGAGCGCGAAAAACGGATTCGACAAATCCGGCACGGTCACGAGAAGCTTGCCGGAGCGCAGCGTTCTTAAGTTCTTGGCGGTGGCGTTGGGGACGTAGCCGAGAAGCTCGACGGCTTTCATTACCCGCCGCCGCGTTTTGGGCGAAACCATATCGGGGCGGCTGAGGACTCGCGACACCGTGGCGGTGGAAACGCCTGCCCGTTTGGCAACTTCAAAAATGTTGGGACTGGAAGGCTCTGCCATTTGCCCGCATGATAACACTGCGCGCCTCTTGTCTGGCGAAGCGCGGACCTGCTACATTGCGTGCAACCGTTTACATGGTGGAGTGATGACAGCAGTTGTAATGCTTGAAACTGTGCAATCGAAGTCGGTCGCTGTTTCGCTTGCGGAGAAAGCCTACTTCGCGCTTCGTCTGGGCGTGGCATTTCTGTTCATCTTCCATGCTCCGCAGAAATATTTCGGATGGTGGAGCAGTCCGGCGTTTCCACTATTGTCGCTGCGAGGCGCCGCCATCGTTATCGAACTTGTCGCAAGCCCGCTCATCGCGGCCGGCCTTTTCACCAGATATGCCGCGGCTATGGCGGCTTTAGAGATGGTTGGCGCGTACTGGGTTGTGCATCGGGCGCTCGGGCCGCTGCCGATCGGAAATCGAGGTGAGTTGGCCTGCCTGTACTTTGTCATATTCGTCTACATCGCCTTTCGAGGCGGCGGTCATTACAGTCTCGATCGTGTCCTCAACAAAAAAGCTTGTACCCTCGCCGCGGTTCGACTTAGCATCCTGCAAACGATTACATAAGCTTAAACAAACGATTACACCCCCCGCGTTTTGACCGACAGGTAGGAGGACAGGATGATGGTGAAGGGTACTTTCACAGCACTCGTCGCGGCGATGATCATCTTATCGGCAACCGCGACTCCAGCGCAGATGACAACGGCTTCGGTCTCCGGCTCCGTGAAGGATGCGCAGGGCGGCGTCATTCCCGGCGCCACGCTGACGTTGATCAGCGAAACGCTGGGAGCCCAGACGGCAAATGTGTTTACCAATGAGTACGGCGATTTTGTTTTCGCGAACGTCCGGCCGGATCGTTATGTGATCGAAGTCAGCATGGACGGTTTTAAAACGCTGAAGCGCGGCGGCATTGTGGCCAGCGCCGGCGATCGCATGAGCGTTGGCTCTCTCGTCATCGAACTCGGCTCGCTCAGCGATACCGTTTCGGTTGAATCAGACATGCCGCGTGTTCAGACCGAGAGCGCCGAACGTTCCTTTACGGTGGCAACGGAATCCGTCGCCAATCTCCCGATCTCCAATCGAAGTTTTGTCCAGTTGGCGACGCTGGCGCCCGGTGTAGCCGGAACCGGTAACAATCCGGCGCGGCTGGGCGGCGGCGGTTCGAACAACATCATGATGGATGGCGTCTCCACCGTGGACACTGGAAGCAACGCCGTTCTGCTCCAGATGAACGTCGAGTCGGTTGCCGAGGTGAGAGTCCTTGCCTCCAGTTACCAGGCTGAGTTCGGACGCTCGAGCGGGCTGCAGATCACAGCGGTGACGAAGAGCGGTTCGAACAGTTTTCACGGTTCCGCTTACGGCGTCATGCGCAACGCCAAGTGGAACGCGAACACCAAAACGAACATCTTGAGTGGCGATCCCAGGCCCGCTCTGAACGAAAAGGATCTGGGGTATTCGATCGGCGGTCCGATCGGCAAGCCCGGCCGCAATAACAAGCTGTTTTTCTTCTACGCCCATGAATATGCGCCTCGCACCAGCGGAAACGACGTGGTGCGATACCGGATGCCCACTACGCTCGAACGCCAGGGAGATTTCTCGCAGACTACGGACAACACCGGCGTGCTCTATCCATACATTAAGGATCCGCTGGTAAGCGGAACGTGTTCGGCAACCAGTCAGACCGCGTGCTTTCGCGACGGCGGAGTACTGGGAAAGATTCCGGCAAACCGTTTGTATGAGCCGGGCCTGAACATCCTGAAGCTGTACCCCATGCCGAATGTGAATGTGCCCGGCGCCGGACACAACTTTGAGCTCATCAGGCCCACGGAACATCTTCTCGCCTGGCAGCCGGTAATCAAGATTGACTACCTGCCGGCGCAAAAACTGCGCGTGAGCTTCAAGTACTCGGGATGGGGACAGACAAATCCCGTCGTCAACGGGACCATTCCCGGCTTCAATGACTCGCAGCAATACAAACCGGTGGTGAGCACCATGGCGCTGACCACGACCTACACCGCGAGTCCGACGATGTTCATTGAAGCCACCTATGGCCATAGTCAAAACGAATTGACCGGATGCGCTCTCGCTCAGGCGGGCACAGGCCCGACTTTTTGCCAGAGCGGATTTGCGATGAATGCAAACGCCAATCGCAACAATGCCGGTTTGGGCAGTCTGCCGCTGTTATTTCCGAATGCCGGTGTGATTGATCCCGCCTACTATGCTTTCAAGGCGCTTGATGCCGTGAAGCCGGCGTATTGGGATAACGGCAAGGTGGTGATGCCGCCGGTGTTCCAATGGGGGAATCGAATCGTCAGCGGGAACGCCACAACCACCGGTCCATCTGCACCGGCGAATCCGCCGTTTCCCGGCTTTTTGAACATCAACTCGACCGACGATATTTCCGTCAATCTGACAAAGGTCCACGGGCGGCACTCGCTAAAGACAGGCTTCTACAACAATCACAGCTACAAGGCCCAGCAGCGGCAGGGATGGGCGGGCACTCTGAGTTTTGCGAACGACACGACGAATCCGCTCGACTCGCAATTCGGCATGGCCAACGCCGCGCTCGGCATTTTCAATTCGTACAACCAGTTTTCGAAATACGTCGAAGGTCAGTTCCTTTACAACAACACGGAAGGCTACGTTCAGGACAATTGGAAGATGAGCAACAGGCTCACGCTCGATTACGGCTTGCGGCTTATCCATCAGCAGCCGCAGTACGACAGGCTCGGTCAGGCATCCAATTTCCTGCCCGAGAAGTGGACGCTGTCGCAGGCGCCTTTGTTGTACACGGCCGGATGCACGAATAACAGCTATCCGTGTTCGGGCACAAATCGCCAGGCCCTGAATCCGCTGACCGGCCAATTGCTCGGTGCGAACAGTGCCGTGGCGATCGGCACGCTGATTCCGAATTCCGGCAATACGACAAATGGGTTGTTCCTCTCCGGACAAGGCATCGCCAAGACGACCTATACCTGGCCGATGCTGCGCCTCGGTCCGCGATTCGGTGTTGCCTACAATGTGGGAGGCCACGAGAAATTGGTGTTGCGTGGCGGCGCCGGCATTTTCTATGACCGGCCGAGCGGGAACTCTATCTACGCGCAGGTTCAGAATCCGCCGACGATTCAAAACCCCACCGTGCGATACGGACAACTCCAGACACTCGGCAGCGGCGGCTTCACCACGGAGGCGGCGCCCGCACTCGCCGTTTTCGAATATGCCGGAACGCTGCCGCGCTCCGTCCAGTGGAATGCCGGAACGCAAATCGCGATCCCATGGTCAGCGGTCGTCGGGGTGGAATGGGTGGGGCAGCACAGCTCGCATACCCTGCAGCAGGTCAACATCAATGCCATCGATTTCGGATCGTCGTTCAGACCCGAACTACAAGACCGCTCTTTGACTGCCAGCACGACACCCGGTGCGAGCGCGGTGGTACAAGACCTGATGCGCGCGTTCCGCGGTTACGGCGCTATCCAACAGCAACTGGGCACCGGCTGGCGCACCTTCCATTCACTTCAGCTTTCCATGAACCGGCGTTTCACCCATGGTGTGTCGCTCGGATTCAACGACACGATCGTTCTTTATGATCATCAAAGTGCCGATGTTCGTCTGCAACACAACGCTGACGGCACATACGGCATTCGCGATGATCAGAAGCAGGCGGAGAAACTCCTCGGAACGTCGGTCGCTAATCGACACGTTATGAAAAGCCACTTCCTTTGGGATTTGCCGGACATTAAACGCGGTGGCGCCGCGCTGCACACCGCCGGCATTCTGCTGAATGACTGGCAACTCTCCGGCGTCTGGACCGGTTCGACCGGCACCGCATACAACGTTGGCTTCTCTTACCAGAGCGGCGGCGGTTCGATCAATTTAACGGGTTCGCCCGATTATCCGGCCCGCATCCGCATCGTCGGCGATCCTGGAAAGGGCTGCAGCCGCGATCCGACCCGGCAGTTCAACACAGACGCGTTCCAGGGCGCGCTGACCAACAGCGTTGGTTTGGAATCGGCAGCGGGCTATCTCCGGGGCTGCTTCAACAGCGCGCTGGATATGGCGATCGCGCGAAGCATCCGGCTTGGTGAACGGCGCAATTTCCAACTCCGGATCGACATGTTCAATGCGCCGAATGCATCGGGCATTACGGGAAGAAACACGACGCTGAACCTGGCAAGCCAAACGGCGCCCGCGGCCGGAACGAATCTGCCGTACGAGAACGGACAGGCTGTACCATCGCGGCTGATTCCGCGTACGGCGGGATTCGGCGTCGCGAGCACCTATCAGAACGCAAGAACGATCCAGGCCCAGGCGCGGTTTTCGTTCTGAGCTTTTTGAAGGAGCTTTGAACGTGAAATGGGAAGACGTAGTTTGTGGAGCGGATTCCCCTCCTTGGCTAAGGAGGGGTGGACGCGACCATCAATAAAAAGTCGCGAAGCCGCCTTTGAAAGGGAGCGGACGGGGTGGTTGGTTCAGCCACCGATTATCGGATGTTGAACTAACCACCCCGTCTGCGCACGACTAAGGATGCTGCGCGATATTTTTATTAATGTGCGCAGCCACCCCTCCTTAGCCAAGGAGGGGAATTCGCCGTTCGACAGATTCTCCGGTGTCCTAATAGTGTTAAGATTCCTGCAAACGATTACATTAAGGAGATCGTCATGATCTACTCGAGGCGTGAATTCGCAAAACTGGCGCTTGCCGGTATTCCGGGCGCTGCGCTGCTGGACCAGATCGTTCTGGGACAAACCCGGCCGAACTCGCTCATCAACGGTGTAAAAGTCGGCACAATTACCTACAGCTATCGCAGCATGCCGGATCAGACCGCCCAGGCCCTGCTCCGCTACATTGTCGACGATGGCATCAGCGCCGTCGAATTAATGGGTGAACCGGCCGAGCAGTTTGCCGGCGCGCCCTCGCGCGGCAACCGCGGCGGCGGTCCCGGAGGCGGAGGCGGTGGTCGTGGCCGCGGGCAGCAGCCGCTGACGCCGGAACAACAGGCGGCTCAACAGGCAGCGCAACGCGAAGCGCGTGAAGCCCTGAGAAAGTGGCGTCTCGGCGTCTCGATGGACAAGTATAAAGAGCTGCGCAAGCTATACAACGACGCCGGCGTGACGATTTACGCTCTGAAGATTTCTCCTGCCACGGACATGACCGATGACGAGATGGATTATGTCTTCAATGCCGGCGCCGCCGCGGGTGCGACTCATGTCACGCTCGAACTGTCCGAGGATGCCGCATTCGTCAAGCGCGTGGGTTCGTTTGCCGAGAAGCACAAGGTTTATGCCGCTTATCATTCGCACACGCAGGGCAGCATGACCGCCTTTGACCAGGCGTTTGCCGCATCGAAAGGGAATATGGCCAACGTCGATTTCGGACATTTCGTCGCCGGCGGCAACGTGGGTGGCACGCCGCTTCAGTTTCTTCAAAAGTTCCATGATCGGATTGCAAGTTTCCACCTGAAGGATCGAACAACACCGGACCACGGTGCGCAGAACCTGCCGTGGGGCACGGGCGAGACGCCGATCAAAGAGATTCTGCAGATGGTCCGGAAAAACAAATGGAAGATGCCGGCGTCAATCGAGCTGGAGTACCAGGTGCCGGCCGATTCGGACGCGGTCAAGGAGGTTGCGAAGTGTCTGCAATACTGCAAGGATGCACTGTCGTCCTGAGGAAAAAGCAATGAGCAACAAGCGGCTGGGAATCGGAATCATCGGAAGCGGCTTCAATGCGCGATTTCACATGCAGGCGTTTGTCGGCGTGCGCGACGCCGACATCCGCGCGGTGTGGAGCCCGACGGAAGCGAACGCCGCCGAGGCAGTGAAGCTGGCCCGTGTCCTCGAGATCGGCGAGGCCAGAGTCCATCGCTCGATCGCGGAAATGGTGGCGGATCCGGCGGTCGACGCCATCTGGCTGTGCGGCCCGAATCACGCCCGTGTCGAAAACGTCGAGGAGATCGTCAACGCGATCGAACGCGGGCACGGCAAGTTGAAGGCAATCGCATGCGAAAAGCCGCTGGCTCGCAATGTCGCCGAGGCGAAGCAAATCGTCGCAGCGGTCGAACGGGTGGGGTTACAGCACGGCTACCTCGAGAATCAACTTTTCGCGCCCTCCATCGTCAGCGGCAAGGAAATCATCTGGAACCGCGGCGTGCCGCACGCGGGGAGGCCGTATCTGGCGCGCGCTGCCGAGGAGCACAGCGGTCCGCACAAGCCGTGGTTCTGGCGGGGTTCGCTGCAGGGCGGCGGCGTGTTGAACGACATGATGTGCCACTCGGTGATGCTGGTCCGCCATCTGCTCACTTCGCCAGCTTCTGGCTATTCGTCTCTCAAGCCCATTCGTGTTTCCGGCAACATCGCAAGTCTGAAATGGACGCGCCCCGAATACATCGACCGTTTATCGGAAATGATGGGCGACGGGGTGAATTACCGGAAAGAACCTGCTGAGGACTTCGCGAGCCTGACCATAGATTTTCAAACCGAAAACGGAACACTCGCCATCGGAGAAGCCACCACCTCCTGGAGTTTCGTCGGCGCCGGACTCCGGTTGTCGGCCGAATTGCTCGGTCCTGAATATTCGATGCAGTGGAATACCCTCGACAGCAACCTCAAATTGTTCTTCAGCCGCGCGGTGAGAGGCAGGAGCGGTGAGGATCTCATCGAAAAGCAAAATGCCGAAATCGGCCTGATGCCGGTCGTGGCAAATGAAGCCGCGGCATACGGATACGAGGCCGAGGATCGACACTTTGTCCGCGCATTTCTCAAGGCTGAGAAACCGCTGCTGACCTTCCACGATGGCCTTGACGTAGTCAAACTCCTGATGGCCGGTTATCTCAGCGCCGAGCAGGGCCGGTCCATCGATTTTCCGCCGGAAGGCCTGGACACGTTCATCCCGACCGTCGCCCGCGGGACGTGGCAACCCAGACGCTGGTAGGCAGACAATATGCAAACAGGCACACGATTGAAACTGTCCGCCATGATGTTCCTGCAGTACTTCGTTTGGGGCGCATGGTACGTGACGATGGGAACGTGGCTCGGTCAAACGCTGCACTTCACGGGTGAACAGATCGGGCTGGCGGCCGGCACCACGGCGGTTGCGGCAATGATTTCTCCGTTCTTCGTCGGAATGGTTGCCGACCGGTTTTTCGCGACGGAGCGGATCCTTGCGGTGCTTCACCTGATTGGCGGCGTTGCGTTATTCGCAGCGGCCGCGCAAACGCAGTTTGCATCGCTGTACGCCATTCTGATCGGCTATACGCTGTGCTACATGCCGACACTGGCGCTGACCAATTCGCTTTCATTTCGCCAGATGAGCGATCCGAGCCGCGAGTTTCCCGGCATTCGCGTGCTCGGGACAATCGGTTGGATTGTCGCCGGTCTGGTCATCGGCGCAACCGGCCTCGAAGCTACCGCCGTGCCGATGCGGCTGGCCGCGGCAGGATCTGTCCTGCTCGGCGTGTTCTCCTTATTCCTTCCGCACACGCCGCCGCAGAAGACGGCGCAGCGTGTGACCTTACACGACGTGTTGGGACTGGACGCCTTGAAGTTGATGCGCGATTCGTCGTTTGCCGTCTTCGTCATCGGTTCTTTTCTGATCTGCATTCCGCTGCAGTTTTATTATGCGTTCACGAATCTCTTTCTTAACGAAATCGGCGTTACCAACGCCGCCGGCAAAATGACGCTGGGCCAGATGTCGGAAATCTTTTTCATGCTCGTCATGCCGTGGTTCTTCCGCAGGCTGGGCGTGAAGTACATGCTGCTCGTCGGTATGGCTGCATGGACCGCGCGCTACTTGCTGTTCGCAGCCGGCAACAATGGCGCTCTGGTGTGGATGCTTTACGGCGGGATCGTGCTGCATGGAATCTGCTACGACTTCTTCTTTGTCACCGGCCAAATCTACGTCGACCGGAAAGCTCCCGGCGATTTGCGCGCTGCGGCGCAAGGCTTCATTGCATTCGTGACGCTCGGCGTCGGAATGCTGATCGGCTCGTGGCTTTCCGGCAAAGTCGTCGATGCGTTCGCTGCCTCCGGAGGGCATGGATGGGACCGCATCTGGATCGTGCCGGCGGTGGGCGCAGCCGCTGTGCTGATCCTTTTCGCCGCGTTCTTCAGAACTGCTGAGGAAAGGGGCGCCTCCCGTCTGGGGATGAAGGAATCGGTGTATGAAAACAAATAGCGCGAAACGAATCGCGTTAGCTTTGCTGCTTGTCCTTCCGGCAGTGTTCGCAGTCACTGAAACGTTGATGCCGGCGCAAGGGCGCGGACAGCCGCCTGCACAGGGTGCGCGTGGCGCCGCAGGCGGGCGCGGCGGAGGCGGAGGTCGAGGAGGCGCGAACGGTTATCCGCCGCGGCCTCCCGCGGATCCTGCAATTCTGGAACGAGGGAAACAACTATTCTCCCTGCACTGTGCCTTCTGTCATGGCCAGGACGCGCGCGGCGGCTCCGAAGGAGGCCCCAGCCTCATTCGGTCCGACCTCGTGATGAACGACAAGAACGGCGAGTTGATCCTTCCCATAACGCAGAACGGCCGCGGCGGAATGCCCCGGATCGACGTGACTCCGGCTCAGATTGCCGACATCGCGACCTTTATTCACAGCTTTCCGGTCGGCGGCCGTGATCCCGCGCGACAGCGGCCGGCCACAATTCTGGTTGGCGACGCGGCCGCCGGCGAAAAGGTGTTCGCCGCGAAGTGCGCCTCGTGTCATTCGGTCAACGGCGATCTTAAAGCCTTCGGCGCTCGCAGCACCGACCCCATTGCCCTGCAGCAGGCCTGGCTGTTGCCTTCCGGCGGACGTGGCGGATCGCGCGGAATTGCGGATGTCCCGCCCACAACGGCAACAGTCACGCTCCCCTCCGGAGAAAAGTTCGAAGGCCGGCTAACGCGCATCGATGATTTCATTGTCGCGTTGCAACTCCCGGACGAATCCAATCGCTCGTTCCGGCGCAAGGGCGACACTCCGAGAATCGAAATACGCGACCCCATGCAGGCCCATAAGGCATTGCTGCGGACCTACTCGGACAGAGAGATTCACGATTTGACGGCTTACCTGGTGGCACTCCGATGAGACGAACACAAAAACTCTTCCTGATCTTGTTTATCTGTACCGTGCCGTCGTTGCTATCCCAGTCAAAGGCGCCCACACCGGGATTAAACCCTGCCGACATTCTGAAACCGCTGCGAGATTCCTGGCCGACGTATTCCGGAGACTATTCGGGAAAACGCTACAGCGCGCTCACGGACATCAATCCGTCAAACGTGAAGAACCTTTCGCTCGCGTGGTCGACCCGGCTTACCGGCGGTCCGGGAAATGCGGGCGCCGCCAACGCCACGGCGGAACCACCAGACGCCGGTCCTGGGGGAGCGCCTGGCGGTGGTCCCGGTGGTGGCCCTGGAGGACCTGGTGTCGCGGTACCGACACGTGTCGGAGGCGTCGGTACACAGGAGTTCACCGGGGCGAACATCAAGGGTTCGATTCTGATGGTCCACGACATCCTTTATGCATCCGCTCCCGACAACGCCTGGGCCGTCGATGCACGCGACGGGCGTGTGTTGTGGCACTTCTTCTGGAAGACGAGAGGCGGCACACATATCGGCAATCGTGGTCTGGGCATGTGGGGCAACTATTTGTTTCTGGAAACGCCGGATGACTATCTCGTTTCACTCGACGCCCGCACTGGACGTGAGCGCTGGCACAAGGAAATTGCCAGCTTCGACGAGCAATACTTCTCCACGCCGGCGCCGATCATCGTCGGCAATCACGTGCTTGTCGGCACGGGCAACGACCTCGACGCTCCGGGATTCCTGCAGTCGTTCGATCCGGAAACCGGAGATCTGCAGTGGAAGTTTTATACCGTGCCGATGAAGCCGGGCGATCCGGGGTTGGAAACCTGGAAGGATGTGGATGCCGCACGTCATGGCGGAGCTCAACCGTGGGTTCCTGGATCGTACGATGCGGAGAACCATCTTTATATATTCGGTACGGGCAATCCGACACCTGCCTACACATCACAGCCGCGCGGTGAAGGCGACAACTTGTTCACGTGCTCTATCGTCGCAGTGAACGTCGACACCGGAAAGATGGCGTGGTATTACCAGACGTCGCCGCACGACACGCACGACTGGGATTCCGCACAAACTCCGGTTCTTGCCGATATGCCGATCGATGGACGTATGCGCAAGCTGGTTCTGACGGCGAGCCGCAACGGTTATTACTTCACCCTCGACCGGCTGACAGGCGAGCACGTTGTTACCGGGAAAATCTCGGATACCGTCAACTGGGCGAAAGGTCTGAACGCCAACGGGCAGCCTATCCGTATTCCTGAAAAGGATCACGATATCGGCGGCGCCCTCGTGTCATCGGCAAATGGCGGAGCGGTCAACTGGCCGCCTCCAACATTCAATCCGGATACGGGTCTGTTCTATGTTCCGGTTTCGCAAAGCTGGGCCATGTACTACCTGACTGAAACGGATCCGCGGGGTGCCATGGGCCTCGGCGGAAAACAGGAACTTGGACTCGGATCGGAAACATTCCTGACGGCGATCGACTATAAGACAGGCAAAACGGTCTGGCGTCACAAGTACCCCAGCGTTTCGGGAGGCGGCGGAACCTCAGGCCTGCTGTCGACAGCGGGCAAACTTCTGTTCGGCGGCGACGCCGGCGGCAACTTCGTCGCGTTCGATGCGGCGAATGGCAATCCGCTCTGGCACACGCACATCGGAAACACCTCGAATGCGCCCGAGACTTACATGGTCGATGGTCATCAACACGTTCTCGTCGCAACGGGAGAGACACTCTGGTCATTCTGGCTGTATTGATCGCGTTACTCGTGCAGGTTACGGCGTTCGATCCGAGCGCCTGGCGAAGCTATCGCGGCACTGACTTTCCGAGGACAGGCTGGGTCGTCGAAAACGGCTGCATTCGCCATCAGGCCAGGGCCGGCGGCGGCGACATCATCACGCGGCAGAAGTACCGCGATTTTGAGCTCGAGCTCGACTGGAAAGTCGCGCCCGGCGGAAACAGCGGCATCATCTATCGCGTCTCGGAAAACGGAGCCGACACATGGGAAACCGGTCCGGAGATGCAGGTTCTCGACAACGACCGTCATCCTGACGGCAAGAATCCGCTGACGTCAGCGGGTTCGCTGTACGCTCTCATCGCGCCACGTCAGAACGTCACGAAACCCGCGGGTGAGTTCAATCATGTGCGCCTCCTCGTCAAGGGCAACCATGTTGAACACTGGCTCAACGGCGAGAAGATCGTCGAATATGAATTCGGTAGTCCCGACCTCGAAGCCAGAATTCGCGCCAGCAAGTTCAAAGACTTTTCCAATTTCGCCAAAGAACAAACCGGCTACATCGCGCTGCAGGATCACGGTGCCGACGTCTGGTTCTGTAACATCAGTATTCGTCCGCTTCCGTAACAGACTTGAATGAAAAGGCTCGTGACGCTACGCGAAGTTCTGTTCATGACAGAAATTCCAGACAGAAAATTCCAGGTCTGCCCGGTTGTTAACCATTTTTCTCGGAAACGACCAGGCAGACCTGTTTTCAATTGTGATGGCGGATTGGCGAAAGGTGATGGGCGAACTGGCTAAATTTCATCGTGAGTATGCGCCAGACAGATGTCCCAAGGTATGCTGGCATCGTATTTGGCGCCGCCCACATGCCGGCGATTCGGCCTGTTGCGACCACTCGGCTTCCAAGTCGGCACTCGCCGTTGGGTTGAGGTCTTGAGAATGCCGGTGGCAGGGGATGGTGGCGTATAACAACGGCATGCAGCCGAAGCGCAAAGAACGCGAAGCGGCTGATGCCGCACGGTCGTTGGCGGACGAAGCTATGACTCGATTCGAAATGAGCGACGACACGCGGATTGATCGACGTACATTTCTCATCGGCAACCTCGCGCTAGCGGGAGTTGTTACTGCGCAAGGCCCTCGGCTGGACACCTTCTCCCAGTGGCTGATGGCGTCGCGGCGGATGCGGGAGGCTGCGTTACAACCGTGCGTCGAGCGCATTCGATCGCTCGATGGTGAGATCCAGGCGTGGGTCCAGGTGCTTCCGCAGGAACCGACCGGGGATGGCGTTCTACGCGCGATTCCGTTCGGTGTGAAAGACATTATCGAGACCAGAGGGTTGGCCACGGAATACGGCTCGCCGATCTATAAGGGGCGAATCGGGACGGTCGATGCCGCAATCGTTCGTCAGCTACGGCAACGCGGTGGAGTTCTCCTGGGCAAGACACAAACCACGGCGTTTGCCTACCAGCAGCCGGCTCCGACGCACAACCCGCGCAATCCGGCCCACACTCCTGGCGGCAGTTCGAGCGGATCTGCGGCGGCCGTTGCCGCTGGAATGGTTCCACTTGCCCTCGGTACTCAGACCGGCGGGTCGGTGTTGCGGCCCGCGTCCTATTGCGGCGTGACGGGATTTAAGACCAGCTATGGCCTGCTTCCAATGGACGGCGTACTGCCGTTTGCCAAGAGCTTCGACACGCTCGGTTTCTTCACGCACACCGCTGCGGATATGCTCGCCTTCTGGCAGGCGTTTGGACATTCGATCGGTCGCGCCGAAGACCTTCCGCTGGGTGCGCCGGATCCTCTTCCTGACGTTGAGCCCGCGATGACAACGGCGTTCACCAACTCGCTCGCGAGATTGCGAAAGGCAGGCTACGCCATTCGATCCATCGACATCGCGCCGATGCTGGTCCGGCTGAGAGCGGCCGATCGGACAGTAATGTTCTACGAAGGGGCTCGATTTCACGAGGAACGGTGGAAACAATATGGCGATCGGCTGGGCGAGATGGGGAATCTCGTTCGCGACGGACTCCAGATCTCGGTTGATCGGTACAACGAGGCGATGAAATACATCTCGGAGTGCCGGAAGACGATGGCTGAGAGGTACAAAGCGACGCCCGTAGTGCTGGTGCCTGCGGCAACGGGACCAGCGCCGGTGGGGCTCACATCTACCGGCGATTCCCGAATGAATTCACCATGGACGGCTTTGGGCACCCCGGCGATCAGTCTTCCGATGCCCGTGGAGACTGGTTTACCACTTGGTCTTCAGTTGACGGCTGATCACGGTGAGGACGCACGAATTCTTCAAACCGCCGTGAAGCTGCAACGAGCGTTAACAAGCTGAAAAGTGAGCGGTCACGAAGGGTGTTTTCGCTCGGTGCTCTTCGCCTCATGTTTTTCAAAGCTGTTTCGGCCGTTCTCAACGCGCTCGACGTAATCGGCGAGGCCGCAGCAATCCGCCGTAATTCGCCCGTCTGTGACATCAGCCGCCCCCGGTCGGCGAGAATGATTAACCGCCGCCGCTCGCATCGGTGTCGCTGGTGGCGTCCATGACTGAGCAACTCGAGGAATTCCTAACCATCGATCGGCTCCAGCGGCTCACAGGCGAAAGCGAGTCTTGCTGGAGAAAGCGATTGCAACGCAGAGAAATCGCTTTCTTGAAATTCGGTGCAAACGTTCGAGTACGGAGAACAGACTTTGTCCAATGGTGCGAGGCGCGAGTTGTCAGTGCGCTGAGTGGACCTGCTTCGGCCCTTCGCCATGCGAAACAAGATCTGTAAAAGTCCCCGCGATCGAGATCCCTTAACGGCGGCCAGCGGCAAATCCCAAATCTTTACATTGATCACATGATGGACGTCATGTACACTTAGTACATCATGAAGCGTTACGAAGTTCTGATCGTTGCCAGCGCTGACAAAGAACTCGCCGGCATGCAGAAAGTACTTCGTCAGCGGATGATCGAAAAGTTTGATGAGATTGGCAAAGATCCGCGCGGCAGCGATTCCAAGAAGCTCGACGACGACACGTATCGAGTCCGCGTTGGCGATTATCGGATTGTCTACAACGTGAACGATAAGGAGCGGAGAGTCGTGATTACGAGAATTCGCCATCGGCGCGAGGTGTATCGGAGGTAACGAATGGCAAAGATTGCAGTGATTGATGCTCGGAAGGATCTGGCGGACGTGCTCAATCGTGCGGCCTATGGAAAAGAGCGTGTCGTGCTCACGCGTCGCGGCAAGGATGTTGCCGCAATTGTTCCCATTGATGATCTGAACATCCTGGAAGCGATCGAGGACCACATGGACGTAACGGAATCGGAAAAGATTCTCGCACGCGTCCGCGCCGGTTCAGAGCAGCTCGTTTCGCTTGAGGACGTGAAGACTAAATACGGGGACGATGCCAAGCCAGCGAAGAAAACCGCGCGGCCACGAAAGCGGAATCGATGATTTACAAGCGCGGTAACTATTACTGGTACGAATTCGAATTTGCGGGCAAGCGACATAGAAAGAGCACGGACATATTGGTTGGGCGAGGCAAGGCCGGAGAGAAATCGCCAGGAATTGGCCAGAGATGTCGAGACTGCGAAGCGCCACGAGTTGGCGCTTGCTGCGGTTGGGATTGTCGCCCCGTCGCCGGAGGAGCCGGCACGAAAAGCCGAAGTTGTCCACGTGGGCGACCGGATGGCTTTCGACTTACGCGAACGTCCATTGCAAGTTTGCAACACATCGCTTGTACACGCAGGTAGTCGAGCAGCATTTGACTCCCGAACTCGGAACGAAGCGGCTCGATGAGATTACGCGATCGGATATCCGTGCTCTGATCGCTTCGAAGATCGATTCCGGCCTCAGCAGGGCGACCGTCAGGAACATCAGGGCGCCCTTGCGTCAGATGCTCGCTCATGCGGTTGAGGAGGGAATCATTGCAGCCAACCCAGCGAGCAAGCTGGGACGGTTCAGCAAGGAAACGTCGGCCAAAGCAAACGCCAAAAAGATTGTGCCGTACACGGCCGCGGAGGTTCAGAAGATGCTCGCCCAGGCGCAAGCTAACGCCGAGCTTTACGCGTTTCTCTTGACGGCCGTTCTAACCGGAATGCGCCTCGGCGAATTGCCTGGTTTCCAGTGGGGAGACTTGGATCTGCATAACAAATGCACGCAAGTCTGATGCTTCAGCAAGGAGAATCTTCGGCGTACGTGAAAGAGCAGATGGGCCATCATTCGATCCAGATCACAGTCGACCTCTACGGCCATCTGATTCCCGGCGGAAATCGCGCTGCTGCCAACCGGCTTCAATCCCACATCTTGCCCGCCGCAACTACGACTGCAACCGCTGCCGCTGTTCAAGCCTGAGAAAGCCGATGCGGGGATCGCTGGCATAGTTTGCCTTCGCGGTCCCCACAAAATCACCCACACTGGCCAAAATGCAAACGGCGGGGCAATGCCTGCCGTGAAGTAAGTCTTTACTTGTCTGGGAACTGGGACGCAGGGATTCGAACCCCGATAAGCAGATCCAGAGTCTGCGGTCCTACCGTTGGACGACGTCCCATCAAGGGTCAGACCAATTTAACAGAGGGGAAAAAAGGCAAGCAAGCGGCAATTGCCTATGAATGATGTTTCCGCCGCTATGAACGATGTTCCGCCGTTATTTGCACTGCTCCCGCCGCAATGATGCGAGTCTTGGCGATATCTGCACTCCGCCCGCCGCAATGATGGATGACTTGGCGATATTTGCACTGCTCCCGCCGCAATGACGCAAGCCTTGGCGATATTTGCAGTGCTCCCGCGGCAATGACGGATGACCTGGCGATACTTGCACTGCTCTCGCCGCAATGACGGATGACTTGGCGATATTTGCACTGCTCCCGCGGCAATGACGGATGACCTGGCGATATTTGCAGTGCTCCCGCCGCAATGACGGATAACTTGGCGATATCTGCAATGCTCCCGCCGCAATTACGAGTGTTTTTTCAGGCGTTGACGGGATTCGGTGATTTGGAAGCCGGCGCCGCGGCGTTCGATGAGCATGTCGCTGAAGCAGACGGCGTCGATGACGGATTTGATGTACGTGACGGCGTTGTCGTCCAGTTCGCCATGCAGTTCGTAGGTGAATCGCCGGCCGTCAACCGAGAGGATCTTAATAAGGTGGATCTGCCCCGCGTCATCGATCGTCTCGATTTCAATGTCGTAAAACGTGTGTTCGAACGATTTCATAAAATAAAGCCCGGCACGAGCCGGGCCAAAACTTTGAACAGGAGCGAGGAACTACAGATCGAGGCGTGTGACTTGCTTGCTCGGCTTGCTGGCGCCGTTCTTCTGAAGGACTGCGAAAATGCCGGCGACGATCACAAGCCCGGCAAGAACTGCTAAATATTCCATGAGACAATTCCTTTCCTGTGAGATCCTGCTGTACCACTGTTGGTATGAACAGAGGGCGAAATTTATACCACGCTCAACACCATAAGACAGCCTACTGATTCGAAATACAGAGTATGAGCAGAAAGCTGATTCGCGACGCCGTTCACGGCGACATCGAAATCGGTGCGCTGGAAGTCGAACTCATGGACACGCCGGAGTTCCAGCGATTGCGCGGCATCAAACAGCTCGGTACGGCTTACCTGGTTTTTCCTTCGGCGATGCACACGAGATTCGAACACTCGCTCGGAACGTTGTGGATGGCGCACAGGCTGGTTCAGGCGGTTCGACGCACGCATTCCGTTTCCACGGACGACGACCGGCTCATTCGAATCGCCGCGTTGCTTCACGACATCACGCACATTCCCTTCGGCCACACTCTCGAGGATGAACGGCGCGTTCTTCCACGGCACGACAAAGACGAACTGCGCACGAACCATTTTTTTCGCCAGTCGACGGTCGGGCGGATCCTCGAGCGGGAAGGAATCACGGACGGCATCCTCCGCGTTCTCGAAGGCCGTTGCGGCTTTATGTCGGACATTGCCGCCGGTGCGATCAGCGCCGACCTGCTCGACTATCTGCGCCGCGACACCTACTTCTGCGGCCTCTCCCAAAATTACGATGCGCGCATCTTCGAGTCGTTCGCCGTTGTCGACGATCGACTGGTCTTCAATCTGGAAAAACACGGAATGCTGCGGCGGGATGCGTTGTCCGAACTGGTGAACCTGTTGCGGATCCGCTACACGCTGTCGGAGCGCGTCTATTTTCATCACACGAAAATAGCTTCGGGCGCCATGATCTCGAAAGCCGTGGAACTGGCAATGCGCGAAGGTTTGAGGCCGGAGGATCTTCGAACGCTGAAAGACGAAACGCTGTTTTTCATTCTGGCGGAGCGATTCAGCCGGCAACCCGTGATCGCCCATCTCATCCGGAGACTCGAGTCGAGGCAGCTCTACAAATCGTGCTACGTGCTGCCGGCGGACGGAATCGGCGAGGCCCGTCAACACGAAATCGTTCACCGGTTTCATTACGACGTTGAGCGCCGCGATGAGGCGGAGCGCGCTATCGCCACAGCCGCGGGAGTCCAGCCGCATCACGTCATTATCTATTGTCCGTCGATTTCGATGTCGCTGCCGGAGGCCGATGTTCCCGTGCGGCTGGAGGACGGCCGGATCGCGCCCCTGTCCGGCAGCAACAACGACGAAATCCGTATACTCAAGGAGAAGCACAAGGCGCTTTGGAAGTTCTTCGTGCTGATCGATCGGGATATCACCGCCAGAGCGGAAGCCGTCTGGCGCGCGGCCGAGGAATACATCGCAACTTAAGTGATGAGCGGGGCGAATGCAAGCCCGATAGGGCGCGGCCATTAAGTAATGATTTCATCGACATTTTTCTTTCTGTTTTCACAACTCGCGATAGGCATGATGCTGACGCTCGTCTTTATTTCGCCTCGCAGCATCGGCAACAGTTTCTTCAAATTCGCGAGCCTTACCGCGGCGATCCTTCTTGGAGTGACGCTGGGGTTCAACTTCCTGTTTCCGTCGCCGGTGAGGCAAGGGCAGTTTCCCGTGATTTTTCTCGCAGCGGCGGCCCTGCTCACGGCCATCTACAACCGCGTCGTCGACGTCGACCGGTTCAGCGCGGCGTTCGCGGTGCTCGTTGGAGTGATCGTGACCGGTCTGATCTCGATCACCGCCGATTCGTTCGCGTTTACCCGATTACTGGCTCTCGGCGGATGGGAGCGATGGGTTCTGGTCGTCAATCATTTTGCGGCGACGGCGCTGCTGGGAAGCGTGATGCTCACGATGGTGTTCGGGCATTGGTACCTGGTGATTCCGCGATTATCGATCGATCCGCTCGTCAAACTGACCAAGGTGTTGATCGCCGCGATCGGATTGCGGGTCCTCACCATCGTGCTTTCACTGATCGTCCTGCAGAATGAGCAATCGCTTCCGCTCGGCAGCGTTCTGTACGAATTAATGATCCGTCAGGGATTCTTCTTCTGGCCCCGCGTGATCTTCGGTGTGATCGTGCCGATCGTGCTCGCCGCCATGATCTGGAGCACCGTTCAGATCCGGCACACGCAGGCCGCCACCGGTTTGCTTTACCTGGGTGTTGTGGCGGTATTGTTCGGGGAGTTCTTCTCGAAGTTCCTGCTGTTTTCCGTCAACGTGCCGTTGTAGTGCCGGATTTCAAACCTGACGCACTACCGCTTAACCTACGTTCCCTGACGATTGTTGTTCAGCAGCGTTTCGATATCTTTTTCGAGTTTCTCTTTTTTGCCGGGAAGCGCGCCGACGTAGCGCTTGTAGATCGTGCCGTCCGGCGCGACGACAAAGGTGGTCGGATAGCCGGGGATGCCAAACTCTTCGGCGACTTTGTCATCGCTCAGAATCAATGGATATTCGATTTTGAATTCCGCCGCCTTGGGCTTGATGTCGTCCGCAGATCCCGAATCCATGGTGAAGCCCATGATGTCTGCGCCTTTTCCGGAGTATTTTTTCTGGAGTTCGTTGTAGTGGGGTATTTCGGGGATGCAGCTTTCGCACCAGGTCGCCCAGAAGTCGATCACCGTGACTTTGCCTTTCAGATCCGAGCTCTTCAGAGAACCGCCGTCGAGTTTCACGAGATCGAATTCCGGAATCGGCTTTCCGCCTCCGATCGCGGGTTTGTTCTCCGCCTTCGAGTTGTTCACGGCCGTCGATGCCGTGCAACCGAAGAGAGCCATGGCGAATATAAAAATGAATGCCGTTCTACTCATGAAAAACAACCCCCCGTCTCGGTTCACTATACCACGGCATCATCTATAATCGGGGCAACATGGCACACCGCATGGAGTTGCGCGACCTGCTGGAACAAAAGAAGCTGAAGAAGACGTCGCAGCGCGCTCTGATCTGGGGAGTCATGCTCGAGGCGAAAGGGCATCCGTCCGTCGATCAGATTCACGACCTGCTAATCCAGAAAGGCCACCGGATCGGCGTCGCGACCATCTATCGGACGATCAAGCTCCTGCTGGCATCGGGTTACATCCGCCAATCGAAGCTCCACGGCGTGACGTGTTACGAGCCGCTGATCGGCCAGCCGAATCATCTCCATTTCATTTGCAACAGTTGCGGGAGCAACGTAGAGTTTCCATCTCGCAAGGTCGAGACCTTGATCCGGCAAGTCACCAGCGAATTTGATTTCGAAGAGCGGTACAGCAGGTACGCCATTTTCGGCCTGTGCAAGAGTTGCGCGCGCAAGGAAGCACGTGACGCGGGCATGAACGAGCGGCGGCGTCACGCAAGAACGTTCGTTCGGGATGCGCTGGAATTGACGCTGGCCATCGAGCGTCGCGGATACACGTTTTACACGAACGCCGCGCGTAAAACGAAAAACAACAGCGGGCGGCTGATGTTTCAGAGGCTCGCTGCCGAAGAGTCGGATCATCTGCGGCGTCTGCAGAACGAGTACCGCTCGCTGATGTCCGAAAGCCCGTGGCTCAAGCAGGAACCGGCGCGTTTGCCGGTCAGCCGGAAGATTGCGGAAGAGATCTTTCCGCAGAAGGCACTGCTGAGAATCGAAGTCCAGGATCAAACAACCGAACTGGAAGCGCTGAACCTTGCCATGGATCTTGAACGCCGCTCACATCGTTTTTTTGCGGATTTCGCGAAAAAGATCGACGATCCGAGTGGCCGGAAGATTTTTCTGGAATTTGCCAGGGACGAAGATTCCCATCTTCAGGCGCTGATCTCGGAGTACAACACGATCGTCAACAAGGAATAGGCCCGGCTTTCGCCGCGGAGGCACAAACGTATGCGTACGCTGACCATTGTTTTCGCCGTACTCTTTTCCAGCCTCACTGCTTTCCCCCAGGCTCAAATGTCGTCGGGCGATATGAAAGGCACCGTGACCGACACCACCGGCGCCGTCATTCCCGGCGCGAAGGTAGCCGTGTCGAACATCGATACCGGCGTTTCGCGTAGCGCCACTACCGGCGCCGTGGGCACGTTCGCATTTTTCGTGCTGCCTCCCGGGACCTACGAACTGAAAATCGAGGCGCCGTCGCTCGCGACTTATACGCGGCGACCTTTGCAGGTGCGGATCGGCCAGACGGTGATCGCCGATGCGCAGCTTCAGCCGGCGTCGATCCAGCAGGAGGTGCTGATTCAGGAGGCCTCGCCGTTGGTGGAGTTGGAAAAGACTCAGCAGTCGGACACGCTGACGGACGTGCAGATCCGGAACCTGCCGATCAACGAGCGAAACTTCCTGAATTTTTCGCTGCTGACTCCCGGGGTCACCGATTCCACCGGTCTCGTCACGTTCACCCTGCCACAGGTCGCATCCTCAGGTCTGTCGTTCCTCGGTCAGGGCGGACGTTCGAACAGCGTGACGATCGACGGCGCCGACAACAACGACAACGGCACCGCCGGAGTCCGGTCGACGATCAGTCAGGAGGCGGTTCAGGAGTTCCAGATCAACCGGTCGAATTTCTCTGCCGAATTTGGACGCGCATCCGGCGGATTGATCAACATCGTTTCGAAATCGGGAACAAACAGCCTGCACGGCAACGTGTTCGGTTTCTTCCGCGATCAATCGTTGGATGCACGAAATGCTTTCGCGTTCGGTTCCGGCGGTTCCACGATCGATCCTCCATACTCACGGCAACAAGCGGGCTTTACGCTGGGTGGTCCGCTTGTGAAAGACCGGACATTTTTCTTCCTGTCGTACGAAGGGCTGCGGCAGCGCGAGTCGCGGTTTGTGAGTTTTCTCGAAACGGATCGCTTCTTCCAGCCGACACCATCGCAAAAGAGTTTGATCAACTACCTGAATGCCAGTGCGAACCCGGCATTCCGGACCTACGGCGGGGCGTTGAATACCTACCTGACGACCTCCCCTCAGGTATTTCCGGCAACCGTATCCATGTTGCAAGCCAACAGCGGCGCTTTTCCGTACAGAAACAACGACAACACGGCGTCGTTGCGGCTCGATCACACGCTGAGTCCGTCGAATCAGCTGATCGGACGCGTTTCGTTCACAGACATCGATACCGTCGGCGGCTCGTTCGGCGGATTGAAAGGCCCGTCGCGCGGCACCAACAACCAGATTCAGGACGTCGCCGCGCTTTTCGGCGAGACGCACATTTTCAATCCGCACCTTATTAATGAATTTCGATTCCAGGTGGCGCGCCGCTATTACGGAGCGCAGTCCGAGGACTCGTACGGCCCGGAAATCAACATCAACGGCATCGCACAGCTCGGCCGCGATTTTTTCCTGCCGTCGGTGCGAACGGAAAAACGATTTCAGTGGCTGGACAATGTGACGTGGGCGCACGGCAAACACGAATTGAAATTCGGCGGCGACTTCAATTACCTGCCATTTGATACCGTTACTGAAGTCTTTCTCGGCGGACGCTATATTTTTGGGGGAACGCGTCCGTTGCGTTCGGGAGCACCGTGCCCGGCGGAGATCTTCAAAACCTGCGCCGACGTCGTTCCTCCCGGTCCGGCAGAAGTGGTGCCGCTCGGCCTTGTGATGGATTCGTTGATCGGTCCGGGGACTGCCGCTCAGCTGGGTCAGTTGCTCTTTTCGGCCGGCCGGCCTGACCTGATACCGACTCTCTCGGATCCGATTACGCCCATTCAAGCGTTCAACTTCGGTTTGCCGCTCATCTACCAACAGGGCTTTGGCGATCCGCGCGCGCAACTGAAGAACCGAATGGTGTCGGCCTACGCGCAGGACAATTTCAGGATGTCCCCGTCGCTGACGCTGAATTACGGTATCCGCTACGACATGGAATTCCAGCCGACGCCGATTCACCGGGACAGCAATAATTTCGCTCCCCGGTTCGGATTTAGCTACAGCCCCGCCAAAGGAACGGTGCTGCGCGGAGGCTACGGCATTTACTATGCGCCGGTTTTCGAAGCGATCGCTTTTGTCGGCCGCGTTCTCGATGGAACTCAAATATCCCAGCTCTTCGTTCCGTTGACCGGATTGTCTCAAATCGGCATCAGCGCCACTTCGGCGCAGGTTTGGGGAATCAACAAGAACTTGATCGGCAAGCGGACGCTGACAGAGTCGGACATCAGCGTGCTCGGATTGAGAAAAGGCATTACGCCGGCAGTGATATTGCGTGCCGCACCGGATGTGGTGAATCCCTACAGCCAGCAGTACAGTCTCGGTATCGAGCGCGAAGTGCCCGGCGACATCAGCGTTTCGCTGAGTTATCTGGGCAACCACGGATCAAAAGTCATTCGATCGCGAAATGTGAACCTGCAGCAAACGGGAACGAATGCTTACGGACCGACGTTCGGTCCCATCAATCCGCGGCTGGTGCAGGACAACATTGCGGAGTCTTCCGGCGGTTCCATTTACCACGGACTTGCCGTCGGCGCCACGAAGCGATACGGCAACAATTATCAATTTCAGGTTTCGTACACGCTTTCGAAAGCTATCGATGACGTGACCGATTTCATCACCGATCTCCAACCGGCGAATCAATTGGATCTGCGCGCCGAACGATCGTTGTCGTCGTTCGATCAGCGTCACCGGCTGGTCGTCAGCGGTGTTCTGGGTTCGCCTTTCGATCAAAGTACGGGAGCCGGAAAAGTGTTGGCGAATATCACGGTCGCGCCGATCATGACGTATTCCAGCGGGCATCCGTTTAATCTGCTTCTCGGCTTCGATGCAAACCGGGACACTCAATCGAATACCGATCGTCCCGTCGGTGCGGGGCGGAATACCGGCGAGGGTCCCAACTTCGTGAACTTCGATCTTCGCGTCGCCAAGGAAGCGCGATTCGGTTCGGATTCCGCCTACCGGCTTGAAGGGATTTTCGAAGCGTTCAATCTGTTCAATCGCGTCAATTATTCGGGCATCAATAATGTGGTCGGCAACGCGACATTCGCGACGTACCGGGTGAAAGGCATCCGAGAAGGCGCCGATCCCACCGACCCGCTGGGTTTCACGTCGGCATTCGATCCGCGCCAGATCCAACTGGGCGTGAAATTCCGCTTCTGATTCTCGTTTAGAAGGTCACGCCAAAGGAAAAACGGAAATTGTCCTGACGTTGACCGATGAGCGTGAACGGCAGCAGGGCCCCGGCCGAGTTCAATACGGCGATGGATCGGTCGGCGAGGAAAATCGGCGCGTAGTCGATTTGAAGCACTCTTACTTTGAACTGATCGCTGACTTTGATGTCGAGTCCGGCTCCAAAGGCCATGGCGAAGTCGGTGGTTCCCGCTTCAAACGAGTTCGATAACGTGCCCCCGGAACCCGTCAGTTTGGTCTCTGCCCGATACGCGAGATGCCCGGCTCCCGCCATGATTCGCACGAACGGCGCGAAGTGGTCCGTGCCGGCCAGGCGGTAGGAGGGACCCGCGAGAAAATAAGCGATATCGGTCTTTTCGGAGTTCTCGCCGCCGTTGAAGTCGGCCGACCGGCTTTGACGATTGAACGACAGATCGCCCGTTATTCCGAAGTTCTGGAACGGAAAGAGCGTGCCTTCAACGTTCCCGCCGTGCATCGTCCCGCGGCGGTTCAGAAAACTGGTGCTGAAGAAATTGTTGGGATTATTCCGGTTCGGCAAACCCTCCGCCTGAAGGTTCGAATATCCTACGAATATTTCGGGCTTGCGCTCGCTCTGAGCAAACAGGGACGCGGCACACAGCATGATCGTCGGCAGAAGCGCATACGAACCTTTACGAATGACCACGTGGTCCTCCATTCAAAACAACTTTATTCATTTTACAAGTACACGCCGGAGGCGTGACAGGAGAATAGCCGGTGGTTTAGCGCTACGTCACGAAGCCCGTCGCTGCGCTCCGGGTTCTGACAGTTGCGGCATTTTGGCCACAGTGTTCAGAACCCTGAGCGAAGCGACGGGCTTTGTGGCGTAGCGCTAAACCTCGGGCGTGCAAGGCAACCCGCTGGGTAAGAAGAGGTCTGACTACTTCGTCTTATAATCATTTTCAGCAACGATGAAACCCATTGCGGTAATCCCCGGTGACGGAATCGGAATCGACGTGACGCGTGAATGCATGCGTGTGCTGAAGCGCGTCAACGAGAAGTTCGGCGCGGGCTTGAAGTTCGTCGAGTTCGACTGGGGCGCCGACAAGTATCTCAAGGAAGGGATCACCTTGCCTGCGGACGCTTTGCCAATGCTCCGGAGGGATTTCGCCGCGATTCTTTTCGGAGCGATCGGCGATCCTCGCATTCCGGACAATCGGCACGCGGCAGACATCCTGCTGGGCATGCGTTTTGGTCTGGACCTCTATGCCAATGTGCGGCCGGTACACGTGCTCCACGAAAAATTGTGTCCCTTGAAAAATGTGGGAGTCGACGACGTGAATTTCACCGTCATGCGCGAGAACACGGAAGGCGCATATGTAAACGCCGGCGGCGTTTTCAAAAAGGGAACTGCGGACGAAGTTGCGACGCAGGAGGAGATCCATACGCGCAAAGGTGTCGAGCGCCTCATCGTCTATGCGTTCGAATACGCGAAGGCGCACGGTCGAAACAGGGTTTGCATGAGCGATAAGTCCAACGTGATGTTATACGCCGGCGGCCTCTGGCAGCGCTGTTTCAAGGAAGTGGCGGCGCGGTATCCGGATATTGCGCCGAGCCACCTTTATATTGATGCGCTGACGCTGTTGATGGTGCGCCGGCCGATGGATTTTCAGGTCATCGTCACGAACAACATGTTCGGAGACATCGTCACGGACCTGGCGGCGGCGTTGCAGGGCGGGCTGGGGATGGCCGCGTCCGGCAATATCCATCCGGATGGGATTTCGCTTTTCGAGCCGGTTCATGGCTCGTCGCCGCCGATGGCGGGCAAGAACGTAGCGAACCCGATGGGTTCCATTCTGACCGCGGCAATGATGCTCGATCATCTTGGATTCGCCGGCCCCGCTCGCACTATCGAAGAAGCGGTCCGTGCGTGCGTAGCCGCAGATCAGACGACAGCGGATATCGGCGGAAAGCTGGGCACGCGCGAAGTTGCCGACGCGATCATCGCGCGGCTTTGATGCGCTCAATCTCTTTCGCCGCGATACCCTTGTTCGTTGGCGTCCCGGTAATTCGAACCGAATCGCCCACCTTGAGATCGGCCGCATGGAGTTGCTGCTCCGAGGCTTTGATGAGTGTTTCCGCAGAGTAGGAAATTCTTGTATCGATCTGATCGCCGCCACGTGGGCCGCGAGGGCCGGGCGGCGGAAAGCCCGGTCCGAGATCGGGTGCGGGCGGCCCACGCCGCGCACCGCGGCGCTCCGGAAACACGCGCTCCGTCACGGTGAGAACGCCGGCCTTCGCGTCGATTTTCTTGATGACGCCGAAAACGAGAACTTGAACCTGCGTCTCCTGCCCGGGATGGGCGATGAGCAGAGCCAGCAAAACGGCGAGTCCGAATTTCACGGTGGAACAATAGCATGTCGCGGCTTCCTGCGAGGCGAGGGTCCTGATTTGTCCGCCTGTCGGGATAGAGAGTATGGCCATGGCTCGGCATGGAGCACAGCGCGTTCTCAAAAAGGTGCATGCGAACGTCTCGCCGGCGGACCTGGAATCGCTGAGGCGGGCTTTCAGCGAACTCGATCGAAGGCAGCGGCTGCTGCAGGTGATTGGTCTCGATTTGACGTCCATCGCCGACCGTGAAAGCCTCGTTCGGCTTGCTGCGAATTATTTGTGCCGCGATCTGCAGTTCGAAGGAGCGCGCGTGGTGATGCAGAACGGAGACCAGGCAGCCACGCCGAAATCGGCGCCGCTATTTCCGCCGGATGTCCCCGCCTCCATCACGGTTCCGGTCGCTCTCGAAGACGAAATCGTGGGTCATATCGTCATTCCCGGCGGCGGCCGTCCGCTGAACGACCTCGATCGCGAGACTTTGGACATCTTCGGGAGTTTCATCGCCGTTGCGATAACCAACATCCGGCGTCTTGAAAAAGTCCGCGCCCTGGCTTCGATAGACCCTCTCACCGGCGTGATGAACCGTCGCCGGTTCTTTGAAATCGTGCCGCAACAATTAACGCGTGCCCGCTGGAACGGCATCATCGTTTTCGATGTCGATCATCTCAAAACGATCAACGATACACTCGGCCACCTGGCCGGTGATGCATTGATCAAATCCATCGCCAAGCGGGCGGAGGCGTGCGTCCGGAAAACAGATCTCTTTGCCCGGTATGGCGGCGACGAGTTTGTGATTCTCCTTCCAAATACCGACACGGAATCCGTTCAGAAGATCGCCGATCGGCTCCGCGAGTATATTGCGAGCACATCCATGGATTGGATGGGAGAGCCTGTACACACCACGATCAGCCTTGGCATGGCATGCCTCGAAAGCACCGTCGACATCCACAGTCTGTTTGCCCGCGCCGATGAGGCGCTGTATGAAGCGAAGGACGCCGGAAGGAATTCCGTGCGCTCCTGATGAGCGGAGCGAATGCAAGCCCGGTAGGGCGCAGCCCATAAATTGAAGTTCATGCAATCCGTCCTGGAAAGATGGTTTCGGCTTTCGGAATCCGGCACGACCGTCCGAACCGAGGTCCTGGCCGGCCTCACCACGTTCATGACCATGTCCTACATCATCTTCGTTCAGCCGGCCGTACTCTCGACAACGGGCATGGACTTCCAGGCCGTTCTTGCGGCGACCTGCATCGTCAGCGCGTTCAGCACGTTTTTGATGGCGTTCCTGACGAACTATCCGATCGCGGTGGCTCCGGCGATGGGGCACAACTTTTTCTTCGCCTTCACGGTGGTCGCAGCGCTGCATTATCCGTGGCAGGTCGCGCTGGGCGCGGTTTTCATTTCGGGAGTGGTCTTCCTGCTGATGTCGATATGGGGAGTTCGCGAAGCGCTGGTCCAGGCCATTCCGGACTCGCTCAAGCGCGGCATTGCTGTGGGCATTGGCTTGCTGATCACGCTCGTGGGATTGCAATGGGGCGGACTTGTTGCCGGCAACCCCGCCACTCTCGTCACTCTCGGTAGTTTGCACGAACCTGCCGTCAAAATGTTTGCCGCCGGCTTGCTGGTCACCTGCACGCTGCTTGTGATCGGGTCACGCGGTGCCATCCTCGCCGGGATTTTGACGAGTACGGTTCTGGGACTGGCGCTCGGCATCGTTCGTTATCACGGCATTTTCAGTGCGCCGCCGTCCATCGCTCCGATCGCGTTCAAGCTCGACGTTGCCGGAGCCTTCAAGCTTGGCGCGGTTCCCATCATTTTCATTTTCTTTTTTCTCGATCTGTTCGACAGCATCGGATCGCTCATTGGAATCGCGGAACAAGGCGGGTTCATGCGGAACGGCCAGCTGCCACGAGCGCGCCAGGCCCTGCTGGTGGATGCGATCGGCACATCGGTAGCGGGTTTGCTGGGGAACTCTCCGGTCGTGAGTTACATCGAGAGTGCGGCGGGAGTCGCCGAGGGCGCGAAGACGGGCCTGGCCAACGTGGTTGCCGGGTGCATGATGCTTCTGGGACTATTCTTCGCGCCGCTGGCGCAGATGGTCGGCGAAGGATACAAGGCGGCGTCGGGACTCATGCTGTATCCGACAGTGGCGCCGGCGCTCGTCGTTGTCGGCGCGTTCATGATGCGTGGCGTGGGCCGGATCGAATGGAACGAGGCGCGCGAATACATTCCGGCGTTCATCACGATCGTGCTGATCCCGTTCACGTTCAGCATCACGGATGGCATCGCGTTCGGTTTCATCAGCTACGTCGTGCTGAGCGTGATCTCCGGCCGCTGGCGGAAGGTACACTGGCTGATGATGCTCTTCACCGCGCTCTTCATCATCCGCTACGCCGCGCTGTGATTGTGTCTTGAGCGAAGAAATGTTCAGAACCCGGAGCGCAGCGACGGGCTTCATGCTGCAACGTGTCTCGATTCGCCCTGAATGTACACCGCTTTAACGCAATTCGAGTCGCCGCGGTAGCAAAGGCGAGACAGGATCTGATCCGGAGAGTTGTAATGGCCGGCGCCTTGGAGCGGATCGGCGCGACGATAGTCGACGACGACGAAATCGGCATCCTTTCCCGGCAACAAACTCCCGATGCGATCCTCGACCTGAAGAATCTTCGCGCCGCCCAGCGTTGCAAGATAGAACGCTTCAATCGGCGACATACAGACCTGATCGACGTTGGCCGAGTTCAGCGCTTCGCCCATCTGTCGGAACATCGAGAGCGAGGGGCCTCCCGCGACGTCGCTGCCGAGAGCGATCCGCAGGCCCGCTCTCTTCAAACGTCCGTAGGGCATGATCCCGCTTCGGAGCGCTCGATTGGAGTAAGGACAGAACGCCACACCAGTCTGAGTTCGAACCAGCGTGGCGATCTCCGGATCCGATAGATGAATACCATGCCCCATGATCGTGCGCAGGCCCAGCATGCCGGCCGAAGCGTAGATGTCGGTGTAGGAAGCGCAGTCGGGAAAGAGTGAGCGAATCCATCGGACCTCCGCCACGTTCTCACTGAGGTGGGACTGGAGAAAAGCGCCGCATGCGCGGGCTGCATCGGCAGCGCCTCGCATCAACTCCATCGAACACGAACCGGCGAAACGCGGCGTGAAGACGTATCTCAACCGGCCGTCGTTTGCACCGTCCCATTTTTCGCAGAGTCGAATACTTGAGGCGAGCGAATCGTCCGTGCCTTCGATGAGCTGCGGCGGTGAGTTGCGATCCATCATCGTTTTACCGATAAATGCCCGCAGCCCCTTTGCCCGCGCGGTTTCGAACGCAATGTCCGTCGCGCGTTCGTGAACCGTGCAATAAATGGCGGCGCAGGTCGTGCCGTTCGAGATCAGTGCATCGAAGAATCGCTCGGAAATGTTTCGCGCATACTCGATGTCGCTGAAACGCAATTCTTCGGGATACGTATATGTGCTCAGCCAGTCGAGAAGGGAAGCGCTGCCGATACCCATGATTCCGAATTGAGGCAGATGAACGTGCGTGTCGACGAATCCCGGCATCAACCCAAACCCGCTCAAGTCGTGGAATTCGGCGAGGGGGAATTCGGCGCGCGGATCATCGCGAGTCAAACGTTCGATGCTGCCTTGTTTCACAAGGAGATATCCGGGATCGTAGAAGTCCGTGCGGTCGCGTGAAACGGGATTCAGCACGAACGCTTTGAAGATGCGTCTAATATCGCGAGTAGGCTTCATAGCGCCGCTTGGGTGCGAGCACGCTCACAAGAACGATGCCGATGACGAATCCGCCGATGTGCGCCCACCACGCGACGCCGCCCATGTTTGCCGAAGTGGCGACCGCGAGCGAGGCCGTGCCTTCAAAGAACTGGATCAGGAACCAGAAGCCGAGCACGATCAACGCGGGGATTTCGATGATTTGGACGAAGAAGAAAATAGGTACCAGCGTCAGCACACGCGCAAACGGATATGAAACAAGGTATGCGCCCAGCACTCCCGCGATTGCGCCGCTGGCTCCGACGCTTGGAATGACGGATGCGGCATTGAAGACGGTATGAACGATTCCTGCACCGATTCCGCACAGCAGGTAAAATACGAGGAAGCGAAAATGACCGAGGCGATCTTCAATATTGTCGCCGAAGATCCAGAGATACCACATGTTTCCGATCAGGTGCAGCCATCCGCCGTGCATGAACATCGACGAGAAAAACGGAATGATCAGCACGGTCACGGGCTCGTGCGACAACGGCCACGCAAACACGGCGGCCGGCACCACTCCGAATGCGGCCATGAATTGTTCGAGTACCCGGGGACTGAGCGATAGCTCGAAGAGAAAGACCAGGATGTTGGCAACGATGATCAGAACAGTGATGAGGGGGAAGGTGCGCGAAGGAATGTTGTCGCGAAACGGAATCATTGCTTTTTTGCTCGCGCTGTTCGCGGTTTCAATCCTGCAGTCGTCGCCCCTGCAGGACGACACGGCCTATCAAGAAGCGGTCGACGCGCTCTACAACCTCGACTTTAGCACTGCCGAACATGGCTTCGATACTTTGATCCAACGGTCTACGAATAATCCGGACTACTGGAATGGACGCGCATCCACAATCCTTCTCAAGATTCTGTTCGACCAGCAGAAGTTCAATACCGAAAGCTTCACCGGCGCGAGCTTCGGAACGAAGTCGTCCGCCAATTCCGTGAATCCCGTCGACGAGCAGAAATTGCGCAACAACGTGGCGACGGCCATCGACAAGGCAAACGCGATTCTGGCCAGGAATCCGAAGGACGTCCGGGCGTTATATGCGATCGGCGTTGCGAACGCCACGCTGGCAAGCTTCGAAGGACTGGCGCGGCGTTCCTATGTGTCCGCTCACAGCAAAGCAAAGGTGGCGCGCAATACGCATCAGCAGGTGCTCAGAATCGACCCGAACTTTGTGGATGCACGTTTGTCTGTCGGTGTGTACGACTACGGAGTCGGCGTCCTGCCGTGGACCATGCGGTTGTTGCTGGGCATTGTCGGCATCTCGGGAAACAAACAGGAAGGCATCCGCAACCTCGAGATGGTTGCCGCAAAGGGGCCTCGCGCTTCGACCGACGCGAAGTTGATGCTGATCGTCATCTACGAACGGGAGCACCGGTACGACGACGAGTTGCGCTTGATTGACGAGCTGCTCGCCAGGTATCCACGCAATTTTCAACTGGAACTATCCAAGGCGACGATCTACGGCAAGATGAAGAATTGGGACGAAGCAGCGCGAGTTTACGGTCAGATCCTCGCGAAGATTCAATCGAAGAAGAATGGATACGAGCGCCTTCGAGAGGAACTGGTCTATCACCAGATCGGAAAAAGCGATGTGAACGGCCTGAAGTTGGACGAAGCCGTCGCGGCGTTCTCGCGAGTTGTCGAGAGCGACAAATCCACCGCCGACGAAAAAGCCGACTCGCACAACTGGATGGGTATGATTTTTGATTCCCGCAACGAACGCTCGAAAGCCGTCGAACACTATAACGCGGTCCTGAAGCTGGATTGCGACGCCGGATACAAAGACACTGCGCAGGGTTATTTGAAAAGACCATACAAGGATTGATCAGCGCGCTCTGACAAGCGCCAGTGTCCGGTCGAGAGTCGGAATACCACGCCGCGCGCCGATCTCGGTGCATTTCAAAGCGGCGGCTGCGTTGGCGAAACGGGCGGTGGCTTCGAGTTCCCAGTTTTGCAGCAGGCCGAAGATGAAGGCGCCATGAAAGACGTCACCCGCGCCGGTGGTGTCCGCCACTTCCACGTCGAATCCGGGGGAACGCGTGATGCGGCCGTTCGACAAAAAGACGGCGCCCCGATGGCCCAGCGTGATTCCGGCAACGGCGCAGCCGTACCTGGCCGCGAGTTCGCGGACTCCTTCCTCAGGTGTGATGTCGCCTATGGCTTGTTTGAGGAAATCCATCGTTCCGATGAGGTAGTCCACGTTCCGCAGGAGCTCTTCGGTGGAGCCGTCATACAACTCGTCAATATCGATCACCACGGGAATGCCGGCTTCGCGGGCCCAGCGAGCAGCCTGGAGCGCGGCCGCGGTGTCGCATCCGTCGAGGTGAAGAATGCGTCCGGAGAGGATGACGTCTTTGCGAAGCGAGGCCGCCGGATAGTTCAGCAACGGATCGTGATGCCACAGAATCGTTCGTTCGCCGATTCCCCGTTCCAGCAGGATGACCGCGAATTGGGTTCTGGCTCCGCGGACCACGCGAACATGTTCGATGTCGAGTCCGGCGTCGCGGAGGCTTTGAAGTTGAGCGCGGCCCGGATCGTCGTCGCCGACGGACCCGACGTACCGCGCATTCAATCCGAATCGAGCGCAGGTTGCGAGCGCCGTGGCGACCTGGCCGCCGGGCTCGATCCGCGCGTCGTGAATGGCGGTTTTGCTGTTGGAACCGGGAAAGCGGTCGACGACGCAGAGCGTGTCCATCGCGTTCAAACCGAGGCCAACCACGTCAAAAAGGGGAGTCCGGCTCACTGTGGGATAATGACAGTCCGATGGCGGTTCATCAAAGCGATTCGATCATCTTGAAGACGTACCCGCTCGGGGAGGCCGATCGCATCGTCGCGTTTTTCAGCCGGGATCACGGAAAAGTCCGCGGAGTGGCGAACGGTGCGCGACGCATGAAGAATCGGTTTGGTGCCTCGCTGGAACCGCTGGCTCATTCGCGAATCATGTTTTCGCAGAAAGAAAATCGGGATTTGGTGCGGATCCAGTCTGCGGATTTGCTGGATTCGCCGATGAAGCTGTTTGCGGACTATGACCGGTCGGTGTTTGCGGCGCATGTCGTCGAGCTTGTGGATCGCTTTCTCCCGGAACACGAACCGCAGGATCCGGTGTACCGTCTGGTGCGGATGACCGTGCGTGCGGTCGAACAGGGGTGCGCGCTGGATTTTGCGTCGTGTTACTTCGAAGTATGGATGCTGCGTCTGGCGGGCGTTTTTCCGGATCTGTTCACATGCTCGTCATGTGGCGCCGCTCTGGAAGTCGACATTGAACGGTTTCTCGCGACAGGCTTGCAGCGGACTCTGTGCAGCGGCTGCAATCATGGTCCGAACGTGAGTGTCCATCCAGACGTCCCCCACCTTCTGTCGTGGATCCTCAAGAAAAAACTGGACCCACCTCCCGCCCCGGATTCCCTCGTCGAATTCGAACACGCCCTCAAAACCCTCCACGAACTCAATCAATACTGGATCCGCCACTACTCCGACCGCTGAATCCGGTCGTTTGAATCTGACGTTGGAGATCCCGACATTCCAACGTTTGACGTTTTTCTGAGCAGCTTCCGAGGATGTCAAACGTTGGAATGTCGGGATCTCCAACGTCGAATTCACTTGCTCAAATGTACGCAGACTTTCAAGGTGACCCACTACCGACCGGGCAGACCGCAATCTCCGCTGGTCTCGCGTGGTATATTCGACAATTTATGATGGACAAGATTGTCTCGCTCTGTAAGCGGCGCGGGTTTTTGTTCCAGGGCAGTGAGTTGTATGGAGGACTGCAGGGGACCTGGGATTACGGGCCGATGGGAGTGGAGTTGAAGAACAACGTCAAGAGGGCCTGGTGGCGGGCAAACGTTTACGAGCGTGACGACATGGAAGGACTCGACGCGGCGATCCTCATGAATCCGCTCGTCCTTCGATACTCCGGACACGAAGCGACGTTTTCCGATCCGCTCGTCGACTGCCGCAAATGCAAGAAACGCTTTCGTGCCGACCAGGTCGAACCCGGTGAAAAGTGTCCCGAAGGCGGCCTTCACGATTTCACCGAGCCGCGACCTTTCAATCTGATGTTCAAAACGACCGTCGGTCCGATCGAGAGCGACGACAACATCGCTTACCTCAGACCCGAAACGGCGCAGGGCATTTTCGTCAACTTCAAAAACGTCATCGACTCGACGAACCGCAAGCTGCCGTTTGGCATCGCGCAGATCGGCAAAGCGTATCGAAACGAGATCACGCCGAAGAATTTCATCTTCCGCGTTCGAGAATTCGAGCAGATGGAGATTGAATTCTTCGTCATGCCCGGTCAGGACGACGAGTGGCACCGCCGCTGGATCGCCGATCGCGTCGGCTGGTATCACAAGTACGGAATCACACCCGAGAACCTCAAGGAGTATGTCCAGAAACCCGAGGAACTCGCGCACTACTCGAAAGCGACAACCGACCTGCTGTATCGTTTTTTTCCGGAGCGCGAGGAAGGCAAGCAATACGACGAGGTCGAAGGCATCGCCAACCGTACGGACTATGACCTGGCTTGTCACACCAAGGGTGGAAAGACGGTTTTCAAAGACGGTTCATTCCTTCCAAATGAACATGCGGTTCTCAAGCAGACGTATTACGATCAGCCGACCAACCAGCACCTTTTCCCGTACGTGATCGAACCCTCGGGCGGTGTGGATCGCATCACGCTCGCTTTTTTAATGGATGCGTTTGAAGAACAGAAATTGGAAGGCGGCAAAGAGCGGACTGTGCTTCACCTTCATCCCGACCTCGCCCCGGTGAAAGTCGCGGTGATTCCGCTTGCCCGAAACAAGCCGGACATCGTCGAGATGGCAAAGCGCATCAAACGCGACCTCCAGGCCACCGGCCGCCTGCGCTCGTTGTTCGACGACAGCGGAAATATTGGAAAGTGTTACGCGCGTCAGGACGAAATCGGCACACCGTTCTGTGTGACCGTCGATCATCAATCGCTCGAAGACAGGCAGGTTACCGTGCGTCATCGTGACAGCATGCTGCAGGATCGAATCGCCGTCGACGCTCTGGATCGTTACCTTGAAGAAAGGCTTCAACAATAGGAGATCAGATGCAGAAATATGTCTATTTTTTTGGGGGAGGTAAAGCCGAAGGCAAAGGCGACATGAAAGATGTCCTCGGCGGCAAGGGCGCAGGCCTTGCGGAGATGACGAACGCCGGCTTGCCCGTCCCGCCCGGCTTTACGATCAGCACGGAAGTGTGTCGCATTTTTTACGAGAACAACAGCAAGCTCGGGGACGAAATACAATCGCAGGCGAACGACGCACTCGCCAAACTCGAGTCGGTGACCGCACAAAAGCTGGGATCTGCCGAAAGGCCTCTGCTCGTATCGGTGCGTTCCGGGGCAAAGTTCTCGATGCCCGGAATGATGGACACGATCCTGAACCTCGGCCTCAACGATACCACCGTCCAAGCGATGGCCGACCGGACGGGCAACGAGCGTTTCGCGTGGGACAGCTACCGGCGCTTCATTCAGATGTTCGGCAACGTGGTCCTTCAGATCGAAAAACACGCCTTCGATGAGATCTTCGATCGCAACAAAGCAAAAGCCGGCGCGAAACTGGACACGGAAGTGACCACACCCACTTTCAAGACGATCGTGGCGGAGTACAAGGCGATGGTCGAAAAAAAGACCGGCGCCGAGTTCCCGCAGGATCCGAATCAACAGCTGCAGATGGCCATCAACGCCGTCTTTGGTTCATGGAACAATCCGCGCGCCGTTCACTACCGTCGCATGAACAAGATTTCCGAAAGTCTGGGTACCGCGGTCAACGTTCAGGCGATGGTGTTCGGCAACATGGGCGAAACTTCCGGGACGGGCGTCGGGTTTACGCGCAACCCGTCCACAGGTGAGAAGGAATTCTACGGCGAGTTTTTGATGAACGCGCAGGGAGAAGACGTCGTCGCCGGCATTCGGACGCCGGTGCCGATCAACGAACTCCACAAGGTTATGCCGCAGTGCTACACCGAGCTTCGTGAAATCACCGACAGGCTCGAGAAACATTACCGCGACATGCAGGACTTCGAATTCACCATTCAGGAAAGCAAGCTGTACATGCTGCAGACGCGCAACGGCAAGCGCACCGGCAAAGCCGCGGTGAAGGTTGCGGCGGACATGGTCAAGGAAGGACTGATTTCGCCGGATGAAGCCATCATGCGTGTCGAGCCCACTCAACTCGATCAGTTGCTGCATCCGATCCTCGATCCGAAAGCGAATGCAAAACCGATCGCGCAGGGATTGCCGGCCTCTCCGGGCGCGGTGAGCGGCCGTATCGTGTTTACTGCCGACGATGCCGTCGAGATGGCGCCGAGCGGGAAGGTCGTTCTCGTTCGCAAGGAGACCGCGCCGGACGATATCCACGGGATGGACGTTGCCGTCGGCATTCTCACGTCGCGCGGTGGAATGACGAGTCACGCCGCAGTGGTGGCGCGCGGGATGGGTAAATGCTGCGTGGTCGGCGCTGAATCCATTTCCATCGACGAGCACAAAAAGACGCTCACGATCGGCAGCAAGCAACTCAAGGAAGGCGATTGGATCACGCTGGAAGGCGGCACTGGGGAAATCTTTGAAGGCCAGGTTCCCACGATGGAGCCCGACGCGACCGGCGGCGACTTCGCAAGTTTCATGGCGATGGCGGACAAGATCCGCCGTCTCCGCGTCCGCGCCAATGCGGACATCCCGCGCGACGCTCAGGTTGCCCGCAAGTTCGGCGCCGAGGGCATCGGACTATGCCGCACCGAGCACATGTTTTTCGCCGAAGATCGGCTGCCGCATGTCCAGCAGATGATTCTTTCGAACACCGAAACCGCGCGCCGCGCCGAGCTGTCGAAACTGCTTCCGTTTCAGCGCGCGGACTTTGAAGGCATCTTTCGCGTCATGGACGGCCTTCCCGTGACGATCCGGCTGCTCGATCCGCCGTTGCACGAGTTTCTGCCGAAGCGCGAAGAACTGATGGTCGAAATCGCCGTGATGAAAGCCAAGGGCGACAAAGCCGAATCGATCGAACAAAAAGAAAAGCTGCTCGCGCGCGTCGAACAGTTGCACGAATTCAATCCCATGCTCGGTCATCGAGGCTGCCGGCTCGGCATCGTGTTTCCCGAGATCTCCGAAATGCAGTGCCGCGCGATCTTCGAGGCCGCCTGCACCGTGCAGCGCGAGGGCAAGTCCGTAAAGCCGGAAATCATGATTCCGCTGGTCGGGACAGCGAAAGAGCTTGCAGAACAGAAGACCATCGTTGATCGCATTGCAAAAGAAGTATTCGAGCAGCGCGGCGTGAAGGTGGAATACACCACCGGAACGATGATCGAGTTGCCGAGAGCCGCGGTGGTTGCGGACAAGATCGCGGAAGTGGGCGAGTTTTTCTCATTCGGAACCAACGATCTGACACAGACCACGTTTGGTTTCTCCCGCGACGACTCCGGGAAATTCATCAACGATTACATTTCGCGCGGTATCCTGAAAGTGGATCCGTTCCAGGTGCTCGATCAGGAAGGCGTCGGAGCGCTGATGAAGATGGCTTGCGAGAAAGGCCGCAGCACGCGCCAGAATTTGAAGCTTGGGATCTGCGGTGAACATGGAGGCGAGCCGTCGTCCGTCGAGTTCTGCCACCGGATCAACCTGGATTATGTCAGTTGCTCCCCGTACCGCGTTCCAATAGCGCGTTTGGCGGCTGCGCAGGCAGTCGTCGCAGATAAGGCCGGGGGCGAACGCAGCCGAACCGTGTAGCTCTGCGCCCTCTGTGTCTCTGTGGTGAAATGATTTGATTCACCACAGAGACGCGGAGGGCACAGAGGACTCGTCCGAGTTCGAAATTCTCTCTCTTATGAAAATACTTCTCTCATATCTCAAAAAGTATTGGCCGCTGGTTGGGTTAACCCTCATTCTTGCGGCCATCAACCAGGTCTTCTCCCTCCTCGATCCGTACATCCTTCGTTACGTCATCGACAACTACGCGACCAAATACGAGCAGTACACGCGATCCCAATTCTTTCGCGGCATCGGCCTGCTGCTCGCGGCTGCTGTCGGTGTCGCTTTTGTTTCGCGTGTCGCCAAGAACTTCCAGGATTACTTTCTCAACGTCGTCACGCAACGGCTCGGGGCAGAGGTGTATTCGGATGGCATACGTCACTCGCTCGAACTTCCGTACGCCGTCTTCGAGGATCAGCGAAGCGGCGAAACGCTCGGCAAGCTGCAAAAGGTACGCACGGACGTTGAAAAACTTCTGAATTCATTCATCAACATCCTCTTCATTTCCCTCGTTGGCGTCGTGTTCGTGATGGTCTACGCATTCCGTGTGAATTGGATCATCGCTCCGGTCTACTTGCTCACGATTCCCGTTCTCGGCTCGCTGACTTGGGTGCTCAGCCGGAAGATCAAGAAAATTCAGAAGGTCATCGTCGCCGAAACGACGGCGTTGGCCGGTTCAACGACCGAATCGTTGCGCAACATTGAACTGGTCAAGAGTCTCGGACTGGCGAAGCAGGAAATCAACCGGTTGAACAGCACCACCGACAAAATCCTGAAGCTAGAGCTGAAAAAGGTGAAGTATCTCCGCAGCCTGAGTTTCATTCAGGGGACGTCGGTGAATGCGTTGCGCACCACCATCATGTTGCTGATGATGTATCTCATCTTTTCGCGCCAGATCACCGTAGGGCAGTTCTTCACGCTTTTCATCTACTCGTTTTTCATCTTCGGTCCGTTGCAGGAGCTTGGAAACGTGATCAACGTCTATCGGGAAGCGGAAGTGTCGCTGAAGAATTTTGAAGACATCCTGAACACGCCAAAGGAACCGCGACCCCTGAAGCCGGTGAAGGTGAAATCGATCACTCGAGTCGATTTCGATAACGTGGGATTTCAGCATCAATCCTCGACGGCGAAAGCGCTGGACAACATTTCGTTTTCGGTTCGTCGCGGCGAAACCGTCGCTTTTGTCGGACCCTCCGGTTCGGGTAAGACGACGCTCGTAAAACTTCTGGTCGGCCTCTACAGGCCGCCGTCCGGTGACGTGCGGTACGACGGCTGTTCCATTCACAATGTCGACATCGACGACCTTCGAGAACGCATCGGCCTTGTGACGCAGGATATCCAGCTCTTCTCCGGCACCATTCGCGAAAACCTGTTGTTCGTGAATCCAAACGCGACCGATACGGAGTGCATGGAAGTGCTTCGCAGGACGGCATGTCAGAGTCTGCTCGCTCGAGCCGACAAAGGACTCGATACGCTGATCGGCGAAGGCGGCGTGAAGGTTTCCGGCGGTGAGAAGCAACGGCTCTCGATCGCTCGGGCGCTGCTGCGTCATCCGAATCTGCTGGTGTTCGACGAAGCCACGTCCGCGCTGGATTCACTCACCGAAGAAGAGATCACGGAAACCATTCGCGACGTTTCCACACGCAGCGACGTCATCACCATTCTCATTGCGCATCGCCTTTCGACTGTCATGCATGCCGATCGCATTTACGTTCTTGAACGAGGACGCGTCGTCGAGTCCGGCGCTCACGACGATTTGCTCGAGCTCAAGGGTCTCTACTACGCGATGTGGCGACAGCAAATCGGCGAGCGCACTCGGATTCGAGGGCTTCAGCCGGCCTGATTCCCTCCGTTTTAGAACGGAGGGGGGTGGCACTTAAGAGCGGACCATGTTCTATTGATCCTGTATTTCGAATAAGCCTAGAATTCGCCGTCCCTTACTTGTCTAACAGTTCCGGTGCCTGGAGTCACTTCAACCTGAAAGCGCTGCGTCTGTTTGCGGCGGTGGAGTCAGCAGATGTTCTTCAAAGGCAAGAGGCCCCGACGCGGTACGCGTCCGGCCAAAACTCGCAAATCGTCCTCGACACCCAACCGAATCATTCTCGAAGCTCTCGAACCGCGCGTGTTGCTGTCGACGGTCACCGTCACCGATGGTGTGTTGACAGCGGTTCTTGATGGCACAGCGAACAACATCACGATCGCGCAGGGTGCAAGCACCGGGGATGGCGGAGTCATCGTCAACCTCACCATATCCGACGTGAATAACGGTGTGGTGAAGAGCTACGACGCCGGCGGTGGTGCAGGGATCACGTCGGTGATTCTGAAAGGCAACGCGAATAACAACACGTTTACCTTTCAGACACCTGTCGACATCCCTTTTGACATTGACGGCGATCCGAGCGGCGTCACTCCGAGCACCGGTGACAAGATCATCGGACCGAACGCCGATACCGAGTGGACGATCGCGCAGGCGAACAAGGGGCACACGAACGGCGATCTCATCGTCTTCTCGAACATCGAGAACATCACCGGCGGAACAAAGAGCGACAACTTTATCGTTCTGGCTGGGGGTTCGCTCGATGGCACGATCGACGGCGGTACTGGCGATGATTCTCTTGTCGGTCCGGGGACGTCAAACACCTGGCACCTCAATGCCGCCAATGCGGGAGATTTGAACGGCGGGGCTTTTACCAGTATTGAGTCCCTGGCCGGCGGAATAGGCGACGACACGTTCTTCATTGGCGCCTCCGGTTCGGTTGCAGGCACGATCGACGGTGGCGTCAACGATGAGGATAATCCCGGCGTCGACACTCTCGACTACTCGGCCTACGGTTCCACTGTCAGTGTTAACCTTCAAACGGAAAAAGTTAACGGCACGCAGAGTTTTACCGGCATTGATGCGTTCGTCGGGAGCTCAGGTACAAGTGACACCATCATTGGTCCCACCGCCGGTGGTGCGCGAATCGACTGGGAGATCACGGGCGTAAACTCGGGGACCGTCAATGACATCCGCTTTAGCAGCTTCGCAAACCTGACGGGCGCCGACAATGTGGTGGACACGGACACTCCGCCCGACGGCTTTCCGAATGGCTCCAGCGATGCGTTCCGTTTTCACAAGGACGGCAGCATCAGCGGAACGATAGACGGCGGCGCCGGCGCTGCCGACGGGTTCGCCGTTGAAGACCCGTCGAACCTCGGTGTTTTCACTTACTTCAATCCCACAGCCGCGGGCGGCGGGCTGGATAAGAGCGGCACGGCGACCGGCGCACCCGTGTTCGGCAAGACGATTCACTTTGCCGGGATGGACCATCTGACTTTCCTCGGCGGCAGCGCCACGGATCCGGTGTTTCAGGGCACGCCCTTCGATGACCAGATCACGCTCGAGGACGTGGTTGGAAACAGCAAGTCGAAGATCAGCATCAGCGGTTTCCTGTTATTCGATTTCGACACCACCAGCACCAGCACCGGCTTCGAGTTCGACAACCCGACCGGCTCTCTCACCATCCGCGGCGGCGCGGGCGCGGACACGATCCGAATCAAGAGCATCGATCCCGGTTTCACCGCCGACCTCTTGATTTACGGAAACAAGCCAGGCAATCCGGATGTGATCTCCGACGTCAGCACGGATCAGGTGATCTTTGAAGGCAGCATCAATACGCATGGCGGCTATCTCGAGGTTTTCGCCGAAAAAATCACCGTCAATCCCAACGTCAGCCTCGATGTCGGCGACAACTCCATCGTATTCCGTGCCCGCCGAGTCGGCACTGCCGAATTGGAGAATCTGCTGCCGGTGTTTGCCGATTTCAAAGACGTCTCCATCGATATCCAGCACGACGCCGTCCTCAAAGGTGATTCCATCTACCTCATCGCTCAGGCGGAGTCGAGAGACTTCACCGACTTCCTCGGCACCAACAACCTGACAAACAAGTTGGCGATCCAACCTCTGGTCGACAAGGTGGGCTCTCTCGCTGGGTTCGAAATTCCAGTCAAACTGCTGGTCAAGAGTGCCAAAGCTTCGGTGACTATTGGCGACAATGTGAAGATCACGGCGGGCGCGAACTACGCCAGCACGATCGGCATCTATGCGACTGCGGGCACGAATGCGAGCGGTGGCGCGGTAAGCAAGTTATTCAGTATCGGCGCTGCGGAGGCAAAGTCGAACGCGAGCATCACTGTCGGCAACCACGTCACGATCGACAGTCCCGGCGGCGCCGTCAATCTGACGTCCCAGGCCGAAGCGACCGCAAATATGAAGACCGAGACGTCGCGCGAAATGGGAGCGGTGAAGGGCAAGAACTCGTCGCAGGCTTCCATTTCACTGGCGATCAGTAATGCGGATGTGACCTCAACCACGACGGTTCCCGAAACGGCCACGATTCACGCCGGCACCATGGTCAATGTGCGCGCTCTCGGCGGCCACGAGTCGGAAGCGGAAGCCGAGTCCGGTCTGTTCTCCAACGGCACTGCCGGTCTGGCGCTGGCGTTGCAATTCTCGGAAGAAAACGTCACCGCTACGGTCAATGGCCGGATCACGTCGGATATGCGGCACCCGGACGGCGCGGTCGTCAAACTCGAGTTCGACCCCGACGTTCCGGTTGGCGAGAACGGCCACCTGGATTACGACCTCGACACCATCGACGGCGGTGAGAACTGGGTGGTTGTGACGGAGGATACGGTCAGCTACCAGAGACGGCAAGGTCAAACGATCGGCGGCCTGAGCAGTGGCACGGACTACTACATCGTTCGCGTCCAGGGTGACCCCGACAAGATTCGGCTCGCCACGACCGAAAAACTCGCGATCGATGCTTCCAACTGGGAAACCGACAACCCGTTCGCCTTTGCCCAACCGAAGAGCGTGACCTTCACCAGGGTCGCGGGCAATGCCGACACGGCCGTTCGCACCGACGGCAAAACCTGGGAGGACGCCGGTTTCTATAAGGGTCAGAAGATTGCCATCAGCGGGACCACGAGTAACAACCATGACGAAAGTAGTTTCCTCACGATCCTGGATGTGTCGGGCAACACCCTGACGTTTGCCGGCGATGTCCTGACGAATGAAACGTCGGCGGGTGCGACTTTCCGCAGCCTTCGGAACCCTTTTACGGTTGACCTTAAAAAGAGTACGACGGCCGAGCCGACGCTCAATGTCCAGACGGTCCAGGGCTCCGACGTCAATGGCGACACGGACACCATCGCCTATTCCGCTACCGACGTTCACGGCACTCCGGGCATCCGGCCGTTCGAGTTCGGACAGAAGGTGATTTATCGCGAAGACGGTCTTGCCTCCACCGTGCACGTGACGGACGAAGCCGGCCCCGAAAACGCCAAAAAACGCTTCCTCGTCGACGGCAGCAACGACTCTGTCGATCTGACCAGCGTCGCATTCACGAAAGTTGCCGGCGGGGACGACACCATCGTCCGCAACGATGGCAAAGACTGGGCGAAGGACGGATTTGAGGCCGGACAGAAAATCACGATTGACAAGACCGGCAAGAACAACCACGACGCCACTCAGACCCTGACGATCCTTAGTGTATCGGGCAGCACGATGACGTTCAGCGGCGATCCGCTGGTGAACGAAACAGGCCGGGCCGTTATCGCCATCATCAGGTTTGTCGACAAGGATGGAAAGCCCGTCGCGACGCCTGTCGAGTACACACCCAAAATCTCCGGTCTCATTCATAACACCGGCTATTGGGTGGTCGTCAGCCCCACTCAGTTTGGTTTTGGCGGCGATCCGGTCATCGCGGGCAAGTCTGTCATCAAGCTCGCTGCCCTCGAGAACGAAGGCCGCGGCGATAACTGGATCGATATTGGCAACGCGCCGGCGGGCTTCAAATTCACATTGTCGGGGGTGCAAGTCCTCGATTCGAATTTCGCCACATTCGGTGTGCTCACCGGTTTCGATGCAACGGACACCGCCAGAGCCACAGCGGGACTCGAAACAGCGGAGGACAATGCCACTTTCCTGCCGCAGAGCGCGTCGGACTTTGGCAGCCTGCTGGGCGGTGACCTCATCGGCAAGGTCCTCGGCAAGCTCGTGGATGCCTACCAGGAAAAAGCAGGGACCGCGTCAACGAAAACCGACAACTACGGCGACATGAGCGCTTCGTCGAAAATCAGCATCGCAGGAGCCCTGGCCTTTTCCTTTACGGACCATACCGCACTGACTCACATCGGCGGTACCGCCGTTCTCAAATCGGCGGACGACATGGAACTGCGATCGGAAATCATCGAGCATCTGCAGCTCAGCGCCGAGGCGGACAACGAACCGCAGGAGACATTTATTGGCCCGGCGAATAAGGGACAATTCAAGGCGGGCGCCAGCGCCGAAAATACCGCCAGCATCGCCATCATTATTGGGGTCGAGAACAACAAGGCGCAGGCCATCATCGACAGCCCCGTCCCACGGCTCGACGGGCTGCAGCCCGGGCTCGATGCGATGCGCGCATTGCGTCTGATCTCGAGCGTCTGGTACCCGATCACGACAAAGTTCGAAGAGTTCTTCCCCCTGACGGAAAGCGCCGCCGCCGACATGTTCCGAAACGACGGCTACGACGCGGTCAACGATTACTTCGACGGTACCGGCGGACTCAAGTCCAAGGTCTTCAACACCTGGGCGCGCAGCACCGCCAAGGCCGAGGATCTTTCGCTTGCCGGTTCGGTAAACGTGCTGGTCTTCAATAACGTAGCCGAGTCGATCGTGCATTCGGGCGTCAAGATCAACCAGGATCCGTTCTATCGTCCCGACCAGGAAGACCCGGCTGACAACGACGGCGTCACCCACAGTAACAACGCCAACAACGTTGACGAGCACGTCGTTTCGATCGAAGCGACGAACTACATGCAATTCCTTAACATCACCGGTAACTTTGCATTCAAGCTCCCGTCGGGATCCATCACACCCGGGGAAATGGAATTCAAGTACGACGATAGCAAAGTTAATCCGATCGGCTCGCAGGGCGAGCGCGGCGGTGTCGGCGGTGCGATTTTCCTGGGATTCCTGGATAACACCACTCACGCCATCATCGAGCACGACGTGGAGTTGTACAGCGGTGCACGAAAGGGACTGAACGTCAAAGCGGAAGAAGCCATTCTCGGCTTCGACTTCACTCAAGCCGGCGCTACCGGCGGCAAGTTCAGCGTCGCTGGGTCCATCGCCTATTACCAACAGGACAGCGATATCCTGGCGCGGATTGAGAGCGGCGCTCACATTACCGGAGGCCGTGTCGAAGTATTCGCAGACAGTCTGGATACGGAGATCAGCTGGGTTGGCGCAGTCGCCACGGGTAAGGCAATCGGTCTGGGTTTGAGCGCCGGTGTCAACAACATCAATCGCAAGACACGCGCCATTGTCGGCGACGTTTCATCCAAGGATGATAAGAACGCCATTGCCAGCGGCAAGTTGTCCACCATCAACCTGAACGAGTTCGATTACATCGGCAAACGCGTCAACACCGACCTCATCATTAAATCCAACAGCGACGGCGAAATCTGGGCTTTCACCGTGGCCGGGACGCTGGTGAAGCAAACCAAGCAGGAACAGCAAAACCAGCCGGCGGGCAAACAACCGAGTCCGCCGGCCAGCGGCAACGGCACCAACGCGATGCCGAATACGAATAACCAGGTCAACCAGGTGGCTCAGCAAACCGGCCAGACCAAGACGGGCATCGGCATCGCCGGGGCCGTTGCGATAAACCTGACCAACGACGACACACTGGCTTACATCAACACTCTGGGTACCGTAAAGGCGGACGACGTCTTCGTCGACGCGACGACCGACGTCGGCGTGGTTGCCGGCACCGGCGGAGTGGCCGTTGCCTTGAGCAGCGACAGCAACAGCTTCGCCTTCGGCGGTGCTTTCAGTTTGGACCTCATTAATGCGGACACGCTCGCACTCGCTGTTGGTCCGACGATGGACATCCGGAACGGATATGTCGACAAATCCGGTGCGCTCGACGTGGAAGCAAAGCGATCCGGAGGTCTCATCACCGTGGCCATCGGCGCCGGTGGAGCGATGGCGAAAGGTCTGAGTGTGGCGATTGCCGGATCGGTGTCGGTGAACATCATCGACAACGAAACGGAAGCGTTGGTCGATCACGCTACCGTGACCACGCACGTCAGTGGCGACAACACCAATGGCGGCAACGTGCTGGTGAACGCCACCGACGATACCACCATCCTGGCGATCAGCGGTGGTTTGTCCCTGGCGATATCCAATGGAGAAGACTCAAACGCGACCGCCGTGGCCTTCGGCATCGCCATCTCCTATGAGGAAATCACCAGCAAGACGCACGCCGGTATCAATCATTCGACCATTACTCTTGTGAACTCGGGCAACGTGGATGTAACGGCTACCGACTCGGACATCATCCATGCCTACTCCCTCGGCGCCGCCGTGGCGGGTGGTCAAAGTGAAGAGGGTGCAACCTCGATTGCCGGCGCAGGTTCCGGCTCGGTCAATATCATCAACGGTACGGTCGACGCGGACATTACCGACAACAGCGTCGTGACAGCCAATCAAGGCAACATCACGCTCAAGTCGGAAGATAAATCGCAGACGGATACCGCCGCGGGCGCAATTGCTGTCGCGTTAGGACTGGCCGAATCAGGCACCGGGACGTCCGTTGCAGTAGGTGCCGGGTTTGCGGTGAACCTGATCGACAATCACGCCTATTCGACAGTCGACAGTTCTACCGTTCACGCCGATGCGGGCAAGGTGGAACTGTCCTCCACTTCCTCCGCGATCATCAGCGCCTTGACTATCGGTGTTGCGGTCGCCGCGGGTGTCGGTGAGACCGGTGTCGGCGTGAGCCTTGCCGGTTCCTTTTCCATTAACGAAATTAAGAGCAGCACCAAGTCGCGGATTAAGAAAAGCAGCGCTCGCAGTGTCGTGACCGCGGGCTCCGGCGGTGTTGTCATGACCGCCGATGATAAGGCGAAAATCACCGCTGATGCCGGTGGTGTCGCGGTCGCGATCGCAGGGGGCGAGGGCGGCGCGGGCGTCGGTGTCGCGTTCGGCGCTTCCATTGCGATCAATCAAATCGGGAGTAGCGGCGACCCCGATACAGTCGAGGCGAGCATCGACAACTCGACGGCAACAAGCACGACTGGATTCGTGAAACTCACGGCAACTTCCGAAGCCAAGATCGACACGCTTGCCCTCGTCGCTTCCGTATCCGTGGGTATCGGTGAAAGTGTCGGGCTTGGCTTTGCCGGTGCGGGCGCCGTGACTGTGAATACCATCGACATCAAAACGTACGCTGCGATCACGGGCAGCAGTACCGTGACGTCCGGCAGCTTCGGTCTGCCGTTGACGTTGACGGCGACCGACAAGTCCCAGATCAACGCCGATGCCGGCGGTGCCGCGTTCGCGGTCGGCGTCGGTGAAAGCGTGGGTGGTGCCGCCTCAGTCGGCGCAGCCGTAGCTGTCAACAACATCACCAGCACCACGACGGCAGAGATCGACCCGTCCACGGTGACTTCTTCGAGTGGTGTGAGTCTGACGGCAGAATCATCGTCGACCATTCGTGCCTACGCGTTCGGTATTGCCGGCTCGGTCGGCGTCGGCGAAAGCGCGGGCGTTGGCATTGCGGGCGCGGGTTCAGCATCTGTGAACAACATCCGCAACACCACGACTGCCAGGATCTCCGCAAGTATGGTGTCGTCGGGCGGTGCTCTTTCCGTCAAAGCCAGCGACAAAGCCACGATTAACGCGATCGCCGGTGCAGCTGCTTTGGCTGTGGGCGGCGGCCAGGCTGGTGTGGGAGTGTCGATAGGCGTGTCGGTGGCCTTGAATGACATTCAAGACAAGACATACGCCATCGTTGAGAGCAGCACGCTGAGCGATACCGGTAATGTCACGATCGATGCGACATCGACAGCGGTCATCAACGCCATTAGTGTCGCCGGAGCGGCCAGCGCCGCCGGCGGTGAAGTCGCCGTCGCCGTCAGCGGCGCCGGTGCGGTATCGATAAATAAAATTCACAACACGATTGAAGCGCGCGCCAGCAGCGATACGTTCAATTTGCGTAATGGAGCGAGTTTCTCGGTCACAGCGACGGACAGCAGTCAGCTGAAAGCCGATGCCGGCGCGATTTCATTGGCCCTCTCCGTCAGCCTCTACGCCTCGGTCAGCTTTGCAGTGGGTGCATCGGTGGCGATCAGCGACATCGGCAACACGACGACGGCGAAAGTCGATGGCGTCACGGCGCTGGCTCCGTCTCTGGGCGCCGTTGACGTCAAGGCCAAATCCGACGCCGCGATCACCTCGCTGTCGGTCAGTGCGGCCGGCGCAGTTGCGGCCGCGGTATACGCCGGAGTTGCGCTGGCGGGCGCCGGCGCGGTTTCGATCAACACGATCAGCAACACGACTCAGGCGATCGTGAGTGGCGGCAGCAAGATTGGAAAGGCGTCGGCCGTCACGGTTAGCGCCAGCAACAACGCGAATATCCTGGCGAAGTCGGTGGGCGCCGCACTGTCGGGTGCCGTCGCGATTGGATCGGCCGCCATCAGCATTGGTCTCTCGATCTCGGACAACCAGATTCACAACACCACGCTGGCTAAAGTCGACGATTCCAAACTCACCAGCGCCGGCGCAATCAGCGTCACTTCGGCATCGACCGGTCAAATCACCGCGCTGGCCGTCGGCGCATCGGTGGCGATTTCCGGAGGCGGCGGGTCGGTTGCGGCTGCTGTCGCGGCCAGTATCACCAGCAACACCATTACGAACGACACGCAGGCGCTGGTGCTCGCCAGCAGTGGAGCGGACGATCAAGGGCTACTTGCCGACACGGGCAATATCACGATCAGCGCCAGCGATGTTACCGGCATCAAGGCCCAAAACATTGCTGCGAGTGTGGCCGTTATTGTGGCCGCTGGCGGAGGTTCCATCGCTATAGCGGCGTCTCCCGCTACCAACAAGATCGACAACCGGGTACGCGCCAACGTTGATGCGTCGCGTGTGGCGTCCACCGGTGGCCGCGTCGATATCAGCGCGACCGAGAACAACAAGATTGACGCCCTTTCCGTCGCCGTAGCTCTTTCGGTTGCGGCAGGTTCTTACACCGGAGCCGCGGCGGGCGCGGGTTCCAGCGCCACCAACCTCATCGGTAAGAGCGGCAATGCATCCACGCCGCATCTCACGGAAGCCTCGATTACCGGTGGTTCCGCAGTCAGCGCAGGAAAAGGCGTGACCGTGAAGGCCAGCGACACTTCCAACATTACGGCGAACGTCGCTGCAGCGGCCGGTGCGGGTGGCGCGGGCGGCATTGCCGCCGGCGTATCGCTAAGTGACAATCAGATCGGTGGCACGGTGACCGCGTTTGTGAGCGGCTCTTCAGCAACTGCGGGCAACGGCGATCTCGAGATCAGCGCGTCGGCGACACAGACCATCGATGTCCTTTCCGTCGGTGTGGGTGCAGGCACGAGCCTGGGCGCGGCTGGTGCGCAGGCGAGTACGACGATTTCCAACACCGTCAGCGCTTATGGACAGTCGGCCACGTTGACCGCAACGGGTCAGGTGCTGATTAAGGCCACTTCCGATCAGACTGTCACCGCGAAGACCGACGGTGTCGGTGCCGGTACTGTCGGCCTGGCTGTGGCTTTGCCGTCTGCCGACATTGGCGGCAGCACTCTTGCGTTCCTCAGCGGAACCAGCACGGTCAGCGCTCCCGGTGGATTGACGGTGTCCGCCACCTCGAAGTCGTCCGCCACGGTCACAGCGCTCACTCTTGCCGTTGGTTTGGGCGGCGGCGGTGGTGCGGGCGGCCATGCCCACATTCACCGCACAACCGATGCGCACCTCGGCGCGAGCTATTCGGACGCGTCACCCGCATCGAGCACCATCAATGCCGGTATGGTGGTGGTCAGCGCCAGTTCCACCTCGGACGCTGACGCCGACGTGCAGGCCTACACAGCTGCCGGGGTTGCCGTGGGTGCGATCAACGTCGATACGACGATCGACGGCTTGACGCTCGCCTACGTTGGCCAGGCGACAACGGTCAATGCGACCCAGATGGACGTTACGGCGACTTCAAATGAAGCGACGACGACACTGGCAAAGCCGATCAGCGCCGGTCTCGGCGCTGGTGCCGGAATCAATGCGAACGCGACGATTCAATCCAGCACCGAAGCGTTTGCCGGAGCCCGAGTGGGCAGCACGACTGCGGGCACCGCAACCCACTTGATTCTGACATCCGGCAATGGCGGTGACGGTTCTGTCGACTTCCTGGCCAAGTCCACAGGCATGGCGGCGAATTCCAAATCCGACGGAGGCGGCGGCGGCGGTGTGAGCGTGGCGGCGTTGATTGTCAATGCAGACGCCGGCGGAACAACCCGGGCGTACATCGGCGAAAATGCCACCGTCGATGCGTCTCGAGTCGGGATCGACGCTCAGGGGGCTCTGACTTCCTCCGCAGAAGTGAGAACTGTGAATGTCGCCCTGGCGGGCGGCACCGGCGCCGTTCCGACTGCGAAGACCAGCGGCACAATTGAAGCCTTCATCGGTCCGCAACCGGACAAGACGCCTGCCGGCACGACGACAACCGTCAATGCCACGGGTGAAATCACAGTCCATGCCACGTCCGATGCGAGCGCTATAGCAAAAGCGGGCGGCGGCGGCGGTGGCGGCCTTACCGTCAACGCCATCCTGGCGACGGCGACTGCCAACAGCGTGACGCGAGCCTTCATTGGCGCCAGCACCACGGTCAACGCCGATTCGCTCGATGTCAAAGCCAAGGCCAACACGCGCAATGCCGATTCGCATGTCGACTTCATTTCCGTGTCGATTGCCGACGGTACAGGTGCCCATGTCGTCGCGACCCTGGAAGGTGAGGTCACTGCTTTCGTCGGTGGCACGCGCGGCGTTCTGAATACCAAAGGCCTCCTCAGCATCGTCGGAGAAACCGCTGACGCATCGGCGAAGGCGACCGGTTCGCTTGGCGCCGGCGGCGGCCTCTCTGTTGCGGTGGTTCTCGTCGAAAGCACAAACACGGGCTCAACGAGCGCCTACATCCGCGACAACACAGTTATCAAGGCCGGCAACGTCGACGTACGCGCCGATTCCAAGGACAAGGCGAACGCCACATCTTCCGTGGCGGGCGGCGGCGGAATTTCAGGACAAGGACTGAGAGCCGACGCGAAGGTCGATCCAACGACTAAGGCTTATGTCGGCAAAAACGTGAGTATCAATTCCACGGGCGATGTCAACGTTCTCGCGATCGCCGAGACGGCAGAGGCGGATTCCAATGCGTCCTCGATCGGCGGCGGCGGCATCAGCGTGGGTGTTGGGTACGCCACGATCGATATTTCACCCGCGGTAACGGCTTACATCGACGGCGGCACCACAAGTATCGAGGCCAAAGGCAAAGTCACCGTTTCGGCGGATCTGCAACAGTCACAGAGCACGCCTCTGGTGGATACCTTCACTCCATCAACCGATGTCGATCCCATAAAGGACACGATCACTTTCCCAAGTCATGGCCTGATCACCGGCGACATCGTTACTTACGGCAAAAACGGTCACGACGCCATAAAGACCAGCAGCGGCGACCTGGATCCGACGCGCGAATACACGGTCATTCGCATCGACGACAACAAGATTCAACTCGGCAACGTTTTCAACGGCAGTATCGTCGATAGCGGCAAGCCGTTTGGCGCTGTGGTCGGGGTTTTCGATAAAGACGGTAACCGGGTCGACACGGCCGCAGTTTCCGGAGTAGACCCGCTGCGCGACGTGATCGTTTTCGCCTCGGGGCACAATTTCAAATCGGGCGACGCCGTTCGTTACGACAGCGGCATCTTCTCGAACGTCAGCACCGGCCTAAATGAGAACTCCGACTCTACGGGCATCTTCTATGTGCGCGTCATCGACTCGCGCACCATCAAATTGACGAAGACCTCGGCTGAAGCGACGGCGCCGCTAAACCCATTTGACGTGACGGACAGCCTGATCACGAATCAGGATACGCTGCACATCTCCAATACCTTCGTCGCCGGCGACAAGGTCACGTATCGGGCGCCCGACCCGGTGGACTTCAACAGCAAGAGTGTCAATTTCAAAATCGTCAAGGATCAAGACGGCAAGGATCAATACGTCGATGAGCAGAACAACACCATCTTCCTCGGTGAAGATAAGGACGGTGACGGACTTGCCACGCACTCGACATCCAACCCATCGACAAATGAAGCGCTGGCGAAAAATTTCCAGGCCGGCGACAAGGTTATTTACTACGCCAGCGATCCCAGCCATCCGCTCGGCGGCTTGATCAGTGGTCACGCCTACTACGTCATCCGTGACGGATTGGACGATTTCCACATCAAACTGTCGGAAACCCTGGATGGAACGAACGGTGACGACGACGGCAATGGGCCACACATCGGCATCACACCGATCACACTAACCGCCGACAAGTCCACCGCCGGCGCGAAAGTGCAGCACCGTCTGGTGCCGGTTTCGGTGGGCGGGCTTCAGAATGGCGAAACCTACACGGTGTTCAATCCGACTTCATCGACACTACAGTTGAAGGTGAACGGAGTACTGGTCGCCGGTCTGACAACCAATGAAGCGACAGGAACACATTTCCTGAGCAAGGAAAATGGTCTCGATATCATTGACGACAACACGCTTCAGATCGGGCCTCACGATAAGGTCATCGACGTCAGCAGCCCGTTCGGTCCGGCGGCAGGTGTCGCGGGTGTCGATCTCACTCGGGATACCATCGTTTTTGCCTCGAACCACAGTTTCAACACCGGCGATGCCGTGCGCTTCGACAACGGCGAACTGAGCAGCGTCAGCAAGACCGTAGGCAATACCGACACTTCTTCACCAGTTTTCTACGTCCGCAAAATCGATGATCGGACCATTAAGCTCTCGAAGACTTTCTTCGAGACGTTTATCGGTCCAAGCGGTTTCACCGCCGCCAGCGGCCTTGTTACCGGCGGCAACACGTTGAATATCGCCAACACCTACACGGGCGGCGAAAAGCTGACGTACCGTACACCCGCGAACATTTCGTTCAACAGCAATAATGTGAACGTGACGCCGGATGACAACAAGATCACCGGTTCGTTTACGAACGTGCACAACGGCGACAAGGTGACCTACTTCGCCAGTGACGCCAGCAAAGTGATTGGCGGTTTGGCGAACGGCCAGTCCTATTACGTCATTAAGCTGGACAACACGCATATCCAACTTTCAGAAACGCTCGACGGCACCAACCCGGACGATGACGGCAATGGTCCGCACATCGACATCACGCCGATCGATTTGAGACCCGACAAATCGGCTGCCGGCGCCGCCGTGACGCACCTGCTCGTGGCCGAGTCGATTCAAGGCCTGGTTAACGGAGTGACGTATACGGTATTCAATCCGACGGCCTCATCGTTCCAGCTCAAAGACGCGAATGGCGTGCTGCTCACAGGGCTGTCGGCCGGAGAAGCCACGGGTACGCATTTCCTCAACAGGGAAGGCGGCCTCGATCTGACGAATGCTTCACTCAGTCACAGTTTGCGTCTCGACATCATCACTCCACTTCCAACCCAGACGAACGAGTTGCTGGGTCCTGGAGGCGTTTCGCTGCGCGAGATCAGTCCACCGACGGGAGACGGACTTTCTTCGGCGTCCGCGAAGGGCGGTGCTTTTGGTTTCGGCGCGGTCAGCGTGCCGACCGCCAAAGCCACATTCGACGCGAAGCTTCAGGCTTATGACGCTGCGCAATCACTGATCGCGGGAGGCGATGTTTCGATAACGTCCCATTCCGCCGGTTCCGTTTCCAGCTTTGCCGACGCCAAGGGCGGCGGCTTTGTCGGCGTTGGTTCGTCGAGCGCAGAGATCGACTACGACAATCACAACACTGCTTTCGTCGGCTTGCCTGTTACCGGCGTGACGATTGACTCCATCACAGGCGAAACCACAAATCCGCAGGTCAGTGCAAACGGTGTCAAGATTTACACCGACAAGAACTTCACGCTCGCTTCAAACACCGATATGACAACCTCCGTGAAATCCAGTGCGCTCGGCGCTGGTTTTATCGGAGTAGCGGAAGCGAACTCGAATACCGATATCGACAGTTACACCAATGTTATCGTCGGTACGAATGCGGACATCACGGCCAAGACAGCCGCACTCAACGCTGAAGTCAAAAAGCTGAAGACATACGCCGAAGCTAAGTCCACTGCCGGCGGCTTCGCCGGACACGCGGGCGCCACCGCCATCAGCGACATCGATTCGCACACAAACGTCCTTCTGGAAGGTACGGACTCTACCCATACCCGCATCGAAGCGATCCAAGGCGTGGACATTCACTCACGGCACAGCGGCCTGGACAACGACGATCATGCCGAAGCGCACTGGTACGGGTTGTTCGGCGGTCCATCGGAAGACGGGAAAACCAAAGGCTCTTTGACCGACACCGTCGATGGTGACTCCGGCGTCGAGATCATTGCGGCGCCCCGCGTCAATTCAAACTCCAGCCACGCCCCGACCCCGACGGTTCTCGATACCAGCCTGCCGACCGGTTATGACCAGGTGGCAGTCCTGGTTCGCGCCAACAACATCATTCAGAAAGGCAACAATCCCGATGTCAAGGGGCACGATCAGCTGACCGATAACCAGAATCAGAGCATCCATTGGGATTCCGATATCACTGTCAGTGCCGGACCCGATCCGGAGCTGGTCATTGGTCCGGACGGTAAAGTGATACGGGCCACGAATGTCACCGTGAACGGTATCGCGAATCCGGCGCCCGATACGGATCTCAGCGGTTCGGCCAATGGTAACGTCGTCCTCTCCGACCTGGATACTCCTGGCCAGATCATCTTCGAAGCCAACCAGTCGATTGCCGGCGGCCGCCTCGCCGGCGACCACTTCTGGGGTACGTTCCAACTGCTCGATGGCTGGGATCAGGTCCGCATCACCAACGAGTCCAGCCTGAATCTGGTGCTCAACACCATCGATCTCATCCATGCCGGCCCCGGCAACCCGCGCGTCCGTCTGGATCAGGGCGGTGGCGATCCTACAAATACAATGCATTTCAGACTTCGCCGCAACCTGCTGCCGGCTCTCGTCGATATTCGCAACCTGAGCAGTTCGGACATCATTTTGACGGACGGCAAGTGGATCGATAATCCGATCGGCGAGACCCGGATCCTGAACACCGGCGGAAACATTTTGACCGGACCTCTGGGAACATACCTCATTCGCACGAACCGGCTCGGTGATCCCACTTCAGCCACCGTCGCGGCGGACTTCGAGGATGTGACGAAAGGTCAATTCAAGGGCTCCATAAACTTTGCGAACAATGGCGCGAACCCCGACACCATCACACGCGCTGACAACACCAGCTGGGTTACCGATGGCTTCCATGTCGGCGATCTCATCAAAGTCGAAGGTCCGAATGCCGGCGTCTACGAGATCGCGAAGATTTCGGGAGCCAACAATCAGGTCATCACTCTGAATGTGCTCGGCCAACTCACGACGGCGAGCGGCATTGCCAAGATCACGCGATTCCACGGCATCGAAACGACGGCGGGCTCGATCGGAACGTCGTCGAATCCGATTAAGGTGGAGTTGGTCACCAGCGTTGGACAGCCCGAAAACTTGTACGCCTATGCCGGCACGAGTTTGTACCTCGATGTGACGGGTATTTTCCGTCTCGATGCCGCGGAGTTCACGCTCCATCCCAACATCATCACCGCGAAAACGGATGCCGACGTCAAGCTGGAACAGGCTCTCCAGGCCACCGGCCAGAAGCAGGCCGGCGCCGTGGACGTGGAGATCGTCGGCCACCCGCCGATCACTCCGTACTTCAATTTCTTCAACCCGGACGATAAGGTCAACGGCGTGGTGACGGTTCCGTTACTGCCGCAGGGCGCATTTGCAACGGGTGCGGCAAAGAAAGTGGACAGCACCGTCGACTTCGGTTTGATCGAAGCCGGAAGCCGCATCAATATTCATGCTGCCGACAGTACGCCGCCGAACCAGAGCGGCGATCCGAAGCTGATCAACGTCCTGGCGAAGACGAACATCCTGACAGGCGGCAAATACATCGATATCGATACGAACGGTTTCGTCGGCAGCAAGGATCATCCCATCGAAGAAATCGTCGCAGTCGATGTCAACGATCCGAACGACTTGCTTGTCGGCGCCATTCGCTCGACGTCTGACGACGTGTTCCTCGAGGCGCCGCACAGCATCCTCGACGCGACTGCCGGCGAAAACGACTTGACCGCGCAAGCGGACGTGACCGGCGTCTTCATCACGATGAAGGCGCGCACGGGTAGTATCGGTACCACGGACAATTTCCTCGAGATCAACCTGCTCGACGATGCCGTGGATCACAAGACGCGCGCCGCCAGGATCGGCAACCTCACCGCCGACGCGCAGCAGAGTATTTACATCGAAGAGACGGCCGGCGATCTCCGCGTCAATACTGTGATTTCACGCAGCGGAGATGTGACGCTGACCTCGCGCAATGGTTCGATTCTGGATGCGCACGATGAAGCTCTCGATCTGGTGAAGTTGAAGGATCGCGACAACCGCGATGTCGACGTTCCGAACATCGTCGCCGTCAACGTCGATCTCGCCGCAACCGGTGGAGATATCGGCGCTGTGGATAATGATCTGGACATCGATTCCGGTGTCTCGAATGGAGCGCATGTTACCGGCCGTCTGTACGCGACCGCCACAGGAAACATCTCCCTGACGGAATCCAACTACGAGCTCAACGTCCTTGCAGCCAAAGCGGGCGGCAGTGTTCGGTTGACCGTTCCCGACACCAGCCTCACGCCTGTCATGACAAACAACAATCCGGAGCAGACCACAGCCACAGCGGAAGATCTGTTCCTGCTTGGCGGCGGCACCGCTCACATCAAGCAAGGCCAGACGCTGTCGCCGACGCTCGGCGAAATCACCGCCGCGCTGTCCGTGGTTCTCTGGGTTGGTGACGACATCGTTACGGCTGCCAGCAGCCGGATTGTCGCCGGCAGCCGCATTGTCATCCGCGGTGACGAACGGCGAAAAGGCGATGAGGTCGAGGAAGGCAACGCCGATCCCGGCTTCGGCACGAACATGAGCCTGAGAGGCACGATCGGCAGCATCAATGCCCCGGCGAATATCGCCACGCCGAACAATACAGTGAAGACGTTCACACAGATTTTCGGCAACGCCGACGTCGACATTTTCACTTTCAATCAAACGGATCTCGACGCCAACACAACTGTCTTCGGCAGCCACTTCGAGGCCTTCGGCCAGTTCGCGGGCGGCGTGCAGTTTAAGGACAATAACCCGGATCCGGATACGATCACCCGGACGACCGGAAGCTGGATCAATGATGGATTCCGCGCCGGCCAGACCATCACGATTACCGGAACCGCGAAGAACAACGGTTCTTACCAGATCGCGAGTTTGACCGACACCGTGATCACCCTGAGTGCATCCCTCACGGATGAGTTGGGCCCGGCGGGGATCAACACCGTTCAAGTTGCGGACGGTGAGGATCGTTTCATCGTCAATCAACTGCAATCGATGCACATCGATCGCAACGGCATTGGCGATACGCTCACACTAGATGGCCAGGCCAACACCGACTACTACTTCGTCAACACCGCAGGCAGTCAGGCCGCGGCACCGGATCGTCACAACTACGTGATCAACGTCCTCGATACCGGTGGTAAAGCCGATGGTGGAGATGTATTGACAGTCACCGGGTTCGATAGCACCGCGAACGCGCCGGATAGTCCTGCCGACGATATCTTCCTGCTGCGAGCCATGTCCTCGATCCCGTCGGAGAAGTCCGAATCACCGGCGTTTGTCGCATTGCTCCACGGCACGCTCGACCAGGCTGTCAGCGGTAATGGTCCAACTGAAGTGGAGAGGATCAACTACGACGCCAACCTGAACGGACGGCTGACTGTCCTGGGACTCGGCGGCCGAGACTATTTCTACGTCGACGACAACAGCGCCATCACCACGCTGGATGGCGGCGCCGGCAACGACACCTTCCAGATCGGCCAGATTTACGGTTCACAACGGACCGTGGCCGCGAACATTTCCGGTACGGATATTTTTGCAACGGTGGCAACAACACGCGGCTACCTCAGCAGCGGTATCAGTCAGCCTCTGGTGGCCGAAGGCGGCACCGGAGACGACGTCTTCACGGTCTACAGCGACAAGGCTGAACTGCGTCTCGAAGGTAACTCCGGCGACGACCTGTTTGTCGTCCGCGCTTTTGCGCTGGCCGAGGTCGACGGCAGTGGGAACATCGTCTACGACACGTTGGCCAACGGCGATAAGGTCGCGCGACCGAAATCCAGCGGCGGTCAATCGATTGCCGTCAACGTTGATCTGAAGCCTGGTGAAGGTGACGATCAGATTCAGTACAACATCAACGCGCCGGTATCGATCGACGGCGGCACCGGATTCGACAAGGTCGTCGTGCTGGGCACCGAATTCGCCGACAACTTCGTCATCACCGACAAGGGCGTGTTTGGCGCCGGTGTCAATGTGCGCTTTACCAATATCGAGCTTCTCGTCATCGACGGTTTGGAAGGCGACGACCATTTCACCGTGCTGAGCACACCCTATGGGGTCGCGACTCGAATCATCGGCGGTCTGGGCAACGATACATTCAATATCGCGAGCGATGTTGTCGACGTGATCACCACTCAGGGACTCGACGGCCAGAGTGCGTTTATCAATCATCAGGTGACTTCCTCCGACCTCGGCTATGACGGATTGTTAGCCGAAGGCATTGACCTGGCCATCGCCGGCCTGCCGTTCAACGATCCGACTGGCGGCCTGGCTACCGGCAACGTCATCATCACGGAAAGCGCCGGCGCCACCGAAGTCCGCGAGACTGCTGCCGGCGACTGGGGAACGATCGATTCCTATACGGTTTCGCTGGCCAAACCGGTAGCCGATGGTGTTGTGGTCTACGTCACTGTTTCGGCTGCCCGAACAACCGATGAGGAAGAAAAACTAGCCGGCCACGGTGACTCCGTTCTGGTCTCGACCGATCCTGCGAGCTTCGAACATACGAATTCGCTAAACGGCGCTTCGGAGACGGTTCGCGATCGCTCCGTCGTATTGACCTTTACGTCGGCGAACTGGAATACACCACAAACGGTGTATATCGCAGCCGCGAACGACAATCTCGACGAAGGCCCGCGCGTCGTGGCGGTGAGCCATAGTGTTCAGGCCGTGATCGAACAACCGGGTGCCGATGCAGCGGCGCAGGCCGCGCAGCAGGCAAGCGTCGTCGATTACAACCGTGCCAAGGTCCGGAATGTCGAAGTGAATGTCATCGACAACGACCTGGCGGGATTGATCATCACCGAACTCCAGAACAGCCCATACGAGCAGGGAACGCAGGTCCTCGAGGGCGCGCTGCACGGCTTCGGCGACGACTACACCGTGCAATTGACTAAAGCGCCAACTGCACCAGTCACCGTGCAGTTGGGCAATGCCGACGGGCAACTAACGCTGTCCCAGACTTCCATCATCTTCACGTCTGCGAACTGGAACGTTCCGGTGAAGATCCACGTAACAGCCAACAATGATACGGTTCGTGAAGACGCAAAGATCTCGCTGATCACGCACCAGGTTGTGAGCGGCGACAGTGCGTTCAACGGCGTCAGCCAGCAACTCGCAGTCGAAGTGCTCGACGATGACACACCGGGAGTGTTGGTTCGAGAGAGCAACGGTTCGACGCAGGTCTCTGCCGCCGGCTTAACGGATACGTACTCGGTGCGGTTGACCTCTGCGCCCACCGGGAACGTGACCATCACGCCGGTGAACGATGGCTTGACGACGGAAACGCCGTCACCGCTGGTCTTCACGCCCACGAACTGGTGGATCGATCAGATCGTCACCGTGCGTGCGGTTCCGAACCCGCCGCTGTCCGTCCAGCACCCGGGAACGCAGCAATTCGCGGTTCGACCGCATCTGCTGTCGGGACTTCATGGCCCGTTGCAGATTGAAGGCGGCGAAGGCACGGAACTTCACCCCCTCGTGAATGCCGCCATTCTGCCCGGCGAAATCAATCCGCCGGCCTTCAAGATCGCTCCTCAGGCGCCGGAGAATCAGTCCATCGACACCCTCAATGTCTTCGACGATTCCAGTTTGGAAGACAAGACCGGCACGCTGACGAGCACTCGACTCACTGGTTTCGATATGGCCGGTGATCTGACGTTCTCTCACGTGAGCTTTGGTGAGAACAGCAGCTTTGCCGGAGGCATCAATTACGGCAAGAGCGACGGCACGACCAACATCGAGGTGTTCAACCTCTTGATGGGATCGGGTAACGACAAGCTCGACATTCTGAGCACGTTGAACACAAACGCGCTGCACGGCGGCCTGACCGTGGTGCACGGCGGCGGCAACCTGCCGGTTCAGACGCCGGTCGCCGGGTTCTATACCGGCACTATTTTCGGTGACACGATCAACGTGAAGGGCGGTGGCGGTCCGACGTCTCCGCTGGTGATCTACGGAGACACTTCTCAGGATGCGTCGTGGTACGCCGGTATTCCATATGCAGCGGGCACTGCCGATCGGCTGACGCTCGGACCGAATCCGAACGATTCGTTCGGTCCTCAGGACACGTTCTACCGCTTCCCGCGTGCCAATCCGTTTCGTAACGCCGGTAACGACCTCATCGACGCTCGAGGCCTGTTTAACGGACAGTCGCCGACCGTCGGTCTTATCATCTATGGCGGCGGCGGTAACGACACCATCTATGGATCGGAAGCGGGCGATCACATCGCCGGCGGTTCCGGTGACGATGTTATCGACGGCGGCAAAGGGTCCGACCACATCTATGGCGATTCCGGTTTCAACGTGGATGTGATCACGCGAGTGTTGACGGTGCCGACCAGCAATTCCAGCACGGCCCCGAATCGTGACCTGATGGTGGCCGGCAAAGACACCATCAGTGGCAACGACGGTGATGACATCATCTTTGGTGATCACGGAATCGTGACTCAGGATGTCCCGGCAAATCAGAAAATCTTGACCGTGTTCCGAGTCAAAGACATCAGGACCGATCAGCCGCAGAACGGCAACGACGATGTGATTCATGGCAACGCCGGCCGCGATCGGATTTTCGGCGGCAACGGCAAAGACACCATCACGGGCGACGGCGGTTCCGACGTGATCTTTGGCGATCAGGGCCACATGAGCTATGTCGGTCCCGATTATTTCGGTACTAACGACAATGATCTGTCGACGCTGGATATCATCGAAAGTATTGATATGGAGGCCGCTTTCGGTGCCGCCGATAACATTAGCGACGACGCTTCCGACGACATCATTATCGGCGGTCAGGGAAACGATACAATCGACGCCGGCGCCGGTCAGAACATCGTGTTCGGCGATCATGGAATGTTGCTCGGTGTCGACAGCGGCGCCAACACGCCGATAGGCGATCCCGATTCGACCAAGACGGACGACGATTACCAGATGCAGGTTCTCGGGCGTGTGATCTCGATCGGTATCGGTATCAACGGGCCGAATAACGAATTCGGTAATGGCGACGACATCATCCGGACTGGGATCGGCCGCGACATCATCTTCGGCGGCGGCGGCAACGATGACATCAATGCCTACATCAGCAGCGGCGGCACCGCGGCGCAGGACGGCAACAACATCGTGTTCGGGGACCATGGTTTGATCGATTACCTGGCGGAAGAACTGGCACATCCGAATCCATTGAACCCCGTGCGGCCACAGGATATCGATCGCATCTGGTCGATCGCCACGTCGATCGGCGGCGACGACAAGATCGTTACCGGCGATCGCAACGACATCGTGCTCGGCGGAGCCGGCAAGGACGAAATTCATGCGGGTGAAGGCCGCAACATCGCGGCAGGCGACAACCTCCTGCTGACCGCGATGACAGAACGTGATGCGAAGCCGGGCGAAGCCATCTATGCCGTCCACGAATTCCTGCTCTGCACCATCGAAACCACCGGTTTCGACGATGCCGACGGCGGCGACGACATCATCTTCGGCGGTCCGCTGAACGATATTTTGTTTGGTGGCGCCGGTAACGACATCATCTTCGGTTTCGGCGGCGACGACATCATCTTCGGCGATCAAGGCAAAGTCACCTGTGTGAATGGCCAACCGTACATTCCCGAGATCAGCCAGAGAGTGATATGCCCCGAACTTGGCGGTTTCGTCGAGATCACGGCACTCAACGTCAATCGGACCTCAGGTTCGGGCAATGACCTCATCTACGGCGGCGACGGCAGCGACGTCATCATGGGCGAGCAGGGCGACGACACCATCTATGGCGGCAACGGTGACGATATCCTGATCGGCGGCAGCAACGTCGCCGGAGCGCTCGACGGCAATGACTACATCGATGGCGGTGACGGCAATGACGCGATCGCGGGCGACAACGCCGAGATATGCTTCCGGCCGGATGCTCTCGACGTTCGGATGCGCGCTCTGGATGGAACGCTGATCTATGGCACGACGATCGGGTCGAACGACGCTCAAGTCCTGATCTCGGGTATCGACCCGAACAATCCAGAGGCCGGTGCTCTGAACGATCCACGGTATGTGGCGCGCACGCCCGGCGACCTGAACAGCGGTCATGCCGAATATCACATCAAGCTGCTCGACCATAGTGAGGACATCGAGAAGAATCACCACGAGCTGTACGGGAACGACTACATCGCCGGTGGCGCGGGCGAAGACGAAATCTTCGGCGAACTGGGCAACGACGTGATCCAGGGCGACGGCACGATCGGTTATCGGCCGGGCGCTTCGGCGCTGGAGAAGCAGGAAGCCCAGCTCTCCCTGGCGCTCGCGACCGGCGGTAATTACACGCTGCCGGCGAATGGATTCACGACATTCGGCGCAAATCGAGGCGATATCCCGACCTCGTTGGCGAACTTCGATTTCACGGCTAATCCGCAGCTCGATTTGAAAGTGAATCCGAGTTTCGAAGGACTCAAAGACGGGGACGACTACATCGAAGGCGGCGGCGGCAACGACGTGATCTTCGGCAACCTCGGCCAGGACGACATCGTCGGCGGCAGTTCCGATCTGTTCAATCTGATCACCTACGCGCAGCGGCCCGACGGAAAGGATCTGATCTTCGGCGGCGCCGGCACGGATATCAAGCGCAACGATATCGGTGATGCCACCGTGGACGCCGACGGCAACATCACTGTGAATCCGAGCGGCCATGCGCTGGATGCGGATGTGATCGCGGGTGACAACGCCCGTATTCTGCGTCTCGTGGGCGTCAACCACCATCAGATCACGAGTTCCGAAGGCGGAGTCGCCGTCACCGGCGGATTCCTCAACTACAACTACGACAACTACACAGCCGACGGAAATGCTGGAACGTACGACAGAATCATCGTTCGTGCGGTCAGCTTCCTCGACTACACGCCCGGTATCGCCGATGCCAAGTCCGCTCAAACCTCGATCGATCGCGGCGGCAACGACGAAATCCACGGTGAATCCGGCGACGACTTCATTTACGGCATGAAGGGCGACGACGTTCTGTTTGGTGAAGGCCAGGACGACGACCTGATCGGCGGCTGGGGCAACGACTGGATCTCCGGCGGCACCGGCAGCGACGGGATCATCGGTGATGATGGCCGCATCCTGACCAGCCGCAATAGTGCCAGCGTTGGTGAACCCTTGAACGGCGTCGCGCCTCTGAAGGGGAGCGATCCGGATCCCAAGAACATCGACGGCGATGTGATCGACGAAATCATCTCCACTCCGGGCACGATTCAATACGCGAAGATCAACATCTCGGGAGCGCTGAAGAAATCCGTCAACCTGTCGCCGTTCAGTGTCGATCCGGCTTTCAACGCAAACACCGACGAGTTCGGCGGCAGTTCACCGTTTGCCCACAATTCCGACGACATTCTCTACGGCGGTCTCGGCGACGACTCCGTTCATGGCGGCTCGGGCGACGACGCGATCATGGGCGGCGAAGCTTTGCCGCTGGCGTACACGCAGATCTACGATGAAGCCTCGCTGGCGCTTAAGGGCGTGGCCGAAAGCGATTACCTCCATCCGTTCAATCCCGGCGACGCGCTCCGCTTCAATCCGATCGATGTCGACGGCAAGCATTTCGATAAGACACGGCGTTCGGGCGAGTTCGCGTTGTACGACGAATACGATCCACTCCGCCGCATCATGCTGAACGACGACGGCACGCTGGCGAAATGGGCAGGCACCACGCCGACCGGCAAAGACTTCTTCCTCAACTTTACGAGCAGCGAGGGCGTGAAGATCAACGACACCACGCTCGGCGCCCGTTTCAGTGACGGCTTTGACGCTCTGTTCGGCGATCTCGGCAACGACTGGATCGTCGGCGGCACGGGCCGCGACGATATGTACGGCGGCTTCGGCAACGATCTGCTCAACGCCGACGATGATCTGTCGACGAACGGCGGACTGAACAACATCGCCGTCGAAGGAAAGGACAGTCCGATCGCGGATACGCATCCGAGTTACGAAGATCGAGCGTACGGCGGAGCGGGGCGTGATGTGTTGATCGCGAACACCGGTGGGGATCGGCTCATTGACTGGGTGGGCGAATTCAACAGCTATCTCGTTCCATTCGCGCCGTTCGGCATGGCCACTGTGAGCCGCACGTTGCAGCCGCAGTTGGCAGAGTTCCTCTATGCGCTGTCACGCAGCGACGGCGCGGATCCGACTCGTTTCACCGACACGGCCGGCGATCCGACTCAGGCATTCCGCAACGGTGAACCGCAGGGAGAGCTGGGTGTCGTCCGGCAGAAAGACTTTGCCTGGCACGACCAGACCGGTGCACCAACCGATCCGCAGGCCGGGAACGTTCCGGGTGGGAAGCGCGACGTGCTGCGTACCGCGGACTTCAACGACGGCAAGTTCAATGGCCTGTTTACCGACAGCGGTGTCTTCCAGGTTGCCGCGGGCTCGCTGCAGGTGGCAGCCACGTCATCGCACAGCGATGCCGTCGCCGTTTATCAGATCGGCGATGCATTGCCGACGTATTATGAGGTTCAAGCCTCCGTTCAAACCATCAAGCCGACCGCGGGTTGGAGTGCGAACAGCTTCATCATCTTCGACTACCAGAGCTCGACGAATTTCAAGTTCGCCGGCATCGACGTCGGGCAGAACAAGCTGGTGATGGGGCATCGCGACGCCTCGGGCTGGGTAACGGATCAGCAGTCGTCCGTACAAGGCGGTTTGAAATCCGACACCTGGTACAACATGCTGCTATCGGTTAACGGCCTGACCGCCACGCTCGTCGTCGACAACAAGAACGCGATGAGTTTCACATACAAGCCCACAATCGTGGACGGCTTCTCGTACGGTCTGAACTGGGGATTGGTTGGCTTCGGCTCCAACAACGCTCGCGGCGCCATCGATAACATTACGGTCCAGATTGTGCCGGCGATTTCCACCATCACGAAGACCGAAGAATTCGCCGGGCCGGGGAACACGCTGTTTGCGGGCGAGACCTTCGGCGGCAGTTTCTCGACAAGCGGCGGACGTTACCGGTCGAATGGATCCGGCAGTGAACCCGCAGTCAGCCTGGCGAATCTGGCCGGCGTCACGAACCTCAGCGCCCTGGCAATCCTGGATCTCACTGCCAAGCTCAGCACAACGGCGACTGCGGGCATTGTTTTCGATCAATACGACGCGACCGATTACAAGTGGGCCGCCATTGATGTTCAGTCGCAGCAGGTGATTATCGGTCATCGCTCCGGCAACAACTGGATCGTCGATGCGACGGCCGGCAAGGCGCTGACGGCCGGTACGGATTACACGCTGGGTGTTTCACTGCGCGGGTCGACAGTGTCGGTTACAGTCGATGGTCAGACGATGGTCGGGTTTACGTACAACGGTGTGACGACCGATGGCCGCTTCGGTGTGTTTTCGAAAGGCGGATCTGTTTCCATCGATAACATGACCGTGAAAACAAACGACGCGGCGGCTCAGCGTGCGCTATCCGGAATTCCGGTCGTATCCGGATCGCCGATGGAACTTGGATATACCGGCGTCGCAACCAGTCTGATCGACTGGGAGGGGCGCAAATCCGACGCCGCATCCGTGGCATTGCCCGACGAACTCGATTGGTACATGGAACTCGAGCCTGTCGAGATGTAATCTCAAAGTGGTGTCGCGAAGCCCGTAATCCTCTGTGCCTCTGTGGTTAAATGATTTGATTCACCACAGAGGCACAGAGCGCGCAGAGGATTACGGGCTTCGTGACGTATATTCCGTCAATGAACGCACTGCCGATAAGCCAATCTCTCCAGCTAGCGGCAGAACTGCACGGGGCCGGCAAACTCGCTGAAGCGGAGCGCGAGTATCGGAAAGTTCTTGCGGTGCAGCCTCAGAACGCGGAAGCGCTCCACGGTCTTGGAGTTCTCGCATATCAGGCCGGCCGGGTCGATGTCGCTGTTGAATGGATGCAGAGCGCCGTTCACATCGATCCGGACACCGGCGCATATTGGACGAACCTCACGGAAGCACTTCGAGTGCTGGGCCGGCTCGATGATGCGATCGAGGCCGGGCGGCACGCCGTCGCGCTCGCGCCTGACAATCCAGACGCACACAACAATCTCGGAATCGCGCTGCTGAACGCAGGCCATCTCGAAGAGGCGGCGGATCGCTTCCGACGCGCTCTCGCGATCCGCGCTGATTTCGCGTCGGCGCTGAACAATCTTGGCAACGCGATGAAGCTGCTCGGACTACCCGAGGCGGAAGAGTGTTATCGCCGGGTCCTGGCGGTCAGTCCGGACCATGACGACGCAACGAGCAATCTGGGCGTCGTTCTCCAGGAGCAGCATCGTCTTGATGAAGCGGCGGAACTGTACCGGCGGTTGCTGGCGAGAAACCCTCGTCATGGCGAGGCGTGCAACAACCTGGCAGTGACGCTGCTTCGGCAGGGCAAAATCAAGGAAGGGATCGATACGCATCGAAAGGCCATGGCGCTGAATCCGAAGAGCGCCATGTACCACTCCAACCTTCTGCTGGGTCTGCACTACGATCCGGAGATGACTTCGGAGATGTTGTTCCACGAGCATCGCCATTGGGCGGAACGGCACGCCGAGCCACTCCTCTGGAACGCACGTCCGTCCTTTTCCAACGATCGAACCGAGGATCGCGTGCTGCGCGTGGGGTATGTCTCGCCTCGCTTCCGTGACAGTGGGGAGGCCCGATTCCTGCAGTCATTGCTGTCGTGTCATGATCGACAGCAGTTTCGAATTTACGGCTACAGCGATTCCCGTCAGGTGGATTCCATAACCCAACGGGTTCGCGGGTCCGTGGACGAGTGGCGCGACACGGCTGAACTATCGGATTCAGCCCTCGCACAAACAATTCGTGATGATCGGATCGATGTCCTGGTCGACCTGATGGTTCACGGAACGCAGAATCGCCTTCTGGCATTCGCACGCAAGCCGTCGCCGGTTCAGATCACTTACCTTGCGTATCCCGGAACGACGGGAATGACGGCGATGGACTGCCGATTCACCGATGCCTGTCTCGATCCTGAGACCGCCGATGATCGATGGTATTCGGAAAAATCTGTTCGGCTGGAGACGTATTGGTGCTATCCGGGAATCGAGGACGCTCCGGATATCGTTGAACCGCCATCGTTGAAAACCGGACAGATCACGTTCGGTTCCTTGAACAGATATCAGAAGGTGTCGGATGTTGTCGTCGACTACTGGATCTCGATCCTGCGCCGCACGCCGAAATCCCGCCTCATGCTGCATGCGGACGAAGGAAAGCACCGCGAAAGGGTAGAACGGCGGTTTCAATCGTCCGGCATTCCGATCAATCGGCTGTTGTGGGTGCCGCGGGTTTCGTGGAAAGACTATTTGCAATTCCACCAGAACGTCGACATCGCGCTCGATCCTCATCCGTATGCGGGCGGAACAACCACGTGCGACGCGCTCTGGATGGGCGTTCCCGTTGTGACGCTTTCAGGTAGGACGGCGGTGTCTCGTTCGGGTGTCAGCCTTTTGACGCATGCGGGATTGCCGGAGTTGATAACGGCGTCGCCGGATGAGTATGTCAAGACCGCTGTCGACCTGGCCATGAACCCCGAGCGCCTCCATGAGATCCGGTCGGGGCTGCGGCCGCAACTGAAAGGCTCGGTTTTGATGGATCGAGATCGCTATGCCAGAAGCGTGGAGGGCGCGTATCGAAACTTGTGGCGTCGCTGGTGCCGGTCAATCTGATAAATTGGACGGCCACGTCGTAGTAATTAAGGAGGACCGATGTCGAAAGATCAAGGATCGCCAAATGCAGAACAGAATCCGCAGCAGGCCCAAATCAAGTGGGACGACTCGAAAATGACGAGTTCCTACGCGAACGTTTGCAATGTCATGAGTACCCAGGAAGAGGTCGTTTTGATGTTCGGGGTGAACCAGGCCTGGCAGGCGGGTCAGAAGGAAGTGACGATCCAGCTGACGGATCGCATCATCCTGAGTCCATATGCAGCCAAACGACTCGCGATCCTGCTTTCCAATATCGTCAGACAACACGAAGTCCGCTTCGGCCAACTCGGCCTCGACGCCCGTCCCACGGACTCGGCCCAGAAGCAATAGGAGGGCAGGTTGTCTATTCGGCCCGGGGGCGTTGGTCGATCGTCGATCGGAGGGCGCGAACGCGAGAGCGCAGGAAGAAGCCGATCAGCTCGGAATTCAAAATTCCTGCCTCCACAGCAAAACGCGGTAATTGATTCCGGAGACTTTCACCAAGCCAAAGAACGTCTGCTGCGGAATCGCTCCTCTGGGTACGGCTCAATCGGTCGGTGAATGAGAGCCTTAACTCCTGGCTATGATGGGATCACCACCTCAAAATTCAGAGCTGCAGCCGCATTAGCCTGCTTCCCATCGTTGGTCAAGAGGCGGCGCACGCCAAGTTCGCTCATTGCGGCCAGGTGAAGTCTGTCGAGAGTTCGGCAATGCGACGGGGCGGAGAGATGCTGTCGTAAAGCAGTCTGAAATAGAGAGCCCGAAAGGTCACGAAACTCGAAAGGAGAGAGTTTTCGAAATGATTGGAGGGTCGACCGATAGTTGTCGTAGCGGCGGCGTGTTACGGCTCCAGATAACCACTTCGATCGTAGCTGGACTTCGGTTTCTAACTCAGCAAGAGAAGAGACGATCACGATAGGTTCGCGAGCGATGGCATGGATGACCATAGTGCTTTCCGGTTCGCGCCATAACGTCTTGAGCAGTGCACTGCTATCGATGTAGATCATCCGCTAACGTTCATCCCGTTCATTGCGCAAACCCTCATCCACCCAGCGCGTGATCTTGCCTCTGCTCGTGCGGCGCTGCCACTGGATATGGGCCGCCGGATCAAATCGTTTTCGCGCTTTTGTGGATTCAGAGTAGCGGACAAGCTTCGCGACCGGCTTGGAATCTCTTGTAATGACGATCTCACGTTCGATCTGGAGCGCTTTCTCCATCTCCGGCCATTTTTGACGAAGATCTCGGACAGTGACGGTCTTCATGAGGTCAGCATAACATGTTTCACAGTCGGAGGCCGGTCCCTTCGGATGAGAATTGGGAATCCGAAAAAGCAAAAACGCCAGGCACATCGCCTGGCGTTTCTGTTGTGGGGGGAGGTAACTTACTACCGAATCTCGATACCGACGCCCACGTTCGGGTTCAGCGGCTGACCGACAGTCGCATAGCCCGCGGGCTTCGTGTTGTAGATCCAGTTGTTCGAGTACCACAGCGCGCTGTTCTTTGACGAGAGAGCCGTAATCGCGATCTGGCTTGCGACCGCGGGTGACTGGGCATATTTCCCATCGAGAACGTCGATGCGCAATGAGACGTTGCCGTCGAGTCCAACCGAGCTTCCGTCGGCGGCAACCTTGAAGATGCTCGCCTTCGTGTAGATCGTGGCTGTACCCGGATTGCCGGCCGAAGCGTTCGTGCCGTTGACGGACGACATCGCATTCGACTTGATGTAGTACGTGTATGTCACACCATTCTCCACCCGGTTGTACCAGATCATGATCTGACCTTTGGGGTTGGTGTAGTTCTTGGTGTACTCGATGCTCGCGCTGAAGTGAACATCACCCTGGATGTCCGTCCCGATCGTACCGGCGGACGCCGCCAGAGGACTGATCGTGCCCGAACCGCGAATCGTCTTGCTCACCGAAGGCAGCATGACGGACAGCGTCGGATGCGCCGCTTCATAAGGAGTGCTTCCCGGCAGAGCGACCGGAGGAAGCTGCTGCGCGTTGGTGTAGTCCCTGCCCGCACGAACTTCGATCAGATAGCTTTCGAGTCCATACTGGCCGGTGCTGAACGTCACGATCGCGTTGGCCGTGCCGGTGTTGGTTGCGCCGTTCACAATCGCGACGGGCACGCTACCCTTGAGCAACTGGGGCGTACGGCCCGGCGTCACATCCCAGAAGTCGACCGTCGCGTTGTTGATCGATCCGAAGGCAAGCGTCGGACCCTCGATGCTGGCGGACAGTGTGACCTGAGTTGTGGTCTGGCTTGCGCCGGAAGTGATCCAAAGTGTCTGACCGATATACGTTACTTTCGCGGCTCCAGGCAGAACGTTGAGGGTCACGTTCTTTGAAGCCGGGTTGTAATTCTCGGTTTCGGCCGCATTGGCGGTCAGGGTGTAGGTTCCGGCATGCAGAACCGTACCCATGCCAGGGTTGTAGCTCAGATTTCCCGGAGCGGAACCGCCCGCAACACCGGCCACGTTCGCGTTCAGCTGGCCGTTTGTGAGCTGGGAACCGTAAGCGAGATCGTTCGGATTGTTCCACGCGATCACCTGATTGGCCTTGTTGATTGCCAACGTCCCGCCGGGGTTGCTGACGTTGTAGTTCGACAGCTTCCCGTGAGGATCGTTCAGATTCGCGTTGATGGCGTAACCACCGACGTTGCTGAACTGCACGGCTGCCGTCGAGAAGCCGGCGGTGATTTCATCCGCATCGACGGCACCGTTGACGGAACCATCCAGTGCGGGGTTGTTGTTACCGTACATCTTCGACTTGTTGTTGGTGACCACGGTCAAAGACTTCCTGGAGATCGAGAACGCCTTCGTCGTGCTTGAACTGTTGTGATTGCTGTCGCCCGAACAATCCGCCGTGACCGAAAACGTTCCAGCGGCGACCGGAGCGGACGATGACGGGCCGTACGAAGTCGAACCCGTTCCGACGTAGGTCAAGCTGAGCGAACCCACATCGCAGGAACCCGTCGCCGCATAAGCGCTGCCGTTGTAGACACCGCCATTGGCTGTCACGGAAACCGACGAGTTGGCTTTCTTGATTTCGAAGTCCTTCGAAGTTGATGAACTGTTGTGATTCGCATCACCCGAACACGTTGCGGACACCGAATACGTTCCAACGTTGACCGGCGCGACTGAAGTCGGACCGTAGGACGTCGAACCCGTGCCGGTGTAGCTGTAGGTCAGGCTGCCGAAGTCGCACGTGCCCGCCGCTGCGTAAGCGCTGCCGTTGAACGTGCCGCCGTTGGCTGTGACGTTGACCGACGAATCCGTCTTCGCGATCTCAAACGATGTCGTGCTGCTGGATCCGTTGTGGTTGGCGTCACCGGAGCAGTTCGCCGTCACGGAATAGGTACCGGCGTTCGTGGGAGCCACGCTGCTCGCTCCGTAAACGGTCGAGCCGGTTCCGGTGTAGCTGTAGGTCAAAGTACCGAAGTCGCACGTTCCGGCCGCTGCGTACGGATTTGCGTTGTACGGACCACCGTTCGCTGAAACCGAAGACGTGGAATCGCTCTTCGTGATGTGGAAAGTTGCGGACTTCGAACCCGCGTTGTAATTGGTCGATTCCGCTACCGAGCAAATCGCCTGATACTCGCCGACATTGATCGGCGATTCGGGCGAGAAGGTCAGCGTCGCGTTCGGCGCATTGGATGAACAGGTCGTCGCTCCCCCATAGAGCGAACCCGTGTAAACGGCGTCAGCTGCTGAAACCGTGATGGCCGGATCGATCTTCGTGATGTTGAAGTTCGCCGAAGACGACGCCGCATTGTAGTTGTCGGATTCCGGCACCGAGCAGATCGCCTGGTAAGCGCCTGCATTGATCGCCGTAGCCGGAGAGAACGACAGAGCCGCTCCCGGCGCGTTCGAGGAGCACGAAGCTCCCGTGTAAGCCGAACCGTTGTACGCGGCATCGCCGGCCGAAACCGAGATCGAAGCCGTTGCCTTGGCGATATGGATGTTGGCCGGTGCGGAGTCGGCTGCCGAGTAGTTGGAGTTTCCGTCGAAGTGGGCCTTCACCGTGTAGTCGCCGGCATTGACGGGAGCGGTGTTCGCATCGCCGGTGCCGGTATAGACAAGGGAGAAGGCGAGATTGCCGCCGTTGATATCGAGGGCCGAGCCCGAACCGCCATGAGCGTTGCCGTCGTAAGTGAAGTTGCCGCCCGTTGCGGACATCGTCGGCGTCGCTTTCGCAATCTCGATGGCTGCGGATGCGGAGTCTGCCGCGTTGTAGTTGCTGTCACCGGCAAAGTGAGCAACAACCGTGTAGCTGCCCGCGTTGACCGGCGCATCGCTCGGACTGCCTGTGCCCGTGTAAGTGACCGTGACCGGCGTCAGATTCGCGCCGCCGATGCCGGTCGCCGAAGCGGACCCGCTGTGAGCGTTACCGTCGTACGTGAAATTTCCACCCGTCGCGGAAATGGACGCCGTCGCCTTTGACACGCTGAACGACTGAGCAACGTCGGTTGCCGCGTTGTAGTTGGCGTTGCCTGCCTGATGTGCTGTGATCGTGCAGCTTCCCGCTCCTGTGATGTGAACCGTCGCTCCGGAGATCGTGCAGTTTCCGTCCGCGGTGAACGTCACCGAAAGGCCCGAAGAAGCGCTGGCGCTGACGTCGAAATCGGCATCGCCCCAGGTCTTACCTGAAAGCGAACTAAAGCTGATCGTCTGGTTGGCCTTGTTGACCACGAGAGTCTTCGTATTGTCGCTGCTGCTGATGAAGCTTCCGCTGCTGGAATACGAAGCGAAAATCGAATACGTGCCCGGCGCGGTTCCGGCCGGGAGCGAGAAGGTTGCGCTGGCGCTGCCGTTGCTGACTGTTCCGGTCACGCCCGAACCAATCTGTGTGCCGCCGTTGAAAATGACGAAGTCCACCTGGCCTGAAGTCACCGTGCCTGCGGCCGGCGATGTCACCACCGTCGCGCTCATCGGAACGTTCTGGGCCGAAGAACTGTACGTTGCGGTCTGATTCGCCGCCGTTGTGGCCGTGTTCTTCGGCGCGGCTGTGATCGATGTCACGTCGTCCGAATAGTTGGGACTGTGAACACCCGACACCGCGACGTGATTCGTAACGCTGCTTGCGGCGCCGCCGGAGATGTTCACCGTCAGAGAGATCGGGTTGAAGTAAGCGCCCGCGGCCACCGAAGCATTTGTCGTACAGACCAATGTTCCAAGCGAGCAGGTCCAGCCGGTTCCGCTGATCGCGGTCGCGGTGAGGCCTGAAGGAAGAGTTTCGGTAACGGTCACAGTGCCGACCGATGCCTGTGTTGTGGATTCGTTCTTAACGCTGATGGTGTAGCTTCGATTGGTGTCGCCCTGAGTCCAGGTGCCCGAATGCGACTTCGTGATGGAAAGATCGTTGTCGACCTGGGTCGACATTTCGGCGCCCGCAATCACCGACTGCGTGCCGCTGCCCGCGTGACCGTTCCAGGTTTCCGCCGACCATGTGACGCGTGCGACATCGGCGCTTGCGGTCGCGTTGTAGGTCACGTCCACGTACCCCACACCGCCGCTCACCAGCTGGTTGCCGGAGCCACTCCCGTAATCGATTTCAATGTAGCCGTTGGTAATCGTGCTGGTCCACGTCGATGAAGAACTGCCGGCACCCGTTGGATGCGGCGCGATGGAAACGACGGAAACGCTCGTGAAGCCTGCAGGAATGCCGATACGCGCCGAGCCGATGTTCTGGCCGCTCGAAGTCGCGGTGTCGGTCAACCGAATCGTGTACTGTTTCGGTGTGCTCGGTGTGATCGACGAGGGTGAAATGCTGCCCGTGAATGTATTGTTGTTGTTT
>CAZPBY010000021.1:0-98773 GCA_964584785.1 uncultured Solibacteraceae bacterium
CGATCACACGCAGCGGAAACCCTCGATCGGGCGGAAGCGGTTTTCCATTCAGCGCATACGCGAGCATGACATTCGGTTCCATCGCGTCCTGGACGTAGATGCTGCGCCCGTGCGGAAGTTCGATGGCGTCGGCGCGCTCCCGTTCGGTGTCGGCGCCGAAGAAAGCAATTTCACGAGCTTCATTCCTGATGCCGCATTCCCTCAACAGCGACGCCAGACCGACGCCGGTCCACGTGCCGGTGCTGATCTGCCCATTCGCCGCGCCGTACGGCGTGTTGCCCGAACACTCGATGGTGACGGCGAGATCGCGTTTGTCGCTACGGCCGGCAATCTGATCCAAAGTGAACTCGCGCGGCGTGTCCACAAATCCGGCGACGCGAAGCCGCCATTGCGCGGCGTCGATCGCGGGCGTTCGGGTTTGATGAAACGCGAAGAACTCGTCTTCCGGTGTGTTGAACGAAGTCAGGCGGCGCAGGTCGAAGAACTTCACGCGCGGCGTGGCGGCGCGGTTCTCCACACTAAAGCTGTCGAGGTCGGCGAAATCGACCAACTCATCTTCTTCGGCAAGCGCCCACACATCACGCGAGATGCCTGCAAACGCCAGCGCGGCCGCGCTTTTCAGTAGTTTTCGCCGGCTCGAGTCGATTCCCATGGGCCTATTGTACCGTTTCGTCATTCAATGGGCGAACGAGCGGACTTCTCGAACCACTGGTATGGTGGCATCCGCGGCAGACCAGATTTCAGCCAGCTCACGATAAGTCTTCGCAGCACCGGCGGTGTCTTTCTGAGCCGCTAACGCACGGGCCAATCCCAGCAGCGAAAGGGCGCGCTTCGGCATCCGCTTCAGCGCAATTCGAAATTGTTCCGCGGCTTGGGCCGGCTTACTGAGAGCGAGCAGCGTCTCTCCATAAAACTCGTAAGCCGGCTTGACGACATCCGGCGGGCCCGACGGAAATTCCATCGTCGCCTCGTACTTCACGGATTCGGATGCCAATCGCTCGGCGTCGGTGAAACGTTTGTCGGCAAGTGCCACAGCGGCGCTCAACTCATTCCTTAATGAATCCGCAACCGCTGCCTTGATCCTCATGTTGTTCGACCTGTGCATCCGGCTCACGGCTTCGAGTCGATCCAGAATTCCTTTGGCTCGCCCCGCATCGTTCTTCCTCACAGCGGCCATACCCTGCGCGAACAAAAGCTCAGCGGTTCGTGTTCCTTCAGGGTAGGGCGCGAGGACGTCCCATTGCTCCGTTTCGACTGCAAATCGCGAGGCGAAGATCGCAGCGAATCCGCCCATGCCTTGGTTCACGTTCGGTTGCTGAGCCGCGTGCAATATAACCTCGGCATGATCGCGAGCTTTGCCGTACTGCCCCATTTGCAATTCGCCATACATGAGCCACTCGAGGCTGTGGTAATCGCGAAACTCGACGGACAAGCCTCTTGCGCGCATGTTGCGATCCGACAGGTCGAACGCCGATTGATTCATTCGCACCACATCGGCCCACATCCCAAGCTGTACATAAATGTGCGACGGCATATGCAGCGCATGAAAACTTCCGCCCGCGATCCTCTCGTAACGGCGCGCCGCATCGAGCGCGAGTCGAGCATGTTCAGGATCGTCGTTTGCGTGAATGAAGTAGTGCAAAGCTCCCGGGTGGTCCGGATACTTCTGCAGTATCGGTTTGAGGACGGCAGCGGCGGCTGTTTGGATTTTGTAGCTGTGATCGGTGACGCGAAGCGTTCCGAGAAGAGCCGCCGCGTAAAATGCGGCCGCCTCGACGTCGTCCGGATATCGAGTGGTGATGTTACGCATGGCGTCGGCAAATTTCGCATCGCGCGCATCCTTGTCGCCGTCGCCGTACAGCGCCTCGACCGCGTCGAGATAGTCGCGCTCGCGCGGGGTCTTCGCCTTCGCCGAACGCGCCGCGCGGCCTGGCCCCAGCTTTGTGAGGGCAGCGCGTCCTCCTGAAATGTTCTGCTCTGCCCAGAACGGATGGTTGTAAGTCATGGCTTCACCCCAATACGCCATGACGAAATTCGGATCGATGCGTTCGGCGGCTCGAAAGTAATCCGCCGCGTCGTCGTATCCCGCATTGTGAAGCGCTACGATTCCTTGAATGAATTGCGATTGCGCTGCCGCCGCACCGGTCGCAGGAAAATTCACAACAGGTTTGACCGGAGTCTGGCTGAATCCGGCAATACAACAGATCAGAACGCCGTACACAATCCGGAAACGCCGCATGGCTAGGGGAATTCCATCATTCGAATTCTCCCGGGGGCTTCGCGCCCCCGGGACGATCCGGCTGAAGTTAGAAGCGATACTTCGCGGTGAGTTGGAAAATACGAGGTGAAACGATGTCCGTCGGTTTCAGCACGTACGAACCCGATGGTGTCTTACTGAAGTTCGACGTACCGATCGCCGCCACACTGGTAAACGTGGTCGAGACACCGGTAATGGTGTTGACGTTCAGACTGTTGAAGAGATCGAAGTCGCCTTCGATCGATTGTCTGTCGGTGATCTTGAATCGCTTCGAGAACCGTTGATCCCAGATGTTCACCCAGGGCAGACGCTGGTAGTGATACTTCGTGATCTGCGTGACGTTCTTGGCAAGATTGTCTTTCACCTGAACACCCTGATTGATCCAGGCTCCGCTTTGCCCGGTGAAAGTCGTACCCCACATGAAGCCCCATGGAAGCTGATACGTTCCATTGAGCTTTACGGCCTGATCCCAGGTTGAAGGACCGTAGGCGGTCGGATTGGTTGCGATCGTGGGATTCGCGTACTGGTAAAACGCTTCGTTCGGAGTGTTTGGATTTACCGGATTGGTGTGGCCCATTGAAACGACGTAACTGGCCAGACCTCCCCATCCTTGCGATGTCTGCTTGTTGAACGTGAATTCGTACGCGGTGTATTGTCCTTTCCCTTCACCTGGGGCGCGGTTCACGGCCAGCGTGTTGACCTGACCCTGAGTTGGATAGGTCTTCGGCACCGACCACACATAAACCGGCAATGCGTCCGCACCCGCCTGAGAGGCGGCTGTAGCGGCGTTCACGGTTGGGGTCACCTGGACAACCTTATTGTTTGCCGCGGAGTAGTAGTAGGTCAGCATATCCGTCCAGGAATCGTAAGGTTGTGCGACATCGATCGTTTTGCTTCTGACGTAATCAAACTTTCGAATCACATTGAACCTGAAACCGTAGTTGCGGCTCAGACCCACGTCCAGACCAGCTGTGTACTCGTCGAGGTAATCGGAATCCAGATCCTTGCTCAACCGGTTCGGCCACGTACTGGGGTCGGAAGCACTGAAGCCGGCGGCCGAACTTCCACCGCCGCCGCTCACGCTAGCCGTCGTGTAGTTACCGACGGACGGACGGAACGGAATATCACCCTTCCAACCGTTGTAAGTAACGGTGGTCGTGGCGTTCGGATTCACGGTGCTGGAACTCGGCAGCGACGAGCCGATTCCCGAACTGTACGCCGTGTAGCGGCCATAGCTGGCCTTGAACGCAAGCTTGCCGGTTCCCGTAACGTCGTACGCAACCGAGAATCGCGGAACGAACCGCGTGTAGCTCGGGAACTTGCTCGCTTCGATATCCGGGTACTTGAACGGTGTTGTGAAGTCCGGTGCGTTTGCGCCCGAGGTCCCGTTCAGCGGACTGTTCACGCCGTCCGGAATGTAGCCCTTGGGTCCCAAACCTTTGCGGCCCTGCGCCGGCAGCCATGAATTGTAGTAATCCATGCGCACCCCGGCGGTGACATTCAGCTTTCGGTTGATGGTGATCTTGTCGTTTAAGTAAAACGATTTGTAGCCGAAGGCGCTGATGGTCGTGTTGGGATAGTCGATGACCTGAACATTATCCGGATGCTGAAACACTCCGAGAATGTTCTGAGGAGTTGCGACCGTGTAGTCTTCACTGGTCAAACTCTTGTATCGATAGATCTGCTGGTTGGGATATCCGAAGTTCGTTGTGTAACTCTTCGTCCACCAGCCTGTGTAGCCCACCTTAAATTCATTATTCTTACCGGCTAGAGTTGAAAAGCGGCTCAAATCTCCGGTCCAGGTCCAACGGATCGGCCGGCGGTAGATCAGAAGCTGCGGACCGAGCGTTGCGGTCGAGGTCGTATCCGTTCTTCGCACGTCGTTCGCATTGGCGAGCGTCGGTATTCCGGTTGACGTGACGGGCAGGTTGCTGCGAATAGCGTCGATACTTCCGGACCACGGATCATCCGGCCACCAGTAACCGCCGCGATTGAGGGACGCGGTGGCGGTCATCTTCGAGCTGATGATGTTGGTCCACTTCAAATTCGGACCATATGTTGCCCACGAATGCTGGTTTTGCGTTGCCTGCAAGGGAACGCGATTACTTGCATTCCGGTAAGGCTGAGTCTTCAGGTTCAGCGGCCAGCTGGCCTCGAGCTTCATTTTTGAATTCAACTGGTAGGTCAGCTTTGAGGTCGGGTTCTGCAGCTTGCTGACGAAGACCGCGGGTTCGCCGCTCGCAAAATCGATGTAGCCCGGAACGAACTGCTGGAGGTTGCCATCCATGTAGCTGAAGTAGAACCAGAACTTGTCCTTTTTGATCGGACCGCCGATATCACCGTAGAAATTGCGGAGGTGAACGAACTTGTTGCTGCCGGCGGGAAGGCCCTGATCCAGGAGGTTCTGATCGATGTTCTTGGCCTGGAACGATCCCTTCTCATATTGCGTGGTGAAGTTGCCGTGGAACTGATTACCGCCGGACTTGACGATCATCTGCATCGTCACGCCGGCATTGGCCTGATCCGCGCCTTTCGATGCCGTGCTGAAATTGACCTCTTCAAACGAGCCGTAATCGGCATAACCCTGGCACCAAACCAGACCGTCGATGGCCATGACGTTGTTGCCGGTGCGGCCGTACGTCTTTCCGCCCACAGCGGAACCGGTGCCGAACTGCGATCCACCGACGTCGTATTGTGTGCCGGTGAAAAACACGCCCGGGATCATCGCATTCAAACCCGTCAGACTTCGCGCATACGGCAGGTCGTCGAGTTTGCGGGCGTCGAAGTTCACCGCCACGGTGGCCGCTTCCAGGTCGATTGCGGGCGCCTGGCTGGTGACCGTGACTTCTTCAGCCGTCGACGCGACTTGAAGATTTCCGTTAATCGTCATCGTCTGGTTGGGCGTGACGGCGACGCCATCAACGTTGAGGGTCTTGAAACCCGAGAGCGTAAACGATACGCGATAGGTTCCTGCGGGTAGCAACGTAAATCGATACGTGCCTGTTTCGTCGGTGATTGCGCTGCGTGCCCCTCCGATCATAGCGGGACTGCTGACACTCACTTCGACGCCCGGAATCAATGCGCCGCTGCTGTCCATCGCTCTTCCGGTGATGTTGCCGGTCGTCTGGCTTTGCGGAAAAGCGGGGATGGCCAAAAGAGTCAGCGAAAGGCACCCAACGAGTAAAAATCGGATGTGACTCTGCTTCATGACTGAATTTTCCTCCTGTACCCAATTAAAGGTCCTGACCACCCAGGGGGAAGGCAGTTCCAGACCAGGATTCAGAACTAATGTGAAGTAACAAGTGAAGTTCTTTAACGAGCCGGATTATATAAACAACTCGCGCAGAATCGCAAGATTACGGGACCTGCCCGTGGGTCAACCGCGATCCGCAATGGTTGTCTGCGGAGCCGGGTTCTTTTAGCATCTCCACGTCGAATGAAAAAAAAGCGGACGACCGGGGGTCCTTCTTTCCTCTCCAGAATGTTTGGTCTCGATCTGCGATCGCTTGCGGCGTTTCGAATCGGCGTTGCAGCTTTCATCCTTTTCGATCTCGCCTCACGAGCCTTCGACCTGACTGCGCATTACACCGACGCCGGAATTCTCCCGCGACAGTGGACCCTTCAATACTATTCGCTGGCCGCGGTCTATCAATCATGGAATCCGGCCCTTTTTTCCGTACACATGCTGACGGGCACCGCCTTGGGAACCGGCGTTCTCTTCGCCATTCACGCGCTCTCCGCGATCGGACTGCTACTTGGATACCGCACGCGACTCATGACGATCATCGTGTGGTACCTGCTGGCATCGCTGCACACGAGGAACCCGCTCGTTCTCAGCGTCGGCGACGACGTCGTTCGAACGCTGCTGTTTTTTGCGATCTGGCTACCGATCGGCGCGCGTTATTCCATCGATGCGGCGTTGAATACTGAAAAGTCCGAGAACAAGACGGATTACTTCGCTTCGGTGCCGACCGCGGCCTTCTTTATTCAATTCATCTGTATCTATTTTTTCTCGGCTCTGCTCAAATCCGGCGCCGAGTGGCGGACTGATGGGACGGCGCTCTACTACGCATTCAGTTTTGATCAGTTCGCATTGCCCGCCGCCAAAGCGCTGCTGGGTTTTCCGCGCCTGCTGAAAGCAATGACGTTCGCCGCGTGGTGGGTGGAATTGATCGCCGGTTTCATTCTGCTGATTCCATATTCGATGGCGAGGATGGCCGGGATTCTTCTCGTCGCAATGCTGCAAGTCGGCATCGGTCTCACACTGTCGCTCGGTCACAATCCATGGATCAATTGCATCGTCCTTCTGGCTTTCGTGCCTTCGTCCGTGTGGGATTGGAAACGGTCCAGCCGGCCGGTGGAAATCATATTCGACGGCAATTGCGGCTTCTGCCGGAAGCTCGTCTTCATTCTTGAAGAGTTTCTGCAACCGGCGTTGGCCATGCCGCCGCATATCGCCGAGGGCCGTGATCTGGCAACGCTTCGACGCGAAAACTCGTGGATCGTCCGCGACCAGAGGGATCAGGAATTCTTCCGCTTCGATGCATTCATCCGAGTGATCGAGGCCTCGCCAATCGTTTTCTGGATGGCGCCGGCTTTGCGATTAGCACCAGTTCGTGCCATCGGAACGGCGGTTTACCGTCAGGTTGCGGATCACCGACCGTTTCTTGGCAAGCTGCTTTCACCACTGAGATTCAAACCGCTTCGCGTCAGGACGGCATGGTGGAGCGACACGATCGCCCTCCTTTGCGTCGCGGCAGTCGTGATTTACAACACTGCCAATATTGTTCGGCTTCCTATTCCTCCGGACATCTTTCGAATTCCGGCGCTGATGCTGCGATTGGAGCAGTACTGGGGAATGTTCGCACCGTCACCCAATCGCGACGACGGCTGGTATGTTTTCGAGGGCCGGTTGCGCAACGGGTCCAGGGTTGAAGCGTTTCGCGGAAACCGCGAGCCTGACGAACAAAAACCGGCTTCGGCGGGCGAGTTTTATCCGAACGAGCGGTGGCGGCGCTACATGATTAATATCGGTACACGCGACCTGAGAGACTTCCGTAATCCGTTGGCCGGATATCTCTGCGCGAACTGGAACCAAAAGCATTCCCGATCCGACCATCTTGAAGGAGGAAGCATTGTCTTTGTTCGAGAACGCACGCCACCGCCGGGTCAATCCGTCCAGCTCGAAAGACTCGATTTGAACGACTTCGAGTGTGGTCCATGAGGCTTTTGCGGCCCCCAACCAGAGCCGCGTCACGTTCCGTCTGATAAATCTTTGTTAAGGATGTAAAAAACTGCCGGAAGGCCGTGCGTGCGGCATTTCCAGAGATGTATCATGCCGGAGTGATCGGTTCGAAGCGCAAGCCTCCCGTAATTCTCTTCATGGTTGGAATCCTCCTGGTGTTGCTGCCGCTGTTGGCATTTTTGCAGTATCGCTGGCAAGGCCAGGTCAGCGAAGGACTGCGCGGCCAAATGCAGTCTCAGATGCGGCGGGCGGCAGTGCAATTCGGTGAGGATTTCGATCGAGAGATCCGCCGGGTGTACACCAGTTTTCAGGTTGGCCCCCTGGAAGAGTCCACTCCGGCAGCTCGCGAGCAACAGTTGGGCCGTGACTACGCCGAACTGTACCGAAAGTGGAATCAGACGGCTCCTTATCCGAGCCTCATCTCCGAGATTTATCTCATCCCGGATACTCCAGACGCTGCGCAACGAATACAGCGGCTCAACACGGCCGGTGGAGCCTTCGAAGACATCGACTGGCCCGTAGACTTGATGGGTTTGCGTAAAACCAACATCTCCGTCGTTCGCATGGGTCATGCCGTGGAACAGCTGATTCAGTTTTCGGGCAAACCCATCGACCGAAAGATTCCGGCCGTGATTATTCCGGTTGCGGACTCCGGGCCATTCTTCCGAACCCGGGCCGAACCCGTCGAATTGCCGGTGCGCGTTCCTCTGACGCAGGTGGTTGTTCGATTGAATCTGGATTACCTCCAGAAGGAGTTCTTTCCCGCGCTGGCGAAGCAGCATATGTCGAACCCGGACGGGGCCGCCTCGTACAATGTTGCGGTCGTCGATCGTAACGGGCCCGGGCGAGTCATCTATTCGAGCAAATCATCCGCGGATGCCAATCCCAAAGGCGATGTGAGTACGGAAATCTTCACGGCAGCTTCGCTCGAACCCCAGGGTATCAGCCCGACAATCGCGTTTGCCTCGAGAGACGTTTTGGGGAGGAGCAAAGTCGTCGCCGGCAACAGCGTGTTTTCCATTCGAACGAAGGAGGCTGTTACCGGATCTCTTCTTGCGGCGCTCGGCTCGGATCAACCGTGGCAGGTGGTTCTGACCCATCAACTGGGTTCCGTCGACGCAGCAGTGATGCAGGCGCGGAACAAAAACCTCGCGATCAATTTCGGAATTCTTCTGGTGCTTGCGGTCAGTGTCGCGTTCATCCTCCTGTCCGTTCAGCGCGAACGGCGTTTGGCACAACAGCAGCTGGAATTCGTATCGGCGGTCAGTCACGAATTGAGAACGCCTCTGGCTGTGATTTGTTCGGCCGGAGAAAATCTTGCGGATGGCGTGGTGGCGAATGACGAGCAGACGCGACAGTACGGCGCGCTCGTCCGCAACGAGGGACGACGACTCGCGGAAATGGTCGAGCAGGTCCTCGATTTCGCCGGCATTCAGTCCGGCCGGAAAACGTACAAACTCGAACCAACCGAAGTCAGCGACGTGATCGATCGCGCTCTCGAGATGTTCGAGATGCAGATACGGGAGTCCGGTATCACGTTGGAGAAACGCGTTCCCCTGAACCTGCCGACGCTGATGGCGGATCGTCCGGCGATCGTTCGCGCGGTTCAAAACCTGATAGCCAATGCCCTCAAGTATGGCGCGGCCGGAAACTGGCTTTCCGTGAGAGCGGAGTCAACCCCCGTTGGCGCAAACATTGTCGTGGAAGATCACGGCGGAGGAATCTCGTCCGTGGATATGCCGCACATCTTCGAGCCGTTTTACCGCGGACGATCGGTCATCGATGCGCAGATTCAAGGCAGCGGGTTAGGTTTATCGCTGGTGAAACAGATTGTCGAGGCGCATGACGCAAACATCACAGTTGCGAGCGAACCGAATCGGACCACATTCACCATCGCATTCACTCTCGCAACAACACCACTGCAACCGATCCGAGCGCATGACCAGGCGTATTCTTCTCGTTGAGGACGAACGCGGCCTGGTCATGACGCTGACCGACCGCCTTTCGAAGGAAGGCTACGCGGTGGAGTCCGCCGGAGACGGAGCCTCGGGCTTCAAGCGCGCGACGACCGAATCCTATGATTTGCTGATCCTCGACGTCATGCTGCCGCACAGCAGCGGACTGGATCTGTGCCGCGATCTTCGCCAGCATGGCTTGAAGAGCCCCATTTTGATGCTCACGGCAAAAAGTCAGGTTGTGGATAAAGTCGTCGGTCTTAAACTCGGCGCTGACGACTATCTGACGAAGCCTTTCGAAATGATGGAACTCCTTGCTCGCATCGAGGCGCTGCTGCGCCGCACGTCGGGACGGACCGCAGGTGCGATCAACGAAGGCAGTTTCGAGTTCGGTCCCATTCGCGTGGACTTCCGCAGCACGGCGGTTTTTCGCGATGGCCAACCCCTCGATTTGTCCGCCCGCGAATTCAAGCTCCTTCGCTATTTCATCGAACATCGTGGCGCAACAATTTCGCGCGATGAGTTGCTCAATGCCGTGTGGGGTTATGACGCAATGCCGTTTACGCGAACGGTCGACGTGCACGTCGCGTGGCTGCGGCAGAAACTCGAACCCAATCCGCGCCATCCACAATTCATCCAAACCGTTCATGGTCTGGGATATCGTTTCGTCGACAAATGAGAATGCAATTTCGAGGTATCTGGAAAACCGGAGTCGTCGCCGCAGCGATAACGATCATCAGCGGCGTTTTCGTGATGCGCGGCGGGCAGCCGATCCTGCAGGTGATCCCCCAGATCGTTCGAGGCGGCGGTTACCGGACGTTCATTCAGATCATCAATCAGGAGCCCACGGCCGTTGAGGTGTCCGCCAGTTTCTACAACAGGAACGGCGCACCCTCGACCGTAGATATCAAGAAGGACGATTTGAAAGGCAACGTCTCGACCGTGCCCGGTGCCATGCGGCCGACTCGTATTGCGGCTTTCGGCATTCTTCTTTTGGAGTTCGAAGACGCCGCCAACGTCGAGACGAGTTGGGGATTGATTTCGTCGGATGCGCCCGTCGTCGTCGCTTCAACTCTCGCTCTTCACGACGGCTCGATTATCGCCCTTCAAACAAGCCGACCTGATTTGAAGCGTTTCATCATTCCCCGGGTGCGGAACACAGCAGCGAGGGTCGACATTGGTTTTGCCGTGGTCAACACCGGCACGACTGCAGCGTCGATGGATGTGGTTCTGCGAAGTGCGTCGAATCAGGCCCTCGCTTCGAGGACTCTGAAGCTGGGACCGAGGGAACAAACGGCGCTCTTCGCTTACGATTTTTTCCAGGGCCTGATGGATCCGGCAGGCACGACTTACTCATACCTCGACTTCCATTCCAGCAGTCCGCAGTTCGCCGCAACCGCATCCCTCCAGGGGCCAAACCTAACGGGCCTCACGGTGGAAAGAATCCAATAACCCACGTCGTGCCGGTGCCACGCGGCATCACGACGCCGCTTATCGTTCATGCTTGAGAAACAGGGCGGCCAGAGGCGGGACGATTAAGTTGAGCGAATGCGGCCGTCCGTGCTGAACGATCGAATCCGTGTGCGCGCCGCCGCGATTTCCGAAATCTTCACCGCCGTACGCATTGGAGTCACTGTTGAGAATCTCGCGCCAGAAGCCGGCCCGAGGCACTCCGACGCGATAGTTGTAACGCGGAACAGGTGTGAAGTTCGCAACCACCGTGATGACCTCTTCGTCATGTATGGATTTTCGAATGAAAGAGAGCATGCTCTGCTGCGAATCACTGCCGTCAATCCATTCGAATCCCGCGGCATCACAATCCAGCTCGTGCAGGGCTCGCTCGTTTCGGTAAATGTGATTGAGATCGGCCACCCAGCGTTGCAGCTTCCGATGCGATTCGAACTGCAGGAGATTCCACTCGAGACTCTCGTCGTGATTCCACTCCCGCCACTGGCCGAACTCGCCGCCCATGAACAACAGCTTTTTCGCGGGCTGCGCGTACATGTAAGCGAACAGCAGCCGAAGATTCGCAAATTTCTGCCAGAGGTCGCCCGGCATTTTGCCGAGCAGCGATCCTTTGCCGTGCACGACTTCGTCATGTGAAAGCGGGAGCACAAAATTCTCATGGAACGCATAGATCATTCGGAACGTGAGTTGGTTGTGATGGTAGGTCCGATAGATGGGGTCGTGACTGATGTACTGCAATGTGTCGTGCATCCAGCCCATGTCCCATTTCAATCCGAACCCCAGACCTCCGACATAGGTGGGTTTCGACACGGCCGGCCAGGCAGTGGACTCCTCGGCGATCGTCTGAATGTCGCCGTGTGACTGGTACGCCGCGGCGTTGAAGGCTCTCAGGAATTCGATGGCTTCGATGTTTTCGCGCCCACCGAACGGGTTTGGAATCCATTCGCCCTCGTTACGGGAATAGTCGAGATACAGCATCGACGCGACCGCATCCACGCGCAGCCCATCGATGTGGTATCGGTCCAGCCAGAACATCGCGCTGCTGAGCAGGAAGCTGCGAACCTCATGACGCCCGTAGTTGAAGATGTAGCTGTCCCAATCCTTGTGGATCCCTTTTCGAGGGTCGGAATGTTCGAACAGATGCGTTCCGTCGAAATAACCCAACGCCCAATCGTCCGTCGGGAAATGGGAGGGCACCCAATCGAGGATGACGCCGATGCCTCGCTGATGCAGGTGATCGATCAGGAACATCAGGTCCTGCGGCGTACCGTAGCGGCTGGTCGGAGCGAAGTATCCGGTCGTTTGATAACCCCAGGATCCATAGAACGGATGCTCCGTGATCGGCATCATCTCGATATGTGTGAACCCCATTTGCTGGATGTAATCCGCCAGCATTGGCGCCATTTCGCGGTAACTCAACCAGCGGTTATTTTGTTCGGGAATTCTGCGCCAGGAACCGAGATGAAGCTCGTAAATGGACATCGGCGCATGAAGCGATTGCTTCCGGGCACGTTCTCTCAGCCAATCGCCGTCGTGCCACTCGTAGTCCAGCGGCCAAACGATGGAGGCCGTACGCGGCGGATTCTCGGCATGAAAAGCGAACGGGTCCGCTTTATCGACCTGATAATCGTGGTAACGGGATGCGACGTGAAACTTGTAAGAGTGTCCCTGGTGAACCTCGGGTACAAACAATTCCCAGATTCCGGACGAGCCGCGCGAATGCATGGGGTGGCTGGACTTGTTCCATCCGTTGAAACCGCCCGTCACGTGGACGCTCCGTGCGTCCGGAGCCCACACCGCGAAATTGGTCCCTGTCTGATTTTCGCGGCTCTGCATGTGCGCACCGAGTTTGTCGTACAGCCGCGCGTGAGTACCTTCGTTGAAAAGATAGAAGTCCTGATCTGTGAGTAGCGACATCCGATTTCCTTTGCCCGTCCGCCTAAGCCTTCATTCCTCGTTCCTCGTCGATCTGTTGCAATGTTCCTCGAATCTGTTTGGATTCTCTCATCTCTTCCAAACTCAGCTTCATCCGCCTCCGCCAATTGGGCCTTTCGTGTTGAGTTGCGGGCACGTTCTGCGGCAACGTCTCTCCCCACAGATCCTCGAGGTTCACTAGCACGACGCTGGCCTGGCTCGATGCCAGAAAACGCGCCGCGCCCTTGAATATCTCCGCCAGATCGCCGCGTTTTCCGCGCCGCATCAGTTTCTTGTGTTCGAGGAACTGGACCAACAGCTTTCGGATAGTCGCGCGATCGCGACGCTCTTTCTTCGCGGAGGCTTCATCGAGAAAGCGCAGATCCAGGCGATCGTCAATATCGGTCCCTTCCAGGAAAGCTCGAAATGGCGGCATGTCGTGCGTGTTCAGACTCGCGACGGCATTGGCCGGCACCGACCGCAAGGCGCTCTTCGGATCGCTTCCCACCACTTCATATTGAAGCACGTACATCTGGTGAATATTGTGACGACGCATTGCGACGTTCACTTCAGGAGGCACCGTTCCGAGGTTCTCGCCGACGATTCCGGCAAGATTCCGATGCGATTCCAGGCAGAGGATCGCATAAAGCTCAGCCGCAGGATAGTCGACATAGACGCCTTTGTCGCCCGTGAATCCATTTGGAATCCAGAACAACCGATGAAGCCCCATGACGTGATCGATGCGGAGCATCCGCGCGTATCGAAGATGATTCCGAATATATGCAATCGTGTATTGATGGTGCCGCAGCCGCATCGAATCGGGATGCATCGGCGGAAAGCCCCAATTCTGACCTTTCGTGAAAACCGGATCGGGAGGGGCACCGCCGTCTGCCTGAAGCGCGAAGAAATCGCGGAATCGCCAAATATCATAGCTATGAGGATGGAGTCCAAGAGGCAAATCCAGATACAAGAGTTGCCCTTTATCTCTCGTCTTCGTTCCAAGGGACCGCAGTTGCTCCTGAATTCTCCATTGCGCGTACATGTGGTACCGCATGACGCGTGCGTCATAGTCGCCGGCCCGGATTTCGCCGTCGCGCAGCCGCGCGGGCCACGATGACCATCCGGCGCGGAGTCTCTGCGTAACGGCACGAAAGCACGAATACCGCTCGAGTTCATTTTCTTCGCGTACAAAACGATCGAAGCGATTGTGGATTTCGCTTCGACTGCCGCTGAAGAACTCGGCCGCCTCCTTTTCCAGAACGCTTCTGCGAAACTTCGCTTCGTCCCTGTAGTCGACGAGGCCTCCAGGAGAACCTGCACGGGCACCGGCCGCGTGACGAAGTTCTGCGTAAAACTCATTCCAGAATAACCGGCTCGCCGGAGTGTACGGACTGGGTTCAAACGGCTCGTCGAGGAACGCGGCCAGAAGCGGAAGCGTTCCACCAACGTGGCCGCCTGCTTCGCCGGCCCAATTCAGCAGAGATTCGAAATCCGAAATATCGCCGGCATGGGGATTACGCCTGGAATGCAATGAATAGACCGGCGCAAAGACACCCCATTCGCGATGATCGAAAGGGAAATAAGCCTTGACCGGAGCGGAAATCAGCAGGGTTTCGCAGGTATGTCGGCCGAGCTCAAAGCGAATGCGATGATAGCCGGGCGCAAGCTGACGATCGATCTTCAGTTCGCGTTCGACGTACCGTGCTCCACCGATCTCGCAACGATCCTTTGTAGCCAGCTTCGATAACGGCGCCGCCACAGTGCGATCCTCTACATGCCCTTCGACGATAACCGTATAACGAAGAGACCTGCGGTTCAGTTCGGTGGTGCGGATCCGGATGGGCGGAATCTTTCCATTCCACGCAACGACGACGGGATCGACGACACGATCCCACAACTCGCGCTCGCGTTCGTCAAGCGCGTTGTCCACATCATCCATTCCGTCGATTCTTGCGCCGAGGATCTGAAGGATCGCCAACAGGGACTCCACCGGTGCGTTCTGTCTCAGTTTGCGCATGTCGCGATACGAAGTCTGAATGCCGTAGAGTCGAGCGAGTTGGGATAATTTGCGTGGAACCGCCGTCATATCAGGCGGCCATCGCGGCCGGCTGTTCGAGCAACTGCCGGAGTCCGATGAGCGGGATGCGAACCCAGTCGGGGCGGTTGTTCAGTTCATAGCCTAACTCGTACAACGCTTTTTCGAGAAGGTACACGTTCAAAAGTATTTTGATGTCGTCGCGATTCGTCGGCAAGAAGCCGGCGGGAGTGGCGTGTTCGATGTAGGACTTCAGGAATGCGGCTCCGATCCACACGCTCCACAGTCGCGCCCATGGCTCGAGAGCAGCGAGGTCCTCCGGACGTACGATTGCGCTTCCCAGATGCCCGAATAACGATGTGTAAGCGGCGTAATGGAACGAGCGCAACATGCCGGCGATATCGCGCAACGGCGAGCGCTTGATGCGGCGCTCCGTCAAACACCGGGAGGGCTCGCCTTCAAAATCGATGATGATGTAATCCTTGCCGGTATACAGGACCTGGCCCAAATGATAGTCGCCGTGAGTGCGCGTGCGTTGCGCAGTGATCTTCCTCGTCAGAATGGATTTGAATCGGTTCATGATCTCCGCTTGCCGGTCGACCAGCATCATGGCGTCGTCCACAACTCCGCTCGGCAGCGCGCTCAATCGTTTCTTCAGCAGAACGAACACGTGGCCGGCGTGATTTCTCATCGACTGATACACTCCACGCTGGTACAACGCGGAAAACGGTTCGGGTGCAAAGTCCGGGTTGACGGTTTTCGACGCGAGCGCAACATGCAACTCCGCAGTGCGGCGTCCGAGGATTCTCACACTCTCATAATACGGCCCGATCAATTCATTCGCCGGGCGGGGCGTATCGTCATCGCAAAGCAAGTCGATCAGCGGCTTTCCCGGAAGCGTATTCGCCTGAAGCTCGGCGTGACGCGTCACGGTGCGATCGAAGTACTGGCTCAATGCGTCCAGTGTGTGCCTCCACGCGTCGCCTTCGTTGGGAACATAATCCTGCAAGAGAGCCACCGCGAACCGCCGCCGGGCCCGGGTCCTGTATTCGATATCGCCTGCAACGGCCGGGACACCGCGAAACCGAGCCTGTTCGGTGAGGAACTCACCGATCTCGACGTCCGGGTTGATCCCTTCCTCGATTTGCCGGAACAGCTTAAGGATGAATCGATCGCCGTAAACGACGGATGAATTCGTTTGCTCCGCGCGTACGGACGCGACATCGAGATGCGAGGCCGTCAATTGCCGTGTTTCACGCGCAAGCCTTCGAGGCGAGCCGATAAAATCGCCTTGGGCACCGCGAGCATGCTTTTTTCGAAGGATCATGTCCAGCAGAACGCCGCAAAAACCCTTGTCGAACACAGCATCGTAGATGACACCACCGCGAGCCGCATCCCCGGACGTCACGCGAAGTTCCGTAAGAATCGCGGCTGATGCCGATTGCCGAATCTGCTCGGCTCGATCGCTCCAGGCAAAAGACAGCGGCACCATGTAGCGCTCCGGGTCAGCCTCCGTATATTCCACGTAGACGATTGTGAAACAGGATGAAATGGAATCGAGTTGCAGCGGCGCGACCTCGACGACCTGAATCGATTTGATGTCCCGCCCCTTTCCTCTGAACCATCGGCGCGCCGGCACGTAACGGAGCAAGGCTTGTTCAATCGCCGCGCGAGTTCGTCCGCTGAACACAGCAGTCCATTCGTTCGCCACTTCGAGAGACGGGGGCTGCCCTTGTGCGCTACTGTCCGCGGCGAGCGCCTTTTTTGTTTCGAGCATGAACCAATAGAAGGAGTGTCCTCCCAGAGTCAGGAAATAAGGCACGTCCGAAATGGGCGGGAACTCGGTCCGTCCGAACAGCTCGACGGGCTTGATTCCCCTGAATTGAGACAGATCCATCCGCGCGTACTGAACGAACCGCGACAGGTTGGCGACAACGAGAATCGTCTCGTCCTGATAACGTCGAATAAACGCAAGGACACGGTTGTTGTCGGGGAGCAGGAATTCGAGAGTCCCGCGGCCAAACGCTTTGTGACGTTTTCGCATCGCGATCAGACGCTTCATCCACCAAAGCATGGAATGCGGATTGTTCTGTTGCGCCTCCACATTAATGGCTTCGAAGTGAGCTTCGGGATCGATGATGACGGGCAGGAAAAGCCGATGAGGACCGGCGCGCGAAAACCCGGCGTTGCGATCCGCGCTCCATTGCATGGGCGTCCGGACCGCGTTGCGATCGCCGAGATAGATGTTGTCGCCCATACCGATTTCATCGCCGTAGTAAAGGACGGGCGTCCCGGGCATCGAAAACAGCAGCGCGTTCATCAATTCGATTTGACGCCAGTCGCGTCCGAGAAGGCCGGCCAGGCGCCGGCGGATGCCGAGGTTGATGCGCATTTGCGGATCGTGCGCGTAAACGCGATACATGTAATCACGTTCTTCGTCGGTAACCATTTCGAGCGTCAACTCGTCGTGATTGCGCAGGAACATCGCCCACTGGCAGTTCTCCGGAATAGAAGGTGTTTGCGCCAGAATGTCCAGGATCGGAAAACGATCCTCCATTCGTAGGGCCATGAACATGCGTGGCATGACTGGAAAGTGAAAACACATCTGGCATTCGTCCCCATTCCCGAAGTAAGCCACGGCGTCTTCCGGCCACTGGTTGGCTTCAGCAAGAAACATCCGGTTTCGAAATTTCTGATCGACAGTCCTTCGGAGCTCTTTCAGAAACGTGTGCGTTTCCGGAAGGTTTTCACAATTGGTTCCTTCTCGTTCGTACAGGTACGGCACGGCGTCCAGCCGCATGCCGTCCACACCCATGCCCAACCAGAAATTGACGACCTGAAAAAGGCTTTTGGTGACTTCCGGATTTTCGAAATTCAGATCGGGCTGATGATGGTAGAAGCGGTGCCAGTAATAGCCGTTGGCAATCGGATCCCACGACCAATTCGAAGCTTCAAAATCCTTAAAGATGACGCGCGCGTCGCGATACTTGTTGGTGTTGTCATTCCACACGTAGAAGTCGCGCCACACGCTGCCGGGCTTCGCACGCCGCGATCGCTGAAACCAGGCGTGCTGATCGGAAGTGTGATTCAACACGAGCTCGGTAATGACACGAATGCCGCGCCGGTGCGCCTCGCGCAGGAAGGTCTTGAAGTCGGAGAGCGTGCCGTACGACGGATTGACGTCGGTGTAGTCGGCGATGTCATAGCCGTCGTCCTTCAAAGGCGATGGATAGAACGGGAGCAGCCACAGCGCCGTCACTCCGAGGTCTTGAAGGTAATCGAGCTTCTCCGTCAGACCCTGGAAGTCGCCGATGCCGTCCGCATTGCTGTCATAGAACGCGCGGACGTGCAATTCATAGATGACGGCGTCCTTGTACCACGACGGATCGTCTTCCAGCGCGAAACCGTCGTTCGTTTCAGGCATCCGGCGCCTCCAGTTGAAGGATGTGTGCGGGGATGTCGCCCGGCCTCAGCTCCACGTAGTTCCTGGGACCCTGCCACGTGTACCGTGCACCTGTCAGCAGATCGTTAACCACATAGGGTCGACGAGGATTGATGCCGAACCTATGGAGCGGCAACTCGACGAGTCCGGACTGCGTGTTTCGGTAGTCCAGATTCACTATCGTCACAATCACATTACGGTTATCCGGGGTTCGCTTGCTGTATGCGATGATTCGATCGTTATCGATATTGTGAAACTCCAGGTTGCGATTGCTTTGCAGCGCGGGATTCTGCCGCCGGATCGTATTCACACGTGTGATCAGGCCCCGCAGGCAGGTCCCCTCCGAAGGAAAGCCGCGATGCTTAATTTCGTACTTTTCGGAATTCAAGTACTCTTCGCTGCCTTCTTCTCTCGCAACGTTCTCCACCATTTCGAACGACGGTCCATACATTCCATAGCTTGCGGTAAACGTCGACGCGAGAATCAGGCGCACCATGAAAGCGGGACGGCCGCCATGCTGAAGATATTCATGCAGAATATCCGGCGTGTTGGTCCAGAAATTCGGACGAAAGAATTCCCGCACGTCGGTCTGAGTCAACTCCGTCAGATACTCGGTTAGTTCCTGTTTTGTATTTCGCCAGGTGAAGTAAGTGTAGGACTGAGTGAATCCGAGCCTGGTCAGCCAGTACATGATGTTCGGACGAGTGAATGCTTCCGACAAGAAGATCAGGTCCGGGTGCTTCGCTTTGAGGTCTTGGATCATCCACTCCCAGAAGGCAAATGGCTTCGTATGCGGATTGTCGACACGAAATATCCGCACACCCTGTTCCACCCAGAATTCCACAATGCTTTTCAACTCGTTCCATAGCGACTGCCAATGCGGCGAATCAAACTCAAACGGATAGATGTCTTCGTATTTCTTTGGAGGATTCTCCGCGTACTGCACGGTGCCGTCGGGCCTCATTCGGAACCACTCCGGGTGCTGCTTTACATAAGGATGGTCGGGCGAACACTGGTAAGCCAGATCCAACGCGATCTCGATCCCGTGTCCTTCAGCGGTTCGCACCAGGTTATGAAAGTCGGCGAGCGTTCCCAATTCGGAATGAATCGACTTATGACCTCCTTCGGCCGCTCCGATTGCCCATGGACTTCCAGGATCACCGGGGCCGGCGACGGGATTGTTGTTGCGGCCTTTCCGGTGTGAACGGCCGATCGGATGGACCGGAGGAAAGTAAACAATATCGAAGCCCATCCCGGCGATATGCGGAATCCATCGCTCGCAGTCTTTGAATGTACCGTGACGAGCCGGTTCTTCGGATGTCGAGCGGGGAAACAGTTCGTACCACGTGCTGAAGCGCGCCCGCTCGCGGTCGACAGCCACACGCAGTTCTTTGTAGCCGGCCGCGAATTCGCGCACGGGATAACGGCCGGCGAGTTCAGCGAGAGTTTGGGAAAGGGCAAGGTCGACGGTCAGAGATGCGGCGGCGGCCGACAGCACTCGAGCATCCTCACCTTTGGCGCGAGCTGCGGCAACCATCAGAAGGTTCTCGCCGATTCGAAGGTCAACAGTCACGTCCTGCCCGGCGCTCACCCTCTTTTTCAGATCCCGGAACCAGGTTTGAAATGGATCAATCCACGCGCTCAGGGTGTAGATGTAAAAACCAAGCCTGGTAACCGCGAACCGTCCTCGCCAGTGGTCGTTGTCAAGCGCCTCCATAGCCGTTTCTTCCCATTGGCCGTCTTGCTCGTGCCGATGATGGAGAACGCATGCGATGACGTCATGACCATGCGCAAAAACATCGGCTTCCACTTCGACATCTTCACCAACGACTCGTTTGATGGGAAAGCGTCCGCACTCGATCTCAGGCCGCACACCCCGAATCATCACGCTTACCCGTGAAGTCTTCGCCATCGTATGAGCCTAACACGTATTAATTGCACGTCAGCTTTTGGGGCAAGTGGAGTCCACACGCTAGTCCAGGTTCGGTTCATCAGCGTACCGTTCAATGAAACGCTTCGTGGTGCGCGTTCATTCATGGGCATGCCACAATCAAATAATATGAACAGCGCGAAATACTGAAATATACTCCTGCTCGTAAAAAATCGAGGATTAGGTGACTTCAAGGAGGACGCATGTGGCGGCCTGTCTTTGGGCTCGTGTTTCTGATTTCAGTCCAGGTATTTGGACAATCCCTGCCGGATCTCACACAAATTTCGCCAACAACCGGACTTCAAGGGTCAACCGTCAATGTGACTCTGTCGGGAACCAATTTCGTCAACGGCACGACAAACCTGACGGTGGGTAGTCCGGGAATACAGGTCTTATCCTTACAAGTCAATTCCGCGACGAGCGCGGTCGCAACGTTGGTGCTGACCGCAACTCCCGGCAGGTATCCACTTCTTGTGAGTACCGGCGCCGGAGCTGGTTTGAATCCGCAAACATTCACGGTATTGCCGAGCCGAACGTCATACACGAATGTTTTCGATGTGGGGAGCTTCTTCGGACCCGACGGAGGCGCAGGTTCAAGCGATGGTGGCGCTTCGGAAACGCGATTCGCCGGCCCCGCAGGAATTTGGACCGACGGCACGTTCATCTATGTTGCGGATACGAACAACGGAACGATTCGCAAGGTGAATGCCGCTAACGGCCAAACCACAACGATCGCGGGAACGCCCGGCACATTTGGGACGAACAACGGTACCGGCGCGGATGCCAGCTTCCGGATGCCCGTCGGGATTTGGGGCAACGGCACAAACCTGTACATCACGGATGGACTTGGCTTGACCATCCGGAAACTCGAACTGTCATCGGGGAAAGTTACAACCCTTGCGGGATCGCCGCAGACGGCTGCCCTGGTTGACGGAACAGGTACGGATGCGCGATTCGTCGGTCCGACGGGAATCTGGGGCGACGGTACGAATCTCTACGTGGCGGACTCTTTATCGGCTACAACACGTTCGATTCGAAAAGTGGGCATCGCGACGGGCGTCGTCACAACAGTAGCGGATTTGGGGAAAGTGGATATTGCTCTCTATCCGGTGGGGCTTTGGGGTGACAGTTCAAATCTGTATATCGCCGATAGCGCCAAACAAACGGTCCGTCGAATGAGTTTTGCATCGTCACTCATCTCAACTTTCGCAGGCCGTGATGGCTCGTCGGGCTCAGCGGATGGACAGGGCAGCATCGCCAGCTTTTACAGTCCTCGCGGAATTTGGGGAAATGCGACGGACGTCTTTGTGGCGGACACTTTCAACTTCACCATTCGCCGGATATCGATCGCCACAGCACAGGTTTCGACGCTGGCTGGTGTAGCTCGGGAACCCAATGCTGCCGACGGCCCTGGCAGTACAGCCAAGTTCGGCTCACCGGACGGAGTCACCGGCTTTGGCTCCAACTTGTTTGTTGCTGAATTCACGAACCACGACATACGCAGAATCGCCATAGACACGGGTACTACCGGTACAGTCGCCGGCCGGCCTGCGCGGCCGGGTTCCACGGACGGACAGGGCAGCACGACTCAGTTTTTTTACCCCTACGGCATGACGGGTGATCCTTCCGGAATCTATATTTCGGATCAGTACAACTCCACCATTCGGAAAATCGACTCTGCCACATCCGTTCTTTCAACCTATGCCGGCCGCGCGCTTTTCGGAGGTTTCTTTGACAGTTCGCGCCAGCAGTCCCGATTCGGATTTCCTTCGGGATTGTGGAGCAACGGGCTGAGCCTTTTCATAGCGGACGCGTACTTCGACAACATACGGAAGCTGGACTACTCGTCTCAGACGGTAACCACCGTCGCCGGCAACGCGTCGAAGGCTTCGGGTTATGCGGACGGAGTTGGAACAAACGCGCTGTTCAATAACCCGTTGGGAATCTGGGGCAACGGTACAACGCTTTACGTCGTTGATTCCTTAAACTACCTGATCCGAAAAATTTCAATTGCCAACGGCGCTGTTACAACGCTTGCCGGAAACGCTGGATTACAGGGATCTGTTGACGGCATCGGTACAGGAGCGCGCTTTTATTCTCCTTCGGGTGTTTGGGGCGATGGAGCGAACCTGTACGTAACGGATGCTCACGCCATTCGCAAAATCTCTTTGACCACCGGCCAGGTCGCGACGTTTGCAGGAAACGCCGTGACTCCGGGCACCACCGATGGTCCGTTGTTAGCCGCACGCTTTCGAAACCCACGAGGAATTTGGGGCGACGGCACAAATCTGTTCATTGCCGACGCAGACAACAACCTGATCCGAAGGATCGAACTGCAAACGGGAATGGTCACAACCATTGCCGGACTGATTCAGGGCAGTGAAGACGGCCGCGGGGCAGCCGGCAGAGTCAATTCGCCGACGGATATATGGGGCGATGGGAACGCACTATACGTCGTCGATTCATACAACCATCGCATTCGCAAACTACTGGCAATCGACCCGACAAGTTTTTCAGACCCCGGCGATCTGACCTATGGAATCCCGGACAGGGGCGCTGTTTCCCGGGTAAGCGCCGGCGGAACGACCAGCCTATCGGGTTACGCAAGAATCCTGCCCACGCGCGGCACTCGAGCGCCCGCCGGAATGGCGATATTCGGCTTCCATCAGAATGGAACTCTCGTCAGCGAAGCAGCGGTTCCCGCTTCGCCTCTGATTCTTTCCGGCCGGATTTATGCGGAGATCGACCAGGCTGTGAATACGGGGATTGCGATTGCAAACCCGAATAGTCAAACCGTGAAGATCTCCTTCTACTACACCGATGCCGCTGGCGTGAATCAATTGGCCGGTACAACAACCATCGGATCCAACAGTCAGATCGCGGCATTTCTCGATCAAGCGCCGTTCATCAACCCGGGAACGACAGCGAACCTGGCCGCGATCCGGAGTTTCACGTTCTCGGCGTCAGCTCCGGTCGGCGTCATCACGTTGCGCGGCTTACTTAACGAACGTTCGGAATTCCTGTTGACGACTCTTCCGGTAATCGGACTTGATGATGTATCCACCACACCCTTAGCCTTTTCCCACTATGCCGACGGTGGAGGCTGGAAAACACAAGTCGTTTTGATCAACCCGACGGACTCCCCAATCACCGGCACGGTTCGATTCTTTAGCCAGGGTAACAGCACGACTCCCGGTGCTCTGACGAGCGTGACCATCAACGGCGCAACGGCGAACACATTCAGTTACACCATCGCTCCGAGAGCCTCGGTCAAACTCGTGACTTCCGGCACGAGCGAGCCTCCGGTATCCGGTTGGGTTCAGGTGAGTCCCGCTCCGAATAACGTCGCACCTGGAGGACTCGTCATCTTTACGTCTCACCCGACGGACACAACGGTATCGGAAGCAAGTGTTGCGGCAATCCCGTTGGGCACGTCGTTCCGTCTGTATGCTGAAGTCGCGGGGGACTTCAAGACCGGAGCGGCCGGTTCCATTCAAACAGGATTCGCAATTAACAATCCCGGTACAACTGCCGCAGCGGTGAACCTGGAGTTAGTGAATATGGACGGCAGTTCCACCGGGCTCAAAGCAGTCAGGAACGTACCGCCCTCCGGACAAATCGCGATGTTTCTGTTTCAGATCCCTGGATTCGAAGCGGTGCCAGCCAACTTTCAAGGAATCCTCCGGATCAGTGGGACCAATATCGGCGTCGCCGGTCTCCGCGGAAGAATCAATGAACGCGGAGACTTTCTGATAACCACAACGGCGCCCGTTTCGGAATCGACGGTGACTTCAACCGAACAGGTGTTTCCGCACCTTGTGGACGGAGGAGGATATACGACGCAATTTGTTCTCTTCCCCGCTTCGCCGGGCCCGACGTCAACAGGTATCGTACGATTCTTCAGCCAATCGGGAGACACGATTTCAATCCTGCCGCGGTGAAGTTTAGTCCCAGGCGAGACTGAGTTAATGCACAGACTCCATCTCGTCGTCTGCACGGCATTACTCAGGTTCATCGAGTGAAAGCCTGCCAACAGCAGAAAGCGTTTCGGGAGCGCGCATCCGAAGTACTGCTACGATCGCCAGTCCGAGCAGAAGCCAGACGCCGCACACGGGACCGGCAAGGCTGATCGGCGGCGCCGGTGCCGGGCTGAACTGCGCCCAGATTGGAAACAACATCGCGACGGCCGGCAAGAGCGGGAGCAAGACATGCCGGCCGATGCGGAACTCCGCATGTCGTTCGCGATAGTAGAAAAACGGTACTGACAGACACGTCGCCAGGTAGACAACGAGGATCAGGATCGTGACAATTGTGCCCACCAACGCGAAAGCAGTCGCTGGTCCGTAGCGTGTTCCGAGCCAAACAGTGAGGAGAATCCCGATGCACACCGTTGCCAGGATCGCGACGTCGGGCGTCCGGTAACGGTTGTTGATGTGCGAGAGAGGCCGCGGCAAGGTTCCCGTACGGCTCATGGCAAAAATCGCCCGCGACGCCGCATTGATTCCCGCCACCGCATTGCCCAGACCGCTATTCAGGATTGCAAAGATGATAACCACGTTGGATCCCCAGGCCTCGGTCGCCATCGAACCCCACGGGTTGGGATCTGCCGCAAAAGAAGCGATTCGATTCACTCCCCAGCCTGCTACTGCGGCATAAGAACAGACGACATAGAAGACGCCGATGCAAAGCGTGGCGAGGACGATCGCGACGGGAACCGTTCTTCGCGGGTCGCGTGCCTCTTCCGCCAACGGAGCCGATGACTCAAAGCCCGCGAAAGCGAGGAATGCGAAGATCATGCCGTGCAAAATTCCCTGCCATCCCGCAAGTCCCGATTCAAGACTCCCCTTTGACGTGAACGTCGCCGGCATCGATGGATGATCTCGAGTGGCAATCAACCAGACCGACAACGCAAGAAAGATCACGATTTCGATCGCGCCAAGAATGACGGTTCCATCGGAAGAGAGTTTGATTCCGACCAGCGTCAGGGAAAGAGGTATGGTGGCGATCAGGAGCGCCCACAGCACCCATCCCAGCCGGACTTGAAAATGTTGGCCGGCAAAATCATCGGCTAGAGGTCCCAAGACCAGCAACACCAGAGGGACGACAAAGACATAAGCAAGACTGAACAGCCAACCGGTCAACCACCCGGCAGGGTTCCCGAGCCCGCGGCTCACATAGGTGAAGTATCCACCCGCCGACGGCAGATACTTTGCCATCGCACCGATGTTGACGGCGATCAACAGGCATACCGCCAACGCAATCAGCGTCGCAAGCGGCAGAGCCGTCCCCGCAAATGGGACCGCGGCGCCAAGACTGAACGCGACGGCTCCGGCCGGAGCCATGGCGGTCACCGACTGAAAGAGTACCTCGGCAAGTCCAATAGCATTTTTGTGAAGCGTGTTCCGTCCCGATACGTCATCCATAATTGCGGCGATCATCATACCTGCCGGCAGCTGAATTCAAACGAAGGTTGTACCGCCGGCGGATTTTGCGACAGAATGCATCGTTCCGCTCGGGCAAAAAATGGAGGAGCCGCTGACATGAAGAAACCGAAAACCGTTGGTATCGATAAAACCCGACGCCGATTCCTGGCATATTTCTCCAGCCTCGGCTTGAGTTCGACGCTGGTCCCCGGAGTCTTATGGGCAAAGATGCAGGATGCCGGCGCGCAAACAATCACTCCGGCAATGGTGACCGAGGCTCTGAAACTCAGCGGGGTCGAATTCACCGAAGCCGAACGCAACCAGATGGTCGCCGGCGCAAACCAGAGCCTGACTCGCGCCAAGGCGATTCAGGCATTCCACATCCCCAACGACATCTCGCCGCCTTTCCACGTCAGCGCGATCGTTCCTGGAGTGGTGGTGAACAAGGTCGCGAAACCCATCGCGTTCGCGAAGGCGCCTTCGGTGAAGGTGCCCGGTAATCTGGAGGACGTTGCGTTCTGGCCGATCCGGCATCAATCCGAGTTGTTAAGAACCAAACAGGTATCGTCGGTCGAACTGACGAAAATGTATCTGGAGCGGTTGCACCGTTACGACAAACAGCTCCTGAACACGGTCACCTTCCTCGACGATGTTGCCATATCGCAGGCCAGGGCCGCCGATGCGGACATCACCGCGGGCCGCTTCCGAAGCGCCGTACATGGAATTCCATGGGGGTCGAAGGACATTATTTCGGTCAAAGGGTATCCCACCACGTGGGGTTCCGCTGCGATGAAGAATCAAGTCTACGACTACGACGCCAGCGTCATTGAAATGCTGCGCGAAGGCGGCGCTGTGTTGCTTGCGAAACTGACTACAGGCGAAATGGCGCAAGGCGCAAATTGGTTTGGTGGAATGACTCGAAATCCGTGGAGCGTTTCGACGGGATCCGGTGGATCCTCCGCGGGCCCGGGATCGGCGACGGCGGCAGGTTGCGTTGGATTCGCGATCGGAACCGAAACCAGCGGATCGATACTCGGACCATCTCGCACCTGCGGCGTCACCGGATTGCGTCCGACGTTCGGCCGAATCAGCCGCTATGGCGTCATGGCGCTCGGCTGGACGTACGATCGGCTTGGGCCGATGTGCCGTTACGCTGAGGATTGCGCAATGGTCATGTCCGTCGTCGCAAAACCGGACGGCCGCGACATGAGTATTTCCGACCTTCCGTTCAACTGGAATCCCGCCACGATGGACATTCGGAAGCTAAAGATCGGCGTGACCGGAATGGACGGACCGATCGGTCCCGAAGCCCAGAAGTTGATGGACGTCTTGAAGAGTCTTGGAGCAACTCTGACTCCGCTCACGCTTCCCAACTCGAAGCTGCCTCAGTACAGTGACGGTTACAACTACGAACAAGGCGCGTTCTTCGATGAGTTCGTCCGAGCCGGAAAGGTCGCTGAAATGACTAATCCGGGCCGCGGCAACGGTTTCAAATCGGCTCGACTGACGAATGTCGTCGAGTACCTTCAAATGTCGCGAATTCGCATGATGTCCATGATGGAATTGGCGAAGGCGACGGCCGGCTTTGACGTTTACTTTTCCGCGGCCGCCGGAGGTAATCGCGGCGGCGGTGGTCGCGGCGCTCCAGCGACAGGTGACGCAGCCGCGGCAGGCGGACGCGGCGGTCGTGGGGCGGGCCGCGGCGCCGGCACGCCTGCACCAGACGGCCCGGCTGCGCCTCCTCAACCCGGCCCGCCGAACAACAACGCCGCCGGATATCCCGGCGTGCAGGTGGCGATTTCCTTCAGCGAACCGACGGAAGCTGCGCCAGCCGGGCTCCCACAGGGGATCACGCTATTCGGTCCGCCCTTCAAGGAAACCGAAATACTGTTTGTAGCGAAAGCGTTTCAGGATGTGGCACAGGTGCATACCAAAAAACCTATCCTAAAAGCTTGATTTGCCGCGAAGGCTGGTTTGTTCGAAAACGCCGGCTAAAGGAGTGCTAAGTATGAGTCGCCTATCGGTACTCGTCATGGTTCTATTCCTTGTTTTCGCGGGTTCCGCGCCGACCAGCGCTCAGGGGCTCTTCACGGATGCCATAACGCCTGCGGAGTTCGCGGCCCGGCGCGCCAGGGTTTTCGAACGGATCGGGGACGGCGTTGTTGTGATGCAAGGAGCTACGGAAACGTCGTCCTACCTCAAGTTTCGTCAAAGCAACCAGTTTTTCTATCTCACCGGCATTGAGGTGCCGCGCGCAATTCTGGTGATGGATGGGAAAACACGCCAGTCGACGGTGTATCTGCCGCCGAACCGGATGGCGAACGCCGAAGGACCCATGCTCGAACCCGGACGCGACGCGGAGCGATTGACCGGTCTCGAACATGTTTTGCCGCGCGACGAATTCACGAAGGCCGTGCCCACGTTGTCTGGCCGTATCGTCTACACGACTTTCCGTGGCGAGACGGTCGGCGCCGGCACGCCGGACCGCGAAGCATCGCATGCGCAGGCCCGGCAGTCCGATCCCTGGGATCAGGAACCTTCGCGCGAAGAATGGTTCAAATCACGGCTGAAGGAAAAGGCGAGCGGCATCGACGGGTTCAAGAACCTCGATCCGATCCTCGATGCGATGCGACTGATCAAGAGTCCGCGCGAGATTGAGCTCATCCGTGAAGCAACACGGCTGGCAGGCCTTGCGCAGATGGAGGCGATGCGGTCGGCAGAGCCGGGGATGTACGAATACGACATCGAAGCCATCGGCGACTACATTTTCAAACGCGGCAACGCCCAGGGTATCGCCTACTTCGCGCTTGTCGCGACGGGGACGAATGCGGCATGGCCGCACTATCACGCCGCACAGAGTCAGCTGAAGTCCGGCGATCTTGTGCTCTTCGACTACGCGCCGGACTATAAGTACTACCAATCGGACGTGACACGCATGTTTCCGGCGAACGGCGCGTTCACGGACTGGCAGCGCGAGATCTACGGCATCTACGTGAAGCTGTATCAGGCCTTGATGACATCGATCCGCCCGAACTTCACGCCGCGCGAAGTGGTTATCGATGCCCTCAAAAAGATGGACGCCGTTATGGACGCCTATCCATTCAAGACCGAAAAGATCAAAGCCGCCGCGCAACGGTTCATGGACCCGTATCGCCGTACGGCACAAGCGTCGGCCAGTGGTAGTCTCGGACACATGGTGGGCATGGAAGTTCACGACGTGAACTCACCCTACGACGTGCTTAAGCCGGGGATGATCTTTACGATTGAGCCCGCCATGACCATTCCCGAAGATCGCGTGTATATCCGCCTGGAAGACACGCTCGTGATTACGGACACCGGCTACGAAAACCTCTCCGGATTCGTCCCCGTGGAGATCGATGCGATCGAGAAGTTGATGAAGGAACCGGGCGTGGCGCAGAAGGTTCCGAAACCCTGATTAACGCCGCTAAAAGCGCGCGCTACGCCGAGATGATGCCTGGCTGCGACTTTGGCACGTACCCCGGGAAGATACGGGATGTGTCTCGAGCGCTCATGTGTTTCGTCAGAATCTCGCCGAACACATCGCGAAAATCTGTGGTGAGCGCAAGGTCGCGGCCTTCGTAAAGTTGATCGGTGGCAAGGCCGGGCCATTTGCCGTAAACCTTGCGGCCCTTCACAGTCCCGCCAAACACGAACAACGCGCTTGCATGGCCGTGATCCGTTCCGCCGGAACCATTTTGCCGAATGGCGCGGCCGAACTCCGTCATTGTCAGGACAACAACATTCCGCATGCGATCGCCGAGGTCGCGATAGAGCGCCTCGAGACCCTGCCCAAATTCTTTCAACCGATTCGCGAGCTGGCCGCGCTCATTTCCCTGATTCGCGTGTGTATCCCATCCGCCTACATCGGCGAACGCAACTTCCAGACCGACGTCTGCTTTGATGAGTTGGGCAATTTGCATCAGGGACTGTCCGTACGCAGATCCGGGATACTGGGCGCCGTTTTGAGGGGAGTACTGCTGCGGATTCGCCTGCTTCAACATGTTGACGGCTTCGAAAGTCTCTTTACCGATGGCCACCGATCCGTACATGGCTTCGAAGGCGCCGCCGATACTGTCGGAGGCACTTCCCGCGCGAACGCCGAAGTCGCCGACACGGGTCATTGCCACGGCCGGCGATGATCCCATCAATGTTCGCGGCATGCTGGCGCTGAACGCGACGGCGCGGAAGGGTGTTGCAGTGCGATCCGGTTTTGACTGGAGATAACGATTCATCCAGCCGTCAGCGATGCTCTTGTTGCCCGGAGCGCCCGACTCCATGTAGTCCTGCGCATCGAAGTGCGATCGCGTGTTGTCCGGAGAACCGACAGCATGCACAACCGCCAGATGACCTTCGTCATAGATGGGTTTCAACGAATCCAGTGAGGGATGCAATCCGAAGAACCCATCGAGATCGATTGGCGACTCGATCGCGATCTGCGGACGAACGGATTTGTAATGCGAATCTCCGAAAGGCACGACCATGGAAATCCCATCGACGGCGCCGCGCTGGAAAATAGCGATGATGACGGGGCGATCGCGGCCGCTCTTCGATGCACTTTGCGCAAACGCCGTGCGCGTGATAAATGATGGCGCGGTTGCAAAACTCGCAAGAGCGACCGCACCCGACTTGATGAAATATCGACGGTTCATAATTCGCTTCCCTACCGTTTCTGAAACTCCGGCGAACCCACGACAAGCGCGAACGCCTTAACTAAAGGGGGTTCGTCCGACGACTTGACCTGATCGATGAGAACTTTCTTCGTTTGAGCCGACACATCTCCGCCGAGCAGGACCTGCAGCGCGCGATCGACCACGTACTCCGGCTTCGACGATCCGTCCGAGAAGCGCGCCAGATCGACGGATGTTCCCGGCACTCGATTCGCGGCCAGCGCCACGCCGAAGTTGAGCCGTTCGACAAGAGAACCGCTGGTCATCCATTGTGTCGCGCGATCCGGGTATCCGGTCGGAGCTTGATATTGATACAGCGGCTGCCCCATCCGGGCGATTTCCTGCGTCAGCCGCGGGTTTCCGTTTGTCGTGCCGTCGAGTGCGCGGATCGCAGACGCGGCGAGCTCGAACGGTGACTTCGCTTTTGCGCGATACGCCGCCGGAGAGAAAAACTCGTCGGAGCTAAAGATCGTCCGAAGCATCTCGCGAATATCCCCATCGGTCCTGACATAAACCGACGCCACGCGATCGACGAGCGACGCCGGCGGGTCGTCGCTGACGAACCGGCGAACGAGTTTCGTTGCGATGAAGCGCGCAGCGCTGGGGTGATGTACGAGGATATCGATCACTTCTTCGCCGTCCTTCATGCCGCCGGCTGCGATTTTGTGCCCGAGCACGAATTTGTCGCCACGATCGTGCATCTGTTCGCGAAATATGAATCCGCCGCCCTGCCGCGCACGGTCGATCGTCCATCCGGTGAAAGCTCGCGCGACTTCCTGAACGTCTTTCTGGGTGTAACCGCCGTCGACGCCGAGCGTGTGAAGCTCCATCAGCTCGCGCGCATAATTTTCATTGATCCCGGGCTTCCGGGCGGGTGCCTGGCTCAGCCGCTGCTGGAGTTGCTCGATCTGTTGATTGATGCGCACCTGCGCTCTCGGATTTCGAGCGAATTGCTGCTGGCGTTCGAGCTGCTGGAGCCGTTCGGTAGCAGGCGCCTTCATGTCCGGAGACGAAGACTGAGCGTTATCGAGATAGAACAGCATCGCGGGACTCTTCGCAGTTGCCATCACGAGATCTTTGAATTTACCGAGCACGTTGGGGCGGATCGCTTTCATTTCGTACTCGGTGGTGAGCTGTTTGTCGGCGCCCTTTCCCCAAAAGACATTGAAGTGATTGAACCAGAAATCGGTCATCACTTCTTCGAGTTGACGCTCGCTGTAAACAGCGCGCACCAGTTTTTGTCCCTGCAGTTCCTGCAGAAGCTTTTGCACAGGGCTCAGGCCGCGCGTCTCCATCATCGCCTGGATCTCACGTCGCATCTCCGGCGTTGGGCCGTTACCTGCTTTCGGCCGCATACCCATCTGCCTCGCAAGCTCCATCGGCGTGACATAGTTCCGTCCGATCTGCCTCGAATCCATCTTCGTTGAAGGAAACGGCGCAAGCATCGTGTCTAGCGTGCTGTTGTCGATGGTTTCGGGATGCAGTTGCTGCTCGAGTGCGCGGGCTATTCCCATATTGCGGACGCGGTCCACGTCGCCGGGGCGCGGACCAAACTCAATCCTGTTGAGGAAATGAAGAATTCGCTGGTCGTCTGAAAGCCTTGTGTCTTGTGGGCTTGCGGCGAGCGTAAGTGATACCAGGATGAATAAGAGCGCTATCCGTTTCATGCCGATGTAGACAATGGAAGGAAGCGCGGCGTTTAAATCGGGAACCGCGAGACTTGCCCGCTCGCGATTCCCGATTTAAATGTATCGGCGTGTGCTAACTATTATTTCTCGTCAGCCGTGTCGATGCCGGTAGCAAAGTCGTCGATCTCGACGTCCGTCCCATAACCGTCTTCGACATCGTCCACCTCACCGAAGATCTGGCCTCCCAGTTTTTCCTTGAAAGAACGCTTTGCGCCTTCCGGACCCTTGAATCGCTGCGCGCGGACTCGGGCAGGTTTGGCGTCGGGACCGAATTTGCGCGTGCGGTCCGCGCGGGCTCTGTCGGTATTCGGATCGGCAACAAAATCGGGTGCGGGACCACGTAGTGGCGCGGGGCCGCGCGGTGGAAGCGAACCTCGAGGCGCTGCCGGACCTCGCTGCGCCGAGACGGCGGGCGACCGGAAACCGCCACTGCTCGGGCCCGCTGGCCTGCCGCCGCCGGCTTCCCTGGCTCGGGCTTCATTCACGGCAAGCGGTCGGCCTTTGAAAGGTTGATTATTGAACAGCCGGATCGCTTCCTGAGCGGCTTCGCCATCATTGAATTCAACGAAAGCAAACCCACGCTTTCTTCCGGTTTCCCGGTCGACCGGTATAAAAACACTGGTCAGATTTCCCGCTGTCGCGAAGTGATTGCGAATCTCGTCTTCACTTGCGTCATAGGGGAGGTTCCCGACAAATAGACGAACAGGCATTGGTCCTTCTCTTTACCTCACAATACGTTTGGATTCGGAAGAATTGACGTGGGGTTTCACACTTTTGCGGAGATTGAAGATAAAAATGCCGGACTCAAGGAGTTGATCATGTCGCCGAGCATATTACCACGGCGCCTTAATAAAGAAGAAGTTCGGTGAATCGCCAAAATCCCGCCGGACTTCGACGATCTTCGTGCTTGTAAGACCAGACTTGACAGAAACATAGCGAACAACAACGGGTCGTTCGTTTCATGGTTGGCTCTTGCACCGTGGCGGTGCAAGAGCGTGACCATGATTTGATCATTCTAGGCCCGAAATGCAGGTCGTTTGCGATGGAACTCCGTTTCGCGCTGAAACACCATCGCCACGTCGAGTGCGGATTGTTCGTCCCAGGCTTTTGAAACGATATGCAAACCGAGCGGTAAACCTTCACCGTCAAAACCGCAAGGGATCGACACTCCAGGCAAGCCCGCCAGATTTCCAACTCGCGTTAACGCTGCAGCAGGACCGCGGTCAGCACCGCGGTTACCTCCTCGCTGACCCGCCGGATTTGGATTGTTTGCGGGTTCGATCAAACCCGCACCCGATCCACTCGTCGGCGCGACGATCGCGGAATACTTCGACACCAGTTCGTCCGATTCCGCTGTGATCATCGCTCGGATGCGCTGACCGGTCAGATAGTCCGAAGCCGGCAACATGCTTGCCGCCAACCAGTCGGCGCGGCGCGCAGCGTCATACATGCCTTCGATGCGTTTGTCGTTGAAAACGGATTTGAAGAACGTCCCACCTTCGGTATTGCTGATGAGGTTGTACACTTCGGCATAAGGCCGATCCGCCAGAGTAACATCCTCCAAGACAAACCCTGACTGCTTCAGAACGTCGAGTGCCTTGGCAAAAGCGGCCTGATTGGCGTTGGACGCGAGATTGAATTCGTGACGAACAACACCGATCTTCCTTCCCGCAATCCTTCCCGGGTCGGCTCGAAATTTAAAGGACGAAGGATTTGATGTGAAGTCTTTTGGATCGGGTCCCGATATCGCTTCGAGGATCATACCCACGTCCGTCGCCGACCGGGCAAGCGGACCTATCTTATCGAGACTCCAGGCGAGGGTCATGCAGCCGAAACGGCTGACGCGGCCATAGGTCGGCCTCATTCCAGAAACACCGTTCGCGCCCGAAGGACCGATGATGGAACCGCCCGTTTCCGTACCGAGCGCGAAGCCGACCATCGCAGCTGAGGTGGACGCACCCGATCCACTCGATGACCCGGACGTTGTACGGTCCAGCTTCCACGGATTGTGCGGGAACGGCACCAGGTTCGAACGCGTCGATCCACCGGCAAACTCGGACATCGTGAGCTTCGCAATCAGAACGGCGCCTGCATTGTTGAGTTTCTCGACACACGTGGCATCGCGGTCGGGCACGCGATCCTTGAAAATAATCGAACCCCATGTCGTCCGGATTCCCTTTGTGTCGAACAAGTCTTTCACGCCGTAGGGTATCCCGTGCAGCGGGCCGCGGACCTTACCCGTTTTGATTTCCTTTTCGGCTTGCGCCGCGCGGGCGAGGGCGTGTTCGCGCGTCAGCGTGATCACCGTCTTGAGCTTTTCATTGATCGACTCCGCGCGTTCGAGATAGGCCTGGGTTAACTCGACGGGAGAGAGTTTTTTTGAAGCTATCTGCCTGGACAGTTCGGAGATGGTCTGGTAGCAAAGGTCTTCCGACATGATCGTTACCTCTTGAAGAACGTCAGCGGCTGAACGTCCTCGGGCACCTTGAAGGCGCGAATGATTTTGTGGTCGCGAATCTTGCGTCCAATCGCGGCACGCAACTCATCGAGATGTTTGGGATCGGCAAAAATGCCGCGCTCGCCTTGAGCGTCCAACAGCGTGAGGGCTGTGTCCGAGGAGACTTCGCCCGTCTGCTCGTATTCCTCGACTGCGCGCTCCCACACACGCGGCAAAGCGATGGCTGCGCCCAGCATTGTTGCGAACTCTCGTCTGCTTGGGTCCATGGGTTCCTCCTGATCGATGCGGATTATATCCTCACTTCGCTCCACGTCCGACGGCGACGAGGAAAATCGCGCTCTTGCGCGCAGCGTGCGGCGAGAAGAAGTCCACGACATCATCATCGAAAAACGTCAGACCCGTCGCGCCGAGCCGCTGAGCATAGGCGGCGATATACATTCGACCACCCATGATTCCGGCTTCAAGCTGTACGGCGCGATAACCGCGGTTGCCAAGCCTCGCGAAAATCGCATGAAGATCGGCGAGAAGGAAAATGGCGGCGCTCGCGTCGCCCGGCAAAGCCTGTTGAAGGCCGAGGTACTGGGCTTCGTTCCGAAAATCACCGGATTTCAGCAGCACGAGGCCTTCGCGCTCGCGTTCGTAGAAATAAGCGCCCGATTCCAATCCATCGACGGCGTTCACGATTAGATATAAATCGTTCAGTTGATCCGACGGACTCTGAAGGAAGTCCGAATCGATACCGCGCGTAGAAGATCGCAGGATGGTGTGCAATTGATCGAGCGAAATCGATTCCCGCTTGAACCGCCGGCTCGAACCGCGTCGAAGAATCACGCGCTCAATCGAGTCGTCCGCCGATGAGTCTATCGGCTGCGGTACACGTCCTCCGCTTGCGCTCGCCGGCCGCCATTGCCGAACTTCATCAGGCGTTTCGAGCGTCGACGCGGCATGCATTTCGCGCATCGCCGGATAATCGACGTCGTGTTGGGACAATCGCACCGTCTCATAGTTAAGCGGGGAAATATCCGACTTGAAGGGCCGATTCGCGTCGGCCGTCCGGCCTATCGTCACCATTGAAAACGCGACCTCGCGTTGATCGTCCACGTCGAGTAGACGATTCACTTTGGCATCCACGAATCCGCAGATCACACGCGAAACCAACCGCAGCGCGGTACACATCGCGAGCATGTTCGCCAGCATTGTGCCGTTGTCCCATCCGAAGTGACGATAAGTGCGCGCTTGATACTTCCAGGCGTTGCGCCAATATGTTCCCGTGCAAACCATAGTGAGTGGTGCGTGAGCGACTGCGTCCTCTTCTCCGGTTGCCTCGACCAGATCAGGTCGAAAATCGCCGGTGCGAAGAAGCCGCAGCCCCAGGTCTTCGGGGCCGAAATGATAGACACCGGCGGTCAGGCCCGGCAGCTCGCCGCAAACGAGATACAACTCGATCTCGTAAAGAGCGCCCGTGCAGGATGCGGCCCGAAAGAAAATCTCGCCGCCGGTATACCGCTTCATCTTCGTGATACCCGCGGAAAAATAAAGAATCCGAGCGAGGTCCTCGAGCGTTGGTGTCAGGTCCGGCCCGCCAGCCCTGACGCGCTCTGAGATCGCTGAGAGCGCCGTAACGCCGGTTTGACCGGCTTCTCTCGGCAACAGGATCGGCTGCAAGGACGGGTAGATCTTGAAGGGAATCGGCTGGTTCTGCCAATCGAGGTAGTGTTTGCCGGCTCGAATGCTTTGTAGCGAATGTTTGGACCCGTCGTGATAGGTCCAAACCCGCTGCAGGTCTGTATTTCCCATGTCCCATCCTACTCGCTGTCAGATAAAGCACGATTGCCAATTTCGCGACACCTGCCTATTCTTACCGTGGGATGAGCAAAGAGGGCCGGGACTCCAAGCCAAACGTCCGCTATCTGGGCTTCGAAACCAACGCCGAGGGCGGCCGCCGATTCGAGTTTTCAATAACCGGAAACGGTCTGGAACCGACGAGAGCGACGTTGGAAATTCCGGCAGTCGCCTTCAGCGGCAGCAATCGCATTACTTATCAGGAGAGCGCGATGATCTGTTATGAGAAGATCCGCGCACTCCTTGAAGATCAACCGGACCTCCCGACGCCCGTGCAGATCGAGCTCACCGGTCAGGATATCGCCCGTTACCGCCATGTTCCTCGCGGTCGCGCAAGGCCGGAGGCCTAACAACAAACTGCGGTGATAGAATGCCGCAGGTGGCCGATCGAAAATCCGCGTCCAAAGGTTTCATCATTTTTCTCTTTCTCGCCGCGGGAGCCTTCGCGGCGTACTATTTCCGCTCCGTACCGGAACCGGTGCCCAGCGAGGCCGTTCATCGACCGCTGATGGCGGTCCTGATCTTCGACAACCTCAATGGACAGCCTGAACTCGATTTCCTGGCCAACTCATTTACGCGAGAAACGATCGCCGCTATAGGACAGATCTGTTCGAACAATCTCGACGTGATCGGCCACGGATCGACGGTGACGTACCGGAATTCGAGAAAGACCCTGCATCAGATCGGCCGTGAACTTGGTATCGACTACGTCCTTGAGGGCGGCATAGAGAAGCGTGGCGACAAGGTAGGCGTCACTGCACAGTTGACACGTTCGAGCGATCAGACGCGGTTGTGGGCTCAGACTTACGAAGAGCCTTTTGCGGACGCTCTGAAGATACAGAATCAAATCGTGCTCAAGATTGCGAGCACGCTGGGATCTGCAGTACAGCCGACAGCGCTCACCGAACTCAATCGCGGATCGACGAATAATCCCGCCGCCCGCGAGGCTTACCTCGCGGGTGAGGATAAATGCGACAGCGAAACGCACGGAACTCCAAAAGAATGTCTGGCTCTCTTGCAAAAAGCGCTTCGCCTGGATCCCAATTACCCGCGAGCCCACGCCGCCCTGGCCGCAGCACTGCTCCGCACGAAAGGAGAGGCTCCACTGGCCGAGCAGCACGCACGTCAGGCCTTGTCCGTCGCGGATGCGATACCTCTAGCGCATGTTGCGCTCGGGAATGTCATGCACAAGTTCCATAACGACGACAAAGCCGCGGATAGCGAATTCCGTAAGGCGATCGCATTGAACCGCAGCGATACCAATGCCCACCGTGAATACTCCCTTTTTCTACTGGAAACCAGCCGGCTCGAAGAAGCCCAGGAGCAGATCCGGATGGCGCTCGTCCTTGATCCCTTTGATGTAGACACGATTGTTACTGCAGGACGCATCTTCATCGCACAGAAGTCCTACGAGCGCGCTCAACAGCAACTCGAGAAAGCAGTGACGATGGATCGCGGTGATCCGGAGATCCGCTTCTATCTGGGAAAGGTTTATCTCGGCCGATCCATGTACGACGACGCGATCCGCGAGTTTCGGAGAGCCGTTTCCGTCAGCCCGAACGTTCCCGAATATGCGGCCGCCCTCGCCGAAGCCACGGCTGCCGCGGGAAAGAAATAGCGCGGCTTTACGATGTCGGCCGCCATACCGCCCCTCGGAAAGAGTGCCTAGTCGAAGCCGATCGACGGAGCCTCGACAGGAACGCCTTCGAGACCCAGGATGGAGAGAATGTCCAGCGTGACTTCGTCGGTCGGGCGCATGCCGTAGACGTTTCGGTGAGCACCAAGCCGAAGAAAATAGGAACGGAGTGGAAGCGTTTGTTCGCGATACGCGCGGAATCTTTCGCGGATGACTTCCTCCCGATCGTCGGAACGCCGGACAAGGTCGCCGCCGCACGAATCGCACACACCGGCCGTTCGTGGACGCACGCTGGCCGTGTTGTAGACGGAGCCACAGGACGAGCAAGTCAAACGCGACGTCATTCGCTCGACGACGAGTTCCGGCTCGACGTCGATTTCGATGGCGACAAACTTGTCGCGCGGACGCAGCAACCCTTGCAGCGCGATAGCTTGCGAAAGCGTCCGCGGATACCCATCGAGTATCCAGCCGTAAGTGCAGTCCGGTTTTCGCACGCGATTGGCCAGCACGCGATTCACAATCTCGTCGCCGACAAGCAGGCCCGACGCAATCTGCTGTTCAGCCTCGGACCCGATTTCCGTTTTGTTTTTGATTTCCGCTCTCAGCAGGTCGCCCGTCGAGATCTGAGGAATTTCCAGGCAGCGCATCAGCGCCTGAGCCTGTGTCCCTTTGCCTGCACCAGGCCCCCCCAAAAGAACCAGAACAATTCGAGATCTATTCATATAGTTTTGTTAACCTGCGCTCCTCGCATGGTCCGGGGAATTTTGGGGACGCCGCTATCCCCCGGCGCCCTCCTTTATACAAGGTAGAACTCTCTTTTGGTGAGATGAATTTGCCTTGTCAGCGAGATTCGATTGCAACCCGGTTCTGTTGGACATTTCGCCACAGCGAGAACCTTCGGCCAATTGCGATATCCATGACTTTGTGGAAGTCCCGTTCCGTCCCAAAACTCCTCGTGTGCGCGGTTGTGACTTTGGCGCGGGCACAGTATCATTTTTAGACTGTGACAGCGCGCAAGAAGAAAATCCTGGTGGTCGACGACGACGACGCATTTCGCGAATCTCTTCAAGTTCTTCTCAATACATGGGGTTTTGAAGTTCTACAGGCGCCGGATGCCATGCAGGCGACCGAGCTTGTGGAGCGGCACGATCCGGACATCGTGATATCCGATGTCGTCATGCCGGAGATGTCGGGCCTCGAACTGCTCCGCTCCTTGAAATCCGGCAACCCGCATCGTCCCGTCCTTCTGTTTACGGCTCAGGGCAGCATCGATATGGCTGTGGAGGCCATGAAGCAGGGCGCGCGCGACTTTCTGACGAAACCCGTCACAGACCTTCCCAAGTTAAAGGCGCTGCTCGAAGACGCGGAAGAAGAAATTGAGATGCGCCGAAAGTCGAAGCGTCTCGCCGCAAAGGCTGAAGGCGAAGGGAATTCAGGCTTCATTGGAAGCAGTAAAGCAATGAAAGACGTGTTCGACCTGATCTCGAGCGTCGCCGCCCGCGACGTCTCCGTGATGATCACGGGTGAAAGCGGCACCGGTAAAGAACTGGTCGCGCGCAGTATCCACCAGCTCAGCCATCGCGGGGGAAAGCCGTTTATCGCGCTGAATGCGGCGGCGATCCCTGAAACACTGATGGAGGCTGAACTTTTCGGCCACGAGCGGGGAGCGTTCACCGGCGCTGTGGGAATGCGGCAGGGAGTGTTCGAACAGGCAAACGGCGGCACGCTTTTTCTCGATGAAATCGCGGAGATGCCGTTGCAGTTGCAACCCAAACTGCTGCGAGTCTTGTCCGACGGCCGCGTTCGCCGGCTGGGCGGCAGTCACGAATTCGAGTTCGATGTTCGCGTCGTGGCTGCGACGAATCGCGACCCGTTACATGCCATCGAGGAAGGCCGTCTGCGGGAGGATCTGTACTATCGTTTGAATGTCGTGCCGATCGCGCTTCCACCGCTTCGCGAGCGCAAAGATGACATACCGCTTCTCGTCCAATTCTTCATCTCAGAATTCAACCGCAAACATCAGTTGAACATCGAGGGTCTGACGGAGAATGCGGGTCAGCGCCTGGAACGCTACTCGTGGCCGGGAAATGTGCGCGAGTTGCGTAACGTCATCGAGCGAACTGTTGTTTTGGCGAAGGGTGAGTGGATCGACGAAGCCGACCTTCCGCCTTATCTCCGCGACCCGGCTGCGAAGTCGGAAAAACTGGTGTTTGCCGTCGGGACCACGACCGTAGCGGAAGCCGAACGCGAACTGATCATCAAGACACTCGAAAAGGCGGGAAACAATAAAGCCGAAGCAGCCAGACAGCTGGGTGTCGACGTGAAAACGATCTACAACAAGCTCCGGCAGTACAACATAGAGTCATGAGAGTCTCGACGAAGATCATCGGTGGATTCGGTATCCTTCTGATGGTTGCCATCGCTGCGCTGGCCTATCAGGTGAGACTGATCCACGAACTGCAGCTGATCAACCGCGGACTATCGCAGGTGAACCTCGAAGCCGCGGCGACCGTTCAGACAACGGAGCAACAGATCCTCGACCTGGAAGTGGATTGCAAGAAATACTTTCTGCTGAACGGCGATCGCACCTACGAACACGTGATGTTCGACCATCGCAATCAATATTCGACCGATCTGGGCGCTCTATCGAAAAACGCGAAAACACCCCGCGAACTTGCAGCATTGAAGGAGCTTTCCAGCGCCTGGTCGATTTTCTGGCGCGATTTTGACGAGGAGAAGTCCCGACTGAGTCCCGATCCGAACGACGAGGGAGGCGAACTTCCGCCGATCCTTCGAAACGACATCAATGATCTCAATGACAAGGCCCACGACGCGTTCAGGGCGGTTCGCATCGGAATCACCGAGCAGGTGGCCGAGGCTTCCGTTGCCGGCGAACGTGCGCGCACCGTTTCGATCATAGCCGGTGGAACTTCGCTATTGATCGCGATCATCCTGGCGATCGTCATTGTTCGAGCGATCGCAGAGCCGCTTCGACAACTCACTCAGGGCACCAGGCGAATCTCGAAGGGTCAATTCTGGCACCGGTTGCCTGCCGACGGCGGGGATGAATTCGCGGAACTGGCTCGCGACTTTAACGAAATGGCATTGCGGTTGAGCGAATTGGACCAGATGAAAAAGGGTTTCGTCTCGCACGTCTCGCACGAGCTGAAAGCGCCGCTCGCCTCCATGCGACAGGTTTTTCTTCTGATGTTGCAGGAGATCCCCGGCCGGCTGAACGATCAGCAGCGCAAACTCTTGCGACTCAGCAGCAACAGCGCGGAAAGGCTCTCCGCGATGGTTGGGAACCTGTTGGATGTCTCGCGGATGGAGGCCGGCGTCATGGAATATACGATGCGACCGATGAATCTCATGCCGCTGGCACAGGGAGTGGTCGACGAGTTCGAAGTCCAGTCGCACGACAAAAACATTCAATTGAAAGTCGAATCTAACTCCGAGGTCTGGGCCGAATGCGATCGCGACCGTATTGTCCAGGTACTCGGCAATTTGATCGACAACGCGTTGAAATTCGCTCCTTCAGACAGCGCGATCGTCGCGAAGATTCAGAATACGGATGCGGGTAAGGTTCTGGTCTCAGTCGCCGACTCGGGCCAGGGAATCGCAAACGAGCACAAAACGAAGATTTTCGAGAAATTCCACCAACTCAAACAGGGCAGGAAACTTCATGGGCAAGGTGTCGGACTCGGGCTCGCGATTTGTAAGAGCATCGTGGAAGCTCATGGCGGTAGGATCTGGGTGGAAGACAACCCGAACGGTGGAAGCATCTTTTGTTTTGACTTGCCGGCATCACCTGTTCCGGTCGCTGCGAGCCCCGCTGAATCGATCTCCGCAGCAGGAGGATCCCGATGAAACGAGCCCTGCTCATCACTTTCATTCTGGTTTTAACCGGATGTCATCAGCGGCGAACACCTGCGAGAGCACTTCCTCCGGCACCTCTTCCAACCGTTACTCCCGCGATACTCACTGAACCCGTTCGACCGCCACTTGAACCCCAACCGCTGCCGGTTCCGGATATCCCGGCTCCTCCCGCGCCCGAGCCGAATGCGACGGACCTGGCGGATGCGGCATTCAGCGCCGGCAACTATTCGGAAGCGGCCCGTATCTACGAAAGCATTCTTCATCGTGACAAAGCAGGAGAGCAGCGCGATGGTATCCTTTTTCGGTTCGCTCTGTCGCTGGCGGTTCCGCAAAACGCGAACACGGACTGGAATCGAATCAGCGCTATTCTCAAGCAACTCGTCGATCAGTACCCACGCAGTCCGTTGAAACCGTCTGCCACGGTGATTCTGAACTTGCTGGCGGATTCCCAGAGGCGGGATCAGCGGATCAAGCAACTCACGAACGAACTCGATAAGCTGAAACAGATCGACGCCGACAAACGGAAACGCCCACCGGCCAGGTGACTCGGGCCATTGCGTCTTGAAGTATGGAAGTGTTCCATGCTTCTGATTGCCGCCAGTCCTACGCGATTCCTCCGTCAGACATTAACCCATTGTGATTGGACCACTTAGACTGCGGACCCCGAATGGTCCACACATTGCACGTACAGGGAAGCGCCGACAGTACGGCGTTGAAGACCAGTGAGATCGCTAAGCGTCCACTAACGGCGACGCTTACGGCGGCTTTGATGAGAAATACCGGCGAGTTCCGAGGAGGAAATTTCTAATGCGAAGACTTTCAATCGTTCTGCTGATTCTGGTCGCGAGCACCCTGTCCAGCGCCTGCATCGCGTCCAGGAAGTTCGTTCGCAATGAGGTCTCGACTTCGGCGGACACATTGAACACGCGGCTGGATAAGACAATCGAGAAAACCAATGCGGACATCGGAGAAGTAAGAGACGGCGTAACGCGGGTTGACGGAAAAGTCACTGCCGTTGATGGGCGAGTCACCGAACTCGATTCAAAAACGACACAACGCTTTGACAGCGTCAGGGGTGACATCCGAAACGTCGACCAGAAAGCCGCCACCGCTCAGTCGTCTGCCGATAAGGCCTCTGAAAACGTAACCGTCCTCGACGAGAAATTCCAAAACCGCAACCTTTATTCGGTGACTACTGAGAAGTCGATTCTCTTCCGTTTCGACAGCGCAAAACTGGATCCGAAATTCACGACGGACCTTGAAGAAGTCGCGACCACGCTCCAGAAGAACCCTGACGCGCTCGTCATTCTCGAAGGACGTACCGATGCGAGTGGTGACACGAATTACAACGTCCAACTCGGCGAGCGCCGGGTTGAAGCGGTGAAACGGTACCTTGCAGTCGACATGGGCGTTCCGATTTACCGGATGCACGAGATCAGCTTCGGCGAAGCCAAACCGGTAGCTGAAAACAAGACTCGCGAAGGCCGTGAAAAGAATCGCGCAGTTGTCCTGACGATTCTTGTACCCAAGAGTTCCGCTGGTGCTGCGGCAAAAAACCAGCCGCAGAACTAGCAGCGTTCGATTTTTGCCTGTTGTTGTATCGACCCTCGTCCCTAGCCCAAAGGGGGACCGTGACAAAGTTCACGGTCCCCCATTTTTTATTTGTAGCTGACCCGATTCCGTAAATCCGCACTCGCGATTTCCAATTTGAAATGCGGTAACATACGCGGTAATGCGTAAGGTCAGCACATTATTGCTCTTCGTTTTCACGTGCTCCGCAGGAGCCGCGATGCAGGGTCCTCGCCGGTCCGTGTGGTCCGGTGTCTTTACCGACGCTCAGGCAGAGCGGGGCAAGCAGGAATACCAGAAAACGTGTATCCGCTGCCACGCCGCAAACCTCGACGGTGTGCAGGACGCGAATCTGCTTGGCGATTTCGCACCGCGTTTCTCTCTGCGAGGAGCCGACTTCATGGAGCGATGGCGGGAAGACACGGCGCAAAGCCTCTTCGATCTCATCAAGAAGGGAATGCCGCCGCGAAACGAACCGAAAGCGCAGCCGATTGTCGATTTGAGCGATGACGCGTATCTTGCGCTCGCTGCGTACGTTCTGCAGGGAAATGGATTCCCCGCGGGCGACTCCGAACTGAACGTCAATTACCTCCGAAATCTCCGAATACAGGAACGAAGCGGGCCCCGGGCGTTGCCGAGTTTCTCCATCGTTCAGGCGGTGGGATGTTTGACCCAGCATGCGCCCGGCGCGTGGCAGCTCAGCGAGGCGGCGGAACCGATCCGGATTCGCGAACTGACAAAACCTACCGACGCGGATATCGAAGCATCCGCGCAGGAATCGCCCGGCAACCTCGAGTTCGATTTACAGAACATCGGCTACCTCGGCCGTGAGTTCAACACGGTTGCCTACGAAGGGTACAAGATGCAGGCGCGTGGCATTCTCATTCGGCAGCCTCCCAACGCGAGGATCGACGTGAGGTCGCTGGTCGAAGTTTCACAGACCTGTCCTTGAAACTCGAATCGTTCAGGCAGTACTTCCCATTTCCTGCTCGAGCCGCTTCAACTTCGACCGCTCCCCCATGGCGATCAGCACATCACCGGTCTCGAGCCGGATGTCGGCGGGCGGATTGAATTGCATGCCGCCATTTCGCCGCTGAACGGCGAGCACGATCACGCCGTACTTCTTGCCGATCTGGCTTTCATCCAAACGCCTGGCTGCGAGAAAACTGCGGCCGGGAACCTGCAGCTGTTCGATCTCGAGTTCGAGGTCGGTGTGCTGGAACGCGGACGCTACATCGAGAAAGCTCACAACGTGCGGCCGAAGCATGGATTGCGCCAGCCGATGCCCGATGATCGAATAAGGTGTAAACACCGTCGTCGCGCCGGCGCGTCGCAGTTTTTCCGTTGCCTGATCGTCGCTTGCCCGCGCCGAAATCAGCAACGCCGGATTCAGGACCTTGGCGGAAAGCGCGACGTAAACGTTCTCGGCATCGCTCGCAATCGCGGCCACAAGGCCTTTGGCCCGATCGATGCGAGCCTGCTTCAGCGTTTCATCCTTGGTGGCGTCGGCTACGAGTGTGAGGATGCCCTGGTCGCTGGCCCATTTTGCGCGATCCGGGTTGTTATCGATCAAGACAACAGCCGCCTCGCTCCGCTGGAGTTCATCGACCACGCTGCGGCCGACACGACCGGCGCCGCACACGATGTAATGCCCGGTGATTTCGTTAAGCATACGATGCCTCCGCCTGCGGCCGAAGTAATCCATCATCTCCAGCCGGAGCAATGTATCGCCGATAATAGCCACCGAGACGAAGACCGTCATGACGCCGATCAGCATCAGAAATGACGTGAAGATGCGTCCGTGAAAGCTCAATGGCCGGACTTCGCCGAATCCGACAGTCGTCAATGTGATCAGCGCCATATAGAAACTGTCGAATAGAGGCCATCCTTCGACAAAGTAGTACCCGGCCGTGCCGATCGCGATCGCGCCCACCAGCAGAGTCGCGATGATGAGTAAGCGTCTGATGAAAGAATGCAATTCCCTTCACCGCTTCATGTTTTGAAGAAACTCGAGCAACGTTGCCGCGGTGGGCGTGAGCAGCTTCTGCCTGCGATGAATGATTCCGATCGGACGAACGAGCTCAGGCATGTCCAGAGACACCGCGGCCAGCACTCGATTCTCGATTTCGCGGGAAATGCTCGGGCGAGGCAGAATGCTCACGCCGGAGTTGATCGCGATGGCTTGTTTGATGGTTTCGATATTGTCGAATTCCATCGCTGCTTCGATCCTGGTACCGCGCTGGCGCAGCGCTTTGTCGATGGCCTTGCGGATCGGCAGGTTCTTCTCAAAAGCGACAAACCTTTCATCAGCCAGATCCGGCGGCGCGACGAGGCGCTTTTTCGCGAGAGGATGGGATCGATGACACACAAACACCATCGGCTCCTCGTGCCAGGGAATCACAGTCAGCGACCGGTGCGCCGAAGGAAATGAAAGGATACCGAGATCCGCTTCATCATTCACGACGGCCTCGACGACCGCGTCCGGATGAAGGTAGGCCAAACGAATCTTTGCCTGGGGATAACGCGTCGTGAACTGCTGAGTGTAGAAGCCCATATCCTGCAGCCCGACAGAGTAGATCACCGCGACACGCACGGATCCGCCGACGGAAGTCTTCTGCTGCGTGATCTGAGCCTTCGCCTTCTCGAAATCTTCAAGCAAGTGCTGGCATGCTTCGAAGAATTGCCGGCCTTCCGGTGTGACCATGAAAGGCCGCTTCGTCCGATCGATCAACTGGGCTCCGAGTTCTTCTTCGAGTTGACGGACTGCCTGGCTCGCCGCCGACTGCGAAATTCGATGCGCGGCGGCGCCGAGTGAAAAGCTTCCGGACCGTATGACGTCGCAGTAGAGACTCAAGGTTTCAAGGTTCATAAGAGGTCTAACGGCTGTGGCGTCCACAGCCTAAAGGATTAATGGATCTTATGCAAAGTACTTTCATTTTACCGGATGACTAATTTTGTTTTAAGACGTACATTTAGCGCTCAAGAAAACAGGGTCCCCAAAACTCTGATTCAATGAAGGCCCCCGCAGCGGCGGCGGCCATTACAGAAGTGTCACCGAGGCAGGTTATGGTACCCGGCGTTCCCGAAAAACAAGGCTTGTACGATCCTCAATTCGAACACGACAGTTGCGGTGTCGGGTTCGTGGTCGATGTTCAAGGCCGCAAGTCGAACGGGATCATTCGCAAGGCGCTTCAGGTTCTGATCAACATGCTTCATCGCGGTGCCAAAGGCTCCGAAGCCAACACCGGCGATGGCGCGGGCATTTTGATTCAGGTGCCGGACGCATTCCTGCGGGAAGAGTGCGTCAAACTCGGAATTCAGCTTCCAGCGCCGGACAATTACGGCGTCGGGATGGTGAGCCTTCCGCGCGACACGGAATCGCGCCGCCGCTCGGAGGAACTGTTCGTCGCGGCAATCGAACGAACGGGACAAAAACTGCTGGGATGGCGCGATGTGCCAACCAACAACTCCGCAATCGGCGAGTCTGCAAAATCGGTGGAACCTGTATTCCGCCAGATCTTCATCGGATGCGGCGACGAGCGGAAGCTTTTCCTGATTCGGAAGAGAATCGAGAAAGCAGTACGGGAATCCGCAATCCCCAATCGAAATTACTTCTACATCTCGAGCCTGTCCTCGAAAACGCTCATCTACAAAGGCATGCTCTCCGCGGATCAGATCGAAATGTACTTTCCGGATCTCCTCGACGGACGCGTCGAATCCGCGCTGGCGGTCGTGCATCAGCGGTTTTCGACGAACACCTTCCCGAGCTGGCCGCTGGCACACCCTTATCGCTACGTCTCGCACAACGGCGAGATCAATACGCTTCTTGGAAACAAGAACTGGATGAAGGCTCGAGAGGCGCAGTTCACTTCGGAATTGTTCGGCGAAGACATCAAAGACGTCCTGCCCGTCATCGTTGAGGGCGGAAGCGACTCCGCGATGCTCGACAATGCGCTCGAGATGCTTGTGATGTGCGGCCGTTCGTTGCCGCACGCCATGATGATGCTGATTCCCGAAGCCTACGAAAACCATCCCACGATGAATGACGACAAGCGCGCGTTCTATGAATACCACGCCTGCCTGATGGAACCGTGGGACGGTCCGGCATCGATTGTGTTCACGGACGGCGTTCAAATTGGAGCCGTGCTCGACCGCAACGGGCTGCGTCCTTCGCGATATTACGTTTTGAAAGATGGTCTCGTCGTGATGGCTTCCGAAGTTGGCGTCCTCGATATCCCGCCTCAGGAGGTTCTGCAAAAAGGCCGATTGCAGCCCGGCAAGATGTTCCTGATCGACACCGCGAAAGGACGCATCATCGGTGACAAGGAATTAAAGCAGCGCATCATCAGCGAGAAGCCGTACCGCCAGTGGCTCCGCAGCAATATGATGCGCATCAAGGATCTGCCGGACGCTCCGCAGTCGTTGGAACCGGCACATCTCACCGTTTTGCAGCGGCAAATCGGATTCGGATATACGCACGAAGATCTGCGCATCCTGATGGCGCCGATGGCCAGGAACGGAGAGGAAGCGATCGGTTCGATGGGCACGGACACGCCGCTGGCCGTCCTGTCCGATCGGTCTCAACCTCTATTCAATTATTTCAGGCAACTTTTCGCGCAGGTTACAAATCCTCCGCTGGACGCCATTCGGGAAGAACTCGTGACGTCCATGACGAGCGCTCTCGGTCCCGAACGGAATCTTCTCAAACCGGAACCGGAAAGCGCACGATTGATCAAAATCCTGTCGCCGATCATGGATAACGACGATCTGGCGAAGCTGCGCCACTTCCAGGCCGCAGGGTTCAAGGCAGCCACGCTGCCAATGGTGTTCGATGCGGACGCCGATGGCGATGGTCTCCGCATCGCTATGGATGGCATCTGCGAACTCGCAAAACGCGCGATCGAGGGTGGGGCGGGAATCCTGATTCTGTCGGACCGCGCGATCGACAATGATCGCGCTCCGATCCCCAGTCTTCTGGCGACCTCCGGGCTGCATCACTATCTCGTCCGAGAAGGTCTCCGCACCCGCGCCACTCTTATCGTGGAATGCGGCGATGCCCGCGAAGTTCATCACTATTGTCTGTTGATCGGCTACGGTGCCTCAGCGATCAATCCATATCTCGCGTTCGAAACACTCGACGACATGATTCGCCAGAACATCCTCCAGGGCATGGATCACCGCAAAGCCGTGAACTACTACATCAAGGCGGTGAACAAGGGCGTCCTGAAAGTCATGTCGAAGATGGGAATCTCGACGCTGCAGAGTTACCGCGGTGCTCAGATCTTCGAAGCGATCGGCCTCAGCCGTGAGTTTGTCGACACCTACTTCACAAATACGCCCTCGCGCCTGAACGGCATCGGTCTCAAGGAAATTGCCGAGGAGGTGCTGACACATCACCGGCGCGCCTATCCAAAGCGTCCCGCGCGCAGGCTCGATCTCGATTGGGGTGGAAACTATCAGTGGCGTCAGGAAGGGGAGTACCACATGTACAACCCGGAAACGATCCACAAACTGCAGTACGCGACGCGAACCAGCAACTACCGGATCTTCAAGGAGTACAGCGCAACCGTCAATTCCACGAGCCAGAAACTCTGCACGCTTCGCGGTATGTTCGACCTGAAATTCGCGGAGGAACCGCTTTCGTTGTCGGAAGTCGAACCGGTCGAATCGGTCATGAAACGTTTCGCGACGGGAGCAATGTCGTTTGGATCGATCAGCAAGGAAGCGCACGAAACACTCGCTATCGCGATGAACCGCATCGGCGCGAAAAGCAATACCGGCGAGGGCGGCGAGGATCCGGCGCGATTCGTTCCCGACGCCAACGGAGACTCGCGGTCGAGCGCCATCAAGCAGGTTGCCTCCGGACGTTTCGGCGTCACGAGCGAGTACCTTGTCAGCGCAAAGGAACTGCAGATCAAAATGGCGCAAGGCGCCAAGCCGGGCGAGGGCGGGCAGCTTCCCGGCCATAAGGTCGATCAAAACATCGCGCGAGTTCGCCATTCCACCCCGGGCGTCGGCTTGATTTCACCGCCGCCGCATCACGACATCTATTCGATCGAGGATCTGGCGCAGCTCATTTACGACCTGAAGAATTCGAATCCGCGCGCTCGAATCAGCGTCAAGCTTGTGGCGGAAGTCGGAGTCGGAACTGTGGCGGCCGGGGTTACGAAAGCGCATGCCGACGTGGTTTTGATTTCGGGCGACAGCGGTGGAACCGGTGCGTCGCCGATCACGAGCATCAAACATGCCGGCATCCCATGGGAACTCGGTCTGGCCGAAACCCATCAGGTTCTGGTTTTGAACGACCTGCGAAGCCGCATCGTCGTGCAGACGGATGGGCAGCTGAAAACCGGCCGTGACGTCGTCGTGGCTGCGCTGCTCGGCGCCGAAGAATTCGGATTCGCCACATCGGCGTTGATCGTTTCAGGTTGCATCATGATGCGCGTGTGTCATCTGAACACGTGCCCCGTCGGAGTCGCGACGCAGGATCCGGTTCTGCGGGAGAAGTTCCGCGGTAAACCGGAATACATCGTGAACTACTTCCGGATGATCGCGGAAGAAGTGCGCGAACTTATGGCCCGGTTGGGATTTCGGGCGGGCAACGGGATGGTCGGCCGGATGGATCGCCTCGACGTTCGCAAAGCGGTTGAGCACTGGAAGGCGAAGAAACTGGATCTCTCGGCCGTCCTCCACATGCCCGATGTCAGCCCGCAGGTTCAGAAGTGCTGCATGCAGGCACAGGATCACGGCCTCGACAAGGCTCTCGATAACCTTCTGATCGACGTCGCTCGAGAAGCGCTCGAATCGAAGACACCCGTCGATGTGCGCCTGCCGATTCGCAACGTGAATCGAACGGTCGGAACCATGCTCGGCAGCGAAGTCACACGCAGATACGGCGCGGCAGGCCTGCCGGACAACACGATTCGAATTCATTTCAGCGGATCGGCGGGCCAGAGCTTCGGGGCCTTCGTTCCGAACGGTATCAGCCTGACACTGGAAGGCGACGCGAATGACTATCTCGGGAAGGGTCTCTCCGGCGGAAAGCTCGTTGTTTATCAACCGGCTCACTCGACGTTCCGCGCGGAAGAAAACATCATCGTCGGTAATGTTGCGCTGTACGGCGCAACTGGCGGGGAAGCTTTCATCCGCGGCGTCGCGGGCGAGCGATTCGCCGTCCGAAACAGTGGAGCCGTCGCCGTCGTCGAAGGAGTCGGCGATCATGGCTGCGAATACATGACGCGCGGACGAGTGGTCGTGCTCGGCCGCACGGGCCGAAACTTCGCCGCGGGAATGAGCGGCGGCATTGCGTATGTCATCGATGAAGACGGTGACTTCGCACAGCGATGCAACCTCGAGATGGTCGACCTGGAAAGCTTCACAGACGATCAGGAAGAGCAGTCCGTTCGTGAGCTTATCGAACGTCACGCGAAGTTGACGGGCAGCCGGCGCGCCGTTGAGGTGCTGGAGAACTGGCAGGTCTATCGAGAAAGGTTCCAGAAGGTCATGCCGCTCGAGTATCGTCGCGTTTTGAGCGAACAGACCGAGAAAAAAGCAAACGCCGCGAGCGTCGCCTAGGTATCGACTATGGGTAATCCAACCGGCTTTTTAGAAATTGCTCGGGTCACGCCGGAGCGTCGCGCCGTTACCGAACGTCTGCAGGACTGGAAGGAAGTCTACAAAGAATTCCCCGAAGATATCTTGAAGGCGCAAGCCTCACGCTGCATGGATTGCGGAGTGCCGTTCTGCCATCAGGGCTGTCCGCTCGGAAACATTATTCCCGACTGGAACGACCTCGTGTACCGCGGACGCTGGCAGGAAGCGCTCGCTCGCCTTCATGCGACCAATAATTTTCCGGAATTCACGGGCCGTATTTGCCCGGCTCCTTGCGAAGGCTCTTGCGTGCTGGGCATCAACTCGGATCCGGTCACGATCAAACAGGTTGAAGTCACGATCATCGACCGGGCATTCCGCGAAGGCTGGATCAAGCCGCAGGTACCCGCTCTTCGCACCGGCAAACACGTCGCGATTGTGGGATCGGGACCGGCGGGACTGGCCGCCGCTGCGCAACTGAATCAGGGCGGCCACTTCGTCACCGTTTTCGAGCGGGCGGACCGCATCGGCGGCCTGCTGCGATACGGCATTCCCGAGTTCAAGATGGAAAAACACCTCCTTAACCGTCGGCTGAGTTTGATGGTTCAAGAAGGAATCCGTTTCCGGACGAACGCCAATGTGGGCGTCAACGTTTCAGTCGAAGAACTCCGTCGCGATTTCGACGCCTTGCTCCTCGCCGGCGGCGCCACAGCTCCCCGCGATCTTCCTGTGCCCGGACGCGAACTTCACGGCATTTATTTCGCGATGCAATACCTGCCCCTGCAGAACAAGCGTTGCGAGGGCGATGAGATCGCGGAAAGCGACTTCATTTCGGCGAAGGATAAGAGCGTCATTATCATCGGCGGCGGCGACACCGGCGCGGATTGCCTGGGCACCGTCCATCGCCAGGGTGCCCGATCCGTGGTGCAGTTCGAACTCCTGCCGAAACCGCCCGCCGAACGGGCGGTCGATAATCCCTGGCCGAACTGGCCGAACATTTTTCGCACTTCTTCCGCGCATGAAGAGGGCGGCCAGCGCGAATACGCCGTCCTGACGAAACGTTTTACCGGCAGCAACGGGAAGGTCGAACGACTTCACGCCGTGCGCGTGGAGTTCGCAGACCGGCAGATGCGGGAATTGCCCGGCACGGAATTCGAACTGGACGCGGATCTGGTGCTGCTCGCCATGGGATTCCTCGGACCAGAAAAGACCGGAGTGCTTACGCAACTCGGTGTGAACATCAATGAGCGCGGAAATGTCGCGGTCGATCCGGCCACCAAAATGACGAATATCGCCGGAGTTTTTGCTGCGGGAGACATGTCGCGAGGCCAATCGCTGGTGGTTTGGGCTCTACGTGAAGGTCGCGTTGCAGCACGCGAAATCGACCGATACCTGATGGGCTCCACCGACCTGCCGTAGCTGCGCCATCATCGGTCCGCGATGGTAGCATCCACCTATGAACAACCGTTTTGTCACAGAGGACGAGGTTCGAAGACTCGCGCCGGTCGATCGGGTTATTGACGCTCTCGAAAAGGCTTTTCGAGATCAGGCAACAGGCAAGGCGTTCACCAATCCTCGAACGCGTTTGCGGATGCCCGGCAGCACGCTGCATATCATGGCCGCGGCGATTCCCGGATATTTCGGCTACAAGGCCTATACGTCTGCCGCAGGCGGCGCGCGCTTTTTGTTCTTTCTATTTGAAGCGGAGACCACGGAGCTCTTAGCGACCATCGAGGCGGATGCTCTTGGACAAATTCGCACGGGAGCCGCAACGGGTCTTGCAACGCAACTGATGTCAAATGCGGACGCGCACGAAGCCACCTTGTTCGGCGCCGGCTGGCAAGCGGAGACGCAGCTCCAGGCAATGGACGCGGTGCGCGAACTGAAGCGTGTGCACATCGTCAATCGGCGGCCGGAACGGCGAGAAGAGTTCATTCGCAAAATGCAACCCCTGATTCGAGCCCGGCTTGTTGGAGCGGATTCGCCGGAGGATGCGGTGCGGTCGAGTCAGGTCGTAACCACGATGACGAGCAGTCGCGAACCGGTCCTGAAAGGCGCTTGGCTTCAGCCGGGCACGCATGTGAATGCTGCAGGAGGAAATCTGCTTCTGCGCCGTGAGTTGGATGATGACGCCACGCTTCGCGCGGACCACATCGTTGTCGATTCGGTCGAGCAGGCAAAAATCGAAGCGGGAGAGTTTGTCGGCGTTATCCAAACAGGACGGCGCCACTGGGAAGACTTCGTCGAATTCCGAGACGTCGTTGCAGGACTCAAACCCGGCCGCACCGCAGCAAGCGACATCACTTTGTTCAAATCCCTCGGCGTCGCGTTGGAGGATGCCGCCATCGCCAAGCTGGTTTACGAGCAGCTGTGAATGGCATCCGGCTTTGACGCCGAGGGAGCACCGGGACTAGACTTTCGCCAATCCTACGCGAGTGCCGTTAATTGACTGAACGCCCGGCTTGCAAACAGTGCAAACCGGGACAGGAGGGGAAAACATGAGAGGTTTCAGACCCACTATTCTGATTGTCGTGATCGTTCTGATTTGCGCCGCAGTATTCCTTGCGCAGACGCCGCAACCGGGCGCACGCGGCGCGGGTCAACGGGGCACGCCGCCGCCGCCGGATCCGCGAGACATGGGCGGCGGCCGTTGTGCTGAGAATCCCGTCAATTGCAAAGACTCACCGAAACCCATCGCCGGAATCGATTCCGTGTGGATGGAAGAACTCACCTGGATGGATGTTCGCGACGCTGTGAAGAGCGGTAAGAACACCGTCATCATTTCAACCGGCGGCATGGAACCCAACGGTCCATATCTCGCCACCGGAAAACACAACTACGTAATGCATGCCAATTGCGAAGCGATCGCCCGCAAGATGGGCACCGCGCTTTGCGCTCCAGTCATCAAACTCGTTCCCGAAGGCGATGTCGATCCGCCGACCATCCACATGTTCTCGCCCGGCACGATCAGCATGCGTGAGGAAACATTCCGGATGATGCTCGAAGACACCGCCCGCAGTCTTCGCAAAAGCACAGGTTTCAAGAACATCATTTTTATCGGCGACAGCGGAGGAAACCAGGCCGGCATGAAAGCTGTGGCCGAAAAGTTGAACACCGAATGGAAGGACACTGTTGTCGCGTTCATTCCGGAGTACTACACGTATTCCGAGGTTGCGAAGTACATGGAGTCTCAGGGCATCAAAACGGATCCTGCGAAGGCCGACCATCTGCACGATGATCCGATTATCACTTTGAACATGTTGATCGACGATCCCAACACGGTGCGATGGGAACAACGCGTCAAAGCGAACAAAGCGACGATCAACGGGTTCTCGATCGCCGATAAGAAAAAGGCACTGGAATTGGCGAAGAAGGTCGTCGATTTCCGCGCGACGAAGACCGTTGAGGCTATCAACAAAGCCGTAGCGGCCAAGCGTTCGAGCATGTAATCCCGGCATCCGTCACGAAGCCCGTCCGGCGGCGGGCTTCGTGCTTCTGCTATCCTCATTTAATGGTCGTCATGAAATTCGGCGGCACGTCCGTGGAGGACGCGACCGCTATCGATCGATCCTGCCGCATCGTGATCGAAAGAAAATCGAGCCGGCCGTTTGTCGTCGTTTCCGCACTCGGCGGTACAACGAACGCGTTGCTTGAGGCGGGTCGACTTGCAGCTGATCGCGAACTCGATCGTGCGTTCGCCATTGCAGATTCGCTCGAGAAACGACACACGCAGCTGCTGGCATCCTCGGCCGAACATTTTGATCGGCTGCGATCGTTGTTGCATGCGCTCGCGGCAATCGGCGAGTTCTCACCACGCACTCAGGATCTCGTCGCCTCGTACGGTGAAGTCCTCTCGTCGCTGATTTTCACTCATTGTCTCCGGCAACTCGGCCAGGACGCGGTTCACGTCGATGCCCGCCGGGCGATCGTCACCGACGCCACATTCGGCAAGGCCGCACCGATTGTTGCGGCGACGGCGGCACGACTCGAAGAACTGGCCCAGCCGCAAATCGTGGCCGGGCGCATTGTGGTTATGGGCGGCTACATCGGCGGCACAACCTCCGGCATCACGACGACGCTGGGACGCGGCGGTTCCGATTACACGGCCGCAATCGCCGGCGCCGCGCTGTCAGCCGACGAGATTCAGATCTGGACGGATGTGGACGGCATGATGACGGCGGATCCGCGGATCGTGCCCAATGCGTGCAAGGTGAAACAGATTTCGTTCGCCGAAGCATCGGAGTTGGCGTATTTCGGCGCCAAGGTTCTTCATCCAATGACCGTCCTGCCGGCCGTCGATAAAGACATTCCCGTGTTCATCCTGAACTCGCGAAAGCCGTCGGGAACGGGCACCCGCATCACCCGCGACGCAAAACCATGCAGAAACCTGATCAAATCGATCGCCGCGAAACGAGGAATCACCGTCGTCACGGTATCGTCCTCGCGCATGTTGATGGCTCACGGTTTTCTGCGTGCGTTGTTTCAGGTTTTCGACCATCATCAAACGGCCGTCGATATGGTCGCGACTTCAGAGGTTTCTGTTTCGTTGACACTCGACAATGTGACGTCGCTTCCAGCAATCCTCGACGACCTGAAGGCGCTCGGTGAGGTCACGGTCCAGGATCGGCTCGCGTTGATCTGCATGGTGGGCAACAACCTGAAATTCACGCCCGGAATTGCGTATCGCGCGTTCGGAAGCGTCAAAGGCATCAACATCCTGATGATTTCGCACGGAGCATCGAACATCAACCTGAGCTTCATCGTGGGCGAAGACGACGCAAATGCCGCCATACAGAAACTCCATGCGGACTTTTTTCAGGAATTCGATGCAGAGGTGTTTGAACCGCCTGCGTGATGATGCTCCAATTGGGTACAATACTATTGTCATTCATCTGGATTATGAGGAGCTGATATGAAGAGGTTGACTATTGTTGTTCCGCTTGTCGGCGCGTTTATCGCTCTCGCCGGCTACACCATTGCGCAACAGAAGAAGGCAGACACGAAGGCATCGAATGCTCAGACCGCAAAAATCACGATCGACGCCAAAGGATTTACGCCGGGAAGCCTCACACTGAAGCCTGACGTGCCGGCTCAGGTGACATTTCTGCGGACCACAGACGACACGTGTGCTACGTCCATTGTCATTCCCGAATACAAAATCAAACAGGATATCCCTCTCAACAAACCGACAGTTGTAGAATTCACGCCGAAAAAAGGGACGTTCGGTTTCGCATGCGGCATGAACATGTACCAGGGAAAGATTGTTGTTCAATAAATCATGACCCGGCGCGGCAGCGACGGGCAAAGGAGATAAACGGACATGAAGAAAGTATTCCTGATAGCTCTGGTAGTGCTGGGATTGGTGGCTTTCGTTGGCGGACAGGATCGCGGTGGACGAGGAGGCGCAGGAATGCAGGCGCCCGCGGCGACTGGCCCTGTCGCGGATATGGCCAACGCGGGAGTCAAAGCGATCAACGACAACGACTCGGCATTTTTTGAAAAGAATCTGGCGGCGGACGTTGTTTGGTTCGACGAAGACGGGCACGCCGTCGCGGGCAAGGATCGAGTCCTCGCATTCCTGAAACGAAGCCTGCTGACGGGAAGCAAGAAGGTAACCGTCACCGGTTTGCGCGTCGGCGATAACTGGGCCGGATATCAATACTCCATTGAAGGCGGCCGCAAGGGCACGCAGACGATCGTTTATAAGAAAGTCGGAAACGACCTCCAGATCGCCATGATCCATGGCGCCGTAAACGCCCCCGGGCACATGTAATTCTCACCATCGAGCAGCAGGTCAAGGCTAACGAACCCGGCGGCGTTTCATCGGCGCCGGGCTCGTTCGCAGGCGCAACTTCAGAACTGCAGACGGACGTTGAACTGCATCACGCGGTTGGAATTCGCCAGGCCTGTGATGTTGCCCAGCAGACCGCTTGTGGAATCGATGTTCACGTTGCTCGGATTCGCAAAGTTCGGATGATTCAAAACGTTGAACGCATCCGCGCTGACCTTCCCGTTGATCTTCTCTGAAACCCTGAACGTCTTGCTGATTGACGCATCGACGTTGTAGAACCGTGGACCGCGGGCATAGTTTCGTGCAACTGCTCCGCCCGGGTAAATGTTCATGAAACTATTGATGGCTGCCGCTCGATTCTTGCTCGCGCAGACTGCGTCGCAGCTCGCGGATCTCTCTTCATCTTTGATCCAGAAAACCATCGGCACGGTATAGGCGGCGTTCGGACCGTAGTTCAGCCCGTACTCGATGGGTGCAGTCGGAATCGGATTATCGCGTCCGTTGTAATGCATCGTGTAACGAAGGTTGGCCTGATACGAATACGGTGTTCCGGAAGCGGCGCTGACAATGCCGGAAACAGCCCACCCGCCAAATATCTGGTTGAGCGTGCTGCCCATGTTACCGCCAATCGGTTTGCCTGTGCCGAACGGCAATTCCGCGACGAAGTTGCCGTTGAGCTGATGCCTCCGGTCAAAAGTCGACGGTGCATAGTTCTTTTCCGGATGATAAGGATCGAGGAGCTGATCCTGACCGCCGGAACCACCCGGCCGTTGTCCGTCGGACTCGCCTCTGGACGTCACATCCAGGGATTTCGACAACGTGTAATTCGCAGTCATTGTGTATCCCGCACTGAAGCGTTTCCGAAGGCTGAACTGCGCGGAATTGTAGTTGGACCGTCCGATGTTTTTGAACAACGGCAGGTACTGCGACTGCGGACTGGTCGTGATGTGCAGATTCATGTCCGACTCGTAGTATTGCGTCGTATTCGTTAGCACCAGGGGCGTGTTCGGGCCGGGCACGAGACCCTGATTCATTACCGCATAGAATGCCTGCGTTGCGTTCGCAAACTTCACGCCAGGGAAGGCCGCCGCATCCGGTTTCTGCACTCCGTTCGTGAAAGCGACGCCAGGACCGATACCGGTTTCCGCCCAGTTCTTGAAGCCGCCATAGACACCCTCGAACCACGCGATCGGTTGAATCGAAGCCGTGGCCGCCGCAGCGTTAGCCGACGTAATTTTGCCTAAAGAGGAGCCGGCGCCGTTGTTCTCGTACTGCTCGAACAGCTGCTTCAACGCGGTGTAGTAATCCATTCCGCTCTTCGGATCGATGACGTTGACGGGATTCGCCAGATCGAGCACGCCAAAGAGACCGCGCGCAAATCGACCCACGTATGACGCGTCGACGACGAATCCGCCCGGCAGTTCTTTCGATAGCGTGAGATTGAGCAGGTGATTCGACGGTGGATTCAGGTTGCTGTCAATGGCCTGCAAGCCCTGAATCGATCCCCAACCGCCGGCCGAACTCGCAGGAGTGAAGCTCTGGCTCGCTACAACCTGAAATGCGTTGTACGGCAGGATCAGATTGTCGCCGGTGCCGCTGACGCGAGGCATCCTTGGTTTGCCCGCGCCATCGATGCTGAATCCACTTTGCCCGAATTGCTGGGACGTGAACAAACCGATGCCTCCCGACGCAGCGGCATCCGTAGCCAAACGGCCTCCCGTGTGATCAAAGGTCAACGAGTAACTGCCGCGAATGACGAGCGGACCGCCCTTGGTCGCAAAGCCCCAAATACCGCTGTCGGACTTGGGTGAATACGCAACGCTGACGCGGGGCGCCCAGTTGTTCAGCGCCGTCTTGTAGTAGTCCGGCAGGTTGTTGGCCCGGCCTGCGAGTTTCGTAGTCAACAAGGGGAGCTGGTCGGCGGTATAAGGCGATGCCTTTTGCGTCTCATAACGGTCGCCCAGGTTCGTCGTCCAGTTGACTTCGATGCCGTTCTTCTCCCAGGGCGGCGTCATGACGCCCCAGTGAATGCCGTAATTGAGCGTCAGGTTCGGCTTCATCTTCCAGCTGTCTTGAGCGTAGAAGTCGTAGGTGTTCATCCGAATGTCGCGCACGAACGGCGATCCAACGGGTAGCAGGGATCCATTCTTATCCCACTGCAGGCCCACGGAGTAGAGATTCAATCCGCCGACCGCCTGAATGATCGCGTTCTCCAGCGTCGAAACATTCGAAACATTGGCGAATTCCGCGCCCATCGGCGTGCCGATCGTCACCGTGCCGGCGCCGGCAAAGTCGCCAACGGTGTAGTTGGCCGCGGAAGAAAAGCTGCCCGGAGACACCTGGTTGTAATCCTGCGTGCCGTTGTTGATGAAACTAAGGTTCACACCAGTCGTCCAGGTGTGCGCTCCTTTGATCCAACTCAGATTGTCGACGATGTTCCAGGTATCGATCGCCCTCCGCCGCGCTCCCGTCGTCTGGAAAAGAGATGCCGGACCGAAGCCGAACGACACGGCAGCCGTTCCCGTTGTGTTCCCCGATTCGCGCGTCAAACCCGCTGTGAAGTTGTTGTTCATCGTCGGGCTGATCACGCTGTTCCAGCTGGCTGAAAAGCCTTTGCTGTTGTCGTACGTCGTCGTTCCGTTGTTGATATCGGGAAACGTCGGCGAGCCGATCTGTTGGGCGTCATTCAACGTGCCGCGCACATAGACCGAATTCTTCGAGTTGATCGTGAAGTCAAAACGCGAAATGTAGACGTTGTTGTTCACGATGTTCGGCGCGTTGAACGTGAAGTTCGTGAAGTTCGAACAATCGGAAGGACACACCGTGGATCCGCTATTGGTGTACTTTGCGTATTTTTGAAGATATCCGTTTGCGCCGAAAAGTGTGGGGTTGACGGAATCGCATGGGATCTGCGTGATCTGTTCCAGCACGCCGCCGCAACCTTGCGAGATGGTGCCGTAGGCAATGCCGTCTCTCGCGACGGCCGTCGCTTTCCGCTGATATCGAAGAATGCCCTGCAGGTACGTCGCGTTCGGAACCGAACGGGTCACGGTATTTTGACTTCGATCCGTACGCCGTTCGTAGGCTCCGAAGAAGAACAGTTTGTTCTTGAGTATCGGACCGCCGATGGAGCCACCGGGAATATTTCGTATCAAACCCGGCTTCGGCGTCGCCTGACCGTTGAAGTAGGGCGTCGCGGCGGTGGCCTTGCTGCGATAGGCCTCGTACGCAGAACCGTGGAATACGTTGCTGCCGCTCTTCGTGACCAGCTGGACCTGACCGCCTGAGGAACGTCCACTGGTGGCGCTCTGACCGGATGTCTGAACGATGAATTCCTGGACGGAATCCAGCGTTGTGGGAAGAGCGCCGGTGAACGGCTGCGACGCAGCGGTGCCAAGTAATGATCCTTGCTGCCGGTTGATGTCGACGCCGTCGAGGACGATGTTTTGCTGATCGTTGCGAGCGCCGTTCACGGAACCCGAAGTGACCCCGTCATCCGTCTGGATGCCGACTCCGGTCTGCTGCCCCAGGAGTCCAACGATGTTTCGCGCATTTAAGGGCAAGTCGAGAATCTTCTTGGAGTCGAATCCATTACCGAGCTGCGCGTTTTCGGTGTTCACCACTTCGGCCGTCGCCGAGACGTCGATGGCATCGGTCACAGCTCCGACTTCGAGCGCGAGATTCAACGTGACGGTAACTTCGACCGGCAGCACAACGTTGTTGGACGCCTTCGGCTTAAACCCAGCCAGTTCGGCTTTAACGTTGTACGTTCCCGGCTGCAACTGCGTCGCCGTGTATATCCCCTGCTCGTTGCTCACTACGGTTCTGGCAGCGCCGGTGGCGACGTTGGTGATTGTTATTTCGACTCCGGGAATGACAGCGCCCGTCGGGTCTGTCACTCGTCCCGTCAGTGCGGTTAAGCCTTGCGCAAACGTGACGCGCGAGAACGCCAGCATCACGATCAGCAAAATCGCAGCTTTCAAGAATTTGTTCCCCAGGTTCTCCATTTGCTATTCCTCCCGATCACTCCCAATGAATCGTTGGCGAGCTAAAACGGTCTTGTTGACCCCAACTTGTGAATGGGTGATGTCGGACAGTCTATGAATTTGAGGGTTTTAAGCCTAGGAAATTTGTAAGTGGCCGCGAAAGGTTGGCCGTTTCGGAATGCCGCAGGCGCCGGCAACTAACGGCGCCTGCGATAGCGAGGCTAGAACTGAAAGCGGACGGTGAACTGCATGACGCGAGCGTTGCTGCGTGTGCTGGTGATCTGTCCCAACGTGCCCGAAGTAGAGTCGATGTTGGTAGAACTCGGATTGTTGAAGTTCGGATGATTGAGAATATTGAACGCTTCGGCGCGAATGACTCCGTTGAGACCTTCGGTGATCTTCAGGCTCTTCGTCAATCCAGCGTCGACGTTGAAGAACCCCGGACCGTAGACGTAGTTTCTCGCGATGGCTCCTCCATAGTACGGCGTCACAAACTTCTTTGTCGCCGCCAGCCGGTTGGCCTGACTGGCCGGACAAGTTGTGTCGCTCGCGCAACTCGGATCGAGCGGCGCGTCCTTGATGTAGAACACGGTCGGCGTGCCTCCACCGGTCACAACGCCGTTGGTCAGTACGGCGGCGCTGTGCCCTCGATTGATTTCGTATACGAGAGCCTCGGTCGGAACCGCGATATCCGAGCCGTTGTAGTGCAGCGTGAAGCGGTTGCCCGGAATGAACTGGAATGGCGTACCGCTGGCCAGCTGGACGATTCCGGATACCGCCCAGCCGCCGATGATGTGATCCACCACGCCGCCCGCGTTTCGGCCAATGTATTTTCCTCGGCCGAACGGCAGTTCCGCCTGGAAGTTTCCATTGAACTGGTGACGGCGATCGAATGTCGAGTTTCCGTAATTCAATTCGGGGTGATACGGATCGATGAGCTGATCCGCACTGCCCGAGCCGCCAGGCCGGTTTCCGAGTGACTCGCCTGCCGACGTGATATCCAGCGAATGCGACAACGTGTAGTTGCCTGTCAAACTGTAGCCGCGGCTGAAACGTTTGCGAACCGTGATCTGTCCTGAGTTGTAGTTGGACCATCCGACATTCGTGTAGAGCGGCAGGTACTGCGCCTGTCCATTTGTCGTGATGTGTTTCGCGATTGCGGTTTCAAAGTTGTTCGTCGCGTCCGTGTATACCACCGGAGTGTTCGCCCCCGGCGTTTTACCCTTGTTCAAAACCGCGTAGAACGCCTGAGTGGCGCTGGTAAACTGCGCGCCCGGATACCCCAGCGTTCCGTTGTTGGAAGCCGAGGCCCAGTTTTTGTAATCCCCGTAAACATTTTCGAACCATGCAATCGGCTGTATACCGGCCAGCGATTGAAGGACGTTGGATGTTGTGAGGTTGCCGTTCTGCGAACCGAAGCCCTTGTTTTCATACTGCTCGAAGAGGAGCTTCTGGGCCGTGTAATAGTCCATGCCCGTGGCAGGATCGGCAACGTTGACTGGATTTGCAAGGTCGAGAATTCCCATCAGATTTCGTGCAAACCGTCCGACATAAGAACCTTCGACGACGATGCCACCCGGCAATTCCTTCGATAGCGTGAAGGTCGCAAGATGATTGGTGGGAGGCCGCATCGTGCTGTCGATTGCGGGCAGTCCGCGAGGTCCGCCCCAGCCACCTGCCGAGTTTGCCGGAGTGAAGCTCTGCGCGGACGCGATCGGGAACGTGTTGTATGGAAACACAATGTTGTCTGGTGTTCCTGAAACGCGCGGGGCACGCGGTTGACCGACGCCGTCCAGGGTGAATAACTGGATTGGCGCAGAGTACGAGGTCAGAAGTCCGATGCCACCGGACGCCGCCGCATCGGAACCCAGCGCGCGGCCGGTGTTGTCATACGTCAGCGAGTAGCCGCCGCGAAGGACCAGCTGGCCGCCCTTTTGTGCCAGCGTTCCAAGGAAACCATTCTGCCATTTCGGACTGTAGGCAAAGCTCGCACGCGGTGCAAACGTGTCCAGTGCGGGAGCATAGTAGTCCGGCAGACCGTTCCCTCGACCCGCGAGTTGCGTAACGAGTAGCGGGAGTTGATCGAAAGTCTTGGTCGTGCTCTTGTGCTGGTTGTAGACGTCCTTCATGTTCTGAGTCCAGTTCACCTGAACGCCGTCCTTTTCCCAGGGCGGCGTCATGAGACCCCAGTTCAGTCCGAGGTTGAACGACAGGTTCGGACGGAACTTCCAGCCGTCCTGAATATAGAAGTCAAACTGGTTCATTCGCATGGTGCGTTTGAACGGAGATCCCACCGGCAATAGATTGCCGTTCTTGTCGAACTGAACTCCGACACTCGCCAGCCGGTTGACCGTTCCGGTGGTATTCGCGATAGCGCTCAAAAACGTCTGTTTGTTCGATACCGCTGCGAACTCCGACGCATCGACGGCTTTGGCCACCAGCGTATTTCCTGTGGTGTCACCGGCGAATTCGTTAACGGCGTTCGTGAAAGTACCGGGAGCCGCAGTCCCATACGATTTGAAATCGTTAAAGATGAAGTTGAAGTTCGCCCCCAATTGCCACGTATGGACGCCCTTCACCACGCTCAGGTTGTCAACGAAGTTCCAGGTGTTGATGGCGCGCCAGTTTGCACCGCGCGTCTGGAAAAGACGATCCGGGCCGAACCCCCAGCTGACAGAGGCGCTGCCGGTCTGGCTTGTGGACTCGCGTGTGAGACCGGCGGTAAAAACGTTATTCATCGTCGGGCTGATGACGCTGTTCAAACTCAATGCAAAGCCCTTGCTGTTGTCATAGTCGGTCAGCGCGTTGTTGATATCCGGGAACGTAGGGCTCCCCAGATCAGCCTGGTTGTTCAAAGTCCCACGAACGTACACGGTGTTCTTCGAGTTGATCGTGTAATCGAACCGCGAGACGTAAATGTTCTGGTTCGAGATATTCGGGGCATTGAACCGAAGCGTCTGGAAATTCGAGCAGTCGGAAGGGCAAACCACGCTGCCCAGCGTACGATCGGTAACGTACTTCGCGTACTTTTGATAAAACGAAGTGATGGTCGGATTGATCGAGTCGCAGGGAACCAGCGTGATCTTTTCCATCATGCCGCCGCAGCCCTGGGTGATGGTGCCATACGCCACGCCGTTGGCGGCAGCCGCCGCAGCCGTACGTTGATATCGAACGATTCCATTGAGAAGCGCATCGGTTGGAATCGTCCGGGTGACCGTGGTTTGACTTCGATCTGTGCGGCGTTCAAAGGCGCCAAAGAAGAACAGCCGGTTCTTGAGCAGCGGTCCGCCGACGGAGCCACCGGGAATATTCCGGATCAAACCGGGTTTGCACGGCTTGTCGACGGTGCAGGCATAGTCTTTCGAAAAATATGGAGTCGCCGTCGTGACCTTGCTTCGATATGCCTCATACGCCGAACCGTGGAACTGATTGCTTCCGCTCTTCGTGACAAGCTGAACTTGTCCTCCCGATGCACGTGAAGCCGCAGCGCTTTGGCCGGCGGTTTGCACGATGAACTCCTGAACGGAGTCCAGAGTTGTCGGCAGAGCTCCCCGGAAAGCGGACCCTACGAGCTGTCGGTTGATATCGACGCCATCGAGAACAATATTCTGCTGGTCGTTTCTCGCCCCGTTGACATAACCCGAAACGGACGTATCGGCCGTTCCATTAGCGTTCAGCGTTTCAACCGTGACGCCGGATTGCAATCCGAGAAGACCGACGATGTTCCGGGCGTTCAAGGGCAGATCAAGGATTTTTTTGGAGTCAAACCCGTTGCCCAATTGCGCATTTTCAGTGTTCACCACTTCAGCGCTTGCCGAAACATCGATGGCATCGGTGACGGCTCCGACTTCCAGAGGCAGGTTCAATGTGATGGTCACTTGGACCGGCAGTACGACGTTGTTGGCCGCTTTCGGTTTGAAGCCTGCCAGTTCGGCCTTGATGTTGTACGTGCCGGGTTGCAGCTGCGTTGCGGCGTAGATCCCCTGCTCGTTGCTGATCACCGTTCGTGTCGCTCCTGTGGCGATGTTCGTAACCGTGATCTCGACTCCTGGAATAACGGCGCCTGTCGGATCCGTTACTCGTCCGGTAACTGCTGTCAGGCCCTGTGCACATGTGATCGATGACGTCGCAAAGATCACCAGCAACAGAACCGCAGACATGAACAGTCTATTGGCTAACCTTTCCATTATTTTTTTCCTCCACGATCATTCCCGCTGTGCGGATCGCGGGAACCTAACTGCCGCAAAAGTTTACAATTAAATGACGGCGGGTCGCAGCGAAAATAGCTTCGACGCGGGTGCAAACGCTTACAGGACGCGGATCTCCGACGGTGAAAGTCCGCGCGTCATTGACGCGCGCAATCGGCTCGAAGGAAATTTCAGCAATCGGAGAGGAGCTCAGGATCCAACAACATTGTTTAAGCGGATTTGTCGAATCTGTTGCGGAGTTGCCTCTCGAATTCAGATTTGCGATCGAGGTATCTCGCGCGGTCTTCGGCGAAGGCGCGCAGGAGCATTCGGCACTCTTCGCACAATTTCATATGCGCGACTTCGAACTCGTCCTGAATGACAGGCTCGGCACAGAGTTGCATCAGCCTCGATATGGTAATGTGGGTCATCGAGTATGTCGATGAGCAAGCACAACGCCATGTAAATCGCCTACCTCGCAATCAATGGCTTACGAGTGCAATCGACCACGGCGACGCGGAAATCTTCCTGCGATGTGCGAACTCGGCAGAGAAAAATCCCACGTGGTACGGCTTTACCCTGTGACGCCCGGCAGACCCTCAGGACTACAGATTTTCCTTGTAGAGGTTACGCAATACATTGCGAATGAGACGACAGTCCAGCATCGATACTCCGCATTCACCGGCAGGTTCCGTCACCGTTATGCCGTGTGCCTTCGCCTGCAGATACTCGATGTAGCGAAGAGTGAAACGCTTTGCGGCAGTGTCCGACATGGCTTCCCAATAATCATGAGCGGCCCGGCTAAACGCGGCGATCTGTTCTTCAGACGGCGGCGCGATCAGCCGAGGATGTGCTGGCATACTCCTTTATGCAATGCAGTCCGATGTCCAACCGCTATCTGTTTGAATCCCGGCAATCGATCATTCGGCGAAGGACACCCCTACTGCATGGGTGGTAATGGGATTCCACACATCAGGAATGTGGAGAGTCTTGAAAATCTGAGGCGCGCCCCGAGCTCAATGTGCCATCACCGCGGGCGCAACATTTTCGGACTGTTCCTGCGGATCTCGCCAGTGATCGATTACGGAAACCTTCTGAACGCAGCCGATCGTGCAGGTTGGAGCGCACGATTTCGCAGTGAAGTACTCTCGACGCATGTCGGCCTTTGTATATTTTTCGAGAGGAACCGCGGGGTAGCCGCGCTGCTGAGAACAATAATGCACCAGCCCGTTTTCGCAGATGTAAACGTAGCGCGCTCCGGCTCGGCATCTCCAGTCGTTTGGTTTCCCTCGCGACAGATTCTCCTGGAACCAGTTCAACCGGGTATACCCGCGCTCTCCATAACTCCGGATTTCACGATAGACCTTTTCTTCGCGGCGATTCAAAGGCTTCACCGAACCGTTTCCGTCGTGAATGATTCCGAGGGAGCTCTGAAAGCCCAGACGAAGCGCGCGCTCGGTGATTCTCTCGGCATCTTCGGGATTCCGGATACCGCCCCCGATCACCGAATTGATATTCACGACGAAGTCGGCGTACTCGGCAAGATATTCGAGCTTCTTGTCGAGAACCTTCAGGCTCTTCAGGGAGACGTCGTCCGGCTGAATGTTATCGATGCTGATCTGAAGATGATCGAGTCCGGCTTCATTCAATGATTGGATCTTTTTCGGCGTCAGCAGATAACCGTTGGTGATCATTCCAGCGATCATGCTGTGCCGACGGATGCGTCGAATGATTTCCTCGATCTCCGGATGAAGCAACGGTTCGCCGCCGCTGATGGTAATGATGGATGTGCCGAGCCCGGCAAGCAGATCAATGCGCCGAAGCATGACATCCGTTGGCACCGGAGGTGAAAAGTCGTCAAATTCGTTGCAGTAGCCGCATGCCAGATTGCACCGGCGGGTGGGGATGATGTGAGCCAGAATAACGTGATCGGTGGACGTCAGTCCGTGGAGAATCATTTTCCACTCGCGCCACCGTAATTGAATCCGCTTAGATCGCCTCATCACACCTCGGTAAAGTTTCTAAAGATAACACAGCACCGATGGCGATCCCAAAAGGGAGCCGTTTTCACACAGACAGTTTTCCTCCTCGACAAGATATTCGCAATTTGTTTCACTGGTAGTTCCCCGATTTATGGAACTCTCTTTCGATGCCGCGGCGGTTCTCGAGAACATCGCCGACAGTTTTTTTACGCTGGATCGGGACTGCCGATTCGGCTTTGTCACGGTGACAGCCTGCAGCCTTTTGGGCAGAAGCCGCGCGCAACTTATCGGCCAGAAGTTTTCGGATGCCCTTCCCGAACTTCGGGATTGCGAATTCCACCGGGTAATCCTGCAATCGTTCGCGGACCGCGCTCCGCAGAGGTTCGATCAATACCACTCGCCGCAACGACGGTGGTTTGAACACCAAACCTATCCGCACATCGATGGCGGCATTCTCGTCGTTGGCCGCGACATTACGAAACGAAGGCATGCCGAAATCCGGCTTCGGCAGTTGGTTGAAGCGACAAAGATCCTGAGCTCATCGCTGGACATCGAGAAAATGTTCAACGATCTCGCCGGATTTCTCGCAACTCTTGTCGGCAATTTCTGTGAGATTTACATCAAGGAAGATGAGGAACTGATTCGAGTCGCTGCCGCGTCACGGCACGGCGAACCGCCGCGCATCGAGATCACAGCGAGTCCGAACATGCGATCCGTATTGACGAAGGGCATGCCGGAAATCATCGACGGCTCCGGCGTACTGGTACCGCTGCCGTCACGCGGTCGGATTGCGGGCGCTTTGTTCGCCGGAATTGTGGAAGGCGCGGCCGACCACGAAGACATTCACTTCCTTGAAGAGATCGGACGACGCGCAGGTCTGGCGCTCGAGAATACCCGGCTATACCAGCAGACGCAGATCGCGAACCGGTTGAAGGACGAGTTCGTCGCCGCGCTGTCACACGAACTGCGCACCCCACTCACGCCGATTTTGGGGGCTGTCTACATGCTGCGTTCGGAATCGACCGACAGGCGGGTGTTCGAGAAGGCTCTGGATTTGATCGAGCGAAATGCGAAGACACAGTCGCGCATCGTCGAGGATCTGCTGGACATTTCAAGGATTATCAGCGGCAAGCTGCGCATCCGTCAGGACCCCGTCGATTTGGCGGCGGCTATTCATGCGGCTCTCGAGGCGATCCGTCCTGCTTACGAAGCCAAGCGGATCGACATCGATATCTCGCTGAAGCCGGTGAACGGAACCATCTACGGCGATGCGGATCGTCTCCAACAGATCTTCTGGAACATTTTTTCCAATTCTGTGAAATTCACGCCCATCGGGGGACGAATCAGTGCCGGCCTCCATCAGGCCGGGGAACACGTCGAGGTTTACATTTCGGACAGCGGCATCGGCATTGGCGAAGAATTCCTGCCTTATGTGTTCGACCGATTCCGCCAGGCGGATACATCTCGAACGAGAATACACGGAGGCCTCGGGCTCGGACTCGCGATCGTGCGGCATCTCGTCGAGTCGCATGGCGGCACCGTGCATGCGCAGAGCATGGGTAATCACAAAGGTTCGACTTTTATCGTAAAGCTGCCGGTTCGCGCCGCAATTCACGCCGATCTCCTCTCCCGCTCCGCCTCCGGTACCGGAATGCCATAACCATCGGGACTTCCGATGAACGCAACTCATCGAAACGATGCGAAGTATGAGTTGGTTCCGCTACGTGCGGCGCTCTTATGATGCAGGAGTTCGAGGAATGGAGTGCCCATGTTTCAGGACCTGTCTTTCGCGTTTCGCAGTTTGCGCAAACGGCCGGCGTTCAGCCTGGTCGTGATCGCGACGCTTGCCCTTGGCATCGGTGGAAATACAGCGATCTTCAGCATCGTCAATGCTGTATTGCTGTCCCCCTTACCCTACGGTCATCCGGACAGACTTACCGTTTTGACAACGAAGAACAGTCAGAAGAATCTCACTCAGCAACCCGTGGCATACGCGAACTTCAAGGATTGGGCGGCACAAAACCGCACATTTGATCAACTTGCCATCGTTCGCGCTGAATCGTTCAGCCTGATCGATCGAGGCGAACCGGACCGCGTCGCAGGCATTCGCGTCTCAACAAATATTCTGAGCCTGCTCGGTGTGAAACCAATTTTGGGCCGCGACTTCTTACCTGAAGAGGACCAACCCGGCAAGGCGACGGTGGCGCTGATCAGCTACGGGTTGTGGCAACACCGCTATGCCGCCGATCCGGGATTGCCGGGGCAGACGGTGACGCTTGAGGCTCGCCCCTTCACGATCATCGGAGTGCTACCGGCCTGGCTCAGGTATCCCGGGCTGAACACGCCGCCGGGAGGCGCGGACGTGTGGATTCCATTCGTACCACTGGCGAGCGAGACCAATCGAAGTTTCTCGAACATACGCACTCTTGGAAAACTGAAGCCGGACGTGACTTTGAGGGAAGCGCAGTCCGAAATGGACGTCATCGCCCGGCGCCTCGAACAACAGTATCCGAACGACAATACCAATGTCGGCATCGAAGTGACGCCGTTACACGAAGTGCTGACGGGACGCGTCCGGTCTGCACTCTGGATTCTTCTCGCCGCTGTCGGCTTTGTGCTGCTGATCGCCTGTGTCAACGTTGCGAATCTGCTGCTCACACGGACGGCAGGCCGCCGTGTGGAAACCGCAATTCGCACTGCTCTCGGAGCGAACCGATGGCGAGTGATGCAACAATTGATGGCCGAATGCGTCGTGCTTAGTCTCAGCGGTGGCGCGCTCGGCATCCTGATCGCTTATGAAACTCTTGCCCTACTGACTCAGACAAGCAGCACGAACATTCCTCGCCTCGAGGAGATCCGGATCGACGGAAGTGTGCTGGCCTTCACACTACTGATCTCGCTTGTGACCGCGCTGCTGTTCGGCGTCGTTCCGGCGCTGCAGGCCGCGAAAATGGATTTGGTCGAAACGCTGAAAGAAGGCCGCAAGGGCGCGGGACGAGTGCTCAATCGAAAGCTGTTCGGCTTTCTCGCCGTGACCGAGATAGCGCTGGCTCTGATGCTTTTGATCGGAGCTGGGCTACTGATCCATAGTTTCGAGAAGATCAGTAGCGTGGATCCAAACTTCGATCCGCACGGTGTTTTAACCTTGAACATTCCGTTGCCGCCAACGAGCTACCCCGATCAATCGACGCAGTACCGGTATTACGAAAACGCCCTGGCTCGCGCGAATAGCGTCCCGGGCGTAGTTGAAGCGGCGGCTGTTTTCCGCCTGCCGATCACGGGGTTTGCAACGGCGATCTTCACGGCGCAGGGTCAACCCGTGCCGGTCGGCAGCGAGCCGGTCGCCGACTATCGGACCATCAGCTACAACTATCTTCACACCATGCGCATCCGTCTGGTGAAGGGGCGTGATTTCACGGAACACGACACGGTCGATTCGCCGGACGTTGTCATCGTCAACGAAGCGTTGGCAGAGCGTCAGTGGCCGAATGAAAACCCAATTGGTAAACGGCTGCAGATTGCGCTGGAAAAAACCCGTTGGCGCGAAGTAGTCGGTGTCGCGGCAAATGCCCGGCTTTCCGCACTCGACGCGAACGTCGATCCTGCGCTCTACGTACCGCTGCCGCAAAACAGCTGGCCGAATGCTCTGCGCACCAGCTTTTTTGTGATCCGAACGAACGGCGATGCGACAAATGTCACAACGGCAATTCGACGCGAGCTGCGTCAGGTCGATCCGACGCTGCCGATAACGCAGGTTCGCACAATGTCCGACATCATCGATCAGTCGCTGGCGCAGCGGCGATTCAGTATGACGCTGCTGACCGTGTTTGCCGGTGTCGCGGGACTCCTTGCAGCGATCGGTATCTATGGAGTCATGTCGTTTAACGTCGCTCAGCGCACGGGTGAAATGGGCATCCGTCTGGCGCTCGGGGCCCGCGAAACGGATGTCCTTAGAATGGTGATCGCCGCGGGCACAAAACTCACTGCCGCCGGTCTGCTGGCGGGTCTCCTCGGTGCGCTCGGATTGACGCGGCTGATGACCGGATTGCTTTTCGACGTCAGTCCAGTCGATCCGGCCGTTTACGGCGCGACGTCCATTCTGGTCGTGCTGACGGCTCTCCTGGCCACCTATCTCCCGGCGCGGCGCGCGGCGCAAGCGAACCCGATCGTTACGTTGAAAGACGGCTGAACCACTCTGTTTTCGAAGCGGCTTGCAGTGTCGATTTTCTAGTCTTTGTGGCTCTTTCGCTGGCGAGCTTGTGAAGATGTCTTTCAGGGAATGAACTGGACGACGACGCGAATTTTTGCGGGGAGCGGTTCGAACTTCCAATCACGAACGGCCGCGGTCGCCAGGGCGCTAAAGACTTCAGGCGATGCGGAGATCAGCCACAATCCGGCGACTTCTCCGTTTTCGGCAACCTGAACATCGACAACGACACGTCCGCTTTGCCGTTCACTGAGCAGTTCCTGCGGAAAATACGGCGCCACGACGGTCTGCGTTCGAGGTCCTTTGCCGGACACCGACATGAGATCGTATTTGAAGTGCTCGCCATCAACGGACGCGTACTGCGTGAACGTCAACTCCGGTTCGGTCTCGTCGAGCTGCGGCGGCCTCGTGGGTAGTGCTGCGGGAACCGGCGCCGACTGGCTTAAACGCAACATTTCCTGAGCGCGACGCGAGTCATCAAGATAAATCTCAGACAGGGCCCAATACACGTCCGACATGTGCGTCCCATTCGCCGCAGCCAGTTCCAGCGCGCGGCGTGCCGCCGGTATTTGCAATTCATGAAGCTGGACGAGGTGCACAGCCGCCCGAGGACCCAGGTTCAGGTCCAGCAGCGCGTCAATGAAATATTCGCGCGGATCGCCTGTGCCTCTGATGCGTGCCAGAACGCCGTGGTAATAAGAGGCGCGAGGAAATTTCTCGTCGATGCCCACAACCTTATCGAGATATTCCCTCGCTTTATCGAGATTCCCTCCGGATAAGAAGATCTCGGTGATCGCCAGGTCGACGTCCGCCTGAACGATAGGCGAAAGCCGCATCGTCCAGGCTTCCGGATGAGTCTTCAACCGATCGCGCTGGACGCCCCGAATTCCCAGCTTCAGATAATTCTCGAATTCGATTTGAAGCGTACGCAAATCGGTCCGGATGTAGTCGGAGAACGCGACTTCCTGGTGCGTGAGCGCCTCCAGGTATTGGCTGAAGTCTTCCTTGTATTGACCGTGATTGAGGAAATGTACAAACGCCCATGCCTGGGCGTAGAAGATGTTCGCCTTTTCGGTTTCGTTGTAATAAGGGGACTGATCGTCGACGCCGAGAAACTCATTCAGCGGCAGCAGACGGTTCGTGCGCAGCAGATCCATCCGGAGCGGCGACAGTGCACCGAGGTACACCGAATCGTCCGAAATGTCCGCTATCGCGTAATACTCCGCCAGACCTTCATTCAGCCAGGTCGGCCGGGGCTGCAGGGATCGGCTGAGGAAGTAGTGGGTCAATTCGTGATAAACAACGTGAGTTAGATTTCCGTTCGCGTTCGCGGAGAGAACGATGAAGTCGCGGTCCTGGCCGCGCTCGTAGTAGCCGGAAACTTTGACTTTCTTGCCGTTGAACACAGGCGACAGATCGCGGAATTGAACATCGTCTCCGATGAGAAGAACTTCGATGGGCAAGTCCGGCAGCTGGACTTTCTTGAACGCGATCGTCGAACCGATCAGTTCACGGAAGCTTTCCAGTTCGTTCAATACACGTTTCGCCCTCGCCTCTCCGACCGATGACTTGACCACAAACGAGTCGGACTCGACCTGAACCCACGAGAGCGCCAACGATAATGCAAGAATCGAGATCACATCTTCAATTGCCCGTCTTTGTCCCGTCCGAGCCGTAGACCTCGACAGGGCCGTATTTTTCCATGACGGACTTGATTTTCGACGCGTCGCCAACGGCGACAATCTGCATCGTGTCCGCATTGAGATATTTTTTCGCCACACGCTGAATGTCGGCCACAGTCACTGCCGAAATCTTTGCGGGGTACGTATCCCAATAGTCGAACGTAAATCCGTAGATCTTGCGGATGATCGCGTAGTTCAACGCCGTGCTCGGGTCCTCGAGGCCAAGCGCGAAAGACGCGACAAGGGAGCGCTTCGCATCGTCCAGTTCCTTGGCGGGTACCGGAGCCGTGCCGATGCGTTGAATCTCCTTCACAAACTCCGTCATCGCCCCGTCCGTGACCTCGGTACGCACATCGCCGTACGCACGCCATGGACCGGGGTACTTCAAAGCAGTAAAGGAACTGTACGCGCCGTAGGTGTAGCCGTGCTCCTCTCGAAGGTTTACAAACAGCCGGGCCGCAGCGCCACCACCGAGGATGTGATTCATGACGGTCACCGCGATGTAATCGGGATCGCGTCGATCGATGGCAATGTTGCCCATCATCAGACTCGTCTGAACCGACCCGGGCCGATCGACGAGATAAACTTTCTTCGCTCCGGACGGTTTGGCATTCGCGGGCAATGACTCTGCGAGATCCGTCTTCTTCCAGTCAGCCAGCCATTTTTCCAGCTTCTGAACAAACTCGGCGGTTTTGACATCACCGGTTACGCCGAGAATCGTGTTTTGTGGCGTGTATCGCGAATCATGCCATTTTCGGAGGGTATCCGGGTTTATCGAGTCGAGCGATGCCGGCGTGAATGTAATGACTGCCCCCGGATGACTACCATAAACCGCGCGATTGAACCGTTCCGACAGCAAAAAATTCGGCGAGCTGCGCTGCTGCGTGAGTGACGCTCGAATTCGCGCCTTCAAGTTGTTCAACTCATTCACGGGGAACGTGGGACTGAGCAGAATCTCGTTCGCCAGCGCAAACCATTGCTCAAAATTATCGCTTAACCCGGATGCTGTGATGACGGCCGCGGAAGAACCGAACTGCGATGACGCGCTGAGCGAGGCGCCGAGTCTCGCGACCTCTTCGGACATCTGCGCGCTCGTCCTGGTCTTCGTGCCTTCGCGAAGCATGCTGGCCGTCAGACTCGCCAGTCCCGGCGTATCCGCAGGTTCAAAGAGCGGCCCGGCAGCGCTGATATTGTATTGAATCGACACCAGCGGCAACCGATGGTCTTCGATGACGAGAACAGTCAGACCGTTGGACAGCGTCGCTTCCGTCGCCTTGGGAAGCGTGACTTTTAAAATATCCTTTGATACGGGCGCCAGGTTTTTGAGAACGACTTTGCTCGGATCGGTGCTCTTGTCGTCGCCCAATTCACGCTGGGGTGACTGCGAAGTTGCGACACCGGTCGTCAGAGAGAACAAAAGAAGCGCGAGTAAATAAAGACGCCGCATCATCTATTTATCCTCCTTCGTTTTCGCCGGTATCGTGAGTACAACGCTGCGGTTCGTCTCAACGAGGTAGGTCTTCGCGGCCTGCTGCAATTGTGATTTCGTAACCGCGAGTATTTTCTTGCTGTATGAATTGACGAGATCCGGATCATTGAAGAACACCGCGTACATACCAAGGCTCGTCGCGCGATCCAGCGTGCTCTGCAGTTGCTCAGCCTGATTACGTTTGTATGCCATTCTTTCCTTTTCGACCTCAGCGTCGCTGATCGGCTCGGTTTTGACTTTGTCGAGTTCTTCATAGAGTGCCTTCTCGACTTCCGCCGGATCTTTGCCAGGTCTCACGTTCAGCGTGCACCAAAACAGTCCAGGGCCTCGCCGCATGTCGATGCCGCAACTCGCACCTGTAACGAGTTCCTTTTCCTTCACCATTTTCTGATACAGCCTCGACGATTGACCGAACGAAAGAACATCGCTCAGGTAATCGAGCGCATAGGTGTCGGGCGTGTTGCCCTGTGGCATTTTGTAAACGATGTCGAGACGTGGAAGCTGAGCCAGCGGGTCTTCGAGGGTTTTGCGGCGTTCCGCCGTCTGTTTCGGTTCCGTAACGTTCGGCTCCGGGGGTGGAGTCTGCTGTGGAATATCGGAGAAGTATCTCTCGATTTTCTTCATCACCTCGGCACCGTCGAAATCACCGACGAGCGTTAGGACTGCGTTGTTCGGCGCGTAATAGGTCCGAAAGAAATCGGACACGTCCTTCACACTCGCCGCGTCGAGGTCGGCCATGGAGCCGATGGTGGAGTGTTTGTTGGCAAAGTTATCGAACGCCAGTTCGTACACCGCTTCGAACGTTTTCCCGTATGGCTGGTTGTCCACCCTTTCTCTGCGCTCCTCTTTTACCGTCTGCCGCTGATTCTCGAGATTCGCCGCCGTGACGGCGAGCGATCGCATGCGGTCCGCTTCGATAAACAGACCGAGATCGATCTGATTAGCCGGAAGACTTTCGAAGTATTGAGTGCGCTCCGACGTGGTGTTGCCGTTCACATTGCCGCCGTTGTTTTCGACAATGATCAGGTGTTCGCCTTTGCCGACGTTTTCCGATCCTTGAAACATCATGTGCTCGAACAGGTGGGCGAAACCCGTCCGGCCCTGTTTTTCGTCGCGGGAACCGGCGTTGTAGGTAATGGCGATGGAGTAGGTGGGCGCGCTGTGGTCCTCGGAAAGAATCACCCGGAGACCATTTTTCATTTTGTACTCTTTGAAATTGACGCTTTGGGCTGATGTCCACGAGGCCAGCGACAGTGTTATCAGCAGAATGAGGAATGACTTTTTCATCATAGATTCGATCCCCTCCACGTTTCCGTTCTGCAAATTGGCTAAACGGATTTTATGAAACCTTCTGCATCCATTCGATGCAATTGACGAGCTTTTGGCGCATCAAGTTGGCCGGCAAATGTCCGCGACGTCCATGGCCGGGCAGAACCCACTGAAAATCAAGGCCAAGCAGTCGTTTCATCGATTGCGTTTGTTCCCGCCAAGAGTACCATGCGACGCTGCGGAAGGCGACCAGGCCGTCCCGGTCGTCGGACCACGCAAGATGATCGCCGGTGAAGAGAAACTTTTTGCGATAAAGAAGCACCGCGTGTCCACGCGTATGCCCGGGAACGGGCACGACGAGAAGTTCGTCATCGAGTGCGACCGCATCGTCACCATCCAGAATATGCTCCGCCGGTACAGACATCGAGTCCGCCCTATGAATAACTCGCTGGCAGCCGAAATGGTTTCGTAATTTCTGATGCTCGGCGATGTCGTCGCGATGAGTCATGAACATGATCGCCACACCGCCCAGCTCTTCGAGACGCTTCACCAGGTTGCTGGCGAATCGAGGCGAATCGATGAGGACATTGCCTTCAGGCCTCTGGATCAAGTAACTCGCAGCCCCATACGTATCCGGCGACGCGTAACCACAAAAATAGACGTTATCTTCTATACGTTCCGGAAATGCATCCATTGCAGGTCTTAAGTTGGTTTTCGACGTCGTTCCAATCGATCCGGTAGGACACGCGACCAGCGCCATCCCCGCCCGCTGCGTTTGTTTAGGAGATTCTGGCTGACGGTACACCACGGAATGATCGCCCTCGTCTCGAAACACGTCAGGCGCGATTTGGCGGCACAGGTCGCAGTCAATACAGGTGTTGTCCACGAAAAACTGGCCTGGAACATTCTCCGAATAGCTGTGCTTCAAGTTCGCCATAAGAAGCCGTGATGATTGAAAAGATCCCCGATCAGCAATACGTCAAACGGCGATGGCTAACATCCGATTTCACTCACCGATCAGCAATAATCCTTCCTTTATCCGCCGGCCGCCCCATCTCTTTCCGATGGCCTACTTCTTCAAGAATATCCTTGATCACGGCATCGCGCAGGTCTGTGCGGAGTTGCTGTCGCATTCGGCGTAATGCCACGCCGACGATGTCGCGGTGATGCAATTTAGCTCCCGCATACCTCTCACTGAGTTCCAGCCACATATCGTGCACGAGGTCGACATCTTCGGGCCACAAACGCGGCGGGTGCGGGCCGAGGTTTACAAAAATGGAAGGGCGGTCGGGCGTGATGATTTCCAACGAAAACGCGTGGCGCGGCTCCGGAAGCCGTTCCCATGCTCGGCCGATACGGCGGGCAAGTTCTTCGGAATCCATTCGAGCGGAAACGCCAGTTACCAGGCGCGACGCCTGCAGCTTGGCGGCAGTCTGAACCATCGCGTCGAATGGATTGACACCGGGAACAACGAGCAACTCGACCGTCTTTCCTTCCTTCTCCGCCATGGAGACCACACGAGTGAACAACTCGCGCTCGTAATCCGTGAACAGCTGGTTCTCCGCCAGTTCGTACTCGCCCGCTCCGGCAGACACACCGCGCACTGTCATCACCACCACATCGTGGCGGCGAAGATTCGTTTTCTCGAGCACACTCTTCAAGTGCGCCATCCGGTTGTAATCGCGTACCGCGACCAGAATGCAGCCCGGCCGCGCGCGCAAGGTCTCCTGAGACGTTGAGATTTCCGGCTGAACGTCAAGATTGAACTCCTCGAGGGCTTGCTTTTTTTCAATGCGCCTCCGAGCGTTGACCTTTTCCGATACGGTAAATACCAGAAACAAAAAAACGGTGAATGCGATCCCGGATTGCGTCGCAATCTTCTTTGAAAACAGATTTGCGATCGCGACGAGAAATAGAACCAATGTGGTCAGCAACAGTCCCAGCGGGATCTCGCGCCCGCCAATCCTTGGATTCAACGGAACCTTGTATTCCTGGTCGTGACGGCGAACACGCAACACCAGAACGCCGATCGCTTTCATGAAAAAGCTCCAGATGACGCCAAAGGCGTACGCTTCGCCGAGCAGCAGGACATCGCCGCGGCTGGCAATGATCGTGCCGGCCTGCAGCAGCGCGATCATGTTGATAAGCCGGAAAGTGGTACCAAACTTTCTGTGTGGTTTGCGGAACCACGCTACGAGCACGCCATCCTCGGCCATTCGGTTCAGAACGCCATTGGCTCCGATCATGGAAGTGTTCACCGCGCCGGATAGGATCAGCATGCCGACCACGACCACGAAAATGTGGAACCCCAGGCGTAACAACTCAGGACCGACGAGATAGGACGTGAGGCCACCCAACAAGTTGTCTGCGTACTCCTTGCGCGCGGCATCGGGAATGATCATCGCGGCAAGCAAAGTGATGACGCCGGTCCCGATCGCCGCATAAACGCAAGTAATGTTCGCGGCAATCTTGAGTTTCTTGAGTTTTGGGGATTCAATTTCACGATAGACCTGAGCGAGCGTCTCGAATCCGCTCATAGCGAGCAGAGAATGCCCGAACGCAATGATGATGGCGACGACGGAAAAGGTCGGCCAAATGGTTCCGCTCAGCCAGCCCAACCCTTTCTCGGAATCGAACTCGAGGTGCGAAGGAGTGGGAGGAGGAGGGATCTGCTGAGGTCCGCGTGCAATCAGCGTCAAGGCGCACCAGATCAGGAAGATCACCAGCATTACGGTCATGATCTGCATGATCCGAAGCGCCTTCGTGCTGGATTCGTGGATGCCCTTGATGTTCGCCCACCAGAAGTAGGCGACAACGAGAATCCCAAATGCGACGGCGAAATAATTCGGATTGACCCGCAAGTCCGTCCGTAGCCGTTCGGCAATTTCGTTCAAAAGACGGCCGCAGTATTGGCCGGCGCTGACGGCGCTAATCGGACCGGTCAGAATGTAATCGAAAATGAGAGCTGAAACGGAAAGGCGGGCCATGACGGGCCCCATCGCATCGCGAACGACAACGTAAACCCCGCCACGCACGAACATGCTGCAGCTTTCGAGGTACACCGATCTCACGGCGAAGCTGAAAAGCATGACCGCAAGAACAAACCACGGAGCAGCTCGACCAATCGCCTGTTCCGCGATACCACCCACGTAATAGGTGGTAGACGCCATGTCGCTTAGTACGATCGCCGCCGCTCTCCAAAAGGAGATGAACGACAACATGACGGTGCTGGCAACGACTATCTTGGTCGCCGCCGGCCGTGCAGTGTTACCCAAGGAAGGATCTCCTACTGGACGATCTCCTACTGGACGTCCTCTTCGGCATAACTCAGATTATAGAGCCGCCGGCAAATCCGTCAGCACAGGGTGATTCCAGGCGCATCGCGGAGAAACAACACCGCTCAGACGGGGATCGTCGGCGATTTCGATGGCACGCCTATATGGAATGAAGCCGGCTGACCGGTACATCCCCAAAGCGCGAGGGTGGTCGAGGGTACACGTATGAACGCACAATCGACGAGGATTGTGCGACCAGGCGATACGAATCGCCTGATCCAGGAGATACTTGCCCGCCCCAATGCCGATCGCGTCAGGCATCAGACCGATAAATGCAATTTCAATGTCGGGCATTTCCCGGCGATCGACTTCGAGAATGCCTTTCTCCACGCCGTCAACTTCAAACGAGAATACATCGACTGCCGCGTCGTGAACGATCGCACGCAACGCAGCATCCGTCATCTGCAACCGGCTGAACCACAGCCATTCTTCGCCCACTGCCCGGAATAACCGTCGATACCACGTCAGGTCCGGATTCGTGTGCCGCCGCAAATTCCAGTTCGCTCTTGGAGGTACAGGAGGAGTCTGTGGCGGCGACAACATCTCCAGGTACGTCACGACAGATGCGATCTTTCCCGAGGGTAAATCGGTATACCCGTCCACAATTAGCATGACGGGTATTGTACTTCCTACCTGCGACTACTTCGATTTGCCAGCGGTAGTGCGGACTTTCGAGTAGCAGTTGCTGTGATAGCTCTTACCCGCAGCGATTGTGCGGATCTCGTTAGGCGCGATTCTGATGTAGCAACGGTCACACCATACTGGCTGTCCGGTGCCGTTTGATGTTTCCACTTTGATTTTCACTGTCGACTCCTACGATTGAACCTTTGCGCTTCGCTGAAAACGCGAAATCTTTGCGCCACTATAGTCGGCCTGGTGACGGCATTTTTCCTTCGTGCAGGTCAGAATGAGTTTGGCAGGCGGAATATAAGTGCTTTCGCCCTGGCTGCGGTCGAGTGCAAAGAGGATAGGAGTTCGGCATTTTTGACAGCGCACACCAAGGTACGAACGTATGTCGGATTTTGGCCAGTTGGATATGTGCATGATTTTGTTGAATCTAAAGGACCAAAAGCTTGCGAGTAAGCGTGTCGAGTCGCTGGCTAGAAGCAGGAGATCCCTAGAGACTTACTTTCTGCCTCATAATGATACGCCATTTATGCGGTTTTTGCGGCCTTTCTTTTCGGCGCGCGCCGGTCGTTGGCTATCGATAAAGCTGCTGGAGCACGTCGGCATCCGCGGACGACAGACCGGAATATTTCGGTATGTCCTGACGGGACTTCAACTTACCACGATACCGCATGAAATACGCGACGATGTCGCCACCGTAACCGAAGGAATACATGATGTCCTCGAATTGGCGGGTGTGCGGCAGCCCGACGGCATGTCCAAGCTCATGCACACATGTGAGATAAACAATCGTGTCCCTGAGAAGCGAATCGTGTGCCGCACGCGTTGCGAGCGGTTCACCCAGCTGCGAGACGTCAGGCATGACGAAGACTAAAGCTCCATCCTTGCCTGCAACTTTTATATGCTGAGTTTCTCCAAATAAACCCTCACGCGCCGAAACCCATCTCAGACGGATGAGCCCCGATTCCACGGAAGCCGCCTCGATGAATTTTAATTTCCCACCGCTTTCTCGAGACCACGCCTTCAACGCCCAAATCGCAAGCTCACGGTCCGACGCGACCGATCCCGGCACCTCTCTTCCGGCTTGAATGACGAAGGGAATCGGTTCACTCGCATCCAGAAGACCCATATTGGTTCTCGAAAACTCCTGAGGATGGTGGAGCGAGACGGCGCCGAAAACCGCGGCACATGCGATGCCGACAAAAACCACAGTTCCCGTAGGCATGAAGAGTGACCGCATCATTCAAAGCAACTCTCGGGCCGTAAACAGGGAGTACAGCGGATACCTCTTTCGAATCGCTTCTGACCCGCCTTCTTCGCGATCGACCACGCAAAACGCTGCAACAACTTCATAGCCGGATTGTTCAGAACGTTCCGCGGCCTTGAGTATGGATTCACCGGTCGTGCACACGTCATCGACGACGATGACGCGCGCGCCCGGCGATGCGTCGAATCCTTCGATAAAGCGCTGCATGCCGTGACTCTTCGCTTCCTTTCGCACTATGAAAGCATTCAACGGCATCCCCTCGAGACCGCTGACAACGGCGACCGACGCAACGATCGGATCCGCACCCAGCGTCAACCCACCGATGGCGTCCGCCTTGATGCCCACTTCTCGTATCTTTTGGAGAATCAGCCGCGCGATGAGAAGCGCGCCTTCGGGATGCATCGTCGTCAGCCGGCAATCCAGGTAGTACGAACTCTTCTTTCCGGATGACAGAGTGAAATCACCGGTCCGCAAGGATCTGGCACGAAGGATCTCGCGTAATCGGTCGCGGGCTGTTGCGATTGCCGCCATCGGGGCGGGAGTATAACAAAAAAAATCCGTCACCCGAATTTGCATCGGGTGACGGCGTTGGGTGCTTGCGATTCGCTCTTTGAGCGCGTTTTGAAACTCGGCAAAGCTACCTCCCCGGTTCGAGATCGTCAAATCGATTTTTCTTATCGCCTGATAAATCCTGGTTTAGGGATAATCCGATACGGTCATGGATCTTGCGCAACTCGAAATGCTCGTGGCTACCGTAGAAGCCGGCGGCGTTCATAAAGCTGCAGCTCGCGTTTTCAGGTCGCAACCAGCCATCAGCATGGCTCTTCGAAAACTCGAACAGGAAATCGGCGCGCCGTTGTTCGATCGCTCGAACCGGGGGACGTACGTATTGACACCGGAAGGTGAGATCGTCTTTCAGTGCGGTAAGAAACTTCTGCGCATTCGCGACGAAACCCTTTCGGAAATCCGCGCTCTTCGCGACCTGCAGAGCGGCCGTTTGCGCGTCGGAGCGAACGAAAGCACCGGCAACTATCTGTTGCCGCGCCTCATCGAGGCGTTTCACAAACAGTATCCAAAGATCAAAGTCGAGGTGACGCGAAACAATTCTGCTTCGTTGCTGAACGACGTAAAGGAAGATTTCGTCGATCTCGCGTTCATTTCGTTCCTGCCGGACGATCCGGAAATCGAAGCGATCTCGATGATGAACGATCCCCTTGTCCTGATCACCAGCGTCGATCATCCGTTGCGGAAAAAACGGAATTTGCATATTCGCGACCTCGGCAAGGAGCGTTTTATCGCGCACCACGTGAATACGCCGTCACGACATCACGTCATCGAAACGTTCCGGCAGTTCGGCACACCGCTAAACATCTCGATGGAGATCTCATCGCTCGAAACGATCAAACGCCTTGTGGCGATGGGGCTCGGCATCGGATTCGTACCTCTGATGTGCGTCGAGGAAGAAACCGCACGCGGCGAGATCGCACGAGTGAAAGTAGATGGATTCGGCCACGAACGAACGCTATGGGTGATCCGGCGGCGAGGACACCAGCACTCGCACGCATCGCAGGAGTTCATGAAGATCGCCACGAAACGCGAAAGCTGAGACGCGCGTGTTAGACTTTCATCACTATGCTGCTTGAAGGGAAAACCGGTCTTGTCATGGGCGTTGCGAATAAACGCAGCATCGCCTGGGGCATTGCCAACGCCATCAACAAGGCCGGTGGACGCCTGATCCTCACATATCAGAACGAGCGGCTCGGTGAAAACGTCCAGGAACTCGCTCCGAGCCTCAACAATCCGCTGCTGCTGCAGTGCGATGTCTCCAGCGACGAACAGGTCCATACGCTGATGTCGAGAATCGGCGAACAGGTCGGGCATCTCGATTTTCTCGTTCACGCGCTGGCGTTTGCGCCGCCCGCGGCCTTCAGCGGAATGTACGCAGAGACCAAACGAGAGGATTTCAAAACGGCGCTCGATGTTAGCGCGTATTCACTGGTCGCCGTCGCGAAAGCCGCAGCGCCCTTGATGAAGGATCGGCAATCCTCGATAGTGACGCTCACATATCTCGGCAGCGAACGCGTCGTTCAAAACTATAACGTCATGGGAGTGGCCAAAGCGGCACTCGAAGCGTCTGTACGGTACCTCGCCAACGACCTCGGCCCCAACGGCGGAATCCGCGTCAATGCAATATCAGCGGGTCCCATCAAGACACTGGCGTCGTCCGGAGTCGGAGGCATTTCGAACATGATCAAACTGCATACCGAACGCGCGCCTTTGCGTAAGGCCGTGGATATTGACGAAGTCGGTGACGTCGCGCTGTTCCTCGTCAGCCCTTTATCTCGCGGAATAACCGGCGAAGTTATTTACGTCGACGGAGGCTATAACATTCTGGGCGTGTAAAATGGCACGCCTTCATAATTGGAGATTATGCTTGGACGCCCGGTGATCGCCTGCATCTTTGCAATGGCGCTAATGCTGCAAACGACGTGTGACGCGTTTTGCCTGACGTCATATTGCGATGATCGGCCGTCCAATGCTGCGCTTGTCGCCCCGAACTGCCATCACACCGGCCATACCGGCGCGCCCGCCGGTAAATCGAAAGAATGCGCGCACCGGAAACTGACGGGAGCATCGGCAATCCAGACAAAGGTCGCATCAACAACCGTGTCGCATGAATTGGCGGTCGCGCCGTTGATGTTGCCCGCAACCGCTCCGACGCATTCTGCAGTCCATATCGCTATCCTCAACGTTTCATTCTTCGGCTCCCGCACGCAGACTCTGAATCTCCGCATTTGATCAGCGGCTGACGCAGGCGCGCCAGTTCACGCTTCCCGGTTTTCTTTGCGGAATTCTCATGAACAAATTAAGGACTATCTCCATTCTTGCGTTCCTCGTATTTTGTCCAGTCGTGCTGTTCAGCCAATCGGGCATGAACATGCCGGGAATTGAAAATTCGGTTGGATACCTTTCGTCAGGCACGAGTATCGAACCTCGAACCACCGGGGACTCGGCCGCAATGGTTCATCGTTCAATCGGAACGTGGACTTTTATGTTCCATGCCAACGCGGTTCTGGCGACCAATCAACAGAGCGGCCTACGTGGATCGGACAAGACGTTCGGCTCGAATTGGTTCATGCCGATGCTGACACGTCCGTTTGGCGGAAACACGCTCACATTGCGTACAATGCTCAGCGCCGAACCATTAACGATCACCAAGCGCTTTTATCCGGAACTGTTTCAAAGCGGAGAAACAGCGTACGGCAAGCCTATCGTGGACGGCCAGCATCCACACGACCTGTTCATGGAGCTTTCCGCGCGATACGACATGAAACTCAGCGAGCGAACCGCGTCATTCGTGTACGCGGGAGTCCTCGGTGAGCCGGCGCTTGGGCCGCCTGCATTTCCGCATCGAGCCTCCGCCTCGGAGAATCCGCTTGCTGTACTGGGCCATCATCAACAGGATTCCACGCACATTTCCAATGACGTTGTCACGCTGGGACTGACCCATGGTCCCGTGCAAATCGAGACGTCGACGTTTCACGGAGCCGAGCCCAACGAAAACCGATGGAACTTCGACGGCGGCCGGCCGGACTCTTTTTCGACACGCCTGACTGTCTCGCCAACACCCAGCCTCACCGGCCAGTTTTCGGTGGGACGGTTAAATGATCGCGAAGCTCTCGAGCCGAACCTCGACACCGTGAGGACAACCGCATCGATTCATCACAACGGCAGTTTCCCAAGCGGCCGCGTCGCCACAAGCCTGATCTGGGGACGGAATAAAGATCTGGCGGATGAAGGTATACGCATCTTCAATTCATACACGCTGGAATCGACGATGAACTTCAAGAAGCGAAACTGGGCATGGACTCGCGTCGAGAATGTCGACCGTGATGGAACTCTGCTGGGCCGCGGCGAGCGGCCGGCGGGTCGAATTCAGGCATTCACGTTCGGTTACGAGCGGGACCTGCCCGTCGCAGTGTCGGCGGTGAAGGTAGGGATTGGTGCCCAGTTCACCGTTTACGGCCTGCCGCCGCAGTTCAGGATCGTCTACGGCGATCGGCCGACGGGTGTCGTTGCGTTTCTCAGAATTCGGCCGACCGGCAACATGGCGGATCACATGCAGTCAATGCATCGACACTGAGGTACCTTATACGGCTCTCAGCAAACTTTGCGCGAAAGGCCATTCTTCGTCGATCCACTGAGCTTCGCACTCGAAACCGGTGCGGCCGGCAAGCGCGACGATGTCGTCGCATTTGAACTTGTAGCTGCTCTCGGTCCAAATGGTTTCTCCTCGCCGCAGTCGAATCGTGAGATCAGAACCGATTCCGACCATCTGGTCCGCCGTCGACCGCAGATGCATTTCGATGCGGTTCTCGGAAGTGTCGTAGCGCGCCTCGTGGTGAAAGCGGAACAAATCGAAATTCCCGCCCAACTCGCGATTGATGCGGGCCAGCAGATTAAGATTGAAAGCCGCCGTCACACCTGCCGGGTCGGCGTAGGCGTGGATCATGCGCGACACTTCCTTTTGCAGATCGGTGCTCAGATAAAAGACATCGCCCGGCTGCAATGCGTCTCGAACCTCAGACACAAACTCCTCGGCTCGTTGCGGCTCAAAGTTTCCCAGCGTACTACCGAGAAACAGCACAAGAACGGAAGCGTCTTTCGGACGGAAGCGCGCGGCCTGATGCAAACCGTCCACGTAGGATTGCACGAGCGGAATAATATGAACCGAGTCGATTTGGCTGAGGTCTCGCCAGCATCGATGCAGCGCCGATTCTGAAATATCGATCGGGCAATATCGAACGGGCTCGCGCGACGCAAGTTCGGACAGAATCCACCGCGTCTTCGAACCCGAACCGCTGCCGAGTTCCACAACCATGGAATGGCCGACGCGATCCGCAAGATTTCGCGCGTGACGGCGCAGCAATCGGGCGTCGGCACGCGTCAAACCATATTCGGGCAACACCGTGATTGCCTCAAACAGAGCGCTGCCGACCTCGTCATAAAGATATTTGGAATACAGTTCCTTCTGGCCGCGTTTAGTGAGGCCGCGACGCACGTCGGCGGCAAACTCGGTCATGGATATGGATTGACCGATCGGAAGAAAGGCCTGTCTGTATTTGGATGAATTAATTCTCGACGCAGCGGAAGCTCGCATAGATATTTGGATAATGAGGTTGAAACCAGTTTCGAAATGACCGTCGCAACAGCAGAGACGCCGTCCGCGCCGACCCGCCCTTCATCACATAATGCTTACCATCGAAGAAATCGGCCGAATACCCGGGATAAAAATCGAACGCCTTAAAGCCCTCGAACGGGCCAAACAGTGTGGACGTCCATTCCCAACCGTTACCGACTAGCCCTGCGACTCCAAAAGCGCTGGTCCCCGCAGGATGCGCATCCACCGGCACCGGCGTCCAGCCGTTGAAGTCAAAATTGCCGTGCTTCAGAGCCGGTTGATCATTTCCCCAGGGGTACGGCCGTTCGATTCCATTAGGAGTTCCAAATGCTGCTCGATGGAATTGCAGTTCCGTCGGAAGCGACTTGCCCTTCCATCGTGCAAAAGCTTCGGCTTCGGCGTGACTCACATAAACCGGCCAGGACGGCTGGAACGCAACATCGGCAAATATCGTCGGGCAAACCCAACCATCACCCTGTTTCTTCCAGAACCGCGGATGCTCGATGCCCGACGTGGTGATCCATGTCCACGCGTCGCTGGTCCAGAACTTCCTCTCCTGATAGCCACCGCTTGAAACGAATTCGAGATACTCCGCGTTCGTCACTTTGTATTCATCGATCGCAAACTCCGGAACCGGAACCTCGTGCTCATCAAACTCATTGTCCCAGCCAAAGGCAGATCCGTTACGCGGGAGGCCAAGTTTTGCTTCACCGGAGGGAATATTCACCGGCCGGTTCGAAATATGCCTTTCGTTCGCAGCGACCGAAACCGGTTGGGATTTCTTCATCGAATAAGGGAGCCAATGCAGCATGTACGCAAGTGTCTCCACATGCATCAGCCGATGTTCGACGGCAACCCAGAAAAGAAGATCATCGCTAGCGCGATTCAAACATGCGTCCACGCTGTCACGAACCCGAGCGTTGTAGCGAATGATTTCCGGTTCGCGCGGCCAATCCCGCGTTTGATCCTGGGGCAGATTTCCGTTCGTCGGATCGATACCAAAAGCGAACAGCCGATCGAATTCGGGTTGAAAGGAATGCATTCCAAATAAGCCGGTGCATATCAGGTTCCAGTCAAAGGCTTCCAAATGCCCCAGATAAAACACCACTCGATGCCGCTCGGGAATCGGCCGCTCGTACAGCGCTTCGTCGTGGATCACTGAAAACAGTTCGTCCGAGCGCGATCGGGCAGCCTTCAATTGGGACAGCAATCCCCTTCGAGTGTTTTGAATCATGGTGAATATTCCAGTATACAAACCGGTGCGACAATAACACCCGATAAAATTGGGTAGTGGGCCCTGTTGAGATTCGGGACGGAGGTCGAGAGGTGTATCAGTTGCTGCGGGTCGCTGGCGTCCTGTGCGTGCTCAAGTCGGGACGAAAGTTCAAGGTCAGGTACTCCCACTTAACGACGTAGTTTTTCGCCCTCTCGATCATCTGGCGGGCTTCTTCATCGCCATAAACTCTGCGGAGAATGCTTTCCTGTGAAGGACTGCCGTCACGCTCGGACTGGGTGATATAGAAACGAATCGCTTCGTAAATGCCGCCCGGCCGGCGCGTGCAGACCTGGCGCATGGTCGTGACTGCATCCGGTTGCGCCTCTTCCGCGGCTTTGACTTTCGACAAATAAACTTCGTAATCCGCGATCGCCTGGGGCTTGACCTCGGTCCGGGTAATCGTGATGTACATCGGATGCGGATCCGAGAGTCTCGGTTTTGTGCTCAGCCGGGTAAGCGTCCGAAAGACCTCCGTTTCCTGACGTTCGATCAGAGCCGCAGGGATCGCCGGGAACGAATCGATTTCCGACCCTTTGCTAAATGGCGTCACAACGACATAAATAAACTCCACACCTGAACCTGCCGGGCTCATGAAGACCGAAGTCCCGCCGGCCCTCACACGAGCCATGTTTACTTTCTTCAAGGAATCCTCAAATTGCGGGGCTGCTGCAGAACGAACTGTGAATCTGGAAACTTGTAAGAACGCTGCGGGATTCGTCTGCGCAAACGATATCACCACCGTCGCCAGCACCAAAGCGAACACGGACGTTATACGCGTCACTGTAACGACACCTCCTGCCAGGTTGAGGCTGCCTCTAACAGTAAATGCGTAAAAGGGCCGCGAAACAGGTCATGACCTCACAGAAAAACTGCGCGACGGCGGAAGGTCATTCGTACCGTAAAGCGGCAAGCGGATCCACCCGAGTCGCGCGGCGGGCGGGAATGTAGCTGGCGAGCAAAGCCACGCCGGAGAGGATGATCGCCACGCCCGCCAACGTTGCCGGATCGGTCGGGGAGGTCTGGTACAGCATATCCTTGATTAGCCTCGTCAACGCGATCGCGCCAGCGCCGCCAATTGCGAGTCCGAACCCAATAAGCATTCCCCCGCGTCGAACAACCATCCGGAGAATGTCCGCCCGTTGAGCCCCCAGGGCGATTCGGATTCCGATTTCGTGGGTGCGCAGCGCGACGGAGTAAGACATCACACCGTAGATTCCGATTACGGCTAATGTGAGCGCCAGCGTCGAGAAAAGCGTCATCAGCCAGAGCGGCAGGCGACGGCTCTCGAGTTGGTTGTCCATGATCGCCTGCATCGTCGAAATGCCGAAAACGGGGATGTCCTTGTCGATCGATGCGACTTCCTTTCGAACTTGCGCAATTACGGTCTCCGGCGGGGTCACTGTATGGACGGCTAGCGTCATCGACGGGCGGGACTCGCGAAAGTAGAGCGGAATTTGTGTGTAAGGCGTGTAGATCTGGAGACGCGGCGACTCAACGACCAGGCCGTAATGTTTCACCGTACGAACGACTCCGACCACTTCACGCCATATCGGTTTCGCGTCCGCCCTATTGAAACCTTCAATCTCGAAGGCGACTCGCTTGCCGATGGGATCCGCGTTCGGCCAGAACGTGTTCGCAAGTTTTTCATCGACGACAGCAACGGGTGTTGAGTCCGCCCCATCCTGATCCGTGAATGAGCGGCCTATCACCAATTGCACTCCAAGTACTTTGAAGTAATCCGCGCTCACGGTGAAGAAAGTACACCCCGTCCCGTGCTCGCCCGGCTTCGGCATCTCCCGTCCTTCCGGCAGAATTCCGGATTCCGCGCCTCCACCGTTCAGAGGAAGGCCGCTTGAAACCGCGACAGCGTCGGTTCCCGGAATGGCGCGCAGGCGATCGAGGAACTGTCGATAGAAGGCCATCCAGGTCGCCGGCGAGGGGTATCCGCTGTTCGGAAGGGCGATGTTGGCGGTGACGATGTTCGCAGCTTCGAATCCGGCATCGATCCGGGCTACTCGCTGGAAACTTCGAATGGTCAGTCCGGCTCCGATCAACACGATAACCGCAAGGGCGATCTCCGTGACAACCAGAGCGTTTCGCAACCGCCCGCCCCAACCGCCGCCCACGCTAGGGGCGCCTTCTCGAATAGCAGACTGCAGGTCGGCGCGTAACAACCGCAGCGCGGGGAATAGCCCAAATAGAAGGGCGGAACCGGCAACGAGAATCGACACGAACGTCAGCACAGGCACATCGAGACGGACCTGGTCCATACGAGGAATGGTTGTGGGATTTGCGGCGATCAGCGCGTCGATGCCGGCTCGCGCCAGCAATACACCGGCAACTCCTCCGGCAGCGGATATCACAAAACTCTCGGTCAGAAGCTGACGGACGATGCGCCATTTGCTCGCTCCGAGCGACGCGCGGACGGCGATTTCACGCTGTCGTGAATCCGCCCGAGCCAGCATGAGGTTCCCGATGTTGGCGCAGGCGATCAACAGCACGAAGCCAACAGTCACGAAAAGCGCATACAGAGCGGTTCGCACGGCGCCGACGGCCTGATCATAAATGGCGTCACCTGTACACCGGAGTTTCGATTGCTGTCTGGATAAGCATCCGATAATCGCTGTGCAATTCCCGCCATTTCGGCTACAGCCGACTTCAGCGCGATTCCGGGCTTCAATCTCGCCATTGTCCAGAGGTTTGGATGCGCCGCGCGAGCCTTTGGAAGTCCGGCTGCGTAAAGGCCGAGCGGAACCCAGACATCCGTAAGCCGTGAGGGAATCCGCATGTCTCCGGGCATGATTCCCACAATCGTGTGGGCAACACCGTTCAACGTGATCTCCTTTCCCACTGCCGACGGATCCGATGCGAAAAGAGAACGCCACAACCGTTCACTGATCACCACCACGGGTGCTGTGCCGGTACGATCCTCGTCGGCAGTGAAGGTTCTCCCGTTGATCGGTTGAAGGCCGGCAACGTCGAATAGCGAAGATGAGACAATCGCGGAATTGACGCGTTGGGCCTGGTCTTTACCGGTCAGATTCAGATCGATACGCCGATAGAGGCCCATCGACTCGAACACCGTGTTCTGCTTCTGCCAATCCTCGTAATTCACAAACGCCGTGGAAAACGCCTCGCCGCTTTGCTTGTTGTACTCGTTGATCACGGCCATGCGGCCGACGTCCGGATACGGAAACGGGCGCAAGAGGACACCGTACACGATCGTGAAGATAGCGGTGTTGGCGCCGATACCCAGCGCGAGTGTGGCGATCGCCACTGCGGCAAATCCGGGTTTGGACATCACGGCGCGCAACGCATAAACCAGGTCCTGCCGAAAGACGTCCAGGTGCTCGCCCGGGGCTGTTTTCAGGACACCAAGTATCGTTCGCAACCATAATCTCGTCTTGCTCATCGCTTTAACCTCGTGCTCAATCTTGGAACGCTGCTCTTGAAACACGTCCTCCATCTCACGGCCGAAGTCCCGGCGAAAATCAAAAGGAAACGCACGCAACAGCAGTTGAAAGATTCGTTCGGATAAAGATCTCTGTCTGGAATGCATACATCAATGGGCGTGTCTCGGCCGCCGCAACAAGCGCTTGGAGCGCGCGGTTTCGAGAATCTCCTCCATGCGCCGCGCTTCGGCAACTGCGACTTCACGGCCGAATGATGTGAGCGCGTAATACCTTCGCCGCTGGTCATCCCGGTGCGGAGCCGGCCGCTCGTCGAGTTCCTCGATGAGGCCGTCGGTGAGAAGCCGCTTGATGATGGCGTACAGCGTTCCCGTGCTGAGAACGACTCGGCCTTCGGTCCGCTCCTCCACTTCCTTCAGGATCGCGTAACCGTGCTTCTCGCCGTCGGCAAGCGCGAGCATCACCTGAAAGACCGGGGGGCTCAATGGTAGAAAATCTTCTACCGGCATGGTTTTTCCACTATGGCGTTACACGCTATAGTTTGCGGCGCCATACTGTCAAGAGTTTTCGGCCGGACCTTCGCGATGGCCGCAAGTACCCCCGACGAAAATGCCTCCCTGGGGCCACAGCCTGTGTTCTAAAACTCGTCAGGAAGACGCTTAAGGTGTAGGATGGACGCAACTTAGTTCGGCAGGCAGTTCAAAATCGGATCGCAGGGGGGCGAAAAAGCATGTCCAGCAATCGCGAACTCAATCGCAGGGCGTTCCTGAGAAACGCGGGAATGACGGCTCTGGTCGGTGCCGTTGGAGCGAAAGGTTCAATCGAAGCGGGAACGCCGCCTGAATCGGCGCCGGGCAAATACGATTTCGATACGCCATACAACCGGATCGGCACCGACTCCGTGAAGTGGGACCAGCAGATCCGGACTTTCGGCAAGGACAGCATCGCCGTCGGCATGGGAATCGCCGACATGGACTTCCGCGCCGCTCCGGCAATCACTCAAGCATTGGCCGAGCGATTGAAGCACGAGAATTGGGGTTACCTGGATACTCCGAAGTCGTTTGCCGAAGGAATCGTGAGCTGGAACAAGCGACGGTATGGAATCGACATCAACCCCGACTCGCTCGTCATCACAACCGGCGTTCATCCCGGCCTCATCGCCGCCCTGAGAACGTTCTCACCTCCTGCCAGCAAGATTCTCCTGCTCACGCCCACATACGATGGTTTCTATAGCGATATCCGATATGTGGGATGCCGTCCGGAAGAAAGTCCACTGAAACTGGTCGATGGAAGGTATTCGATCGATTTTGAGGATTTCGAAAAGCGGATCAATCACGACACCAATACGTTCATCCTCTGCAATCCGCAAAATCCTACCGGAAACTGCTGGTCGCCAGAAGATCTCACGCGCCTTGGCGAAATCTGCCTGAGGCGTCGCGTTGTGGTGCTCGCGGATGAAATTCACTGCGATTTCGTCTCGAAGGGAAACAAGTACACGCCTTTCGCAACCCTTCCCAATAAGGAAGTCGTCAAGAACAGCATCACGTTCAAAGCCGCGAGCAAATCGTTCGGGCTGGCTGCGATGAAATGCGCATGGTTTTTCTCGGACAATCCGGACTACGTGGCGAGAGTTCGAGCGAACAACAGAGCCGATCTGACGACATTGGGAATGATCGCGAGCCAGGCCGCATATGCGGGAGGCGAGGACTGGTTGAATCAACTCGTCGATTACATCGACGGCAACCTCACCTTTGTCGAATCGTTCGTGAAAGCCAACATTCCGCTCATCAGCGTCGTCAAACCTCAAGGAACCTATCTGACGTGGCTCGACGTGTCGCGATTGGCCGAAAGAATCGGCGCAAAGGAAATGGCCGCGGATGCGACCAAGGAAACGGGCAGACCGGTCACGCCGGAAACGATCATCCAGCGTTACCTCGTGAAACAAGCGAAGGTTCACATGAATCCCGGCTCGTCCTACGGTTACGGCGGCGCCGGACACATGCGGATGAATATCGCAACGTCCCGGAAGACGCTGGAGTTGGCGCTGAACAACATCGCGAATGCCTTGAAATCTCTCTAGCCGATAAACCAATCCGCACCCGAGAGTGTCAGTCTAAGTATTCCCGTGCGCAAAGTCGCAGCAACCCGGCCGACCGCCAACCAAAAGCTGCGATTCACCGTCTGCGGGAGTGTAAGATTAAAGATCATCGGAAAAGGGGACTCGCCATGAACCGCCTGAAACGCCCACTGGGCGCGGCAATTATGATGGCGGCCGTTCTCGCACTCGCTGGAAATGCCGCCGGCCGTTTTGATCAGAAACTCACAATCGACAGACAAATGATTCACGTGCTGAACCGGCTCACGTTTGGACCGCGTCCAGGCGACCTCGAACAGTTTCGGCGGCTCGGTGTCGACAAATGGATCGACCTCCAGTTGCATCCCGAAAAGGTCGCCGAAAATCCAGTCCTTGCGAACAAGCTTCAACCTCTCGAAACACTGAGCCTCGAAACCTGGCAGATTCAGGAAAAATTCTCTCTATCTCCCGTCGGTTCCCCGCGGCCGTTCATATCGCCTTTGCAGATCCTCACGCAGCAGCAATTCAATCAGTTCATGAACTGCTCCGTCGATGATCGCCGGCAGGTGCTCGCTTTGCTGGACAGCGACAAGCGTAAGCAGCTTCTGATTTCCGTACCGCCGCAGGCATTGGAAGGTTTGCCGGCGGATCTGCAGCAGGAAGCGAAGGACGCACGCCAGGCGGATCAGGAGGCGCGGCAAAAGGAAATTCGAAACCTCATGCCCCGCCTGACCGACCTCCTCACGCCGGAACAGATGCGCATCGCGAATCGTGGGACCGCCGACGAAAGGCGCGCGTTGTTCAATTCCCTCGATCCCGAGAAGCGCCGTCAAGTGATACGTGTGCTGCAACCGCAGGCGTTCACGGATCTGCCCGACCTGCGGCGCGAGTCGCTGGCGGCCAGGCAACCTCAGGAAGTGGCGAACTCCGAATTGATCGAGAGCAAACTGTACCGTGCGATCTATTCGAATCGACAGTTGGAGGAAGTGCTCGTCGATTTCTGGGTGAATCACTTCAATGTGTTCAACGGGAAAGCCCAGGATCGCGTTTTGCTCACGAGCTATGAACGCGACGCCATTCGCCCGCACGTGCTGGGACACTTCAAGGACCTGCTGCTGGCGACAGCCCATCATCCAGCGATGCTCTTGTATCTCGACAACTGGCAATCGCAGACGCCGCGAGACGACTTTCCCACTTTTGCCGGTCCCGGCGGTGTCCCTCCGCGACGACCGGGACTGAATGAGAACTACGGACGTGAATTAATGGAACTGCACACGCTCGGTGTCAACGGAGGCTACACTCAGGAAGACGTCATTGCCGTTGCGCGCGCCTTCACCGGCTGGTCCATTTACGATGTCGGCAAATACGCGGAGTTCCAATTCAATCCCGGGTTCCACGACAGAAAAGAGAAAGTGATTCTTGGGCATACGCTGCCGCCGGGACGCGGCGAGCAGGACGGTTTGGATGTCATCGATATCCTCGTTCACCATCCATCGACCGCAAAATTCATATCCAGAAAACTCGCACAGCGCTTCGTTGCCGACGATCCACCGCAGCAGCTTGTCGATCGCATGGCCGACACCTTCACGAAAACCGACGGGGATCTGCGGGCCGTTCTTCAAACCATGTTCAGTTCAGTCGAGTTTCTTTCAGAAGGCGCGTGGCAGGCGAAGATCAAGTCCCCGCTCGAAATGGTCGTGAGTGCTGTTCGCGCGCTGAATGCGGATGTCACGGATACTTTTGCATTGGCGCAACAGATCGGCGATCTCGGTGAACCCCTTTACGGAAAGATCGAACCGACGGGTTACCCGAATACGGGCGAAGCATGGACGAACACCGCCGGGATCATGGGTCGAATCAATTTCGCGAATGCGTTGACGAGTGGGCAGGTGGCCGGAGTGAAGACTGATGTCAGCCGGTTTAATTTCAAACCGCCGGCGGCAGTAGCCGGCGAGATCTTGAACCTGGCCCCTTCAGCGGCGATGCTGGCGGCAATCGAAAAGGGAATACAAGGCAAGGAAGTCACTCCCTCAATGCTCACCGGCGTGGTGCTGAGTTCGCCCGAATTTCAAAAGAGGTAATTATGCTTTCACGACGTTATTTCATTCGCTCTTCTGCCATTGCTGTTGCCGGCGTCGGTATGGCTCCATCGTGGCTGCTGCGTGCCGGCACGCAGACGGAATCCAAACGGAAGATCCTGATTGCGATTTTCCAGCGCGGGGCTGCCGATGGTCTGAACATCGTCGTTCCGTTTTCTGAAAAACGTTATTACGATCTTCGACCCTCCATTGCCATACCGCAGCCTGGAAAGACCAACGGCGCCATCGACCTGGATGGACGCTTTGGCCTGCACCCTTCACTGCAGGCGTTGAAGCCGCTCTGGGCTGACGGCCAGTTGGCGCTCATTCACGCGAGCGGCTCTCCGGATCCGAATCGATCGCATTTCGAAGCGCAGGACTACATGGAATCCGGAACACCCGGACGGATCGCGGACGACGGCTGGTTGAATCGCGCTCTCCCTCCTCAATCCGCCGACACATCACCGATCCGTGCCATCGCCATGGGCACAAAGCTTCCACGGACTCTGCGGGGCAGTCGCGGCGGCGTCGCCCTCAACGATCTTCAGCAGTTTCAGGTGAAAAATCAGGATACGGCTGGAGTGCTGGAGTCCATGTATGCGACCACCGCGGACCGGCAGTTGATGACGCAGGGAAAGGGAACTTTCGATGCGCTCAAGATGATCGAGTCCGTCAATAAACGCCCCTACACGCCGGTGGCAGGTTCTCAGTACGTCGGCGAGTTCGGACGCAGCTTGCAGCAGATCGCCCGATTGATTAAGTCCGACGTCGGGCTTGAAGCGGCGTTTGCGGACATCAATGGCTGGGATCATCACAGCAACGAGAATCCTCAGCTGGGGACACTCCTCCAACAGTTTGGGACATCGCTCGCCGCTTTCGTGCACGACATGGGCGATCGCATGGCGGACATTGTGCTCGTGACGATGTCTGAATTCGGCCGAACGGCTCGTGAAGACGGCAATGCCGGAACCGATCACGGACACGGCAATGTGATGATGGTTCTCGGAGGTCCCGTTCGCGGCGGAAAGGTTTATGGACGATGGCCCGGACTGGAACAGGAACAACTCTACGAAGGCCGCGACCTGGCCATAACGACGGACTTTCGTGACGTCCTGGGCGAACTAGTTAGTGGTCATCTCGGCCAAAAGGCCGATCAGGTTTTCCCGGGCTATACCTCTCCCGGCTCGCTCGGACTTTTGAAAACCTAGTGAATTTTGAGACTCAGAATTCAACTGTCCAGCTTGGTGGGTTTCATCAAGTGGTAACCTGCGGCGTCCTGATATGCCTTGGACAACGCGATGATTTCCATTTCGTTGAACGGACGACCAAAGACGGTGCAATTCGTGGGTGAACCGGCGGCATTGAAGCCGTTGGGAAGGTTCATCGCCGGGTAGCACGCGGCATTAGCCATGCCGGAATGAGCGGCAGCGCCGCTGGTCGGAACGTTGTTCGCTCCGCCGCGACCTCCGCCGGTTCCGCCTCCGCGCGCCCCACGGGCTCCACGCGCGCCGTCGGCTGCCGTGGAATCGGCTGTTGCGGCCGGAGCACCGCCTCTCGCGCCACCGCCGCCACCTCCGCCCGCCGCAAGATAGACGTCGACGCCTTGAGTGGCTTTGGCGAGATCCATCATCATAATCATCCGTATGCGTTGCGACTGAAGGTACTCCACTGCACTCGTCAGTCGACTACCTGCGCCGCCTCCGCCTCCGCGTGAGCCATTCATTTTTCCAGCACGTCGCAATTCGTCGAAGTACGCCGTCGACTCGACACCGAATCCGCCGATGCTTCGATTGGCGGTGACGTTCTCCGGGACGGTGATCGGAATCAGTTTCGTCACGCCGAGCGATGCGAGCGTGTCGAGAACTTTTTGATTTCGTGCCTTCGCATCCGCATCCGTGATGTTGTCAAACGACTCTTTGATGTAGCCGACGCGCAGCTTTCGAATATCCAGGTTCGCGTTCCAGTTGAACGGGATGTCTGAAACGCTCATATCGCGACCGTCGGGCCTGGCGATCGCCTGCATGACCAGCGCCGCATCTTCGGCATAACGCACGAGAGGTCCGATGCGATCCTGTGTCCATGAGAGTGCCATGATCCCGTAGCGACTGACTCGTCCGAATGTGGGACGCAAGCCAGGAAGGCCGCAGCGAGCCGAAGGGCTTAGAATGGAACCGCTCGTCTCCGATCCGATTCCGAAGGCCACACAACCAGCGGCTGTTGCGGACGACGGCCCTGCGGACGATCCACTCGATCCTTGCGTGGGATCCCACGGACTCTTCGTTTGACCGCCAAACCAGTTGTCGCCGGACGCCAACTCTCCGGTCGTGAGTTTCGCGATCAACACGGCTCCCGCATCACGCAACATTTCAACGACGCTGGCATCGTAATCGAAAACACGATCCTTGAATGGCGCCGTGCCCCATGTGGTCGGATATCCCTTTACCGAGATAATGTCTTTCGCACCCCACGGGATACCGTGGAGTGGCCCTTTGTACTTTCCGCCGGCGATCTCCGCATCCGCCTGTTTGGCCTGCGCCATGCCGACGTCATCAAGGAAAGTCACGACGAAGTTCAGTCTGGGCTGATAACGGTGGAGTCGCTCGAGGTACATCTTCGTCAATTCCACCGACGAGACCTGCTTCGTGCGGATCAATTCCGCGAGGTGCCTCAGCGGAAGGAAGGCAATGTCCTCCATATTGGCCGGCTTTTTCACCGGCGGTGCTTTGCTGATGACGAACGATTCCCGATTTTTGTTGGGTGTCATGCCAGGCACCAGCGCGCTGAAATGATAGGGCGGCGAAACGTCGAGCGGGATATGAAAGTCGCGGATACGTTCGAATGACGCGAGGTTGTTGTTCGCCGTGTTGACGAGATTGGTTGCCTCGGTTTCGGTGTATGGAAGTCCGGTGAGCGCGAGAGCGTCCTTCACCATCTCCAGCGTGATTTTCTGGTTCGTGGATTCCTGCACTTTGGCCCAAAGGATTTCCGGCAGCATCGTCGCGCCGAGACCGATGCTTGCAAAGTGCGCCATGAATCGTCGTCGAGTGTTTTCCTTGCTAGGCATTCCTGCATCTCCTGAGGCGGACATTTAGACATCACTTCCCGGCACGATGTCAAGAACGTGTGAATGAATTGGGAACCTGGCTCGCCCCAGTCGGGTACCTTGTCCGGTTTCCTCGGAGATATCGTGTGTAATGCCAGACTGGCGAAGCCGCGGCGCTTCGAATTTCCCATGCGCACGGCTTGTCGGCTGCAACGATTTGTTTGGGGGACCTTATATTTCCCTGTTTACGCGATAGCGACCACAGCGGCGTCGAGTTCAACGCTTTGTTAGCCCGCCCCCCGGGAGAACCGGGGGAGCCCCATGTTCCGAAAGATAACGACGAAGAGCTTCGTTGACAGTGGCGGAGTCACGAAACACTTTGGCCAAATCCGAGTCGAGCAAGACCACGTTAGTACCTTGCTTGTAGCGTTCGTAGTACTTGCCGCGAACACCTCCACGGAGGTCATATTCAGGTCTCATTTCGTCGTCGGCTGGCTTATTTTGGTTCTTCTTCATAGTTTCGGCGTTCGGCAGCCGTCACATCTCGTGCGCTGATCAACCGAATTCGTTCTTCACGATCGACATGCGACACGATGACGAGGCGCTGGCCATTTGTATGACCGGTCGTCAGAAACCGTTGTTCTTCCCAAGAATGATCTGGATCGCCAATGGTGAGAGCGAATGGATCACCAAACACCGTCGAGGCCTCGTCGAACGAAACTCCATGGTTGGCCTGGTTCTGTTGATCCTTCTCCGCGTCCCATTCGAAATCCATCCTCACGAAGTATACGCCGGGACACCGAGTCGCTGCTTCGGCGGGCTAACGCTATAAGAAAGGACGCCCCCATTGTGACCGGTTGTTAAGGGAAAAGA